>NZ_JAVDYC010000001.1:8502500-9102500 GCF_031458255.1 Catenuloplanes niger
GCGTGCTCGGGCGCAGCGGGGCCGGAAAGAGCACGCTGCTGCGCAGCGTGAACCTGCTGGAGCGCCCCGACTCCGGCACCGTCACCGTTGGCGGGGTCGAGCTGACCGCGCTGCCGGAGCGGCGGTTGCGCCGGGAACGGCAGCGCATCGGCATGATCCACCAGCACTTCGCGCTGCTCAGCTCGCGGACCGTGGCCGGGAACGTGGCGTTCCCGCTCGAGGTGACCGGCGTGCCGCGGGCGGCCCGGGCCGCACGGGTGGCGGAACTGCTGGAGCTCGTCGGGCTGGAGGGTCGCGCGGGCGCGTATCCGGCGCAGCTGTCCGGCGGGCAGAAGCAGCGGGTCGGCATCGCGCGGGCGCTGGCCGGCGACCCCAAGGTGCTGCTTTCCGACGAGGCCACCTCGGCGCTCGACCCGGAGACCACGCACTCGATCCTGGGGCTGCTGGCCGACCTGAACAAGCGGCTCGGCCTGACCATCCTGCTGATCACGCACGAGATGGACGTGGTGAAGCGGATCTGCCACTCCGCCGCGATCATGCGTGACGGACGGTTCACCGAGTCCGGGCGGATCGCGGAGGTCCTGGCCCGGCCCGGCTCGGAGCTCGCGGCGGAACTGCTGCGCCTCGGACCGGTGCCGGACCTGCCGGGACAGACCGTGGTCGACGTGACGGTCAGCGGCGACCACGCGGACCGGCCGCTGATCGCGGAACTGGCCCGGCGCTTCGAGGTGGACGTGCGCATCCTCGGCGGCACGGTCGAGGACCTGGCCGCGACCCGCGCGGGGCGGCTGCGCCTGGCGCTGCCCGGCTCCGCCGACGACAACCGCGCCGCTCTGACCTGGCTGCGCGAGACCGGCGTCCCGACCGAGGTGGCCGGCGCTGACAAGACGGGAGTCGTGGCGTGACCTGGGAGGACATCTGGCCGCTGCTCGGTGAGGGGCTGTGGGAGACCGCCTACATGGTGGGTGTCTCCACGGCGATCACCGCGCTCGGCGGGCTGCTGATCGGTGTGCTGCTGGTGCTGACCGAGCGCGGCGGGCTGCTGTCCGCGCCGCCGGTCAACCTGGTGCTCGGCCTGATCGTCAACGTCGGCCGGTCGCTGCCGTTCATCATCCTGCTGGTCGCGGTCATCCCGTTCACCCGCGCGGTGGTCGGCACCACGATCGGCACGGACGCCGCGATCGTGCCGCTGACCATCGGCGCGATCCCGTTCTTCGCCCGGATCGTGGAGACCGCGATCCGCGAGGTGCCGCGCGATCTCGTCAACGCCGCGATCGCGGCCGGCGCGTCCCGGTGGCAGGTCGTCCACAAGGTCCTGCTGCGCGAGGCGCGGCCCGGCCTGGCGGCCGGACTGACCATCACGATCATCGCGCTGGTCGGTTACTCCGCCATGGCCGGGACCGTGGGCGGCGGCGGACTCGGAGACCTGGCCATCCGGTACGGATACCAGCGCTTCGAGACCGAGATGATGATCGCGACCGTGGTGGTGCTGGTGCTGTTCGTCCAGGCCGTGCAGAGCCTCGGCGACCTGCTGGTGCGCCGCCTCTCCCACCGGTAGCCCGTCTCCCGGACCGCCGTCCCTCCCGCGCGTGCGGCGGGCGACGAACGCGCGGAGGGACGCGCCGCCGTCGGCTCACCGCGGAGCCTGCCCCACGCCGCCATCCCCGGGCGGTTTCATCCAGAGATATCCGTACAACGGAAGGCAGTTTGTCATGCGTCGGACCCTGGTCGCGCTCACCGCGGCCGCCTCGCTCCTGATCGGCGTGGCCGCCTGCGGCAACGACTCCGGCTCGGAGAGCGGCAGCGACACGCTCACGATCGGCGTCAGCCCCGTCCCGCACGGCGAGATCCTCAAGTACGTCAGCGACGAGCTGGCCGCGGCCGAGGGCCTGAAGATCGAGATCGTCGAGTTCAACGACTACGTCCAGCCGAACACCGCGCTCCAGGACGAGCAGCTGGACGCGAACTACTTCCAGCACGTCCCGTACCTGGAGGAGGAGGTCGCGTCCAAGGGCTACCGGTTCACGCCGCTCACGCCGGTGCACATCGAGCCGCTCGGCGTCTACTCCAAGACGGTCAAGGCGCTCACCGAGGTCCCGGACGGCGCCGTGGTCGCGATCCCGAACGACCCGTCCAACTCCGGCCGCGCGCTCAACCTGCTCGCCACCAACGGCCTGATCACGCTCAAGGACGGCGTGGGCGTCAAGGCCACCGAGGCGGACATCACCGGCAACCCGAAGAACCTCAGGTTCGAGGCGCTGGAGGCCGCCCAGCTGCCGCGCAGCCTCGAGGACACCGCGATCTCCGTGATCAACGGCAACTACGCGCTCGAGACCGGCCTGTCCCCGGCCACCGACGCGCTCGCGCTGGAGACCGGCGAGAACAACCCGTACGCCAACCTGGTCGTGGTCCGCACCGGCGACGAGACCGACGAGCGCATCGTCAAGCTGGAGAAGCTCCTGCACTCCCCGCAGGTCAAGGACTTCATCACGCAGAAGTACAAGGGCGCGGTCGTGGCCGCGTTCTGACGGCCCCCGGCGGGGGCGGGCCCGGCACGGCCCACCTCCGCCGGCACCGGTCAGGACAGTGCGGGCCGCGGGTTGAAGGGGCGGACGCGGGCGGTGGCCGCCGCGGTCCCGCCGCGGCGGTAGAGGCGGCCGCCGATGCGGAACCACCGGACGGAACCGTCGGGGCCACGGACGAAGTTCGCCCGGATGCCCTCCTCGGTGCCGCCGCGCAACGGCAGGTCGACGA
This sequence comes from Catenuloplanes niger, assembly GCF_031458255.1. Lineage (NCBI taxonomy): Bacteria > Bacillati > Actinomycetota > Actinomycetes > Micromonosporales > Micromonosporaceae > Catenuloplanes > Catenuloplanes niger. The sequence goes on from NZ_JAVDYC010000001.1 coordinate 8,505,255, forward strand.
CGTAGTCCTTGCGGTAGAACGCGAAACCGTCGACCGCCGCGCCGCCGGCCATCAGCACCAGCCGGCCCCGGTCGGCGACGAACTCGAACTCCTGTGTGTAGACGGTGCCGTCGACGTCGATCTGCTGGCCGGAGTAGCGGCCCAGGTACGGCGCGAGTTCGGCGTCGGTGAGCGTGAGCGGCGGCGCCGGGATGTTGCTGACGCCGGCGAGACGGCGCAGCGCCCAGTCGCCGACGAACAAGTCGTCGAGCAGCGCCGGACCGGCGTCGGAGTTGGTGAGCACGGTGAGGGCGACGTCGCGGGCCGGCACCATCAGGAAGCCGCTGTGCTGCCCGGACCAGTCACCGCCGTGCTGCACCACCGTGGGGCCCTCGGCCGTCGGCCGCAGCATCCAGGTGACGCCGGCGCCGTCCAGCTCGACGAAGAGCGTGCCGCCGGGGCCGGGCCGGGACCGCATCGCGCGGATCGCGCGACCGCTCAGCACCCGGCCGCCGCCACCCAGGTGGAACCGGGCCCAGCGGATCTGGTCGCGCGCGCTGGAGATCAGCCCACCGGCCGCGTGCAGCGACCGCGGGAGCCACCACGACTCCGGCGACACCACGAGCGTGCCGGTGGCCGGGTCGACGACGTGCGGCTGCGCGACCGAGGCGCCGGGAAGGTCGTCCACGGAGAACGCCGACCGGGTCAGGCCGAGCGGGTGCAGCAGGCCGCGGCGCACCTCCTCCTCGTACGGCCGGTGCGTCACCACCTCGATCAGTCGTCCGGCCAGGGACAGCGCCGCGTTGTTGTACGCGAACACCCGGCCGGGCGGGTTGAGCTGCGGCAGGCGGTCCATCGCGGCGACGTAACGGGCCAGCGCGCCGGCGTCGTCGCCGGTGTCCAGGAAGAAGTCGCCGAGCCAGCCGCCGGTGTGGTTGAGCGCCTGCCGGACCGTGACCCGCGCCGAGGCCGCGGCGTCCGCGGTGCGGAACCCGGGGAGGTAGGAGCGGACCGTACGGTCGAGGTCGATCCGGCCCTGCTCGACCAGCCGCATGACGGCCGCGCCGGTGAACGTCTTGGTGGTCGAGGCGACGCGGAAGACGGTGTCACCGTCCACGGCCGTGGGCGCGTCGGTGCGGGTGACGCCGAAACCCCGGACGTACTCCCGGCCGCGGTACCACAGCCCGACCCCGACGCCGGCGACACCGTACCGCTCCATCCCGGCCCGGATCCGGTCCTCCAGCTCCCGGACGGCGGACGGCACCGGGACGCGCGCGGGAACGGCGGTGACCAGACCGCCGGCCGCGGTGGCGCGGAGAAGGGTGCGCCGGGACACGTGCTGTGGCATCGGAACCCCCACGGTTGAGGTCGGACCCTCAATCTAGACGCCCGACCCCGACATCGGTATCAGTCGATCTTGTCGTGCTTCGGCGCCGCCGGCCCACGGCCGGGACCGGCGCGGTGTCGCCCGATCGGTGCCGAACGGAACCGGTGGGCCGAACGGACGACCGTACCGGCACCGCGACCGGCTCTATGGTGACCGGATGAGCTCGCTGGACACAGCGGAGAAGATCTTCTCGATCATCGGTGCGGTCGCCGGTGTGGCCGGTGCGATCCTCACCGGGTTCGGCCTCCACCGGATGCGCGCGAGCCGGCCGGCCGCGCACCGGGCCGGTGGGCCGCATCGGGCCGGCGGGCCGCTCCGGTCGCGGGGGTTCCTGCTCGCCGGCGGCCTGGCGCTGCTGCTCACCGCCGGGGGCGTGCTGTACTGGGGACTCACGCGGACCGGTCCACGTCACTTCGACGCGGTCCGGCGCGTGGCGCCGTTCACCGTGCTCCTGGACACGTCGGAGATCCCGCAGCGCAGCTTCGATCACGAGACGCTGGACAGCACGCCGAAGGACGACCGGGGATTCACCATCGAATGCCGGATGCCGCCCGACCAGGACGATCCGCGGCAGAACCGCACCGGCTGCCGGCCCGGCACGATACCGGCCTACCATCTCGTGCCCAGCCCGAAGACCGGCACGACGGCCGCGCGCAGCGAGGGCGGCGACCTCGACGACCCGGACGGCTGCCACGGTCTGGCCGGCGCCTCCGACTGGGTCCGGGTCTACCAGGACCAGGTCTGGTGCCTGCGCACCGCCCGCAGCCTCGTGATGATCAAAATGGTCGAGCTGCCGGATGCCGTCCCGGCGGGCACCAAGTCCGTGCGCGTCGAGATGTCCGCCTGGACGGCCAAGGACCCGGCCGGCTCGTGAACCGGGCCGGGTTCGTGTGCCGGGCCGGGTTCGTGTGCCGGCCCGGGTTCGTGTCCCGCGCGCCGGTTCAGAACGCGGGGTACAGGATCGCGGTGTCGTCGAATTCGAACGTGACGGCGTCGGCGACCTCGACGACGCCCGGCACCTGGCGGGTCAGCCGCACCGCCAGCTCCGCGGACGAGCGGCGGTCGACCGTGCCGGCCAGCGTGACCGTGCCCGCGGTGACCGTCACCGTGATCGTGCCGGGCTCGAGCAGCAGGACCCGGTGCAGGATGCCGCTCTCGATGTCGACGCGGATCGCCTCGTCCGGGCGCAGGTGGGTCTTCAGCAGGTCGGAGCGGGTGACGATGCCGATGATGCGGCCCAGCTCGTCGACGACCGGAAGGCGCTTGACCCGGCCGGCGTCCATCCGGCGGGCGGCGGCGGTGATCGACGTGGTGGCCAGCGCGGTGCTCGCCGGCGTCGACATCAGGTCCGCGGCGACCACGGCGTCGGCCTTGACGCGGGCCCGGCGGTTGCGGCGGCTCTCGAACAGCCGCGGCGCCTGATCCGTGCCGGCGAATTCGATCTTGTGAAGCAGATCCGTCTCGGACACCACACCGACCACGCGGCCCAGCTCGTCCACGACCGGCACCGCGCTCACCCGGCGCCGCATCAGGACATCCACGATCGACCGGTACGGCGTGTCCGCGGTGACCGTCGCGACATCCTTGGTCATGACGTCCCCGACCTGCCAGTTCCTCATCAGAACCACCTCCAGCGCCCTTCACGCTACGGGCGCGCGGGTCCGGCCCGGCAGAGCCGGAGGACCCGGCCGCGGGGGACCTCCGGGCGGGCCTACAGTTCGGGTCATGATCGAGCCGCTGGATCTCGGTACGTTCCCGACGCCGCTGGAGGACGCGCCGCGCCTGGCGGCATCGCTCGGGCTGGCACGGCTGTGGATCAAACGCGACGACCTGATCGGGGCCGGTGGCGGCGGCAACAAGGCCCGCAAGCTGCGCGTCACCGCGGCGGAGGCGCTGGCGGCGGGCGCCCGCACGCTCGTGACGACCGGGGCGCCACAGTCCAACCACGCGCGCGCGACCGCCGCCGTGGCGGCCCGCCTCGGGCTGGGCTGCGTACTGGTGCTGGCCGGTGCCGGGCCGGCCGTCGAGCGCGGCAACCTGCTGCTGGACCGGCTCGCCGGCGCGGAGATCGTGTGGGCCGGTGACCGGCCGCCCGGCGACGTCGCCGCGATCGAGGCCGCGACCCGGCCGGGCGCGCACCTGATCCCGTTCGGCGGCTCGTCACCCACGTCCGTGCACGCCTACGCCGAATGCGCCCGGGAACTGACCGCACGGGCGGACTTCGACCGGGTGGTGGTCGCGGTCGGCTCCGGCGCCACCATGGCCGGGCTGGTGCTCGGCCTCGGTGCGGGCCGGGTCGCCGGCGTCGACACCGGCGCGCTGCCCGACCCGGGCGCCGCCGTCCGGGCACTGCTGCCCACCGATCCGGGCGAGCTGCGCATCGACCGGGAGCGGATCGGCGCCGGATACGCCACGGTGACCGACGAGGTGCGGGCCGCGCTGCGGCTGGCCGCCCGCACGGAGGGACTGTTCCTCGACCCGATCTACACCGGCCGGGCGATGGCCGGCCTCGCCGCCACGGCCGGCGCCGGCGACCGCGTCGTCTTCCTGCACACCGGCGGCCTCCCCGGCCTCTTCGGCGTGGACCAGCCCGTCCGCTGACCGGCCGCATCCACGGCGGTGGCATCACCCGCACGACCGCCCACCGGGTGGGTGACGGGGTAGGCGCGGGCGGGCGCGGCCGTCCGCGAGGACGTAGAACGTGCCGGGTGCGTCGAGCGTGTGCGCGTGACGGTCCCGTCCGGCGGGGCCGGAAGACCTGTACGGGCGCCTAGCCCAGCAGGTCTTCCAGTTCGGCCTCGGTGCGGCGGACGAGGGCGCGACGCTCGTCCTCGTCCATCTCCGCACAACGGCGCAGCGCGGGCTCGGTCGCGGCGCTCAGTGCGTCGCCGTAGATCGACGAGTGCGCGGCCTCGCGGAGGTCGAGGTTGCCGGCCAGGACGCCCTCGGCCATCTCCTTCAGCGTGCCGTCCGTACCGGCGGCGAGCTTCTCCAGCAGGAGCCGGACCGCCTTCGTCATCCGCCGGTCACCGGCCAGCTCGTACGCGCTGTCGTGCATGACGATCCGTCCTCTCCGGTCATCCCGCGAGCGGGTGGGCGTAGCCGCCGCCGGACGGCGCGGGCAGGGCCGCACCGTCGAGGTCGGCGGCGCTGCTCCGGATGACGCCCAGCACCTGCTGCCCCACACCGTAGAGCGTGGTGAGCGCCTGTGTCGCGCTGCTGATCAGCGCCAGGATCCGGGCCACCTCGATCGCGACCACGCCGGCGGCGAAGACCGGTCCGACGACCGTCGCGGCGGAGGCCGCTCCGCCGGCGGCGGCGAGCGCGACCACGACGGCGCCGTCGATCATGCCTTTGATGAAGCCGCTCGTCGCCTCCGAGTAGTGGTAGACGCCCATCGAGATCTCCGCGAACCGGGCGGCGAGTTCCCGCATCGGCATCACCAGGAGGTCGACCACGGCCTGCGCGGTGCGGGCGAAGAACTGGTAGGCGGTCTCCCCGGCGTGCCCCTGCCACCACGCGGGATGCAGCGCGGACGCGCCGCCCTGCAGGTTGAGCGCGAGATCCTCCAGCGCGTTCGCCGCGTTCTCCAGCGACCGGCCGGCATTGGCGATCGACTGCCAGTCGCCGACGATGAAGTCGAGGGCGTCGTTGAGCGGGTTGGTGCCGGAGATCTGCTCCCACACGGCGATGATGTGATGGGCCGGGCTGATCAGGTCCAGATCGGCGAGCCAGTGGGTGTACTCGACGTCGTCGACGGGCGTGAGCCGGCCCTGCGGCTCGTGCACGTCGGTGAACGTGGGGGTGATCCCGGTCGCGGCCCACCTTCCCTCCTGCGCGGTGGCGGGCCCCGGTTCCCGGCCGGGCAGCGTCGCGTCCATCTGCGCGGCCGCGGTGGCGTCGGTCTGCCGGTAGTAGTTCGCGGCGTGACGCATGCCCTCCGCGCTGACGTACAGGATGTCGGTCGCCTTCCGGACGGCCTCGATCGCCGACTCCATCGACGCCCGTGCGGCCGGCCCGATCATTCTGCTCAGCTCGCCCGGCCAGTCCTCCGGGATGGCGTACCGGGTGAGGTACTGCCGGACGGCCGACGCGTCGTCGCCCGCCCGGCCGAGCAGCGTGGCGAAGTCGTCGAGCGCGTGTGGTTCCACGGTGAATCCCACGGCCGGGCCCCCGTTCGGTGCAGTGAACCGCCCTCCGACCAGCGTAAAGATTATTCGTGGCCGTGGATGTTCCCTGTTCGCGGCACAGCGGTGAGCGCGGGAAGGCCGGCGGCGGTGGTGGCCATCAGGGGCCGGAGCAGCGCGACGCCGCCGGGAAGGTCGCCGATGGACATCAGCCGGTCGCGCAGGCGCAGGCGCCGGCGGGTGGACGGGACCATCCAGGCGGCGGCGCGGCGGCCGCTGAGCTGTTTACGGCGGGTGAACGGCAGCATCTCGGCCTGGTAGGCCGACAGCGCGGCGGGGACGTCGCCGGGGCGGGCGGCCAGGTGGTGCGCGAGCAGCCAGGCCCCGCCCATGGCCAGCGAGGCGCCCTGACCGGCCATCAGGGAGACCGCGTACCCGGCGTCGCCGACGAGCGTGACCGGGCCGCGGGTCCAGGAGGTCATCTCGACCTGCGCGACGCAGTCGTCGTACAGCCCGGGTCCGGCCGGGCAGCGCGCCAGCACGCGGGCGGCGGTGTCACCGAGACCGGCGAACAACGCGGCGAGCGGCGGACCGGTACCGGACGAGCCGATCCGGCGGGCGGCCGGCGGCGTGCGGTGGATCAGGCTCGCGGCCAGGCCGCCGCGACCGGTGGGGTAGACGCCGGCCTGTCGCCCGGGGGCGGCGATCACGGCGAACCGGGTGCCCAGCCAGGCGGCCAGGTCCGGGTCGTCGAACAGGTACGACGCGGTGCGGAAGCCGAGCGGGCGCAGGAACCGTGCCTCCGGGCCGAAGACCAGCTCACGGATGCGGGAGTGGATGCCGTCCGCGCCGACGAGCAGGTCCGCGGTGTGCCGGGTGCCGTCGGTCAGCTCCACGTCCACCCGGTCACCGCGCGGGACCGCGGCGGCGACGCTCACGCCGTACCGTGGCGGGGTTTTCTGGACGGTGCGGAGCGCGGACTCCAGGTCGCCGCGGAGCAGGCTGAGCACGCGGCCGCCGAGGACGCCGGTCATCGCGGCGTAGCGGAGACCGCCGGTGCGGCGGCCGGACGGGGAGAGGTGGACCAGTTCGTCGACCGGGCTCGCACGATCCGTCAACGTGGGGAGCAGGCCCATCCGTTCGGCCACGTCGTATCCGGAGCCGAAGAAGTCCATCAGGTAGCCCTCGCCGCGCGGACCGGGCGCGCGTTCGACGAGCGTGACCGTCCAGCCGTCGCGCGTCAGCCACCAGGCCAGCGTCAGCCCGGCGATGCCGGCGCCGCAGATCGTCGCGCGCCTCACCGGATCAGCTCCAGCAGCGTGTCCTCGACGCCGGTCAGGTCGAGCGCGGGGTCGAGCGCGCGATGCAGGCCGAGCGCGTCGAGTGTGGCGGTGAGCACGGTCGCGACCGGGGCCGCGCGATCGCCGAGGCCGTGGCCGGCGAGCCAGCCGGCCAGGTCGGCGCGGAGCGCGGCGAGCACGGCCGCGACGTCCGCGCGCAGCACCGGGTCGCGGGTGGAGCGCAGGAAGACCTCGCCGATCAGGATCGCGCCGGGACCGTCGGCCGGCCCGTCGGTGACCGCGCGGATCATCAGGCGTACGCCGTCGCGGGGGCCGGGCGAGGCGGCCAGGCCGGCGCGGAGACCGGCGGTGAGCGCGGCCAGCGCGGGTGCGACCGACTCGCGCAGCAGCGCGTCGACGGAGGTGAAGTGGTAGTGCACGGCCCCGCCGGGCACGCCGGCCCGCTGCGCGACCAGGCGGGTGCTGACCCCGCCCCAGCCGGTTTCGACGACCAGCTCGGCGGCGGCGCGCAACAGCCGGGCGCGGGTCTGGTTCACGCCGGTCCTCCTCCCGCACGAATTTGGGCGATCGCCCAAATCATCGCGCGGAACCCGGCTCGCCGCAAGTCAGCCGAGGTCGCCGGCGTTGTCGACGATCACGTCCGCGTTCGCCCGGACCTCCTCGGCCGCATAGAACGCCTCCTCCTGGCGCGCCCAGCGGTCCCAGTGCGGGGCGTAGCTCTCGCCGTCGCGCGCCAGCGCCCGCCGCTTGCGTTCCGCGTCCGGAACCTCGATCCAGACCAGGCCGCTGCGGTACGCCGAGAGCGCGCGAGCCCCGCAGCCCACTCCCTCGACGACCAGGTCGGAGCCGGCCGTCAGCGGCTCCCAGTCCCGGTAGGCGCCGGCGGCCCAGTCCCAGCGGCGCCACCGGGCCGGCCGCCCGGCGGCGAGCGGCGCGAGGATCCACTCGCGCAGCACCCGGACGCCGCCGAGCAGCCCGTCCCAGCCCGGGTAGAGGTCGTCCATCCGGACCAGTGGCGCCGCCAGCTCGGCCGCGAGCGCCGTGGCCAGCCCGGTCTTCCCGGCCCCGGACCGGCCCTCGACCGCCACCACCCGGGTGCGGCCGGCGGCCGCCGGCAGCGTCCGCGCCCAGGCGGCGAGCCGCGCCGCGTGCGTGCCCGCCGGGCCGGTCGTCATCGCGGCCCGCGGAATCGGCACGGGGTGCTGGACATGCGCATGCGGTCGGCCTCCTCGGCGGTCGTCCGGCCGGATCGCGGCCGGTCGTGGCGGTGGTCCGGGAGGGCGCGGCGGCCGGAACGGTGCCGATGCGGGCCGCTCCCCACGCCACGATGATCGATCATGGCGCCGTCCCGGCGGCGTCCGCCCCGCCGGAGCGGTCCGCCCCGGGTGGCGGACCGGTGTGCGCCGGGCGACTGGTGAGCGTGAAATACAATCATGTCGGCCGATGTCAGGGGGTGGGCGTGACAGCACAGGCAGCACCGTGGTGGAAACAGGTCGACGACGCGGCGCAGCTGATCACCTCGGCGGTGAACGCCGCGGCGGCCCGGGCCGGCCGGGACGGCACCTACTCCCCGCCCCGCGGGTCGCCGCCGCCCCGCCGCCGGCGTCGCGCGGCGTCGTTGCGGCACCTGGCCGAGGTGATCCGCGCACACCGGCTGGCGCCCGGCCGGGCCGTCGACAAGGACGGCGTGGCCGGCGTGCTGGCCGGCGACCTGCGGTACCTCACCGATCCGGTGACGGTCGTCGCGGTCGCCAAGGCCTCGCACCTCATCGCCGCCGTGCCGTTCGGCGCGGACGACGCGCAACGGCTGACGGTGGCGGTCGACTACCTGAACGCGCTGCTGGCGGCCGCGCACGAGGCCGACCGGCGGGCACCGGACCGGTTGCCGGTCCCGCGCCCGGCCGCGGCCCTCGTCGCGCGCGACGCCGGCGGCCGGCGCACCGTGGTGACGGCGAACGCGGCCGCTCCGGGCCCGGCGGCGCCCGGAGCACCCGGCGGGCCGTCGTGGTGGCGGCGCCTGCGGCCCGGCCCGGCGTGGATGGCCCTGGCGGCGATCTTCGCGACCGGTGTCATCGTCGGCGTGACCGGCTCCCGCCTCGCCGACCCGCGGGCCGGCGCGGCCGAGATCCCGGCGGGTACGCCGGACCGCACCGGCCCGGCGAACGTGCCGGACCCGGCCGACCCGGTCTGCCTGCCGTCCGGCGCGGCGCGGCCGTCCGGTGCGATGGTGATGGGGCCGGCCGGCAGCCCGGACACGGTGTCGCCGAACTGGTGGCCGAACAAGCCCGCCCTGGACCTGGCGCCCACCGACACCGGGTTCGTGGCCAGCGTGCCCGCGGACTCGCTCGCACCGTCCGACCTGATCGGCATCCGCAGCGGCATCACCATCATCAAGGGCCATCGGTACCGGTTCGACTTCACCGTGCAGAGCGACCGCCGGGAGGAGATCCTGCTGCGCATCCAGGACGAGGACCCGCCGGCGTACCGGGAGTCGCTGATGGAGAGCGTGCCGGTCGGGCCCACGCCCTGCCGGCTGAGCTACACCTTCACCGCGGCGGCGACCAGCCGGGCGAGCGGCGAGGTCACGTTCCAGCTCGGCGGCAAGGGCGCCTACCGCGTCACGGTCGAGGACGCGGTCCTCCTCGATCTCAGCGGCTGACCACCCGCGCTCCGCCGCGTTCCGGCCGGCAGTCGGGCCGCCGCCGGCCCGCGTCCGGCTGCGCGAGGCGGCTGTGCGAGGCCCGCCGCGTGTGGCGTCGTTGCGGGAGGCCGGCTGCGGGTGGTCCAGCGAGGCCGGCCGCGTGTGGATCCGGCTGCGCGGGCCGGCTCACGCGCCGGGTGCCGCCAGGGTGGACGCGTCCGGCCAGGCCATCCGGAACTTGGCCGGCGTGCCGACGAGCCGGGACGGGCCCGCACCGGCCGCGGTGACCGGGTGGCGACCCTCGTTCTGCGCGCCGAGCGCCAGGTAGAAGCGCTGCGCCGCCACGTTCTGCTCCAGCACCCACAGATGGAGGCGATCCGTGGCCGCCCGCCGGACCACCGCCCGTGCGGCCTCGGCCAGCAGTCGCCGGCCGATGCCGGCGCGGTGCAGATCGTGGGACACGTGCAGGTTGTCGACCAGGCTGCCCCAGACCGGATCGTGGTCGAGGACGACGTGGGCGAAGCCGGCGATCGGTTCGGCCTCGCCGCGGCAGGCGATGATCGTCTCGGTGCCGGCCGGGTCGGCGAGCCGCGCAGACCAGACGGCCTGCCGCTCCGCGACCAGTTCACCGTCCAGATAGGAGTCGGCGTAGGCGCCGCGGTAGTGGCGTCGCCAGCTGTCCGCGTGCAGCGCGCCGATCGACGCGGCGTCGTCGGCGGTGCCGGGGCGGAGGGCGATCCGCGGGCGGGAGGTGCTGGTCGGCACGGTGGCCTCCGGTCGCGGTGGTTGCCCGGCACGACCGTGCCGGACCGGGTCATCGCCCGGGGCATCCCGGCCGCGAGACGGAGGGTTGCCGGCCGGCGAGCCGGGGCTTCGCGCCGGCGCTCATGACCTGCCGCGCCAGACTACCAACCGCATCCACCGAGGCCGGCCCACACCGCGCTCCGGCCACCGACAGCGGCAGCACCGGCCCACGTCCGGCGTGCCGGTTCGTGGCGCGGTCGCGCTGCTGGCAGAACGCGCCCGGCCGGTCGATCGGCCGGCCACGGCCGTGTGGCGTGCGGGGCGGCGGCTCAGTCGGTGAAGGCCGTGACGAACGAGGACACGCATGACGCGGGGGTGGCGTGCGAGGTGACGACGTACCCGGCGATGGTGACCGGTGGGTCCAGTGGCACCTGCCGGATCCGCGCCGACCGGGCCCCGGTGGCCCGCTCGGCCGGCAGCACCGTCCAGGCGCGGGGGTCGTCGCCGACCGCGAACAGCACGTGCACCGGGTCTCCGGCCGGCGGCCGGGACGGGGTGACCGGCAGCGCGGCCACGATCGCGTCGAACAGCGACGGATCGTGCCGGCGGTCCGGCAGGAGCAGCCCGTCCGGGTCGAGGTCCCGGACGTCGACACCGGTCCGCCCGGCCGCCGGGTGTTCCCGGGCCACGATCGCGTGCAGCGGGTCCGACCAGGTGTGCACGACGGCCGTACCGGCCGGGGAGGTGGTGCCCCGCACCAGCGCCAGGTCGAGTTCGCCGTCGCGGACCGCGTCCAGCCGCGCCGGTTCCGGCAGGTCGATCAGCACCGGCTCGGCCGGCCGCGGCCCGTCGCGCAGCCGGGTGAGCACCCGGTCGAGCCGGTCGGTGACGCACGACTCGACGCCGATCCGCAGCGTCGCGGCCCGCTCGCCGGCCACCACCCGCACCCGGGCGGCCGCGGCCAGCGTCTCCCGGGCGGCGTCGAGAACGCGCCGACCGGCCGGGGTGAGCGTGACCCGCCGGGACGTGCGGTCGAGCAGTTGCACGCCGAGTTCGCGTTCCAGCCGGGCGATCTGCTGACTGACCGCGGGTTGCACGATGTGCAGCCGCTCGGCCGCGCGCCCGAAGTGCAGCTCCTCGGCGACGGTCACGAAGTAGCGCAACGCCTTCAGTTCCACCCACCTCATCTATCACAAAAAGTGATCGCTGCGGAGCGAGGTCGGCCATCGATTCCGCGGGCGCGAGCCGCTGGGATGGTCGTATGCGCATCGGAACCGCCCTTCTGTACGCCGCGACGCCCGCCGACACGGTGGCCGCCGCGGCCGACGCCGCCCGGCGCGGCCTGGACAGCTTCTGGACCAACCAGATGGCCGGTGGCTGGGACCCGCTCACGCTGCTGGCCGGGCTCCGCGAGCGTCCCGCCGAGATCGGCACCGCGGTCGTGCTCACCTACCCGCGGCACCCGGTGACCATGGCGTCGGAGGCGCTCACGCTGCAGGCCGCCGGCGGTGGCCTGACGCTCGGCGTCGGCCCCGGCCACGCCTGGTACGTCGAGCACGCGCTCGGCCTGCCCTACACGTCGCCGCTGCGGCACACCCGGGAGTACCTGACGGCGCTCCGCCCGCTGCTGCACGGCGAGCCGGCCCGGCTGACCGGTGAGTTCGTCACGGTCGACACCGCGCTCGACATCAGCGCGCCCGCGCCGCCGGTGCTGCTGGCCGCGCTCGGCCCGAAGATGCTCCGTGTCGCCCACGACCTGGCCGACGGCGTCGTCGCGACCTGGGTCACGCCGGAGATCGTCGCCGAGCGCCTGGTGCCCAGCCAGCCGCCCGGCGCCCGGATCGTGGTCAGCCTGGTCACGGTGCTGACCACCGACCCGGACGCGGCCCGCGAACGGATCGCCCGTGACTTCGGCGCCGCCGGTGAGCTGCCGGCCTACGCCGCCTCGCTGCGCCGGGCCGGTCTGACCGGCATCGCCGACACCGTGGCCGTGGGCGACGAGTCCGTGATCGCGGCCGCCGTCGACCGGCTCCGCGACGCCGGCGCCACCGACGTCGTGCTCATCCCGTCCGGCGACCCGGCCGCCCGCGCCCGCACCCTCGACGTCGTGACCAGGTCACATTCCTCCGCCGGTACGTCGTAGAGCTCCGGAACGCTCGGCCGTCCCGGGGCCGGTGCGGCTCCCGGGACGGTACCGGCGGCGACGCGGCATCGCGCGGGCCGGTGCGCGGACGCCGGGCGGCCGGTCAGGACGCCGGCCCGGCCTCGACGGTGGCGGTGAAGTCGGTCAGCGAGGTCGAGCGGACCGGGGCCGGCGGGTTGGACCGGACCGCGACGGTGGCGTGGACGGTGAGGTGCAGGCGGGTCGTCTCGCCGGCGCGGATGTCGACCGGCACCCGGACCGGCGTGACGGTGACCTGCGGCGCGACGCCCGGCACGTTGTCCGGCGTGGCCGGTGCCTGCGGCGTGACCAGCAGCTCGTGCGGCCCCGGCGGGAGGCGGTAGGCCCAGTTCTGCCAGGCGAGGCGCCGGGACCGGCCGTCGATGGTCAGGCGTGGCCAGGGGATCCAGGTGTTGCGATCGACGGTGGGCCGCAGGATCATGTCGCGGCCGTCCTTGGAGTACTTCAGCGTCGTGTCCGCGGTGAGCAGCAGCACGCCGTGCGTGGTGTCGGCGACGCCGGGCGGCACGTCCGCGTGACCGAGGAACATGCCGTCCTCCGCCTCGGCCGGGTCGGTCCGGCCCTCGGCGGCGGTGGAGACCGCGACCCGGTAGCGGTCGTCGATCACCTTCTTGATCCGGCCGACCCCGAACAGCGCGAGCGGGAACGCCGCCAGCATGCCGATGAGCACGACCACTCCGCCGAGCCCGCCGAGCAGCTGCGGCACGACCGCCATCGCGGCGAAGCCGGCGACGATGCCCCACGCGTGCGGTCCCGGCCGCCGCCGTGCCTGGGCCGCGGGCACCAGGATGCCGGGCACCCGCCCGTACGTGGCCGGGCTCCACATGTGCCACTCGGTGATCTCGCCCGCGACCGCCTCGACCCGCCGGATCGACTCGGCGCCGGTGTCGTCGCGGACCTCGACGAGGTGCGTGCCCGGTTCGACGACCGCGACCGCGCGGTCGAGACCGTGCCACAGCGGCCGGTCGTCCACGCCGATCGCCCGGGCCGCGCGGAAGTGCGGTGAGTCGAACCCGCCGCGGCGGACCCGGATCGCGATGCCGGCCGTGCCGGGCGGCAGCGCGGGCGCCGGCGCGGTGGCCGGCCACGGCAGGACGGGCGTGCCGGGGAACGGTTTCGGCGCGTCGAACGGGTTGCTCACCGGGTCACGTCCAATCCGGCCTCGATCTCCTCGGGGGACATGTCCGTACCGTCGGCGGTGGCGTTCTTCGCGGCGCCGGTGGTGACGTTGTTGCCGATCGGGCCGACGTAGCCGCGCGGGTCGGAGAGCACGTCGCCGGCGATCCGGGCGACCATGGAGAGCGTGGCGGGCGCGGCGTGGCCGAGGCCTTCCGCGGTGAACTGCACGACGCTCTGGCCGACCTTGGCCTTCAGTGCGGCGGGGAGCACCTTCGCCAGGACCGCGCCCATCTTCTGCAGCAGCGAGACCACCTTGTCGATGATCCGGACCGCGCGGCTGGTGGCGATCGTGGCCTGGACGCCGGTCGCGGCCCCGGCGGCCGCGACGGACGCGCCCGCGGTGGGGACCGCGGCCGCCATCGCGATGCCCCATTCGATGATCATCCACTCGATCAACGTGGCGATGATGCCGATGATGATCTGCTGCGCCGCCCCCATGATCTTCGAGAAGAGCGTGAGCAGACCGCTGATCGACGCGGCCTCGCCGCCGGTCGCCTCGACCGCGTTCGCGAATTCGTGCAGCCGGGTCTTGGCGGCGTCCGCGTCCTTGCCCTGCCACTCGATCAGGTCGTCGTCCGCGGCCTGCCGGGCGGCGGCGGCCAGCGGCACGAGCGCCTCGCCGAGCTGCTTCCACTGCGCCGCGTACGGCTCCATCCGCTCGGCGTTGCCGGTGACCAGGCTGAGCAGGTCCTCCAGCGGCTGGATGAAGTCGATCAGGAAGGTCAGCCCGGCCGAGATCAGCCAGTTCAGCGGGTCGATGGCGAACGAGACCGCGTTGCCGGTGAGGTCGGCGGCGGAGGAGTACAGGTCCGTCCAGTCGCCCTGGGTGACACCGGAGTAGGCGTTCTTGACCGGGTCGGCGAGCGGGATGACCGAGCCCGGGTCGGTGTCGATCACCCCGGCCGCGTACGGGCTGGACGGCTTGTCGTTGTTGCTGATGTACGCGTCCGTGCCCGTGGTGTCCCGCGGCTTCGGTGGCGGGGGTGTGGGCGCCGGGCCGGGCTGCGGCGTGGGGACGTCCGTCACGACCCACTCCCGGAGAGCTTGTCCTGGAAGCGCTTGAACGCCGCGTTGAGCGCCTCGTCGAGCTGGGTGTACGCGTCCGCGTTCGCCGTGATCGCGCCGTGCTGGGAGTCGAACGCCTTGGCGATCAGGCCGACGTGCTCGCGTACCTCGTCGGCCTTGCCGTTGTAGTAGCCGACGAACAGCAGTCCGAGCCCGCCCCACAGCACGCCCGGCGGGTCGGCCGCGGCCATCGCGGTCTTGATCTGGTCGGCGCTGGTGCTGAGCCCTTTGAGCACCTGGGCCGTGCCGGTCAGCTTGTCGGTCGGGACGATGACGCCGTCAGCCACGGCCGTCTCCTCTCCTGCGCTCCGCGATCCGGTCCCGGGTGTGCTCCGGGATCGCGTCCCGCACCCGTTCCGCGGTCCGCTCGCCGTTGATGCCCTGGCCCAGCTCGGTCAGTCGCAGCGCGCGGTCGGCCTGCGCCTCCCGGATCGCCACCATGATCATTTCGGCGAGATGGGCGCCGCGCCGCAGCGCCGAGTCGGGGATGTCGAGCCGGGACACCAGCCCGTCCTCGTCGACCTCGGCGCGCACGCTGCCGTCCTCGGAGAACCCCTCGCCGGTCAGCGCGCCGGCCTCGGCGAGGTAGCTCTCCAGCCGGGCCGTGTCGTGCTGGTTGCGGGCGCGCACGCGCTCGATGAGCGCGAGCACCTCCTCCTGGTTCTCGAAGGCCCTCATCGCGGCGCCTGCCGCAGCCGGGCCCGCAGCTCGCTCAGTGACGGCGCCGGTGGTCCCAGCGTGGAGGAGCCGGTCAGCGCGGTGCGAATCTCCGCGTCCACCTGCGCGTTCGCCGCGCGGATCGTGCGCACCACCAGCTCGCCGAGCTGCGCGCCGGTGAGCCGGAACGCGCGCGGGCTCAGCTCCACCGAGCGCACCGCGCCACGCGGCCCGGCCACCACGGTCACCTCGTGGTCCTCGCTGGTCAGTTCCGCGGTCGCGGTCGCGACGACCTCCTGCACCTGCCGCATGCGCGCCGCGATGTCGATGTGATCCATGGGCCCCGTTCCCTCCGGCCCGGGCCGGATCTCCCCGGGCTGGTCACACCCTAGAGGACCATGTCGAGCCGGGTGGGGCACCCTACGGCGCAATGCTGCCCAACCCTATCGGCGAAGTATGATTAGGTCAACGGTTTGCGCCGCTCACGTGCGATAGCCGACACCCGGAGGTCATCTCGTTGACACCCCGGCACGCTCCGCGCTGGACTGGTCACATGTGCGGCACGCTGCGGCTCACCATCCGCGGCCACATCGACTTCGGTCGCGTGTGGTCGGCGTCCTGTCCGGCCTGATCCGAACCCCTCCGCATCACGCACCACACCCCAGCGCCGGGGCGAAGCCATGCCCGAATCCGGACAGGAGCACCTTCATGAGATCGCGTCTGTTACCCGCCGTCATCCTGTCACTACTGCTGGCCGCGTGCGGATCGGCTCCGGCCGCGAGCGCGGCCGGTGAGCCGAGGAGCGGCGGCGACCTGGTGTGGGCCGTCGAGACCGAGCCGCTGACGTTCAACCCGCACCAGTACGCGCAGGCCAAGGCGCGCCCGCTGGTCTGGAACTCGTTCGAGGCGCTGTTCACCCACGACGAGCAGGGCAACTACGTACCGTGGCTGGCCACCGGCATCGAGGGCGGCGACCGGGAGTACACCATCCGGCTCCGGACCGGCGTGACGTTCCACGACGGGGAGACGTTCGACGCCGCCGCGGTCAAGGCCAACTTCGACCTGCTGCTCTCCGACGGCTACAACCCGCAGGTGCGCACCGTTCAGCTGCGCAACCTGAAGAGCGTCGAGGTCGTCGACCCGGTCACGGTGCGGCTGCACCTCTCCGTGCCGGACACGCTGATCCGCGACTTCCTCACCACGCCGCAGGGCGCGCAGATCTCCCCGAGATCGCTCCGGAACGCGAAGAACCTCAAGGCCGGGGGTACGGACGTGGTCGGCACCGGCCCGTTCGTGCTCGACTCGTACACGGCCGGCCAGCAGGTGGTCTACCGGCGGAACCCGGCCTACGACTGGGCGCCGGCGACCGCCGCGCACACCGGGCCGGCCTACCTGGACACGGTCACCTACCGGTTCCTGAAGGAGTCGTCGGTGCGGATCGGCGCGCTCACCTCCGGCCAGGTGCGGGTCGTCGAGGGCGTGCCCGCCACCGACGAGGCCACCATCGCCGCGAACCGGCGGCTGCGCCTGGACCGCGGCCTCAACTCCGGATCCGCGTACGCGTACTACCTCAACGTCGACCACGCGCCGTTCGACGACATCCGCGTCCGGCAGGCGTTCCGCGAGGCCGTCGACGTCGGCGCGGTGCTGGAGTCGGTCTACCGGGGCACCGCCACCCGGGCGTGGAGCGTGGTCAGCCCGTCGTCGCGGTTCTACGACGACACCCTCGAGGGCGCGTACGGCGGGGACGCCGCGACGGCGAACGCGCTGCTCGACGCGGCCGGCTGGACCACCCGCGACGCCGAGGGATACCGCACCCGGGACGGGCGGCGGCTGACCGTGCGGCTGGTGCAGAGCGCGCCGTTCGTCCGCGACCGGCGGGAGATCCTGGCCCAGGCGGTGCAGGCCGCGGTCAAGCAGTCCGCCGGCATCCACCTGGACGTGCGGCTCGTCGACCAGGGCACGGCCACCGCGGCGCTGAACGACGGCGAGTACGAGCTGTTCGACAACTCCCGCGCGGACACCGACGCCGGGGCCGCGCTCAACCTGCTGCTGCACTCCCGGGGCGCGATCAACCGTACCCACCTGGACTCCCCGGAGCTCGACGGGCTGCTCGACCGGGGCCAGGCCACGCCGGACGCGGCCGACCGCCTCAAGATCTATCAGGAGGTGCAGCGGTACGTCGTGCGGGACCAGGCGGTCGTGCTGCCGCTCTACGCCCCGCAGGACCAGCTCGCGGTCTCCGACACGGTCGGCGGCACCGGCTTCGAGCCCACCGCGGGCGTGCCGGCCGGCGCGTACGACGTCTGGATCGGCGCATGAGGCATGTCCTGCGGCGGCTCGGCACCGGGCTGGTGGTGCTGTGGGCGGCGGCGACGGCCGCGTACCTGGCGCTGCTGCTCGCGCCCGGCGACGTCGTCGACCGGATCATCGGCGACGGTGCGGACACGCCGGAGATCCGCGCGCAGATCGTCCGCGATTGGCACCTGGACCGGCCGGAGATCGTGCAGTACGCCGACTACCTGTGGCGGCTGCTGCGCGGCGACCTCGGCACCTCCTACCTGCTGCAGCGCCCGGTCGCGGACGTGCTCGGCGAGCAGATCCCGCCCACGCTGCAGCTCGCCGCGCTGGCCGGTGCGCTCGGCGTGGCGCTCGCCGTGCTCGCGGCCGTGGCCGGTGCCGGTGACCGCCGCCCGTGGCTGCGCCGCGTGCTGTCCACCGCGGAACTGGCCGTCGTCTCCACGCCGTCGTTCCTGATCGGGATCGTGCTGCTCACGGTGTTCTCGTTCCGGCTCGGCCTGTTCCCGGTCGCCGGTGGCGCCGGGCCGGCCGCGCTGGTGCTGCCCGCGGTCACGCTCGCGCTGCCGATCGCCGGGCTGCTCGGCCAGGTGCTCCGCGACGGCCTCGACCGCGCGCTGGACGAGCCGTTCGTGGTCACCGCCCGCGCCCGCGGCCTGCGCGACCGCGCGGTCCTGGCCCGGCACGCGCTCCGGCACGCGCTGCTGCCCGCGGTCACGCTGGCCGGCTGGCAGTTCGGGCTGCTGCTCGGCAGCGCGGTGATCGTCGAGCAGGTCTTCGGCCGGCCCGGCGTCGGCCGGGTCACGCTGGACGCGGTCCTCGGCAGCGACATGCCGGTCGTGCTCGCCGTCGTCGTCCTCGCGGCCGCGGTCCACGTCGCGCTGAACACCCTGGCCGACCTCGCCTACCTGCTCATCGACCCCCGGCTGCGGAGGACCACATGACGCCGGCCCTCGACCGGGTCCGCGGCACCCGGTGGACCGTCACGCCACGGACCGGGCCGGGCATCGCGGCCGCGGTCGCGTACCTGACGCTGGTGGCGATCGCGGTGGCCGCGCCGGGTGCGCTCGGCGCCGGCGACCCACTGGCCGCGAACCCCCTCGACGCGCTGCTGCCGCCGTCGGCCGCGCACTGGTTCGGCACCGATCAGCTCGGCCGGGACGTGTTCGACCGGGTGGTGCACGGCGCACGGGCCTCGCTGGCCATCGGCGTCGCCGCCACCGCCGTCGCGGTGGGCGCCGGCGTGCTGCTCGGCCTGCTGGCCGGTCTCGCGCACCGGTGGGCCGACGAAGCGCTGGCCCGCTCGTTCGACGCGCTCTCCGCGTTCCCGCTGCTGCTGCTCGCGTTGCTGTTCATCGCGCTCGCCGGCACCGGCACGCTCAGCCTGACGATCGCGATCGGCATCGCCACGCTGCCGCACTACGCCCGCGTGGTCCGCGCGCAGACCCTGCGGGTCCGCCGCGCCGGGTACGTGTCCCAGGCGGTCGCGTTCGGCCGCTCCCGGGCGGGCATCGTGGTCCGGCACGTGCTGCCGAACGTGCTCGGCCCGATCCCGGTCGTCGCGGTCATCGGGCTCGGCGAGGCGGTGCTGGCCGCGGCCGGGCTCAGCTTCCTCGGCATGGGACCGCAGCCGCCGTCCCCGGAGTGGGGCGCGATGCTCGCCGAGGGCCGCAACTACCTCTCCGTCGCCTGGTGGTCCGGCATCCTGCCGGGCGTCGCGGTCACGCTCACCGTCATCTCGCTGACCGTGACCGGCCGCCGCCTCCAGGCCCGCTTCGAGGGACGGGACCTCCGATGACCACTGTCGACGACGCCGCCCGGCCGGACACCACCGCGCCGGCCGGCGAGGCACCCGTGATGATCGCCGTCGAGGACCTGCACGTCACGTTCCGGACCGCGCGCGGTGCGGTCGAGGCGGTGCGGGGCGTCAGCTTCACCGTCGCCGCCGGTGAACGGGTCGCGATCGTCGGGGAGTCCGGGTCCGGCAAGAGCGTCACCGCGCGCACGCTGGTCGGCCTCGCCGGACCGCGGGCCACCGTCCGGGCGGGCCGCCTGGAGATCGACGGGCGGGACGCGCGCGGCTTCACCGAACGGGACTGGCAGCGGGTGCGCGGCCGGACCGCCGGGCTCGTGCTGCAGGACGCGCTGGTCTCGCTCGACCCACTGCGCCGGGTCGGCGACGAGGTCGGTGAGGCGCTGCGCACCCACCGGCTGGTCCCGGGCCGGCTGGTGGACGAACGCGTCGAGGAGCTGCTGACCGAGGTGCACGTGCCGGAACCGGCCCGCCGCGCCCGGCAGTACCCGCACCAGCTCTCCGGCGGCCTGCGGCAACGCGCGCTGATCGCGTCCGCGATCGCCGGCCGGCCGAAACTGCTGATCGCGGACGAGCCGACCACCGCGCTGGACGTGACCGTGCAGGCCGCGATCCTGGGCCTGCTCGCCGAGCGCCGGGACACGCTGCTGCTGATCAGCCACGACCTCGCCGTGGTCGCCGCGATCGCGGACCGGGTGCTGGTCATGCGCGACGGCCGGATCGTCGAGTCCGGGCCGACCGCGCAAATCCTCGGCGCGCCCCGCCACGCCTACACCCGGGTGCTGCGCGACGCGGTGCCGTCCGCGGCGTCCCGCGGTCGCCGGCTCGCCCCACCCGGCGGGCCGCTGCCGGTCGCGGCGCACCGCTCCGGCGAACCGGTCGTGACGATCAAGGACCTGACCAAACGGTACGGCGGGCACACCGCGGTCGCGGACGTGTCGCTCGACGTGCACGCCGGGGAGATCGTCGGACTGGTCGGCGAGTCCGGGTCCGGCAAGACCACGGTCGCGCAGCTGCTGTTCGGCACGGTCGCACCGGACGCGGGCACCGTCGAGTTCGAGCGCCGGCCCTGGTCCGGCGTGCCGGAGCGCCGGCGCCGGCCGTACCGCCGGCGCATGCAGTTCGTCTCGCAGGACCCGCTGAACTCGTTCGACCCGCGCTACCCGGTCGGGCGGATCATCGCGGAGGCGCTGCCCGGCCGCGGTGCCCGCCGCCGCGAGGTGCTCGCGCTGCTGGACCGGGTCGGGCTCGGCGAGGAGCACGCGGACCGCCATCCCCGGCAGTTGTCCGGCGGGCAGCGGCAGCGGGTCGCGATCGCCCGGGCCGTCGCGCCCCGGCCCAGCCTGATCATCTGCGACGAGCCGGTCTCCGCGCTGGACGTGTCCGTGCAGGCTCAGGTGCTCGACCTGCTGGCGGAGCTGCGCGCCCAGGACGGCACCGCCTACCTGTTCATCTCGCACGACCTCGGCGTCGTCCACCACCTCGCGGACCGGGTCCTGGTCCTGCACGAGGGGCGCGTGGTCGAGGCCGGGCCGGTCGGCGACGTCTTCCACCATCCGCGGCACGACTACACGAAGGCGCTGGTCGCGGCGTTGCCCACCTCGGTCACAGGAGGAACTGCCCCATGAGTCAGTTGCATCTGGCCGTCGCGCTGGACGGCGCCGGCTGGCATCCGGCCGCCTGGCGCGTGCACCGGCCGGCGATCCTCACGGCCGGCTGGTGGGCCGGGCTGGTCGCGGAGGCCGAGCGCGGACTGCTCGACTTCGTCACCGTCGAGGACTCGCTGGCGCCGCCGTCCGAACTGCCCGGCGTGCCGGTCGACCGGGCCGACCGGGTCCGCGCGCGGCTGGACGCGGCCGTGATCGCGGCCCGCGTCGCGCCGCTGACCACGCACATCGGCATCGTCCCGACCGTCACCACCACGCACACCGAACCGTTCCACATCGCCAGCGCGATCGCCACGCTCGACTACGTCAGCACCGGGCGGGCCGGGTGGCGCGCGCAGGTGTCCGCGCGGCAGGCCGAGGCCACGCACGTCGGACGGCGCACGGTGCCCGCGCTGCACACGGCGCGGCCGGACCGGATCGCGGAGGTCGTCCGGCCGCTGTTCGACGAGGCGGCGGACGTGATCGAGGTGGTGCGCCGGCTCTGGGACTCCTGGGAGGACGACGCGATCATCCGGGACGTGGCCACCGGGCGGTTCGTCGACAACCGGAAGCTGCACTACGTCGACTTCGAGGGGGAGTGGTTCAGCGTCAAGGGGCCGTCGATCGTGCCCCGGCCGCCGCAGGGACAACCGCTGGTGACCGTGCTCGGGCACGCGACGGTGCCGTACCTGCTGGGGGTGCGCGGCGCGGACGTGCTCTACGTGACGCCTGACTCGGGCGCGCACGCCGCGGCCGTCGTGTCCGAGGTGCGGGCCTCGGAGCGGGCCGAGGGCCGCGACGGCGTACCGTTGCGGATCTTCGGTGATCTTGTGGTCTTCCTCGATCCGGAGCCGGGCGCGGCGGCGCGCCGGAAGCGTGAGCTGGACGACCTCGACGGGGCGGAGCTGACGTCGGACGCGTTCGTGTTCACCGGTACGCCGGGGGAGTTGGCGGACCTGCTGGTGGAGTGGCGGGCCGCGGGGCTCGACGGGTTCCGGCTGCGGCCCGGGGTGCTGCCGGACGACCTGACACTGATCGCGCGGGAGCTGACCGCGCGGTTGCGGGAGCGCGGGCTGTTCCGCAGCGCGTATCCGGGCACGACGTTGCGGGAGACGCTCGGGCTGTCCCGTCCGGCCAGCCGCTACGCCGTCGCGGGAGGCGCCGCATGACCAAGCAGATCATCCTGGCCGCGCACTTCCCGGGCGTGAACAACACGACCGTGTGGACGGATCCGGCGGCCGGGTCGCAGATCGAGTTCTCGTCGTTCGTGCACCTGGCGCGCACGGCCGAACGCGGGCTCTTCGACTTCTTCTTCCTGGCCGAGGGGCTGCGGCTGCGCGAACAGCGCGGCGAGATCTACGACCTGGACGTGGTCGGGCGGCCGGACACGGTGACGGTGCTGGCGGCGATCGCGGCGGTGACCGAGCGTCTGGGACTGGCGGGGACGCTGAACGCGACGTTCCACGAGCCGTACGAGCTGGCCCGGCAGCTGGCCTCGCTCGATCACCTGTCCGGCGGGCGGGCCGCGTGGAACGTGGTGACCACACCGAACGCGTTCACCGGGGAGAACTTCCGGCGGGGCGGCTTCCTGTCCTACGCGGACCGGTACACGCGCGCGGCGGAGTTCATCGCGGCGTCGCGGACGCTGTGGGACTCGTGGTCGGCCGAGGACCTCGTCGTCGACGGGGACTCGTTCGCGCGCACCCCGGCGCCCGGAGCGTTCGCCTTCCACGGCACGCAGTTCGACATCTCCGGGCACTTCACGGTGCCGCGCAGCCCGCAACGGCATCCGGTGATCATCCAGGCCGGTGACTCGCCGGCGGGGCGGGACTTCGCGGCGGCGTCCGCGGACGCGATCTTCTCCCGGCACAGCACGCTGGAGGCCGGGCAGGCGTTCTACCGGGACGTGAAGGGCCGGCTCGCGGCGTACGGGCGGACGCCGGACTCGCTGAAGATCCTGCCGGCCGTCAGCTACGTGCTCGGCGACACGGACGCGGAGGCGCAGGAGAAGGCGCACCACATCCGGCGGCAGCAGGTCACGCCGCAGACCGCGATCCGGCACCTGGAGCAGCTGTGGAACCGGGACCTGTCCTCGTTCGACCCGGAGGGGCCGCTGCCGCCGTTCGACCCGGACGTCTCCGGCGAGTCGATCGCGCAGGGCCGGACCAGGCTGTTCGACGACCCGGTCGCCACGGCGCGCGCGTGGCGGTCCCTGGCGGAGGAGAAGGGCCTGGGAATCCGTGACCTGATCATCGAGGTGACGGGCCGGCAGTCCTTCATCGGTACGCCGGCGGCGGTGGCCGAATCGGTCGACGCGTTCGTCCAGCAGGACGCGGCGGACGGCTTCATCCTGGTCCCGCACCTCACGCCGGCCGGACTCGACGACTTCGTCGACCGGGTGGTGCCGCTGCTGCAGGAGCGCGGCGTGTT
Organism: Catenuloplanes niger; assembly: GCF_031458255.1. Lineage (NCBI taxonomy): Bacteria > Bacillati > Actinomycetota > Actinomycetes > Micromonosporales > Micromonosporaceae > Catenuloplanes > Catenuloplanes niger. The sequence continues at coordinate 8,528,704 of NZ_JAVDYC010000001.1, forward strand.
CCGGACCGCGTACCCGTCCGGCGGCTCGACGCTGCGGTCGCTGCTGGGGCTTCCACCCACCTCGCCCGCGTCCGTCGCGTCCTTCCTCGGCGGCGGCCCGGCATGAAGATCCTGCTGATCACGCTCATCACGCACCTGCCGGACCCGCTCACCGGCGTGCGGCCGTCGACCACGCAGCGATTCCGGGACGTGGTGGACAACGCGGTGCTGGCCGAGGAGCTCGGATTCGACGGGTACGGCGTGGGCGAGCGGCACGAACGCCCGTTCATCTCCTCGTCCCCGCCGGTCGTGCTCAGCCACATCGCGGCACGCACCGCACGGATCCGGCTGTTCACGGCCGTGACCACGCTCGCGCTGCTCGACCCGGTCCGCGCGTTCGAGGACTACGCCACGCTGGACCACCTCTCCGGCGGGCGCCTCGAACTGATCATCGGGAAGGGCAACGGCGCGGCTGGGACCGCAACCGGGAGGCGTACGAGCTTTTCCGGCAGCCCAGGAGGCGATCGCGACCTGGCGGCCGATCTTCGAGGCGCGGCAGGCCGCGTTCCGGCGGCTCGGCGTCGACCCGGTGTTCACGTCCGTCGAGGACGCGGTCGAGCGCAGCTCCGCGCTGGTCGGCAGCCCGCAGCAGATCATCGAGAAGGTGCAGCGCTACCACGCCGCGTTCGGCCACGAGGTCATCCACCTGCACGCCGACCGCGACGGCCTGACCCCGGCCCAGCACCGGAGGACGCTCGAACTGTTCCAGAGCGACATCGCGCCCGCGCTGCGCGCCGCGATCCCGAGCCGGCCGTTCTCTCCCGTCCCACCGTCTACCGTGGAGGCCGCCGCATGACCACGCCCCTGGCCGTTCTGGACCTGTCGCCCGTACCGTCCGGGTCCGGTCCCGGTGACGCGCTGCGCAACACGATCGACCTGGCCCGGCACGTGGAGGAGTTCGGCTACCACCGCTACTGGCTGGCCGAGCACCACTTCGCGCGGGGCGTCGCCAGCTCCGCCACGGCCGTGCTGATGGGCGCGGTCGCGGGCGCCACCCGCCGGATCCGGGTCGGGTCCGGCGCGGTGCAGGTCGGGCACCGGACCGCGCTCTCCGTCGCCGAGTCGTTCGGCACGCTCGACGCGCTGTACCCCGGCCGGATCGACCTCGGCCTGGGCCGGTCCGGTCAGCGCCGCTCGGAGACCGCGGCCCCGCCGGCACCCGCTCCGGCCCGGGTGGTGGACGGGTTGCTCATCCCGGCGGCGTTCTCCTTCAGCCACCTCTTCACGACCCCACGATTCCGGGCGTACGGGAAGCTGCTGCAACAACCCGGCGCCGAGACCCCGGACTTCGCGGACCAGGTCGACGACCTCCTCGCGCTGCTGCGCGGCACCTGGGTGTCCCCGGACGGCATCGACGCGCACGCGGTGCCGGGCGAGGGCGCCGACCTGCAGGTGTGGATCCTCGGCAGCAGCGCCGGGCAGAGCGCCCGGGTCGCCGGCGCGCTGGGCCTGCCGTTCGGGGCGAACTACCACGTCAGTCCCGCGACCGTGCTGGAGGCGGTGCGGGCCTACCGGGACGCGTTCACGCCCGGCATGCTCGACCGCCCGTACGTGTCGGTCTCCGCCGACGTCGTGGTCGCCCCGACCGACGCCGAGGCACGCGAGCTGGCCTCCCCGTACGGGCTGTGGGTGCGCAGCATCCGCGGCGGTGGCGGCGCGATCCCGTTCCCCGGCCCGGCCGAGGCACGCGCGCACGTCTGGTCCGACGAGGACCGCGCGCTGGTCGCCGACCGCCTCGACACCCAGTTCGTCGGCGCGCCCGACACGGTCACCGCCGCGCTGCGCACGCTGCGCGACGTCACCGGCGCCGACGAACTACTGATCACCACGATCACCCACGACCACACCGATCGCGTCCGCTCCTACGAACTGCTCGCCAAGGAGTGGAACCGCTGAGGCGGGCCGGATCAGGCCGTACGGAGCGCCTCGAGGGCGGCCCGGGCCTGCGCGTCGGGGTCGGAGCCGAGCGGCCGGAGGACGACCGTGGTGGCGCCGGCCGTGTGCAGGGCGGCGACCTTGGCGGGGACGGAGTCGGCCGAGCCGATCAGCGTGAACAGCTCCTCGGCCGGCTTGCCGAGCCAGGCGGCCTGGCCGGCGACCATCTCGCCGGTCTCGGCGGCGGCCCGGGCCGGGTCGTCGCCGACGTGCAGGTAGGCGAAGGCGATCAGCTCGTGCGCCGGCCGGGTGCCGGCGGCACGGCCGCGTGCGATGTGCCCGAGCGCGTCGGTCAGCTCGGCCGGGCCGTTGCCCTCCGCGACGATCGTGCCGTCCGCTACCCGGCCGGACAGTTCCAGCGACTTCGGCCGGACGACGCCGGTGACGATCGGCGGGACCACGGCCGGCGGGTGGACCAGCGTCACGCCGTCGACGGTCACCTCGCGGCCGTGCATCGTGACCGTCTCACCGGCCAGCAGGCCGCGGGTGACGACGATCGACTCCTCGAGGCGGGACAGCGGCGACTTCGGCGCCGCGCCGACCTGGCGCATCCAGTCGGTGACGCCGTGGCCGAGGCCGGCGACCAGGCGCTCCGGGTAGATCCGGGCGACCGTGGCCAGCTCCATGGCGAGCAGCGCCGGGTTGCGCAGCGCCACCGGCGCGATGCCGATGCCGACGCGCAGCGTGCGGGTCGCGGCGAGGGCGACGGTCGCGGCGCTGATAGCGCCGGTCCAGCCGAGGTCCTCGACCACCCACAGGTCGCCGGCGCCCAGCTCCTCCACGGTGGCGGCGAAACCGGCCAGCTCCTCCGGCCGCCGATCCCGATCGAACATGAAACCGATACGCGGGCGCGAGGTGTCAGTGATCATGTGTCCCACCCTAGGCCCGGTCGGTGCCCGGCCCGGTCGGTGGCCGGCGGTTCCCGCGGGGTGCGTGCGGTCAGCGGCGCACCCGGCGCTGCTCGACCGCGTAGGTGACGGTCACCGGCGGTGCGGTCCGGCCGGCGTGGTCGGTGCCGCCGGCGCAGGTGGCGGCGCGGCGGCCGGAACCGGTGGTGGTGACGGTCAGCGTGGCCCGGCGGGCCACCCCGGAGCCGGTGTCCGTGGTGACGCACGCCGGGACCGGCGTCGCGAACCGGCGGAACGGCCCGAACGGCATCACGCCGGTGACCCGGGTCGTGGGCGCGGTCAGGTCGACCCGGAGGCCGGTCAGCGACACGACCGCGGTGTGGCCGGCCCGGTCGGTGACCTGCCCGGTGACCGTCAACGACCGGCCCTCCGCGGTGAGGCGCCGCTCGGCCGGGCAGGAGGCGATCCCCGAGCCGGTGTCGGCGCAGGAGAACCGGACCGTGGGCGGCGTGGTGTACCAGCCGGACGCGGACCGGGTGCCGGCCACGGTGGCGACGATGGTCGGCGCGGTGCGGTCCAGGTTGACCGTGACCGTGGTGCCGGCCAGGTTGCCGGCGGCGTCGACCGCGGTGCCGGTGACCGCCTGACCCGCGCCGTCCGCGGTGACCGGGACGGCGGGCGGGCACCAGACGATCGGCGACTGCGCGTCCGCGCAGGTGAACGCGACCGTCACCGGCGCCCGGTGCCACCCGGCGCCGTCGGCCGGCTCGGACAGCACGGCGGCGATCACCGGCGGGGTGGTGTCGTCCGGCCGGACGGCAGTCGGCACCGGCGTGGGGCTCTGCCCGGTCTCCGGGTCCGGCGACGGACCGGGCGCCGGGACGGGGCCCGGCGAGCCGCTCGGCTCCGGGCCCGGCTGCGGCAGGGGCGCCGGGTCCGCGACGACCGGGCTCGGCGCGCCGGCGGGGCCCGGCGTGCCGGCCGGGCTCGGTGCCGGGATCGGGGCCGGTCCGGTTCCGGGTGCCGGCTCGGGGGTGACCGGGTTCGGTGCCGGTCCGGGTGCCGGGGTGGGTTCCGGGTGCGTGCCCGGGGTTGGTTCGGTGCCGGGTGCCGTCTCGGGTGCGGCCGGGCTCGGTGCCGGTCCGGGTTCGGGGTCGGGTCGCGGGAGCGGGGCGGGGTTCGGACCGGTGCCGGGTGCCGGCTCCGGATCGGCCGACGGAACCGGACCGCTGGTCGGCGCCGGACTTCCGGTCGGCACGGGGCTGACTGACGGGACCGGATCGGCCGACGGAGCCGGGTTGGTCGACGGTGCCGGGCCGGCTGAGGGAGTCGGGCCGGCCGACGGTGCCGGGCCGGCGGAGGACACCGGGCTGGCGGACGGCGTCGGGCCGGTGGACGGCGGCACGTACACGCCGAGCGTCGTCGTGGCCGTGCCGCTGCCGCCGTACTCGTTGTAGGACTTGACCTGCAGCGTCCACGTCCGGGCCGGGTCCAGCGTCAGCGCGGCCGACGTGGCCGGCGCGTCCACCCGTACCGTCGAGGTGGTCGCCCCGCTGGTGTAGGTCAGCTGGTAGTAGGTCGGTGCCGGCCGACTCGCCGCCGGCACCCAGGAGACCTCGGCCGTGGCCGGGGACTCCGCCCGGCGGACGGCCGTGATCGAGACCGGGTCGGCCGGCCGCCAGCGCCCGATCGGCGACGTCGCCGTGGCGCAGCCGCCCCACTCGTTCGCCGAGGTGACCTGGATCTTGTACGTCATGGCCGGATCGAGCCCCGGCAGGCTGTGCGACAGTTCGGTGACGGTCCGGTCGACCAGTTCCGCGCCGTCCGAGTCCCGGGTCAGCAGCATCCGGTAGCCGGTGATCGGCGAGTACCCGGTGTGCGACGGCACCCGCCAGTACACCGTGCCGGTCGCCGGGTCGGACCGCCCGGTGGTCATGCCCGGCACCACGCCCGGTGCCAGCGTCCGCACCGTCACGTAGCCCGTGCTGGTCCCGTTGCCGGCCGCGTCCACCGCACCGATTCGGATCTTGTACGTGACGCACGGGTTCGCACCATCCACAATGTACGACGTGGCCGCGACGGGCAGCGACACAGCCGGCTGCGCCACGTCGTCGCGCAGCACGTCGACGACGTAGTGGTCGGCGTCCGGCACGGTCTTCCAGCCGAGCGTGATCTGGCCGGGCGCGGCCGTGTTGCGTACCGCCGAGAAGGATTTGGGCGCCGCCGGCACCGCGAGGGCCGCGCCGGGCAGCCCGATGACGGCGGGCAGCGCCACCAGCATGGCAGCGCCGAACGCCGCCAGCCGTTGCCGGACGCCCATGCCGTCTCCGTTTCGCGGACTCTCTGTCGCATCAACACGGTCCACCCCGCCGGTGGCGGGCCGGGTGCGGCCGGGGTGCGACGCGGTTGCGGGCTATCCGCGCGGCCGGACCAGGCCCGCGTCGAACGCGGCGATGACCAGCTGGGCGCGGTCCCGGGCGGCGAGCTTGGCGAGCAGGTGGGTGATGTGCGTCTTGACCGTCTTGACGGAGATCACCAGCGCGGTCGCGATCTCGTCGTTCGACAGGCCGCCGCCGACCAGCGTCAGCACCTCCACCTCGCGCGCGGTCAGCCCGCCGGGCGCGGTGCCCGGCCGGCCGGGCCGGGGCGTACCGACGTAGTGCGTGACCAGCCTGGTCAGGATGGACGGGGCGAACAGCGAGACCCCTTCGGCCGTACGGTGGATCGCCTCTATCAGGTCCTCCGGGCGCGCGTCCTTGAGCAGGAAGCCGGAGGCGCCCGCGTGCAGCGCCTGCCAGACGTACTCGTCGAGCTCGAACATGCTCAGGACCAGCACCCGGGTGCCGGACAGCGCGGGATCGGCGCAGATCCGGCGGGTCGCCTCGAGGCCGTCCAGGTGCGGCATGCGGACGTCCATCAGCACCACGTCCGGCCGGGTGGCGCGGGCGCGAACCACGGCCTCGGTGCCGTCCGCCGCCTCGCCGGCCACCTCGAGCGCCGGGTCGCTTCCGATGATCATGGCGAGGCTGCGCCGGAGCAGCGGCTGGTCGTCGACGAGCAGCACGCGGGTCATGCGGCGGCGTCCGGGATGCGGGCGGTGAGCCGGAAACCGCCGTCGACCGGTGCCGCACCGAGCACGCCGCCGAGGCTGCCCACGCGTTCGCGCAGCCCGGCCAGCCCGTGACCGGCCCCGGGCGTGGCCCGCCAGCCGGGCTCCGGGCCGCCGTCCGCGACCGTGACCACCACGTCCGCGCCGTCGCGGTGCACCCGGACGCGCACGTCGGACGGCCCCGCGTGCCGGGCCGCGTTGGCCAGCCCCTCCCGGACCGTGCGGGCCACCGCGACCTGCACGCCCGGCGAGACCGGCCCGAGCTCGCCGACGGACAGGTCGACGCGCAGCCCGCCGCGGCCGGCGTCCGCGGCGATCGCGGCCAGGTCGTCGAGGCTGTCCACCGGCGTGAGCGGGTCGGTGGAGCGCAGCACGCCGAGCATGCGGCGCAGTTCGGCGGTGGCCTGCCGGCCGGCCTCCTCGATGTCGGTCAGCGCCGCCGCGACCTCCGGCGGTTTCGGCAGGTGGCGGGTGGCCGCGGCCCGCACCGTGATCAGGCCCAGCCCGTGCGAGACGATGTCGTGCAGGTCGCGCGCGATGTGCAGGCGTTCGGCCAGCACCGCCTCGGACGCGGCCCACGCGGTCAGCCGCGCCTCGTAGTCGGCCCGGTCCGCGCGCGCCCGGCGCACGGTCCAGACCGCGGCGCCGATCGCACCGCCGACCATCACGGCCGGGACCACGCGGGCCAGCGGGCCGGACGTGCCGGCCGTGCACATCGCGGTGATCAGGACGCCACAGGTCACGGCCGCGACCAGCAGCGCGGGGGAAAGCGTGCGGCGGGGTCTCACCGCATCGACTGTAGTTCTCGGACCCAGGTCTGAGACCGGCGCCGGGATCGGATCCCGGTCCGATGTGCGCGCGCCCGGCGGGCGGTTGACTGACCGGCATGATCTCCATTGATCGGGTCAGCAAGAGCAAGGGCCGGACCCAGATTCTGTACGACGTGAGTTTCGAGGCCCGGCCCGGCCGGGTCACCGGCTTCCTCGGGCCGAACGGTGCCGGCAAGACGTCGACGCTGCGCGTCCTGCTCGGCCTGGACCGGGCGGACGGCGGCACCGCGCTGGTCTGCGGCCGCCGCTACCGCGACCTGACCCGGCCGCTCACCCGGGTCGGCGCGCTGCTCGACGGTTCCGGCGCGCACCGGGCCCGCACCGCCCGCGCCCACCTGCGCTGGGTCGCCGCGTCGAACGGGCTGCCCGCCGCCCGGGCCGACGAGGTCCTCGAGGCGGTCGGCCTGACCGGCGACGCGGGCAAGCGCGCGGGCCGCTTCTCGCTCGGCATGAGCCGCCGGCTCGGGCTCGCGGCCGCGCTGCTCGGCGACCCGGAGGTGCTGATCCTGGACGAGCCGGTCAACGGCCTGGACCCGGGCGGCATCCGGTGGATGCGGAGCTTCCTGCGGGAGCGTGCGGCACAGGGGCACACGGTCCTGCTCTCCAGCCACCTGATGGGCGAGCTCGCCGAGACGGCGGACGACGTGGTCGTGATCGACAAGGGCCGGGTCGTGGTGTCCGGCACGCTGGCCGAGGTGACCGGCGACCACCGCACCCTCGAGGACGCGTTCTTCGCGCTGACCACGGCCGGCGGCGGTGCCTCGTGGTGATCGCGGAGCTGCGCAAACTGCTCGGGATTCCGACCGCCTGGGCCGGCCTGGTCGTCGGCACGCTGCTGGCCCCGCTGATCGTGCTGCTCAACGCGCCGGCGACGCGCCGGGCGATCGCGGACGGCAGCTACGGCGACCTGTCGAACCTCGGGATGAACGACCTCGGCGTCGGGCTGCTCGGCCCGCTCGTGCTCGGCGTCGTGATCATCAGTAGTGAGTTCACGCCGACCGGCGAGCACTCGGCCGGCGTCACCCAGCTGCACACCACGCTGACCGCGATGCCGCACCGGTTGCGCCTGCTGGCCGCGAAGACGGCCGCGCTGATCGCGGTGGTGCTGCTGCAGTCCGCGGTGGCCGCGACCGCGGTGCTCACGCTGACCCGCGCGCTGCACGGCGGCGCGATGCCACCGGTGGACCCGGTCCGCCTGGTCACGGTGCTGATCTACTGGGTGCTGCTGGCGCTGTTCGCGTACGCGATCACGCTGATCGTCCGCAACGGCATCGTGCCGCTCACCGTCCTGATCGTGAACAGCTTCTTCGTCTCCGTCTCCTACCTGCTCACCAAGGTCACCGACCTGGCCTACTACCTGCCGGACATCGCCGGCGCACGCATGTTCATCCGCGGCGACCGCTTCGACTACGCCATGTCCCCGCTCGTCGCCGGCCTCACCATGACCGCCTGGGTCGTCGCGCTGCTCGCCCTCGGCGCCTGGCTGTTCCACCGGCGGGACGCATGACCTACCTGCATGCGGAGCTGCTGAAACTCTGGTCCCTGCCGTCGCTGCGGCTGACCGTGGCACTGACGCTGGCCGCGACCGGGCTGCTGCGCTGGGCGGCCGGCGAGCCGGGCGCGCTGCCGCTGACGTACACCCAGGCGGGTTTCCTGGTCCTCGGCGTGCTGGCCGTCTCGTCCGAGCACGAGGCCGGCGCCCAGTTCCACACCACACTGCTGGCCATGCCCCGCCGCCTCCCGCTGCTCGCCGCGAAGTCCCTCACGCTCGCCGCCACCACCCTCCCGGTCGCCGCCACCGCATCCCTCACCTGCGGCGCCGACGCCACCGCTTACCTCACCCTGACCACGCTGCTGTCCGCCGCGGTGACTACTGTCATTCGCTATCCGGTTGCTGCGCTTCTGCCGCTGCTGGCTGTGTATTTCATCGTCGGCCCGTTGTTCCGCGAGGAACTGGGCAGTTGGCTTCCGGACACCATGCTCACCCACGCGAGCCGTGGAACGCTTGCGACGACGGTATGGACGATCGGCGTTTGGGTGCTGGTCGCCGTTACCTTCACCCGAAGCGACGCCTGACGCCGATCACGGCGGTGTAGCGATCATGGCGAGTGGACAGCGGTGCAGACACTGCAGGTGACCGGGTCCCCTCATCAGGAGGAATCGATGCCGCTACCCCCCCGTTTCGCGACGCGGAGTCAGTGCCAGGTTGCTTCGCAGTGTTTTTACCGTTTTGTTCTCGGCCGGTGCCCTGCTGATCCTTTCCATAGCGGTGTTGGCATCGCCTGTCGTCCTCGGGGCCATCGATACCGATGGTCTCGATGTGGGTCGTCTCGGTGAGATCGGGCAGGCTTACGGCCCTATCTCGACGCTGTTGTCGGCGATTGCGCTGTGTGTGGCCGTTCTCGTTCAGCGACGTCAGCTTCGCCAAGAACGTGTGGTGATGGCTCGGGAACTGCATGCGGATGTTCTCCGAACTGCCATGGAAGAGCCTGCCTACGGTCAATGCTGGGGCCCCAGAGTCACGCCCGAACACGTTGACGAAAGACTGTTCTATTACTCTAGTTCGATCTTGACAGCATGGTTTCATGCTTGGGAGTGCGGTGATCTGACCGACGAGGCCGTGCGATCCTATGCGCGCTCGATGGCAGACAGTGAAATCCCGAGAATGTACTGGATCGCATACGGAGGATGGCGCCTGTCTGCGGCGCGGGGGCCGGAACTCCGTTTCTTGCGGATGGTGGACGGCGAATTTCGTGCGGCCATGGCGGGCGGGCCGCCTTCGAGGAGAGCGGAGCCAATTCCCGGAGGGGAACGGTTGAGAAGCCCGAGGGGGAGGGTGGCCCGCCGTCGGGACAGTTCAGTGCGCGCCTACTCGGTCCGCTTCGCGGAGCGTAGATACGCAAGAAATCCCCGCCATTGATCTCCGTTGAGGTCGAGTGCAACGGTGGGCCTCGTGGAGTTGCGCACCAGAACGAGCGCGCCGCAGATTGCGACTTCCATGCAGTGATGGCTCGCCACGCAGCGGGCACTTCGCCTCCACTGTGGCTCGCTGATGTTTTGTTGCGTCACGGGTGGGGATCTCCTTCGAACATGAAGAGGGCGGTGTCAGGAACAAAGCGTTCCTGACACCGCCCTCGATGCTGAGCGGTGGTCCGAATCAATCGGAAGGTGGAGTAGCGTACGGTGCGGCGGTGCCTGTTGATGGTGGCGGAACCGATTGCGGCGATACCTGAACCGAAGAAGGTGTGCCGGCTGGGTGTGACGTCGGCGGAACGGTCGTATCCGGTTGATCGGCCGGATCGGGCGGTACGGCGGTCGCCGGTACGGTTGGCACCGCCCCGGAGAAGTACTGCCCGCTCACCACCGTGCACCCCGGATGCTGGCCCTGGTTTTGGGGGAAGATGGAGAGGCTTGCTAATTGGCCGACCGGAACCGTGACCTTTCCCGACTGGCCGGGGGCGAGACTGACTATCGCAGCGTTGGGAAGGCCGTCCGTCGGCGACTTCACGATGCGCCATTCGCAGGCTTCCGTTACGGCCGCACGCAGCGTTACCACGTACTTGTCGGCGGGCGGGTCGGTGAGTGCAACCCGCAGTTCCGCAACGTCCTGCGGGCTGCCCTCTGAAGGAGGTGCCTGCGGGGGTGCCGAACCTGTAGGAACAATGGCGCTGAAGCTGACGGCAACTTCCGGGAGGGTTCTGCCGGCTTGCTCCGACGACGCATGCACGGGAGCTCGGCGGGTACCGGCTTCCTCCTGTGTCGATGTGGACTGCCCGGCCAGCGTCAGCCCGGTGGCCAGGCCGGTGGTCAGCAGGGCCGCCATCACGATGCCGGGCCGCCAGCCGTACGGGGAAGCCGTACTGGCCCAGTACGCGATCCAGCGCCTCGGTGCCGGCACGGGAACCGATGTCGCTCCTGAGTTGTCATTGGGGGGCCGACCGGTGGCTCGCCAGTAGAGCAGGTCGGCTTCGGCTTCGGGGAGTTTGCATCTGTCCGCGATCACCAAGAATGTCAAGGCCAGCCTCCACTGGCCCTTCGTGAACAAGTCGCGTGCGATCTCGAGCGCTCCCGACGCCGCCATCATCTTCGCCAGTGCTGCGTGATATTCGTCGTCGCGACGTGTCTCTCGAGAGCTTGCCGGCCGGTGTTGTTTGATTATTTTCACGGTTTCCTGCCTTTTTTGGACTTCAGATGTTTTTCGATCACCACTTGAGTTCTCTGGAACAGCCTTTCCGTCTTGTGGCGCCCAAATCCTGTAACCTTCATGGCCCCGTCGCGGCCGAATCGCTGAAACGACCACATGAGGTATACCCAGCGATCGTCCTCGGGGCAGGTTGCAAGGGCCTCATTTGCGCATGGAAACGACTTTGCGTGCTGTGTCATGACGCTTTCCAGCGCCGGTTCTTGCTGTTCTGGGTCCTGGCGTGCCGCACACCACGGCGGGATCAGATCCTGTAGCGCGAGTAGATGACGCTTGTCGATCTCGTTCTTGCGTAGCGAGGGATCCTCCGGTGGGTGGTAGGTGAGGGAGTGTCTGACTGCGATCGCGCGGGTGTCCTCGAAATTCGGTGGTTTTCGACTCTCCAGGGATTTTGCGAGTTCATCCAGGAGGCAGGCCTGCTCCAGGCCCATGTGTCGTTGGGTCAGTAATCTGCTATTTGGATTGCCTGACTCGCCTTGGCTGCCCGGCCGGTCGTCGTCGCTCATGTTCGTGGCCTCTAGTCAAATGCGGAATGGCCCGACTGCTCAGCAGTCGGGCCATTCCGAAAGTCTATTGGTTTGGGGGCGTGTGATTGCGCCCTGACGTCGTGCGCGGCGAGTGTTGCCCGCTGCCTCGCGTCGGGATAAACCATACCATATGCAACAAAAGTCCCGCAACGCCCGTATTCTGCTCTCTCGGTGCCGGGGCGCCGGTTGACGTCCGAGCTGGGCACCGGGAGGGTCGCCCGTCGTCCTCCCTGGAGAACGACGGGCGCTTCGTAGCGTGATGGGTGACGTCCCGTTCCTGTCGGCTGTGTGCAGCCCTGCTCAGTTGCCGACGGCGTGCTCCCGCGGAACCGGGGTGAGCCAGGTTGGGTCTTTGGAAGCGGTGTGACGGGGCGCACGACGGTGGAAACCGGGAATGCGGTCGCGCCGGGGGGACTTGTCGCGCACTGTAAGTGCGTCGGCCCGGGTGGGTCGTTACGTGCAGGTTAACGCGGCAGGGAGAGCGATGACGGCGACCATGGAACGGCAGGTGGCAGCTGCCGCCACGCCGGGCGATCTGATGAGCACGACGCAGCGGTTCCGGCTGATCATCGTACTGGGGTCGCTGATCGCGATCGGTCCGCTCACGATCGACATGTATCTTCCGGCGCTGCCCGCGCTCACCGCGGAGTTCGCGACCACGGCGGCGGCGGTGCAACTGACGCTGACCGGCACGCTGGCCGGGCTGGCGGCCGGGCAGCTGCTCATCGGCCCGCTCTCCGACGTGGTCGGGCGGCGAATCCCGCTGCTGGCCGGCACCGCGGTGCACGTGCTCGCCTCGGTCCTGTGCGTGTTCGCGCCGAACATCGGCACGCTCGGCGCGCTGCGCGTGCTGCAGGGGCTCGGTGCCGCCGCGGCCGCGGTCGTGGCGATGGCGATCGTGCGGGACCTGTTCACCGGGCTGCCCGCGGCGCGCATCCTGTCCCGGCTGATGCTGGTGATGGGCGCGGCGCCGGTGCTCGCGCCGACGCTCGGCAGCGCGCTGCTGTCCCGTACCGACTGGCGTGGGGTCTTCGCCGCTCTCGCGGTGTTCGGTGTGCTCCTGATCCTGATGACCGCGTTCGGGCTGCCGGAGACGCTGCCCCGCGAGCGCCGCCGGCCGGCCACCCCCGCGAGCGTGCTGCGTGCCTACGCCGGGCTGCTCCGGGACCGCGTCTACGTCGGGCTGGCGCTCACCACCGGCCTGACCATGGCCGCGATCTTCGCCTACGTCGCGGGCTCGAGCTTCGTCATGCAGGGGGAGTTCGGGCTCACCGAGCAGCAGTTCGGTGTGGCGTTCGGCGGCGGCGCGGTCGGCATGATCATCGCGACGCAGCTGAACGTGCGCCTGCTGCGCTGGTGGACGCCGAGCCAGATCCTGGTGACCGCGCTGCTCGGTGGCCTGGCCGCCGGCGTGCTGCTGGTCGTGCTGACCGTGCTCGAGGTCGGCGGGCTGGCCGGTGTGCTGGCGCCGCTGTGGCTGGTGCTGGCCGCGGCCGGTCTGGCGTTCCCGAACGCGCCCGCGCTCGCGCTGTCCCGGCACGGCGAGGCGGCGGGCACGGCCGCCGCGCTGCTCGGCGCCGGCCAGTTCGGCATCGGCGCGCTGGCCGCCCCCGCGGTCGGCCTGCTCGGCTCGAACGCGCTCGCGATGGCCGCGGTGATCGCGGGCAGCCTGGCCGCGGCCGCGCTGGTGCTGCTCACGCTGGCCCGCCCGTGGCAGCTGACCGAGACCGTCCCGGCCGACGCCGCGGTCGCGGTGCACTGAACTCGTCCCGCGCCACGACGTCTCCGCCTCACCCCCGGGTCGAGGCGGGGACGTACCCTCAGGGCGCGAGTGACGGAGGGTTAGGGAAGATGCCTCAGCGGAGGAAGGCCCGGCCGGGCGGGGAGCTGGTGGCCGCGTCCGGCGTGACGCCCACGTTCGAGAAGCTCCGCGACCTGGCCGACGACTTCTCGCAGTTCATGCTGCACTACAAGTTCGGGCTGGCCGAGGTCGAGACGAAGGTCAAGATCCTGGCGGAGGAGCTGGCGCACAAGGGCCGGGGCAACCCGATCGAGCACGTCAGCCCGCGGTTGAAGACGCCGGCCAGCATCACGGCGAAGGCGACGCGGATCGGCTGTGCGATGACGGTCGACGAGGTCCGGGCGAACATCCGGGACATCGCCGGCATCCGGATCGTGTGCAGCTTCGTCTCCGACGTCTACACGGTCGCGGACATGCTCACCCGGCAGCCGGACATCAACCTGCTGCTCACCAAGGACTACATCGCGGCGCCGAAGCCGAACGGCTACCGCAGCCTGCACCTGATCGTGGAGATCCCGGTGTTCCTGTCCGACCGGGTCGTGGCGGTTCCGGTCGAGGTGCAGCTGCGCACGGTCGCGATGGACTTCTGGGCCAGCCTGGAACATAAGATCTACTACAAGTACGACCCGGACATTCCGGCCCCGTTGCGCGAGGAGCTGGTCGCGGCCGCCCACGACGCGGCCCGGCTGGACGAGCGGATGGAACGCCTGCACCGGGAGATCCACGGCCCACGCTGAGCGGTATCGGGGACGCCGCGGCCGTCCGGCTCCTACGGTGTAGGGCATGACTCAGCTTCTCGTCACGCGGGACGGCCGGGGCCGGGGCGCGGACCGCCCGGCCCCCGTCCCCGGCCGGCTCGGTGACCTGCACGGACAGCGGCTCGGCGTGCTGGAACTGCCGCATCACATGAGCCGCGGGCACCGCAGCCGCCGCCGCTACGACCTGGCCGATCCGGCCCAGGCGCGCAGCGCCTACCAGCACATACTCACCCACGCCGCGGGTGCGGGTGAGCTGTGCGACCTGGTGAACCGGGACCTGCTCGGCCGGATGTGGCCACACCTGCACCTGCCCGCCGCGGTCCGCGACGCCTGGCAGCGGCGCATCCCGGAGCTGGCCGCCTGACGCCGGCCCGGACCGGCTGCCCAGGCCGGCTGCCCGGACGGGTCTGGGCAGGCCGGCTGCCCGGACCGGTGTCGCGTGCCGGTCGGTCCCCGGTCACCTCAGGACCCGGACCGGTCGGCACCGGTGAACCGGGCACCCGTCTTCGTGCGGCCGGCGTCGTTGCCGCCGATGGTCGCGGTGTCCAGCGCGGTGTCCTCGGTGAGGTGGTCCGGCGGCCGGCTGTCCTGGCCGTCGAGGCCGGGCGGCGTCGGTAGGGCGGCAATTGCGGAGAGTGACGGCTATTGGTTGACGCTACAACTTAGTGTCCGGTAGGGTGCAAGTTGTAGGTACAACTAAGGAGTCCGTATGACCCCGCTCAGCACGACCGCGGCGGCCGACGCCCACATCCCCGCGGGGCACCCGTTCGCCGCGCACCTGCGCCGTGCCGCCGCGCTCGGCGGTGCGGAGGCGCACCGCGGCTGGACCGAGGCCGACGGGCCGCTGCCCAGCCTGTACATCAGCCACGGTGCCCCGATGCTGTTCGAGATGACCGAGTGGATGACCCAGCTGCACGACTGGGCGCGGTCGCTGCCCCGCCCGAAGGGCGTCGTGATCGTGTCCGCGCACTGGGAGTCGGCGCCGCTCAGCGTGAGCAGCACGCAGGCCACCGAGCTGGTCTACGACTTCGGCGGCTTCCACCCGATGTACTACCGGATGCGCTACGACACCCCGTCCGCCGGCCGCCTGGCCCGGGCCGTCGCCGGGTTGATGCCGGACACCGAGCCGGTGCACGAGCACCGTGGCCGCGGGCTGGACCACGGCGCCTGGGTGCCGCTGAAGATCATGTATCCGGAGGCGGACCTCCCGGTGCTGCAGCTGAGCATGCCCACCCACGACCCGGACCGCCTGCTGGACCTCGGCCGCCGCCTGCGTACGCTGCGCGAGTCCGGCGTGCTGGTGATCGGCTCCGGTTACATGACGCACGGACTGCCGTTCGTCGACTGGAGCCGGCCGGACGCGGTGCCCGGCTGGTCCTCGGACTTCGACACGTGGGCCGTCGAGGCGCTCGGCCGCGGCGACGTCGACGCGCTGGCCGCGTTCCGCGACCGGGCGCCCGGCATGCCGTACGCGCATCCCACGGTCGAGCACTTCACGCCGCTGTTCGTCACGCTCGGTGCCGCCACCGACCCGGCCGCGCCGCCGACCTCGGTGATCGACGGCTACAGCATCGGGCTGGCCAAGCGGTCCCTCCAGGCGGCCTGACGGGTTTGCGCTGATGGCGCCGGGGAAACCGGGCGATCATGACGGATCACAAGGCGCGGATCACGCCCTACGAGGACGGGCCGCTGCTGGTGCGCGGCGACTTCGAACTGATGACGCCGGACGGGGAACTGATCGACGCGGGCCGGTCCACGGTGGCGCTGTGCCGCTGCGGCCGGTCCGCGATCAAACCCTTCTGCGACGGTACGCACAAGGTGGTCGGCTTCACGGCAGGAACAGGCCGGGAGCACTGATCGTGCCCGGGCGGAGGGAGCTGCGGCCCTCCGCCCACGCGTCCAGCAGGTGGCCGGCCCACAGCGCGTCCACCGCGAGACAGGCCGCGGCGCCGAACAGCACGTCGCCGGTCAGCTGTGGCTCGGCCGCGCAGAAGCCACCGGCCAGGTCGGTCGCCGCGATCTGCTCGTGCACCGCGTCCGCCTCCACGTGCTCGTCGTAGAAGAACGTGGCCTCCGGGCCGAAGCCGAGGCGCCGCAGCCCGTTGCCGTACCGCCGGTTGGGCAGTGACGAGGTCATCTCGAACACGGCCAGGTGCCCGATGATCGCGCCGCGCAGCCGCCGGTGCAGGCCGAACAGCGACATCGTGTTGTTCGTCGCGAGCGTGACCGCGGGCACCGCGTCGACGTACGCGCCGTAGGTGGTGTCCAGTCCGAGCGCGGCCATCGTGTTCGCGAACAGCGTGGCGTGCATGCGCTCCTCGCGCCCCTGCCCGTACTCGTCGGCCTGGATCTCGATCAGCGCGGCCTTGGCCCGCCCGCCGAGCCGCGGGATGGCGAAGCTGTGCGGGTCCGCCTCGCGCAGGTGGTAGACCGCGCGATGCGCCACGAACTCGCGGAACTCCGCCAGGCTCGACCCCTTCTGCAGGTGCTTGGCCAGCGACGGCCCGTCGTCCGCGTCCACCACGTCGGTCAGCGCGTGCGCGACGTCGGCCGGTGCGGTCTCCGGCAGCGGGCCGGTCAGGTCCCGCAGTGCGCGCTCGAACGGCGCCTCCAGCGCGGCCCGCAGGCGCAGCAGCGACGGCTCCCACTCCCAGCGCTCGTCCACCCCGTCCCAGCCGCGGAAGTGCAGCTCGTACGCGATGAACAGGGCCAGCTGCGCGTCCTCGTCGGTGAACGCGACCGTCTCCGGCACCGGCGGCATGCCCAGATCGTGCGGGTCGCGGGTGAGCGCGTCGACCAGGTGCTCGCTGAGCGGGCCGCGGGGGATCGGCAGCTTCATCGCTACTCCTTCATAACCGTTTGCGCAGGTCGCGTCGCGAATTCCCCGGTCCGTGCCGACTAAACGATCACGCTCTGGAATCGGCAACCCGACAGATCGTGATCGTCGTTGGTTCTACTGTGGAGCGGCAATCGACGCCCGACGATCGGAGACGCGATGAAGGTCCGCTGGATCGTGGCCGCCTGCGCGACGGTGCCGTTGGCGGTGATGGCGCCCGGCCCGGCCCACGCGGCCCCGGGCGCCAGTGAACGGCTCAACGTGACGAGCGCCGGCGTCGGGACCCCGGAGCCGAGCGAGCCGGCGTCGATCAGCGACGACGGCCGGTTCGCGGTGTTCGACAGTTACGCGCCCGGCCTGGTGCCCGGCGACACGAACGAGGTCGCGGACGTGTTCCTCCGCGACCGCGCGCTCGGCACCACCGACCGGGTCGCGTTCCGGCACGACGGCACCGAGCCGGCCGAGGCCGCCGACCTGCCGGTGATCAGCGGCGACGGGCGGCACCTGCTGTTTCGCACGCTCGATGCCGGGATCGTGCCCGGTGACACGAACCGCCGGAAGGACCTCTTCGTGCGGGACCGGCTGACCGGCGTGACCGGCCGGGTCACGCTGACGCCGGCCGGCGCGGAACCGAACGCGCACGCGGCCGCGCCGGCGATCAGCGCGGACGGGCGGTTCGTGGCATACGAGTCGCCGGCGACCAACATGGGCGTGGTGGACCGGAACGGGCCGCGGTACCCGGATGTCTACCTGCACGACCGGGAGACCGGCACGACCGAGCTGGTCAGCGTGGCGCCGGGCGGCGGGACCGGCGACAGCAGCAGCGTCGCGCCGCGGGTCAGCGACGACGGCCGCTACGTAGGCTTCCAGTCGTTCGCCACCGACCTGGTCGCGGACGGCGGCGGCGCCGGATACTTCGTCCGGGACCGGTGGACCGGCACCACGGTCCGGGCCTCCCTCGACTCCGCCGGCGCGCCGGTCGCGGACGTGATGAGCCCGATCCTGAGCGGCGACGGACGGTACGTCACGTTCGGCACCACCTCGACCGGTGTCGTGCCCGGCGACACCGACGACGACCCGGACGTGTACCTGCGGGACCTGGTCGCGGGCACGACCGAGCTGATCAGCGGTACGCCGTCCGGCGCGCCCGCCGGCGGCTGGAGCCTGCCGGACGCCCTCAGCGCGGACGGCCGGTGCGTGCTGTTCACCTCGCGGGCCGCCACGCTGGTCCCGGGCGCGGAGACCGGCGCCGACTTCGACGTGTTCGTGCGGGACCGGGCGGCCGGGACGACGGTCCGGGTGAGCACCTCCTACACCGGCGGCGACCTGGACTCCGACTCCTACGGCAGCGACATCACCGCGGACGGCGGCACGGTCGCGTTCGTCTCCTCGTCGGCGGAGATCGCACCGGGCGACGCGAACTGGAACACGGACGCGTACGCCCGCGACGGGGTCTGTGGCGCGGCCGGCGGGTCACCGGCCCGGTGACCTGTGGTGAGTGGGCCGGGACGTGCAGGGAGGAGCGCCGGCGACGACCGGTGCCCGCGGGAGCATGCGGCAGCCGGCCACGCCGGAAGCGGGAAAACCAACGGCTTTTCCGGGGTCGGTGTTGAGAGGATCCGCGGGTGACACGAGATCTGTATCCGCCGATCGAGCCGTACGCGAGCGGAATGCTCGACGTCGGCGACGGGAACCACGTCCACTGGGAGGTCTGCGGGAATCCGGAGGGCAAGCCGGCGCTGGTCGTGCACGGCGGCCCGGGGTCCGGGGCGGGGGAGGGCTGGCGCCGGCCGTTCGACCCGGAGCGCTACCGGATCGTGCTGTTCGACCAGCGTGGGTGCGGGCGCAGCACGCCGCACGCGTCCGACCCGGCCACGGACATGCGGCACAACACGACCGCGCACCTGATCGCGGACATCGAGTTGCTGCGCGCGCACCTCGGCGTCGACCGCTGGCTGCTGCACGGCGGCTCGTGGGGGTCGACGCTGGCACTGGCCTACGCGCAGGCGCACCCGGAGCGGGTGTCGGAGATCGTCATCGCGGCGGTCACCACCACCCGGCGCTCGGAGATCGACTGGTTGTATCGGGGCGTCGGCCGGTTCTATCCCGAGCAGTGGGAACGGTTCCGGGACGCCGGTGGGGGCGACGACGACGTGGTCGCCGCGTACGCGCGGCTGACCGAGGACCCCGATCCCACGGTACGGGAGAAGGCCACGCTCGACTGGTGTGCCTGGGAGGACGCGGTGCTGTCCGGTGAGCCGGGCGACGCGAAGAACATCTACAGCGAGCGGCCGCCGGCGGACCGGATCGCGTTCGTGCGGATCTGCGCGCATTACTTCGCGCACGGTGCCTGGCTGGCCGAGGGCCAGCTGATCCGGGACGCGGGCCGGCTGGCCGGTATTCCCGGCGTGCTCATCCACGGGCGGCTGGACCTGGGCGGGCCGCTGCACACCGCGTGGGAACTGCACAGGGCCTGGCCCGGCGCCGAACTGCAGATCGTGGAGAACGCCGGTCACGTCGGGTCCGCGGAGGCACGCGCGCGGGTGATGGACACACTCGACCGGTTCGCCGCCTGACGGGGCACCGGCCGGTCCGTGATCGGGCGGCGAGCCGGCCCGTGATCGGGCGGCGAGCCGGGTGATGATCAGGCGGCGGGCCGGGCCGTGAGCGGGCGAGAGCCGGGCGGCCCGCTGGGTGCGGGTGCCCGGCTCTCGCGAGGGTGGAAGCGGGTCAGAAGGCGCGGATCACGGTCTGGGTGAGCGTGTTCCCCGCGGTGTCGCGGGCGGTGACGCGCAGCGAGACCGGCTCGTCGCCGCCGCGCGGTACCAGCGCGAGTTCGCCGATCGTCACGGTCCGGAGCCAGGTGCGGCCCTCGTCCGTGGAGAACTCGACCTTCAGCGACGACAGCCGCCCGGTGAAGTCGAGTCGGACGCCGAGCAGGCCCGGGTCGTAGTCGACGCCGAGCAACGGCAGGTCACCGGTGCCGGTCGCGGACGTGAAGCCCCACTCGGTCTCCGTGCGGGTGCCGAACCGCCAGTCCTCGTCGTCGCGGGCCGTGGTGACGGTGAGCCGGTAGGCGGCCCGCGCGGCGGTCGTGGTCACGTTCTGGTTGCCGTTGACCAGGTCGGCGACCTTGACGCCGTCCCGCCACAGCGCGGCCGTGGACTCGCCCGGGTAGGCGCTCGTGTAGTGGCCGTCGCCGTCGACGAACTCGGCCACCCGCAACCGCAGCACGTCACCGTCGCGGGACGAGCCCACGTCGGCCGGGCGGACCACCGGCGCGGCCCACGTCTCCGCGCTGGTGCCCGGCCGGTAGGAGGCCACCGGGCCCTCGAAGCCGGTCTGCAGCGGGCCGAACGAGTCCCACGGGTAGGCGTGGTGGACCCGGTGCAGCCACCGCGAGTCGCCGGCGGAGACCCACTCCTCGCGCACCGACGGCGTCCGCGCGGCCCGGGACGTGTCGTTCCAGGCGAACGTCTGCCACGGCCGCCAGGCGAACCGCTGCTCCTTGATCCAGTTCTCGCCGCCGTTGTGCGCGTACCGGGTCGTGATCCGCTGGGTGTTCGCGGTGGTGACCCGGTGCGTGATCCGGTCCGGGATCCGGTCCTTCGAGATCTGCACGACGTCGTACAGGTACGGGCTGGACGTGGTCAGCGTGAGGTCGAGCGACGCCGGTCCGCGCAGCATGCGCTGACCGTCCTCGTAGGACACCGCGATCGTGGGCAGCGGCAACCGGTCCGGCGCGGTCGGGTTCCAGCCGGTGCGCGGGTCGACGCCCTTCTCCTGGATCAGGACGACCGCGGCCGCGCCGGCCCGGACGTACCGGGAGAGGTCGTCGGTGTGGTCGTCGGCGACCAGCACCGCCGTCCCGCGCAGGTGCTTCGCGCTCGCCGCGGCCAGCGGGAGGACGCGCCGCCCGTCCGGTGCCGGCGACGTGCTCGCCAGGTAGGCCTCGATCGCGCCGAGGCCCGGCACGGACGCCTGCACCTGCGGCGCGACCAGCTGCCAGCGTGAGTAGAACTCGAACTCACCGGTGCGCACGGCCGGTGTCGGCGTCACGTAGATGGTCGACGTGCCGGCGAAGTGCATCACACCGTTCGTGATCTGCCGCCCGCCCGCGGTGACCCGGTGCGAGTAGAAGCTGATCGTGGACGTCGGCACGGCCGTGCGCGGTGTCTCGATCCGGATCGGCGTGCCCTTGCGCGCGTCCAGCAGCACCGTCATGTCGCCGGTGACGGTGAGCTCCGGGATCACCACGAAGTTGTCCGAGTCCTGGTCCTGGGCCACCTGCGCGGTCAGCACGTAGCTGCCCTCCTGCAGCGCGAACGTCTCGCCGGCGGCGTCCACCGGGCGCACGACGTCGAACCGGCTGTCCTTGCCGAACACGGTCATGCCGGTCACGAACGCGGGCTTGCCGTCCCGGTCCAGCGGCTTGAACGTGACCTGGTGGACCGGGCCGTCGACGACCGCGCCGACCGCGGTGCCGACCACGACACCACCGGGCGCGGTCGCGGTCAGCACGCCGCTGAGCCGGCCGATCCTCGTGAACGAGACCCCGACCGTGGCCGTGGCGGTCCCGCCGGCCGGGACGGTCACGGTCTTCGGCGCGGTGGCGAACGCGGGCGGTGTCAGCGTGAGCGTGACCGCGGCCGGGCCCGCGTTGGCGTACGTCACGGTCCGCGTCGCGGCAGGGCTGTCCACGGTCTGCCGCGCGAAGTCCACGACCGGGCTGCCGGTCACCGTCTGCGTGGTGGCCCGGGCCAGGTCGACCCGGCCCGCGCCCTGCGTCCACACGGTCTCGCCGGCCGTCGGCTTCGCGGTGCTGACCAGCGCCGCCTTGAGCTGCTCGGCGGACCAGCCGGTGTGCTGCTGCTTCAGGATCGCGGCCGCGCCGGCCACGTGCGGCGTCGCCATCGACGTGCCGGACGCGGCCGTGTAGTGCGCGTCCACCGGCGAGTCCATCGCGGTCCCGGCCGCGCGCGCGGCCACGATCGCCACGCCCGGCGCGGTGATCTCCGGCTTCAGGCCGAGGTCGCCGGCGCGCGGGCCCCGGCTGGAGAAGCTCGCGACCCGGTCGTCGCGGCCGACCGCGCCGACGGTGAGCGCGGCCGCGGCGCTGCCCGGCGTGCCCACGGTGGAGTCGCCGTTGTCGCCGGCGTTGCCGGCCGCGATCACGAACAGCGTGCCGGTGTCCGCGCTGATCTCGTTGACGGCCAGGCTCATCGGGTCCAGACCGTCGGTCGGGTCACCGCCCAGGCTCATGTTGACGACCGCGGCACCGGAGCCGGCCGCCCACTCCATGGCCGAGATGATGTCCGACTCCATGCCGTAGCCGTCGTCGCCGAGCACCTTGCCGATCAGCAGGCTCGCGCCCGGCGCCACGCCCCGGCGGGTGCCGCCGGACGCGGCGCCGGAGCCGGCGACCGTGGACGCGACGTGCGTGCCGTGCCCGTGCCGGTCGACCGCGTCCGGGCCGGCGCTGAAGTTCCGCGCCTCGACGATCTTCCCGGCCAGGTCGGGGTGGGTCGCGTCGACGCCGGTGTCCAGCACCGCGACGGTGACGCCGGTGCCGTCCCGGCCCTCGGCCCAGGCGGCCGGCGCGCCGATCTGCGCGGTGCTGCGGTCCAGCGCGGCCGCCACCCGGCCGTCCAGGTAGACGGTGGTCTCGCCGGCCGTGCGGGCGGTGGTGGACCGCTTCCAGAAGTCGGCCAGCGCGGCCTTCGCCGGTGCGACCGCGGTGGCGCCGATGCTGCGCAGTCCGGTGCCCGCGGTGCGCAGGCCGGCGTCGCCACCGCGCACGATCAGCGGCAGCGTGTCCGACTCCGCGTCGCCGTAGCCCTGCTCGATCAGGCGCTGCACGTCGAACAGGTCCGCGTCGACCCGCCCGGCGCCGATCAGCGGGATCGCGTCCTCCGGGACCACCCGCACACTGCCGTCCACCTCGTACGTGTGGAAGCTGAGCGTCTCCCGGCCGGGCGCGGGCGTGACACCGGCCGCGTACCGCCCCGGCGCCGCCTCGGTCAGCGTGACCGTGTCGCCGGTGACCAGCGTGAGCGCGTGCACGGCCGGGCCGGCCGGCACGGCGGTGACGGGTTGCGGTGCGGCGGCCGCGGGCGCGGCCACCACGGGTATCGCCGTGGTCCCGATCAGGACCGAGGCGAGCAGACGACCGAGCATGGTGGCTCCTTCATGCGTTATTCGCTGCACGCATGATCGTCGTCCAATATTTACCGTTGTGTTTCGTCATGGTGGATCAAAGTTGACATGGCGCGATGTGGACACGGAGGTCAGGGCCGTGCGACCAGCTTCTCGGAGGCGGCGTCGACCGCGGTGACGGCCGGGTCGCCGCGCTCGCCCGGTCGCGCCCGGCACCGCCGCGGCGGTCGGCTCATCGACAGGGGTCCACGCGGCCGCCGGTGATCTGGGAGGATCCGGGATCGTGGCGGACCTGTCGGCGGAGGGAAACATCGATGTCGGGCGCCGCCCGGTCGGTGACCTCGGCCGGTTGCACGGCGTGCCGGTGCAGGTGCTGCGCTCCGCCACGCCATGGCTCGACGGGCCGGACACGGTCGTCGTCTCGGCCGGGCCGATCGGTGGCTTCGGGGAGCTCGGCTACGCGCTGCAGCGGGCGTACCGGGACGTGCGCTGGGCCCAGCTGGACCTGACCACGCTGGTGCGGGAGCCGATCGCGGTCGACCTGCCGCCGCTCGCGGCCGGTCCGCGGACCGCGGCGCGGCGCGCGGTGCTGGTGAGCGTGCACGAGGGCCAGGACTCGTCGCTCGACGGCCCGCCGACACTCGACGGCGTGCGGCGTGCCACCGGGACGGGACTGGCCCTGGCGGTTCGGTGCGGCGGCCGGCGGGTGGCGCTGCCGCTGCTGGGTGCGGGGGTGCTCGGGATGCCGGCCGCGGACGTCGCGGTGTCGATCCTGCGCGCGATCGACACCGTGCTCCGGTCGTCCACCGAACGGCCCGACGCGATCATGCTGGTCTGCCGTACCCCGGCGGACGAGGCCGCGGTCGTGGACGCCTGGGACGATCACCAGTTGCTACGCGAGGCGAAGCTGCGCGCGATGAACGACACGACGCTGCGCGAGCAGGCGGCGGCCGGCGGCGCCGACCGGGGCGATCTGGCCGTGGCGCTGGACCTTCCGGATGACGAACTGTGGCGCCCGTGCGAGGCGGAACGCGTCCGGATGCGCGCGCGACCGGATCCGGAGCCGGCACGGTTGCGGCTGCGGCAGACGCTGGTCGACGAGGTGATGATGCCGCGGCTGCGACTGGCGGTGGCGAACCGCCGGGAGGAGCGGGCCCGCGCGAACCGGGAGCTGCAGCGGTCGGAGATCCGCCGGCCGCTGACCGATGTCGACTCGCGCGGGCTGCGCCGGCTGCCGTCGGACGGCACCGTGGTCGGTACCGCCGCCCGCCGGGAACTGCACGACCTGCTCGACCCGGACCGGTCCGCCCGGGCGAGCATCGGAGTGGCGGGCGCTCGCGGCTGCGGCAAGAGCACGTTGCTCGGTGACGCCTATGCCCGGTGGGGTACGCGCGGCGTCCGGATCCTGCTGCCCGCACCGGCCGGCTACGCGCCGCGGGAGTTCCTGCTCCACCTGTACGGGCGGGTGTGCGCCGAGGTGATGAGCCGGGACGCCGACGACCCGGCGGCCGGCCGTGCGGGGACTGCGGACACCGCCGCGCGCCGCTCCCGGAACCTGCTCGCGCTGATCGTCGCGCCGCTGGTCGGGACGCTGCTCGGCGCGACGGTGGCGGTCACCGCGGCACTCCGCGCACCGGCGGCCGGGCCGGCCGGGATCGGTCTCACCGTCACCGCCACCGCGTGCGTGCCGCTGCTGCTGGTGTGGGCGCTGCGGTCGTGGTTCAGGCGCGACGCGTACCTCTGGCGTCCTCCGGGACCGGGGCGATGGCTCGCGACCGCGGGGCTGTGCGGCCTGGTGACCGCGCTGGCGCCGCCCGGATCCCTGACGCCCCGTCAGCTCGGCGGCGTCACCTTACTGATCGTCGCGGCGGGCGGCAGCGTGTGGCCGTCCCGGCTCGGCGCCAGGTGGCCCGGCGAGACCCGGCCGGATCGGCGGGAACCGCTCTCGTCACGATCGTCGGCGGCCGCCCGGCGGACGGTCGCGGTCATCGCGGTCGCCGCCGTCGACGTGTCCGCCGCCGTGCTCGGCGCCCTGCTGCTGGCTCTCCCGGCGACCGTGCCGCTCCCGCCCGTACCGGTCCTTGTGGGTGCGCTGGTGACCGCCGTGGCCGGCTCGGCGCTGTGGGCCGGCACCGACCGGTACCGGCAGCTGCGATCACACCGCCCGTCCGGGCCGCCCGGCGACGAGGCGAGCCGGGCGGCCGCCCGGGCGCTGGCCCGGATCCACTATCAGACCACCGTGGTCTCCGGCTGGTCCGGTGCGCTCAAGGCCGCACCGTCCTGGCTCCCGATCGGCGCGGACCTCGGCGTGTCCGGCAGCACCAGTGAGGCGGCGCTCCCGCTGGGCGTCCCCGATCTCGTCGACGGCATCAAGCGGCTGCTGCCGTCCCGGGGGCCGGCGCTGGTCGCGATCGACGAACTGGACAAGATCGAGTCGGTGGAGCGGGCCCGGGACTTCCTGAACGAGATCAAGGGCATCCTGGACGCCGACCGCTGCTTCTTCCTGATCTCCATGTCGGAGGACGCGATCGGCAGCTTCGAACGCCGCGGCCTGCCGTTCCGTGACGTCTTCGACAGCGCGTTCGACGAGGTGGTCCGCGCACCGCACCTGTCCGCCGCGGAGAGCTTCGACCTGATCGGCAGCCGGATCACCGGGGCACCGGTGCCGTACGCGGCACTCGCCTACTGCCAGTCCGGCGGCCTGCCCCGCGACCTGCTGCGGGCGACCGCCCGGATGCTGGCGCTCGCCGAGGACGACCGGGCGCGACTGGCCACGGTCGCCCACCGCGTGGTGCACCGCGACCTGCTCGGCAAGACGGAGGCGGTGACGGCCGCGATCACCACCATCATGCTGGAGCCCGCCGTCTCCGCGGTCCTGCGGATGTTTCGCGACCTGGACACCTGCGGTCACGGCGAGCCTTCGGCGTGTCTGCTCGACGAGGGGTGGCTCGCGCGCGCCGAGGCCCTGCCCGTCATGGCCGGCGAGCCGGCGGACGACGTGATCCGGGGCCGCGAGCTGCTCAGGCTCACCGTCGAACTGCTCGGGTACGCCTACTACTGCCGTACGCTGCTGGAGCTCTTCCGGGCCGGCTCCGACGAGGAGACCGACGCGCTGATCCGGCTGGTGCACGGCGACGGCGGCCGGCTGCTCGACCGTCTGGCGCAGGTGCGCCAGACGTTCCTGGTCAACCCGTTCCTGGCCTGGGAGCTGCTCAGTGAGACCCGCGCGTACGCGTCCCTGACGGCTTTCGCGCTGCCGGCCCCGCTCGGGAACCGCCGGTATCCCGGGCGGTAGCGGGCATGAGCGACACGATCTTGGGGCACTATCGAACGTATGACGGATGATCTGCCGAACCGCGTGCGTGAGGTGCTGGACGGACGCTGGGCGCCGCTGCGCCAGGCCGCGCGGGACAAGCTGGACGACCGGTTCGTGACCGTGCCGGGGGAGACCGGTGAGCAGGCCCGGGAGCGGATCAGCCGGCTGGTCCGGCAGATCCCGGCCGAGGTCGGCGTGGCCGCCGGGTTCCCGGCGGAGTTCGGCGGTGCGGGCGACCCGGGCGGCTCGATGGTGGCGACCGAGACGCTGGCGCAGGTCGACCTGTCGCTGATGGTGAAGGCGGGCGTGCAGTGGGGGCTGTTCGGGGGCGCGGTCTTCTCGCTCGGCACCCGGCGGCACCACGAGGCCTGGCTGCCCGGCATCATCTCCGGCGACGTCATGGGCTGCTTCGCGATGACCGAGACCGGGCACGGCTCGGACGTGCAGCGGCTGCGCACCACCGCGGTCTACGACCCGGCGAGCCAGAGCTTCGACCTGCACACGCCGTACCAGGGCGCGCGCAAGGACTACATCGGCAACGCGGCTCGGGACGGGCGGATGGCGGTCGTCTTCGCGCAGCTGGTCGTGGGGGAGCGGCGGCACGGCGTGCACGCGTTCCTGGTCCCGATCCGCGACGAGGACGGGCGGCCGCTGCCGGGCGTGACGATCGGGGACGCGGGCGCGAAGGCGGGTCTGCTCGGCGTGGACAACGGGCGGATCTCGTTCGACCACGTGCGGGTCGACCGGGAGATGCTGCTCGACCGCTACGGCCAGGTGGCGCCGGACGGCACGTACACCAGCTCGATCGAGAACGACACGCGGCGCTTCTTCACCATGCTCGGCACGCTGGTCCGCGGCCGGGTCAGCGTGGGCGGGTCGGCCTCCGCGGCGGCGAAGAACGCCCTGACCATCGCGGTACGGTACGGCGAGACCCGCCGCCAGTTCACCGCGCCGGACTCGGACCGCGAGGTGGTGCTCAACGACTATCTCGCGCACCGCCGCAAGCTGCTCACCGCGCTGGCCCGCTCCTACGCGTACACGTTCGCCCAGGAGCGGCTGGTCCGGGACCTGTCCGACGCGCTCACCGCCGGTGAGGTGGACGACCGGCGGCAGCGCGAGCTGGAGTCGCGCGCGGCCGGGCTGAAGGCGATGCAGACGTGGAACGCGACCCGGACGATCCAGATGTGCCGGGAGGCGTGCGGCGGCGCCGGCTACCTGGCGGAGAACCGGCTGCCCGGGCTGAAGGCCGACACGGACGTGTTCACCACGTTCGAGGGTGACAACACGGTCCTGCTGCAACTGGTCGGGAAGGGGCTGCTGACCGGTTACCGGGACGCGTTCGGGTCGCTGGACGGCTGGGGCAAGGCCGCGTTCGCGGCGGAGCAGGTCCGCGAGATGGTCCTCGAGCGCACCGCGGCCCGTACGCTGATCACCCGGCTGGTCGACGCGGTGCCGAAGCGCGGCGACGCGAGCGTCGGGCTGACCGAGCGCGGCTGGCACCTGAACATGTTCGAGGAGCGGGAGAAGCACCTGCTCGAGGGCGCGGTCCGGCGGCTGCGCCGGGGCGCGGAGACCAAGCGGGACCGGCCGTTCGACATCTTCAACGACGTGCAGGACCACGTGCTGGAGGCGGCCCAGGCGCACGTGCACCGGATCGTCCTGGAGGCGTTCGTGGCCGGCATCGAGGAGACCACCGACCCGGCCGCGAAGCAGCTGCTGGAGAAGGTGTGCGACCTGTACGCGCTGAGCACGATCGAGGCGGACAAGGGCTGGTTCCTGGAGCACGAGCGGCTCACCCCGGCGCGGGCGAAGGCGGTCACCGGTGCCGTCAACGACCTGCTGAACGAGCTGCGCCCGCGGATGACCACGCTGGTCGACGCGTTCGGCATCCCGGACGCGTGGCTGCACGCGGCGATCCTGCGCGAGGAACCGGGGCGGCAGGCCGAGATGTGACCGGCGTCACCGTCCTGCGTGATCCGCGCGCCGGGGTCGCGGCGATCTACCGGGTGTGAGAGCGAGCGAGGACGACGAGGCGGGTCTGCTGCGGCGGATCGCGCGGGCGGACCTGGCCGCGTTCGACGAGCTGTACCGGCGGACGTCGCCGTGGCTGTTCCTGCGGCTTCGGCGGCGCTGCGCGGACGAGCAGCTGGTCGCCGAGGTGCTGCAGGACACGTACCTGACGGTGTGGCGGGCCGCGGGCTCGTTCGCCGCGGTGTCCGCCGGTGACGGCGGCGCGACCGGCTGGCTGTGGACGATCGCGGCCCGGCGCCTCGTCGACGCGCTGCGCCGGGCGGCCCGCCGGCCGGAGACGCCCGCGGCGACGCTGCCGGTGCACGTGTCGCCGGGCGCGGACGAGGAGGCGCTGGCCGGCACGGTCGGCGACGAGCTCGGCGCCGCGCTGGCCGACCTGGCTCCGGAGCTGCGCGCGGTGCTGCGCGCGTTGGTGCTCGACGGGCTCACCGTGAAGGAGACGTCGGTGCTGCTCGGGTTGCCCGAGGGCACGGTCAAGAGCCGCGCGCGCCGGGCCCGCGCCGCACTGCGGGAGGCACTGTCATGAGCACCCACGTCCCGGCCGCGGCGCTGGCCGCCTACGCCGCCGGTGATCCCGCCCTGGACGACGTCGCGGCCTGGGGGGTCGAGGCGCACCTGGACACGTGCGCGCCCTGCCGGGCCCGGCTCGCCGACCGGGCCGCGCCACCGGTACGGGACCTGCTGGCGGCCACCCGCACCGCGCTGCTGCACGAGGCGCGCACCGGCCCGCAGCCCGCGCCGGGCCGGAGCCGGTGGCGGCGGTGGACCGGCTGGTCACCGCTCGGCTGGGCGGTCACCGCGGTGACCGCGGTGCTGGCCGCGTTCCTGCTGGACCGGGCCTACCCGCAGTTCCCGTCCGCGGTGCTGCTGGTGGCGCCGCTCGCCCCGATGAGCGGGCTCGCGGTCGCCTGGTCCCGGCGCACCGACCCGGCGTGGGAGACGCTCGCCGGCATGCCGCGCGCCGGGCTGGAGCTGGTGCTGCGCCGTGCCCTCCTGGTCCTCTCGGCCACGCTGCCCACGCTGACCGCGGCCGGGCTGCTGCTCGGCGAGTCACCGGCGCTGTGGCTGCTGCCCGCGATCACCGGCACGTCCGCGACGCTGTGGCTCGGCGGCCGGATCGGCGTGACCCGGGCGGCCGGCGTGCTGGCCGCCGCCTGGACCGCCACCGTGATCGTGCCGGCCGTGCTCACCGCGGACGTACCCCCGGTGATCCGCGCCGAAGGCGTGCCCGGCTGGGCCGCCGCCGCCGTGATCTGCACCGTGCTGGCGCTGGTGCGCGCCGACGGTTTCCTGCGCCTGCGCAGCTGGCGCTGACCTCCCACCCGACCGACCTCAGGAGACGACCATGCGCGCGATCAGCGCGGAGGAAGTGCAACCCAGGCTGCACGCCTGGGACGTGGAGGCCGCCGGCCTGCGCGTGAAAGCCGGCCGGCACCTCGCCGTGAACGGCCTCGACCTGCGACTCGGCGTCGGCGTGCACGGCCTGCTCGGCCCGAACGGGGCCGGCAAGACCACGCTGATGCGCGCGCTCGCCACCGTGGTCGCGCCGGCCGGCGGCACGCTGTCGCTGCTCGGCACGGACGCCACCGCGGGCGCCCGGGCGCTGCGCGGCATGCGGCGCCGGCTCGGTTACCTGCCGCAGCAGTTCGGGTACTACCCGAAGTTCACGGTCCGCGAGTACGTGGAGTACATGGCCTGGATGCGGGAGGTGCCGCGCGCGGAGGTCCCGGACGCGGCGCAGCGCGCGATCGACCGGGTCGGGCTGACCGGCAAGGCCGGCGCGCGGCTGAAGACGCTGTCCGGCGGCATGCTCCGGCGGGCCGGCATCGCCCAGGCGATCGTCAACGACCCGGCGCTGCTGCTGCTCGACGAGCCGACCGTCGGCCTCGACCCGGAGCAGCGCGTCGAGTTCCGCGAGCTGCTGCGCGACCTCGGCACCGGCGCGTGCGTGCTGGTCTCCACCCACCTGGTCGAGGACGTGGTCGCGGCCTGCACCGACGTCGTCGTGATCAACGAGGGTACGCACGTGTTCCAGGGCACGCCGGCCGACCTGACCCGGCTCGGCGAGGGCGGCGGCACCGGCGACAGCCCGGCCGAGCGCGGCTACTCGCGGCTGCTCGCACGGCACCGGGCGGGCCGATGATCGCGCCGATCCGGACCGAGCTGCGCCGCTCCAACGCGCGCGTGACCGCGCTGCTGGTGGCGGCCGCGACCGTGCTGCTCGTCGGCAACTCCTATCCGTACTGGCGGGCGTCCTCGGCGCTGGCCGCCCAGGAGCTGATGGTGGGCCTGTCGCTGGCGGTGCCGCTCGTGCTGGCCTGCGGCGCGATCCTCGGGCGCCGCGAGGCGCGCACCCGGACCGTGGAGCTGATGGCCAGCACCGGCCGGCCGCGCTGGCAGCGGTTCCTGCCGACGACCGCGGCGCTGGGCGGCACGGTCACGGCCACGTTCCTGCTCGCCACCGCGACCCTCCTGGTGGCGGTCGTGGCCGGCGACGGCTACCTCGGCCTCCACGACGTCCTGATGCCGCTGCTCGGCGCGCTGATCCTCGCCGGGGCCACCTGGATCGGGATCGGCGCCGGCCGGCTCTGGTCGTCGCCGATCCTGCCGCCGCTGCTCGGGGCCGGGACGCTGGTGCTGCTGTTCGTCGTGCCGCCGGTCCGGGTCGACGGCCGGTACGGCCTGAGGTCCAACCTGACGCTCGCGATCACGCCCGGCGCCGCCGCCCCCTGGGAGACGCCGACCACCGCGGCGCTGCTCGCCCGGCTCGCGCTCGCGGCCGGACTGATCACGGCCGGGCTCCTGCTGATCGCGAGCCGCTCCTGGCCGGGGCGGGCCGGTGCCGCCGCCGCACTGGCCGCGGGGCTGGCCGGGATGGCGCTGATCGTGCCGACCGGCGCGGCCGCGAAGTGGCGGATCGACCCGGCCGCGCAGCGCCCGGTCTGCGCGGACGGCCTGCCGCAGGTGTGCGTGACCGAGGTGCACCGGTACCTGCTGCCCGACGTGGCATCGGAGGCACGCCGCGCGCTCGACGCGCTCGCGGTGCTGCCCGGCGCGCCGACCCGGGTGGCCGAGGTCCGGCTCGACACGGTCGGCGACCACAGCGAGGCGCAGTGGCGACGGTTCACACCGGACGACGAACCCGGCACCGTCTACGTCGCGCTGGGCCCGGACACCAGCATCGGCCGGGATCCCGGGGTGGCGCAGCGGATCGTGATGGGCGGCGGGACCTACCTCTCGCCCTGCGGACCACCGGCCGAGAACGCGCAGGTGCCGATGTCCGTCACCGGCGCCTGGCTGCTCGGCACCGACGACTTCCGCGTCTGGCTGCCGACGTTCGGCTACTGGCTCTCGGACGAGCTGCAGCCGGAGATCCGGGAGCGGCTGCGGGCGCTGCGCGCGCTGCCCCGGGCGGAACAGCTGGCCCGGGTCACGGCGGTACGCGACGCGGCGCGGCGGTGCGAGCCGGACCTGATGACGCCGCTGACCGCCGGGACCACGCCGTGACCGGCCGGTACCTGCGGGCCCGGCGCGTCCCGGCCGCACTGCTCACCTCGGTCGGCGCGGTCGGGTCGGTCATGGCCGTGTGGGCGCTGTTCGCCGCGGAGGGGCCGGTGTTCCCGGTGCTCACCGTGCTGGCCGTCGCGCTGGCCCTGGCGCCGCTGATGCCGACGCTGGCCGGCAACGACGCGGCGCTGGAGGCGACCGCCGCGCTGCCGTGGCCGCCGCGCCGGCTCGCCCACCTGATCGCCTGCGGCGCGGTCGTCACGGGACTGCTGTACGCGGCGCGGCTGGGCGGCGCGGACTTCGGG
The DNA here is from genome assembly GCF_031458255.1 of Catenuloplanes niger. Lineage (NCBI taxonomy): Bacteria > Bacillati > Actinomycetota > Actinomycetes > Micromonosporales > Micromonosporaceae > Catenuloplanes > Catenuloplanes niger. The sequence goes on from NZ_JAVDYC010000001.1 coordinate 8,560,903, forward strand.
CCGGCCGGGCAGATCGTCCGGAACGTGGCCGGGCTGGCCGGCGTGGCCGGGCTGGCGGCGGCGCTGTTCGGTGCCGGGCCCGGCTGGCAGGCGCCGGTCGTGGTGGCGGCGGTGCAGGCGCTCGGTGCGCCGGGTGGGCAGGCGTGGCGGCAGGTGGCGTACTGGATGACGCAGCCGGCGGGCAACCGGCCGGCCGCGGTCACGGCCGTGGTGCTGCTGCTCGCCGGCCTGACCGCATACGCGGTCCGGGGCGGGCCGACGCCCGCCGCGTCCGAGGCGCCGGTGGGGCAGTAGGGGACCGGGCCCGGCACCGGGTGGTGCCGGGCCCGGTGCGGGTCAGGACGTGAAGAGCACGTCGTCGATCAGGAAGTTGTCGCCGACCGGCGCGGTGCCGGAGCTGGCGAACTTGTAGCCGTACAGCGTGGTCGCGGTGTTCCACCTCGGCAGGTTCGTCGCCACCACCTCGCCGTTGACCTCGATCGACGCGGTGTTCACGTTCGCCGTGACGACGATCGTGGACCAGGCGTCGACCGGGATCGTGCCGGCCGGGGTCAGCGTCACCCACGCGGTGCCGTTGTAGCGGGCCAGCGAGCCGTTCGCCTGCACCGCGAAGTGATGCGCGGCGACGGACGTGCCGGCGGAGTTGCGGCCGACCACGTCGAACAGGTGACCGTGGAGCTCGATCGGCTTGATCCGGAACTCCAGCCGCTTGGTCGTACTCGCCGGGCCGTCGAAGTTGACCTGCGAGTGCGCCTCCGGGTTGGTGTCGATGATCCGCAGCGCGGAGGCACTGCTGTTGTCGGCCAGCTCCGGCGTGCGCTGCGTCTGCCAGCTCTGCACGATGCCGGTGAAGCCACGCGGCCGGTTGTTCACCGGGTCGTTCTCGAACGAGTTGATCGCCGAGTAGAGCTCGACCTCGTTCAGGAACGCGCACGTGTCGCCGAGGCCGGCGTCGCAGCCGGTGGTCTCGTCCAGGTCGATCCGGACGAACCGGGCGTTGGTCCCGGCCGGCAGCGTGAAGTACTCCATCGCCAGGTGCGTGCGGTTCGCGGCGTTCGCCACCTGCGTCCACGTCGTCAGGTCGGACGAGACGAAGACGCGGCCGGTCGCCGGGCGGCCGTTGCGCAGCGCCAGACCCACCTTGGTCAGCGGGTACTGCCGGTCCAGGTTGATCGTGAAGGAGCCGCCGCCGTTCGCCTTGACCGCGCTCGACCAGTACTCCGTGCTGCCGTCGAACGCGCCGTCGGCGCGCGCCCGCGGGTGGCCGGGAACGCTGTCCGACAGGTCCGTGCTGACCGAGATGTGGCCCTGCCGGTACTTCGTGGCCAGGTCGATCCGGCCGACGTCCGGCGTGAGCACGTCGAACCAGCGGCGCCACACCTTCGTGCGCTTGTCCACCGTGAAGTCGGTCTCCGCCGCGGTCACGCACGCCCAGGTCAGCTCGCAGTTGTCGCCGATCACCACGCCCCGGTTCGCGGCGACGTAGTCGATGCCGCCGTAGCCGGTCGAGCCGTGCACCCGGTTGCCGTCGCTCGGGCAGTTCCGGTACGTCAGCTGGCCGACCCAGCCGGTGCCCTCACCGTTCGTGGAGATCGCCACCCAGTTGTCCGGGCGGCCGCCGCGCAGCACCAGCACACCGTTCGGCATGAGCTTCAGATCCGGCTGTACGGCCGTGAACGCGCCGGTCGTGTCGTTGATCGGGTCGTAGCCGTACGGGAACGACACGCTCAGGTTCGCCAGCGCCGCCCACGTCGTACCGTTGTTGGTCGAGGTGGTGTAGACCGGCGTGCCGAGCCCGCGCACCTGGCCGTCGCTCTGCGGCACGTGGTGGCGCATGACCGCGATCAGCTTGCCGTTCGGCAGCTGCGCGATGCCGGTCTCGTTGTAACCGTTGGTGGCGTTGCCGTTCGCGATGATCGACCGCCGGGTGAACGTGCGCCCGCCGTCCGTGCTGGCCATCAGCTGCACCCGGTCGCTGACGCCGTCGCTGAACGTGCCGTAGACGGTGACCAGGATCGTGCCGTCGGCCAGCTCCAGCGGCTGACCGGCCACCCGGGTGCCGAGCGAGTTGGACACCATGTTGAAGACCGCGTCCTCGCCGGTCCAGGTCGCACCGTCGTCGGTGGACCGGAACGCGGTGTAGGTGACCTGCAGGCCACTGTGCTTGCCGGCCTGCGCCTTGAAGCTGTAGCCGAGCAGCACACCGCTGCGCAGCCGCATGACGCCGCCCAGCGCGGGGGTGGCGAGCACGTCCTCCGTGTACGTGCTCGCCGGGAACGTCTGCGCGCCGTCGACGGACGTGACCTGGCCCGCGCGCGGCGTGGCGTTGGCGTCGTCCGGGGTGAGGCTGAAGTTCGCGGTCTGGCGGCGGACCGGCGTACCGTCCGCGGTCACCGTGTCCGCGCCGACTATGTACGGGAACGCGGCCTGCGTCTGGCCGGCCGGCGTGTGGATGTTGGCGAGCTCGCTGGCGCCGCCCACGTTCAGCACGTAACCGGTGGCGGACTGGCCGGCCGCGCCGGCCGGGGTGCCGTTGACGATCGTGTTGCAGGTGGGGTCGTTGGACGGCGCAGCGGCCGCGGGCGCGGCCGGCGCGACCGCGACCAGCACGGCCGCGGCCGACGCGGCGACGGCGAACCCGGCGAGGGATCGAGGTGGGTGCATTCAAGAGCCTCCAGTGGATGGGCAGCGTCCACTCCGGTCAGGGGGTGACCGGGGCGGCGGCTGGGTGATCGACTGTGGACTCTAGGTGATCCGGGCGACCGATAGGTGAATGCAGGTGGATCAATAAGATGCCCGGCCCCGGTGGGGCCGGGCATTTCCGGACATCAGCCCACGAAGAGCAGGCGGTTCGGGGAGCCGGCGCCCGGGTTCGACACCACGTTCGGCGTCGCGTTGCCCACGATCGCGGCGTGCACGGTCGCCGGGCTCGCCGCCGGGTGCGCGGACAGGTACTGCGCGGCCGCGCCGGCCACGTGCGGTGCCGAGAACGACGTGCCGGATCCGGTGTACGTGGCCGTGTCGCCCGCCGCCCACGCCGACGTGATCGACACGCCGGGCGCGAACAGGTCCAGCACGCTGCCGTAGTTCGACCAGGACGCGCGCGCGTCCGTGCTCGACGTGGCGCCGACCGTGAGCGCCTGGGTGACCCGCGCCGGCGAGGTGCCGCCCGCGTTCACGCCGCTGTTGCCGGCCGCGATCGTGTACGTGACCCCGGAAGCGATCGAGTTGCGCACCGCGGTGTCCAGCGTGGTGCTGGCGCCGCCGCCGAGACTGAGGTTCGCCACGGCCGGCGCGACCGCGTTGGCCGTCACCCAGTTCACGCCCGCGATCACGCCGGCCGTGGTGCCGGAGCCGTTGTCGTCCAGCACCCGGACGCCCACGATCGACGCGTCCTTCGCCACGCCGTACGAGGCGCCGGCCGCGACCGCGGCCACGAACGTGCCGTGCCCGTTGCCGTCCTGCGCCACGCCGTCGCCGTCGACCGCGTCGTAACCGTTGCTCGCCCGCCCGCCGAAGTCCGCGTGCGAGATCCGCACACCGGTGTCCACCACGTAGATCCGCACACCCGGGCTCGCCGGGTACGAGTACGACCGGTTCAGCGGCAGGTTCCGCTGGTCGACGCGGTCCAGGCCCCAGCTCGGCGGGTTCGCCTGGGTCGCGGCCAGCCGCACGCGCTGGTTCTGCTCGACGTGGGCGACGGCCGGGTCGGCCGCGAGCCGGCGCGCCTCGCTGGCGCTGAACCGGCCGGCCAGCCCGCGCAGCGCCCGGTCGTAGACCCGGTCGACCTCACCGCCGAACTTGCCGGCGATCCCGGCCGGGGTGGCGGTGCTGCTGTCCTTGAGCACGACGATGTAACTGCCGGGGACGGCGGTGTCGCTGCCGGCCGCGAGAACGGTGCCGACCGGGGTGCCGGCCAGCGCGGGGGCGGCGAGCAGCGCGGTGACGGCCGCGCCGCTGATGGCGGCGAGACCGAGGGACCTGATGGACATGCGGTGGCTCCTGTCGAGAGCGTGGACGCGCCGTTCTGGCGCACGTCACACGCTATGGAGCATTGATGAATCGACAATTGCCACGCTGTGATCATCCGAACGGGAACCTGTTGCGTCGGTTACGAAACACTCGGGTGGGTGTCCGACGGATCGCCGGGACGGGACCTCGGACCCTGACCGTCGGCGTCCGGTGCGGCCAGTCTGGACGCATGGAACTCGGTGGGTCGGGCGAGCGGTGTGTGGTCGATCCCGGGCGGCCGTGCGGAGCCTGCAGCGCACCGGGGCCGGAACTCTGCCCGTACCGGTACCTGCTGGACGACGACGAGCTACGAGCGGTGCACCGGTCCGACCCGCCCGCGGCGCCCATGCCCGCGGCGTCCATGCCCGCGGCGCCCGTGCCTCCGGCGGCGGTGCTCGCGGCGGCCGGGCGATGACCGTTCGGGCGGGCCGGGAGCGGCGGAGCCCGTGGACGGCGGTGGTGGCGAGGCGGAGCGGGCCCCGGGTCACAGCAGGAGCAGGACCGCGGAGACGGAGGTCAGCACGAGCGTCACGTCGCCGAAGAGCCGCAGCGAGATCCGGCGGGCGACCAGCGAGCCGACCGCCGCGCCGGCCAGCAGCGCCGGGACCAGCAGCAGGTCCATCAGCAGCGCGTCCGCGCTGAACAGGCCCAGGCCCGCGCTGAACGGCACCTTGGTCACGTTGACCAGCAGGAAGTACCAGGCGCCGGTGCCGAGCAACTGCATCACGGTCCGCCCGGACAGCAGCAGGTACAGCGTCATCACCGGGCCGGCCGCGTTCGCCGTCATCGTCGCGAACCCCGCCACCGTCCCGACCACGGCCGCCTCCACCCGCTGCCGCCACGCCGCCCGGCCGTGGGCCTCCGCCGACGTGCCGCCGCTCGCGGGTGTCGACGTCTCGCCGTTCGCCGTCGCCGGTGTGGTTCCGTCCGTGCTCGCCGGCTCGGTGCCGGACACGGCTGCCGGCTCCGCCGCTGACGCTGCCTCCGCCGCTGAGGCTGCCTCCGCCGCTGACGCCGCCTCGTGCCGGCGCCGGGACGTCCACAGCTGGAGCGCCACCATCACCAGCAGGATGACCGCGATCGACCGCCGCATCACCGCCTGATCGACGACGTGCACGAACCACGCGCCGAGCACCAGCCCCGGCACCACCGCGGGCAGCAGCCGGACCAGCAGCCGCCAGTCCGCGTGCTTGCGGTACAGCGCCACCGCCAGCACGTCGCCCACGATCAGCAGCACCAGGATCGCCGCCGTCGACTCCTTGGCCGGCAGCACCGTCGCGAACGCGGCCACCGCCACGCCCGCGACCCCGCCGACCCCCGTCTTCGCGAACCCGATCAGGCACGCTGCCCCCGCGAGCACGACCCACTCGACCGTGCTCAGCTCCACCAGCGCCTCCGCCGTCACAGACCAAAATATGATCTTCCCACGCCCGGCGTGGTCGCGTCCCGAGTGCTCCCGCGGGCACCGGTCCCGCCGCCGGTCACCCGAACCTTTCCGCACCGTCACGGCGGCGCGGCGCGAGGCCGTCGTGGCCGGCTACGTCGAGGTGCTCGACCGTCCGCGACCGGAAGTCGTCCACGTCCACGACGGCGCGCTCGGGCAGGGGGCCCGGCAACATGGCATATCGACCTTGGTCGAATAAGCGTACGGTCGGCATTGACTACGCGCTGTGATGATCTCGGGGGGTTTGTGATGACGACGCTGCCCATGATGCCGCTGCCGCAGGAGCGCACCCATCCGTTCGATCCGCCGCCCGCCTATGCCGACCTGCGGGACGGTGAGCGGATCACCCGGGTGGCGACGCCGACCGGCCTGGACGCGTGGCTGGTGTCCGACTACCGCACGATCCGGGAGGTGCTCGGCGACGGGCGCCGCTTCTCCACCCGCGCCGGCATGGCGGCGCACGTCATCAGCGGCTTCGACCCGAATGCCCCGATCGGGGGCTTCTCGCAGATGGACGGGCCGGAGCACGTCCGGATCCGGCGCAACTTCGCGCCGCAGGTCACCCACGCGCGCCGGCTGGGTGAGATGGAGCCGATGGTCGCGCGGATCACGGACGAGGCGATCGACCGGATGCTCGCCTCACCGGAGCCGTTCCCGCTGCACCGGGAGTTCTCCACCGCGATCACCACCGGCGTCATCGCGGAGCTGATCGGCGTACCGCCGGAGAAGTATCACCTGCTCCAGGACGCGGCTTACACGCTGTTCGGCACGAACACCACGCCGGCGCAGCTGCAGGCCGCGCTCGCGCCGCTGTTCGGGTACCTGATGGAGCAGGTCGCGCGGCGCCGCGCCGCGCCGGGCGACGACGTCCTCAGCCGCATGATCCGGCACAGCGCGGACAGCGACCGGCCGCTGACGGACGAGGAGCTGGTCCGGATGAACGCGGCGCTGCTGGTCGCGGGCTTCGACACCACCGCCTCGATGATCACGTACGGCCTGGTGCTGCTGCTCGGCCACCGCGCGTACTGGGAGACGCTGTGCAAGGACCCGGCACTGTCCGCCGCCACCGGCGAGGAGCTGGTCCGCTACCTGTCGGCCGGCGTCGGCCTGCTGCGCCAGGCCGTCGAGGACACCGAACTGCACGGGCAGAAGATCGCCGCGGGTGACTTCGTGGTCGTCGCGATCCAGGCCGGCAACCGCGATCCCGAGCTGCTGCCGGACGCCGACACGTTCGACCCGGCCCGCCGGCCCGGCCCGCATCTGGGCTTCGGGCACGGCGCGCACGCCTGTGTGGGCCAGCACATCGCGCGCATGGAGTTGGCCGCGGTGCTCGGCAGGCTCGCCACCCGCGTACCGTCGCTGCGTCTGGCGGTGCCGCTCGCCGAGGTCGACTGGAAGTCGGACTCGGTGGTGCGCGGCCCGGCCGAACTGCCGGTGGCCTGGTCATGAAGGTCACCGCGGACCGTGACCGCTGCATCGGCGCCGGCATGTGCGTGCTCACCGCGCCGGCGATCTTCGACCAGGACCAGGACGAGGCCATGGTGATCCTGCGCGACGAGACACCGCCGGAGGACGCGCGCCGCGTGGTGGAGGACGCGGTCAACCGCTGCCCGTCGGGCGCGATCCAGGTGCATTGACATGTCCCGCTCCCGGCGGCTCGGCCGCCGGTGCTCCCGCGGGCACCGGTCGGCCCCGGGGGGCCTCCCTGCCGGTCCCGCGTCGCACGGGCGCGGGCCGTGGTTCCACGTCACACAATCTTGACGGCGGCGTCAAGTTGGGTGCAGGCTTCTTGACCATGGAGTCAAGTACAGCGACGGACGTTCTCGACGACGTCCCGGAGGACGCGGAGACCGTCGCGCCCCCGGCCCTGATCATGCTGGAGCCCGCGGACGACGCCGCGGTCTGTGACGTGGACGGAGTGTGCGCCTGATGAGCGCGAGCGTGTTCGGCGCGGCCGCGGAGCCGATCGTGATCGACGTCTGGAGCGACGTCGTGTGCCCGTTCTGCTACCTCGGCCACGGCGTGCTGGAGCAGGCGATCGCGCAGTTCCCGCACGGCTCGTCGGTGCGGGTCCGCTACCGCAGCTTCCAGCTGCACCCGGGCATCACGCGGGCGGTCCCCGCGGACGACTACGTGGTGGCGAAGCTCGGCCTGCCGAAGGCGCAGCTGGACGCGTCGCACGCGCAGATCGCCTCGCGCGGTGCCGAGGTCGGCCTGGACTACCGGTTCGAGAAGGCGCTCATGGCCGACACCATGGACGCGCACCGGATCATCCACCTGGCCGACGCGCACGGCCGGCAGATCGACGCCGTCAAGCGGATGTTCAAGGCCGAGTTCACCGACGGCCTCGACGTCTCCGACCACACCGTGCTGGCCGACCTCGCGGTCGAGCTCGGCCTGGACCGGGACGAGGCGATCAAAACGCTGGAGACCAAGGGGTACGAGAAGGAGATCCAGGCCGATCTGCGGCAGGCCCGGCAGTACGGGATCACCGGCGTGCCGTTCTTCGTCTTCGACAGCAAGCGCGCGGTCTCCGGTGCCCAGCCGCTGGAGACGTTCCGGCACGCGCTCGACGTGAGCTGGCAGGACCGCGCCGCCACCCCGGCATGACGTCGCTGCGGTCGGACGCCCGGCGGAACATCGAGGGCATCCGCCGGGCCGCCATCGACGCGTTCCGCACCGGCGGGCTGACCGTGCCGCTGGACGACGTGGCGCGGGCCGCCGGGGTCAGCAAGGGCACGATCTACCACCGGTTCGGCAGCCGGCGCGGGCTGATCGACGCGGTCGTCGACGAGCTCGTCGCCGCGCGGATCGGCGAGATCATCGACGCGGTCGAGGCGCTCGACGGGCCGCTGGAACGGTTCGAGGAGTACCTGCTGCGCACCTGGCTGCTGCAGTTCGACGAGCCGGCCGCGAACGACGTGCTGATGCGGGTGCTGCCCGACTCGGCGCCGCTGACCACGCTGTTCGACCGGTCCTGCGAGGTCGGCCGGCGGCTGCTGGCCGACGCGCAGGCGGCCGGCGTGGTGCGCGCGGACATCACGCCGGAGGACCTGGTGCAGCTGATCCTGGAACGCGGCGCGATCATCCGGGCCTGCGACCGCCAGACCCGCGACGACTACCGCCGCCGCCTCGACTTCACGCTGCGGGGCCTGCGGGCCAGCCGTTGACCACCCCCCCGGGGTGGGCCGGGTTCCGGCCCGCCCCGGGAGTCCGCGCACGGCCGGGTCGCGTTCACGGTCGGGTCGCGTGCACGGCCGGGTCGCGTGCACGGCCGGGTCGCGTGCACGGCCGGGTCGTGCTCACGGCCGGGTCGTGCTCACGGCCGGGGCAGCGCGAAGGAGTAGAACGTGGTGCTGGCCGCGCCGAGCCGCTGGTAGCCGTTGCCCCAGTAGAGCCGTCCGTCCACGACGGCCGGTCCGGCGTTCGACGCGCCCGCGCCCTGGAACTCCCACAGCACCGCGCCGGTCGCGGCGTCCAGCGCGTACATGTACCCGTTGAGCGCGCCGTGGTAGACGACGCCGTTCGCGACCGTGGCGGGGCCGACCGCCAGCCCGCCGTGCGGCTCCGGCACCTGCCACAGCACCCGGCCGGTCGCCACGTCCAGCGCGCCGAACGAGCTGTAGTCGATCGTCCGGCCGTCCGGCAGCGTGTACGGGACGCGGTCGTTGTTCGTCTCCGCGAAGTAGATGCGCCGCCCGTCCGTGGCCGTGCCCCACTCGATGCCGCCGAGGACCGAGCCGGGGCCGACCGACGCGCTCCAGATGATCTCCCCGGTCGCGGCGTCGAGCATCCAGAACTCGCCGCTCTTCTGCCCGGCGCCGACCGCCGGCCGTGGTTCTCCGTGCTTGCCGGGCAGGGTGAACAGGTGCGTACCGTCGCTGGTGTCGTGGTCCGGTCCGGGGTTCGGGCAGTTGTTCGGCGGGAAGCCGGGCACGCAGCCGAGGTTCCACTCGTCGAAGCGCTCCGGCCCGGTCGACCACTTGATCCGCCCGGTGCGCAGGTCGAACGCGACGATCGAGTCCTTCGCGTTCCACGCCGGCAGGCACTCGGCGGGCGTACCCCCGTTGTCCTGGCATTCCCGGGCGCTGTCCGGCACCGAGTAGTTCTGGCCGGTGCCGGCGAAGACCGTGCCGCTGCGCGGGTCGACGGTCGGCGTGCTGCCCCAGACGGACGCGCCGCTGAAGACATCGCCGCCCGGGCCCTGGTCCGGCAGCGTGTGCGACTTCCAGCGGACCGCGCCGGTGCGCGCGTCGACCGCGACCAGGCTGCCGCGGAACGTGCAGCAGTCGTACGCCGGGTCGCCGGCGAGCAGGAACTCCAGCGACGACACGCCCTGGTAGAGCACGCCGTCGTGAATCACCGGCGACGAGGTGAGGATCGCCTGCGGGTGCGGGTCCGTCGCGGTACGCCAGCGCAGGTCACCGGTGCGGGCGTCGAGCGCGAGCAGCACGGCGCCGGCCTGCGTGCCGAGGTAGACGGTGTCGCCGTGCACGACCGGGCTGGTCCGGGAGAACGTGCCGGCCACGCCGGACAGCTCCGGCACCGACCGGGTCCACCGCACCGCGCCGGTGCGCGCGTCGAGTTTCTGCAGCGTGCCGCCCCAGTCCGGGACGTAGACGGCGCCGTCGGCCACCGCCGGCGTGGCCGAGACGTCCCCGGCGGTGGTCGCGGTCCAGTCGACCGCGAGCCGCCCGGCGGTCCGCGGGCCGAGGACCCGCTCGCCCGGGTTGGAGCGGCTGTTCGCCAGGTCGTGGCCGCCCATCGACCACCGGCCGCGTACCGTGCCGGTGTCGTCCGTGGGTGTCGCGGCGGTCGCCGCCGTGGCGCTGAGCATCAGGATGACCGTCGCCAGTGCTGCCGTCCTCACTCCGCACTCCTCCCCGCCGTGCGCGGGGCGCGCCGGTCGCCGGGCCGACGTTACGGAGCACTATCGATGCATTCAAGTGCGTGAATGTCAGATGGTGCGACTGCTGGTCACCGGAACTTCCGGGGCTCTTCCGGCCGATGCGGTGCGACAGCCGGTGCGGTGCGACAGTCGACCTGTGACGGCCGACGTGTCGGGGCCGGAGCGCGGCGGTCGTGGCCCCGGGTGGGCGCCACGACCGCCGCGTGACTCAGGCGCGGGAGCCGCACATGCCGTGCGGGTCGAGGACGTACTTGCGGGCCGCGCCCCGATCGAAGTCCTGGTAGCCGCGGGCGGCCTGGTCCAGCGGGATCGGGGTCGCGTTCACGTTCTCCGCGATCCGCACCCGGTCGTGCAGGATCGCCATCATCAGGCCCCGGTTGTACTTCATCACCGGGCACTGGCCGGTCACGAACGAGTGCGACTTCGCCCAGCCGAGCCCGAGCCGCAGCGACAGCGACCCGACCCGTGCGGCCTCGTCCACGCCGCCGGGGTCGCCGGTCACGTAGAGCCCGGGCACGCCGATCGCACCACCGGCGCGGGTGAGGTCCATCAGCGAGTTCAGCACGGTGGCCGGCATCTCGGTGCGCGCGTCGGCCCCGTGGCCGCGCGCCTCGAACCCGACCGCGTCGACGGCCGCGTCGACCAGCGGCTGCCCGATCGCCGGCGCGGACCGGCCGAGGATCTGCTGCACCTGCTCGGCCGGGTCGCCGTCGGCCACGTTCACGGTCTCGCACCCGAAGCTGCGCGCCTGCTCCAGCCGCTCCTCGTTCAGGTCACCGACGATCACGACGGCCGCGCCGAGCAGCCAGGCGGACGTGGCCGCGGCCAGCCCGACCGGTCCGGCACCCGCGATGTAGACCGTGGAGCCGGTGGTCACGCCCGCGCTGACGCACCCGTGGTAGCCGGTCGGGAAGATGTCGGCCAGCATCGCCAGGTCCAGGATCTTCTCCAGCGCCTGGTCCCGGTCCGGGAACCGCAGCAGGTTCCAGTCCGCGTACGGCACCATCACGTACTCGGCCTGGCCGCCGACCCAGCCGCCCATGTCGACGTACCCGTACGCCGAGCCGGGCCGGTCCGGGTTGACGCTCAGGCAGACGCCGGTCTTGCCCTCCTTGCAGTTGCGGCACCGCCCGCAGGCGATGTTGAACGGCACCGAGCAGATGTCGCCGACCCTGATGAACTCCACGTCCGGCCCGACGTCGACCACCTCGCCGGTGATCTCGTGCCCGAGCACCAGCCCCTCCGGCGCGGTGGTCCGCCCGCGCACCATGTGCTGGTCACTGCCGCAGATGTTGCTGGCCACGGTCCGCAGGATCACGCCGTGCGGCGTCCGCCGCCCCACGTTCGCCTTGTTGACTCCGGGCCCGTCCGTCAACTCGTACCCCGGGTAGTCGATCTCCCGGATCCCGACCTGCCCCGGCCCCTGATAGATCACCGCGCGATTGGCTGGCATCGTTGCCTCCCTTTACGCCGCTGTCACCGCCATGCTTCGCGCGTCCCGGGCCGTTACGGAACCGTCGATTGTGGCGACTCCCGCCCAAACCGACATCACGCCCCGGCACACTGTGGGGCATGACGCATCCGATCATGTTCGACGACGCCGATCCGCTGCTGCGGCGGGTGCGGGAGATCGCGCTCGCGTTCCCGGACGCGGCGGAGAAGATCTCGCACGGCCATCCGGCGTTCTACACGACCAAGGTCTTCGCCTACTACGGCGGCTCGCTGAAGGTGGACGGCGAGTGGGTGCAGCACGAGCGGTCGCTGCTGGTGCTCGCAGACCCGGACGACCGCGCCGCGCTGCTGGGCGGCGACCGCGGCTACCTGCCCGCCTACCTGGGCCCGGCCGGCTGGGTCGGCGTCGACCTCGACGACGGCACCGACTGGGCCGAGGTCGCGGAACTGCTCGACGCCAGCTATCGCCGGACCGCCGGCAAACGCCGCGTCGCCCGCCTGGACGCCCGCTGACGGCCGACGCCCGCTGACGGCCGCTGACGGCCGACGCTCGCTGACGGCCGACGCTCGCTGTCGGCCGCGGGGGCTCAGCGCGCGCGGCGGAACTCCAGGTGGTCGCGGGCCGCCGGGCTCCACAGCAGGACCAGGCCGGCGCCGGAGGTGAGGATCGTGAAGAGGCTGAGCAGCGCGACCGCCGCCTGGCCCTCGGCGAACAGCGTCACCGTGCCGGCCGCCATCGCCACGTCGAACAGGACCGTGCCCACGGTGACCGTCCACAGCGCGCCCCGACGCCCGCCGGGCAGCGTCAGGACCAGGCCGAGGTAGCCGAGGTTGAGCAGCAGCAGCCCGCCCTCGGACCCGCCGTAGACCGGTTCGCGCACCGCGGCCACCGTGTTGTCCAGGAACACCAGCGTCCACGGCACCGCACTCACGATCAGCAGCACGACCGCCCAGGTCAGCGCCCGTGGCCTGGTCACATGTTCGTTCACGGCGGCCAGCGTACGACCGGGCCGGCGCGCCCCGGCAGACCCGCGTTCGGGTAACAGGGGCGGGGTCCCACCGTCGCCGGCGAGGCGACGGTGGGACCCGCTGATGCCCGTCCCGGGTTACGCCGCGGCCAGCGTGTCCCGCAGCGCGTAGTAGGCGGGTTTGCGCCGGAAGTCGTCCCACATCACGGTCGCGGCGCCCTCGGCCGGGAAGAAGTGCGGCACCCACGAGTACCTGTCCGTGAAGCCCCAGATCGTGAACGAGTTGCAGCCGTCGACCGCGAGGCACGCGTCCAGCACGGTCGTGTAGTACGTCGCCTGCGTGGCCAGCTGCTCCGCGGTCGGCACGCCGCCCTCCGGCAGGTCCATCCGCACGTCCAGCTCCGTGATCGCGGTGTGCAGACCGAGGTCGTCGAAGCGCTGCAGTACGGTCCGGAGCTGGTCCGGCGCCGGATACCGCGTGCTCAGGTGCGCCTGGGAGGCGAAACCGTGCAGCGGTACGCCGTCCGCGAGCAACTGCCGGGCCAGCGCCTCGTAGGCGTCCACCTTCGCACCCGGCCAGTCCACGCCGTAGTCGTTGAGGAACAACTGCGCGTGCGGGTCGGCCCGGTGCGCCCACCGGAACGCGTCCGCGACGATGCCCGGCCCGAGCTCCCGGATGAAGATGTTCTCCTGCCGGTACGCGCCGTTGTCGTCGAAGATCTCGTTGGCCACGTCCCACTGGTGGATCTGCCCGCGGTACCGTCCGGCCACGGTGAGGATGTGGTCCTTCAGGATCGCCCGCAGCTCCGCCTTGGTGAACGTGCCCTCGGTCAGCCACGCCGGGTTCTGGCTGTGCCAGAGCAGCGTGTGCCCGCGCACCGCCTGCCCGTTCTGCCGCGCGAACCGCACGATCGCGTCCGCCGGCCCGAACCGGTACTCGTGCCGCCCGGGATGGATGAACTCCCACTTCATCTGGTTCTCCGGGCTCGCCGAGCTGAACTGCTGTGCCAGCACCCGCCGGTACGCCCGGTCCGCGGTGAACGGATCCGGGTACTCCTGCTCCAGGTGGTGCCCGCCGCCGGCCACCGCGGTGCCGATCCGCAGCCCGTGCGGCGCCGCCTTCCGCAGCGTGTCCTCCCGCCCGCCCGCCTGCGCCGGCGCGGTCCAGCCGCCGGCGAGCACCACGACCGCCATCGCGGCCACGGCGACACGGTTCCTCCTCATCGAGACCCCTCCCTGTCAAAGTTCCGGAATTCTCCCCGAAAGCGACCGCATCGCACGCTAAGCAACGCAGCGAACAACGTCAATGCTCACTGCCTGCGATATGTGGATTCTGCCGATAAGAGACCGAAACTTTCGAAGGTCAGGCGTCCCGCCGGATCCGCTCCAGCCAGTCGGCGACCAGGGCCGCGCACAGCTGCCGCTGTTCGAACATCAGGTTGTGCCCGGCCGCGTCGAGCGTCACGAACGACGCACGCGGGTAGTGCTCGACCCGGCGCCAGGCGTCGGCGTACCCGACGACGTGGTCCTGCCGGCCCGTGACGTGCAGTGCCGGCTGCCGGAAGGGCTCCGGGTGCGCGTCCTCCGGTTCCCGGTCGAGCGAGTAGCGCCGCGCGACGAGCTCCAGGGCGCGCTGATCGGCGCCGTCAAGCCCGGGCAGCAGGTACTCCAGGAACGCCCGTGCGTCGTCCACCGACTCGACCACGGCGTCCTCCCGGTACTGCGTGACCGCGGGCCCGAGCAGCGCCGCCACGTCGAGATCCCGTCGCAGCACCGTGCGGGGCGGCACGGCCCGGCGGTCGTGCGCGGCGACGAAGACGCCGACCAGGGTCGCCAGCCCGAGCACCCGCGGCCGCAGCTCATGGGCGACGTGGCGGGCGATCATCCCGCCGAACGAACACCCCAGCACCGCGAACGGTTCCTCACCGAGCCGCCCGCGGATCTCGGCGACCACCGCGTCCGCCACCTCCTGCGAGCCGGCCACATCGCCGGCCGGCGACCCGGTGGCCCCGGGCAGGTCGAGATAGATCCGCCGCCAGCCACCCACCCGGGTGAACGTCGCCTCCAGCGGCAGCAGGCTCCGATGATCGAGCCCGAACCCATGAATCAGCACCACCGGGCGGCCGGCGCCCACCTCGTACGCGAACACGCCGCGACCTTACGGGACACCGCGATGCCACGCCCCGGCACGTGGGATGTGCGCTCAGGTGGCGAGCGCGGCGGTCGGGGTCATCCGGGACGCGCGCACGGACGGGTAGAGGCCGGCCAGCACGCCGACGAGCAGCGCGCCGCCGAGACCGGACGCGACCGAGGAGAGCGGAACGACCACCGGCCAGCCCTGGACCGTGGCGTAACCGACCGTGGCGAGCAGGCCGAGCGTGACGCCGGCCAGGCCGCCGAGCAGGGCCAGCGCGGTGGACTCGGTCATGAACTGGCCGCGGATCTGGCCCCGGCTGGCGCCGAGCGCGCGGCGCAGGCCGATCTCGGCGCGGCGCTCCAGCACCGAGATCACCATGGTGTTGGCGACGCCGATGCCGCCGACCAGCAGGGCGACCGCGGCGAGACCGAGGAACAGCGACGAGAACGTGGAATCCGCGGCACGTTTGGCGGTGAGCGCGTCGGACGGGCGGCTGACCTGGACACCGCCCGGGCTCTCCGGGTCGATGGTCGCGGGCAGCACCGCGCGGACCGCCTCGACCGCGTCCTCCCGGGACCGTACGTAGACGACCGTGGGGTGGCCGTCGAAGCCCAGGTAGGTGGCCGCGGCGGGCCAGCCGACCAGCACCGACCGGTCGATGTCCGGTGAGGTCGGCGTGGCGGCGAGGATGCCGACGACGGTGAAGAACCGGTCACCGATCAGGATCTGTGGAGCGGTCCCGTCGATGACGACCGAGGTGATGCCGAGCCGGGCCGCGGAGACCGCGCCGAGCACGACCGCCGGGTACTTCTCGGTCGCGGGCGACAGCCAGCTGCCCTGACCCATCCGCGCGTCGAGCACGGGGAGCAGGTCGAGGCGCCCGGCCAGCACGGTCAGGCCGGTGCCGGAGTGGTCGTCGGCCGCGTCCGAACGGCGTACCGTGCTGTGCACGTTCGCCACCGCGCTGACGCCGGAGACCGGGCCGATCCTGGCGACCGTCTCGACGGCGTTCTGCGGGAACTGTCCTCTGTCCGGGTCGCGGGGCACCGCCTGCAGGAGGTTGGTGCCGAGCCGGGACAGTTCCTCCGCGAGCGCGCGCTGACTGGACGCGGGGATGCCGGTGACCACGATGATGGTCGCGATGCCGATGGAGATGCCGAGCGCGGACAGGGCGGCGCGGGCCATCCGGGTGCGGATCCCGACCAGGCCCAGGGAGAGCAGGTCGCGCGGGGAGAGCCGGGCCGGCCGGGTCAGGTCCCGGCTGTCGTGCCGGCTCATCGGCGCGTCCGGTCGACGGCGGGCAGCACGACCGTGGGCGCGGCGGCTGCCGGGGTGCGCGCGTCGCTGACCACGCGGCCGTCGAGGATCTCGATGCGGCGGGGGAGGCGCGCGGCGATGTCCCGGTCGTGGGTGATGACGGCGATGGTGGTGCCCTCCTCGTGCAGGCGGCGGAGCAGGTCCAGAACGGCCTGCCCGTTCCGGGTGTCCAGTGCGCCGGTCGGCTCGTCCGCCAGTACCAGCGCCGGATCGTTGACCAGCGCGCGGGCGATCGCGACCCGCTGCTTCTCACCGCCGGAGAGCTGATGCGCGCGGTGGCCGGTGCGATGCCCGAGCCCGACGCGTTCCAGCGCCGCGAGCGCGGTCGCGCGCCGGTGCCGGCGGGGCACGCCCGCGTAGAGCAGCCCGGTGGCGACGTTCTCGGCCGCGGTCAGCCCGTCGGTCAGGTGGCACTGCTGGAACACGAAGCCGAGCGCGCGGCCGCGCAGCGCGGAGAGCCGCCGGTCGCTGAGCGTGGCGACGTCCTCGCCGTGCAGGTGCACGGTGCCGGAGGTGGGGCGGTCGAGCGTACCCATGATGTTGAGCAGAGTGGATTTTCCGGAGCCGGACGGGCCGACGATGCCGACGAACTCGCCGGCCTCGATGGTGATCGAGACGCCGTGCAGCGCGGTGACGCCGCCGGGATGGTCCATCCGCGCGTCCCGGACCTCGATGACCGCGGTCACGACGTGGTCACCACCGTCTGACCCTCGGCCAGGCCGGGGCCGCTGACCTCGACCAGGCCGCCGGCGAACATGCCGGTCTCGACCGCGACGAGCGTGCCGTCGGCGAGCTGGACCGCGTGCCCGCCCTCGGCCAGCGCCAGCAGCGACCCGACGGGCACGGCCAGCACGTCCCGGACGGTCCGGGAGACGACGTCCACGCTGACCGTCCCGGACTCGAACGCGGTGAGCGCGCCGGGATCGTCGAGCTTGATCATGGCCGTGGACGTGTCCGGTGCCTGCACGGCAGTCGCCGCCTGCTGCGGCGTGGCGCTGATGTCCGTGATCCGGCCCGGGGCCGTCTTCCCGTCCGGCAGCGTCACCGTGACCGCGCCGCCGACCTTGGCGACGGTCAGGTCGGCGGCCTCGACGTCCATCGAGATGACCTTCGTCGTCGGCGTCACCGACATCAGTGGTGCCGCGGCGGCGTCGCCGGTCTGCGCGGACAGCGAGTCGACGCGGACCTCGCCGGGCAGCACCACGAAGTCGGCCGGGTTGATCACACCGTTGGCGGTGCGGCCGGTGTCGTGTTGCCAGGCCTTGACCGCGAGGATCAATGTCTCGGTGTAGCGCGGCGCCTGCGGGTTCCCGCCGAGACTGCCGACCGTGTAGCCGAACGCACTCAGGTTGTTCGCGACCACCCGCACGTCCTGCCCGGTCGACAGCGGGTCCCGGAGCTCGCGGAACAGCGGCACCTCGCCGTAGAGCAGGGTCACCGGCCGGTCGTCCGCCCGGAACAGCGGCTCACCGCGCGTGATCGTCGCGCCGGCCGCCGGCAGCCAGGTGACCGTCCCGCCATGGCCCTTGACCGGCCGGGAGGCACCGAAACCGAGCGTGCCCTGCAGCGTGCGGGTGTCGCTCAGATCGGTGCGGACGACCTGCGCGGTCGCGGCCGTGACGGCGTCGGCCGCCGGGTCCGGGGCGACATCGCGCTGGGTGTTCCAGATCAGCAGCGCGCCACCGGCCGCCGCCGTCACCGCCACCGCGATGAGCATGAGTGCGATGCGTGTTTTCATCGCAGCGATCCTCACGGCGAGGAGTCAGGAACCTGTTGGCCGACGACAACGATTCGCATGGCGACATCAGCGACATGATCCGCCTATAGTGCCCGGCGTGAGTGCATCTGTGCTGGTCGCCGTGGACGACTACCCGGCGGAACCGTACAGCTCGCGCGTGCTGACGGCCCGCGTCCGCGGGTTGCCGCGCCGGTCGGTGACACCGCCGGACCCGGCCGGCCTCCGCCGGATCGGCGGCGCCTGATGGGCCGCCGCCACTCGGTCCCGTTGCACCGCAGCATCCTGGTGCGGCTGCTGGCCACCTCGACGCTGGTGGCCGTCTGCGCGGTCACCGGCACGGCCTGGCCGGCGGTGAAGACCACCACCCAGGCCATCGCACGACAGCAGGGCCGCTCCCTCGCCGACGACAAGGCCGTGCACGAGGAGCTACGCGGCTTCGCGGCCACGCACCGGTCGTGGGACGAGGTCGGCCCCCTGCTGCGACAACTCGGCACGAGGACCGGGCACCGCGTCGCGCTCTACACCGCGGACCGGCGGCTGATCGCCGAGTCCGCGCCGGCGCCGCTGACCACCGACACGCCGGCCTCCATCGTGGACCGATGAAATCCCCAGGATCGTCCCTGGGATCAGTGATCACAATGGGCGCGCCGGAGGCGGTAAATGATCTAAGGGCGACGCTCTCAGCATGTAAAAGATTGGACACAGTGAATGCGGAGTAATTGCTTAACCCCGCGCAAGCAAAGGCGTGAGCAGCCCATATGTCGCACCTGGGGTGGTCCGGGTGACGCCCTTGGATGCCCTGCGTAACGGTAAGGATGCGTTCCGGAATATGTGGATCTCCGCGGCTCCGGGGTGGTTGCACCGATCTCATTAGAATCGTTCTCATGCTTTCGGGGGGAGTAGAACTTTTCGGGCGAGAAACGGCATGCCGGTTACTCGGCACCGTCATTGACGAACTGCGCGCGGGGGCCGGCGGCAGCCTGATGCTCACCGGTGACATCGGCATGGGCAAGACCGCGCTGCTGCGGTACGCCGCGGACCGCGCGCACGATCTGCGGGTCCTCACCGCCGCCGGGGTGCCGGCCGAGACCGGCCTGCCGTTCGCCGGGCTGCACGGCCTGCTCCGGCCGCTGTTGCCGCTGCTGCCGCGCATCCCGCAACGGCAGCGCACCGCGCTCTCGGCCGGGCTCGCGGTCTCCGCGGAGTCCACCGACGACGTCTTCGCGATCGCGGCCGGCACGCTCAGCCTGCTCGCGGCCGCGGCCGACGACGTACCGGTGCTGGTCCTGGTGGACGGCGTGCACCAGTGGGACGAGACCTCGCAGGCCGCGCTGCTGTTCGCGGCCCGGCGCGCGGGCACGGTGCCGGTCGGCGTGATCCTCGCCTCCGGCCGGGAATGCCTGGACGAGGACGACTGCGGCGTGCCCACGTACCGGATCCCGCCGCTGGACGCGGCGGCCAGCCGGCAGCTGCTGCGCCGCGCGAGCGCGGACCCGATCGTGCCGGCTGTCGCGGACCGCCTGGTCGCGGCCGCCGGTGGCGTACCGCTGGCGCTGGCCGAGCTGCCCGGCGTGCTGACCCCGGGCCAGCGCGCCGGCACCGACCCGCTGCCCGATCCGCCACCGGTCGGCGGTGCGACGCACCGGGCGCTGCTGCCCGGGCTGGCGCCGCTCGGACCGGTCGAGCGCGCCGCGCTGGTGGTGGCCGCGGCCGCCGGGGAGATCGGGCTGCCGGCGGTGCTGGCCGTGCTGGACGCGCAGGGGCTGCCGGCCGCGGCGCTGGAGTCCGCGGAGACGCACGGCGTCATCGACCTGGGCGCGGGCGGCGTCACGTTCCGGCATCCGCTGCTGCGCGCGGTCGCGTACCACGAGGCCTCGGTCGCGCACCGGCGCGCCGTGCACCGGGCGATCGCGGCCGTGACGTCCGGTGGCACCCGGGCCCGGCACCTGGGCTGCGCCGCGCTCGGGCCCGGCGAGGAGACGGCCGCGGAGCTGGAGCGCGCGGCCCGGACGTCCGTCGGTACGGCCGCGGTCAGCGACGCCGCGCAGCTCATGCAGCGGGCCGCGGAGCTCAGTGAGGACGGCCGGACCCGGGCGCAGCGGTGCGTGCGCACCGCGGAACTGTGGCAGGCGGCCGGCGTCGCGGTCGCGGCCGACGAGGTGCTCGAGGGCGCCCGCCGGCTCGGCGACGACGTCTGGGTGCGGGCGAACGTGCAGGCGCTGGCCGCGCGCGTGGAGTACCGGCGCGGCTGCCCCGCCCAGGCGTACCGGCTGCTGATCCGCGAGGCCGTGCGGGTGCGGGACAACGACCCGGACGCGGCCGTGCTGATGCTGCTCGACGCGGCGGAGGCGTCCTGGCTGGCCGGCGCGCCGCACGGCGCCACGGTCGCGGCGCAGCAGGCCCGGCAGATCGCGGCGAACGGCGCACCGGGGTTGCGCGACCTGTGCGCGGTGCAGCACGCCGCGATCCTGGCCCGCGGCGGCGCGCTGGACGAGGCCCGGCGGGTGCTGGCCGATCGCCGGGCCGCGCTGGACCGGGTGGTCACCGACGCGGACGCGCCGGTGACCTGGTGGCGGGTGCTCTGGGTGACCGCGCCGGCGGTGCTGGCCGCGTTCGGGGAGCGGGAGGCGGCCGCGCGGCTGGCGTTCGAGTCGCTCGGCCGGGCCCGGGACCTGTCCGCGTACGGGATCCTGCCGTCGCTGCTGGCGCTCTGCGCGGAGCTGCACCGCTACACCGGCGACTGGGACGGGGCGCGGGCGCTCGCGGCCGAGGCGGCCGACCTGGCCGACGAGCTCGGTCAGGCGACGGACGGCGCGGCGGCGCTGCTCACGCTGGCCCAGGTCGCGGCGGCGCGCGGCGACCACGCGGAGTGCGCGGCCACGCTGGAGCGGTTCCGGGACGTCTGCGCGCACCGGCGGCTGGACGGCCTGGGCCGGGCGGTGGACGTGGTGGAGGGCCTGCTGGCACTGGGCGCGGGCGAGCACGCGGCGGCGTACGCGCGGCTGCAGGGTTTGACCCGGGGCGGCCCGGCCGACCTCTCCTGGCTGCCCGACCTGGTGGAGGCCGCGATCGCGGCCGGGCACCGGGACGTGGCCCGCAGCGCCGTGGCCGCGCACCGCGAGCACGGCGCGGACGACGCGCGCTGTGCCGCGCTGCTCGCCCCGCCCGCCGGGGCCGAGGACGCGTTCGCCGCGGCGCTGGCGCGGGACCTGCCGGTGTTCGACCGGGCCCGCACGGAGCTCTGCCTCGGCGAGTGGCGCGTCGCGCACGACCGGCCCGGCGCGGCCGAGGTGCTGGCCGCGGCCGCGGCCACGTTCGACCGGCTCGGCGCGCGTCCCTGGGCGGACCGGGCCCGGCGTGCGCTGCCGGGCGGCGCGTGGGCCCCGGCCGCGCCGGCGCCGGTTATCGCGGGCCTCACGCTGCAGGAGCGGAAGGTGGCGCTGCTGGTCGGCCACGGCGCCACGAACCGGGAGGCGGCCGGCGCGCTCTACGTCAGCCCGAAGACGATCGAGTTCCACCTGCGCAGCGTCTTCCGCAAGGTCGGCGTGCGGTCCCGGGCCGAGCTGGCCCACATGATCGGGCAGATACCCCAGGGAGCCGACTAGGGATTTCATCGGCGCCCCGGGTGCCCACGCGGTCCTACCGTTCCGGGTGCAGGACGCCGGCACTCGGGGGGCCGTTCATGGGGGATCACAACGTCATCGCGGACGTGTCCACGACGCTGCGCGACGTGCTGAACGCCGCGCTCAGCCCGATGGGCATCGCGGCCGAACTCAACGATCTCTCCGAGCCGGTGCAGTACCCGACGCCCAAGCTCACCATCTTCCTGTACGAGATCGCGGAGGACCCGGCGTCGCGCAACCGGCCGCCGGTGCGCGTCGAGCCGGTCGCCGGCAGCCCGCTGCGCACCCGTAAACCGCCGATGGCGCTGCTGTTGCGATACCTGTTCACGGCGTGGGGCGGCGACCAGGTCACCCAGCACCAGATGCTCGGCCGGGTGATGCAGACGCTGTACGACGACGCGATCTTCAACGGCGCGCAGCTCGGCGGCGGGCTGGCCGGCAGCACCGACGCGCTGCACCTGACGCTCACCCCGCTGACGCTCGACCAGAAGTCCTACGTGTGGTACGCGCTGCAGAAGCCCTACCGGCTCTCGCTGAACTACGAGGTGCGGGTGGTCAACCTGGACTCCACGACGGAGTCCGCGGCGTCGCCGGTGCTGCGGCGGTCGCTGGTGACGGGGACGGTGCCGCGGTGATCGGCGTCGGGCGGCGGCTGCTGCACAGCCCGGCCTGGCTGATGCCGTGGGACGAGTTCCACCGCCGGCACGTCGCGGCCCGCCTCGTGGTCGAGCTGGACCGGTGGGACGGCGCCGCGTGGCAGCCGACCGGTGTGGCACCGGTGGTGACGCCGAGCGGCGTGGTGGCGTACCCCGGGCTGGGCCGGCGGCGTGAGCCGTGGACGGCCGAGCCGGTGCTCTACCGGGCCCGGTTCGCGGCGCCCGGACTCCGCCCGATGTACCCGGCGGACGACGAGCCGTTCGACGCGGCCAAGGTCGGCCGAGAGTTCCTGGCCTACCCGTTCGACGACGACCGTCCGCCGCGCATCGCGGCCGAGCCGGAGACCGTGCGGCTGCTGCCCGGGCCGGCGTTCGCGTTCCCGCCCGGGCTGCCCGTGGTGCACGGCGTCGTGCGCCGTGCCGGCACCGGCGCTCCGGTGGCGAACGCGCTGGTCGAGACCGCCGGCACGGCCGACGGCGGGCTGCGGGGCTGGCGGGAGCGCGTGCTCGGTGACGAGACCGGGGCGTTCCGGCTGCCGCTGCGGTGGCTCGCCGGGACACCGGGGGAGCTCGTCACGCTCACGGCGACCGAGCGGCCGGGCCGCACCGGGCAGGCCGAGCTGAGACTGCCGGAGGACGCCGCCCTGTCCCACCCCATCGAGATCAGTGAGTGAGGAGCGACGCCGATGCCCGAATACCTGAGCCCTGGCGTGTACGTCGAGGAGGTCGACGCGGGGCCACGGCCCATCGCCGGCGTGAGCACCAGCACGGCGGGCATGGTCGGCGTGACCGCCCGCGGCCCGGCCACCGGGAAACCGGTGCTGGTCACCAACTTCCTGGAGTTCCAGAGCACGTTCGGCGGCTACCTGCCCGACCCCGGTCCGGCCGCCGCGCTCTGGGCGGACGACGCGGCCGAGGGCGGGCGGTGGTGGACGTTCCCGCTGTCGGTGAAGGGCTTCTTCGAGAACGGCGGGCAGCGGCTGTACGTCAAGCGCGTGGTCCCGGGCGGCGCGACCGCCGCGTCCGGCGTGCTCGGCCTCGGGCTGACCACCGCGGTGACGCGGGACGCCGCGGCCGGTGGCACCACGGTGGACGTGCGCAGCCTGATCGGGTTCGCCGGTGCCGGGCAGCCGGTCGAGGTGTGGCGCGGCGACGGCACGGCGGCGCTGCAGACCACGTCCATCGCGTCCTACTCGGCGTCCGGCCCGCGGGTCGAGCTGGCCGACCCGCTGGTCGCCGGGCTGAGCGCGGCCCGCGGCGACCACCTGCGGGTGGCCGGCGGCGGCACCGGCGACAGCGTCCGGTTCACCGCCGCGAGCCCGGGCGTGTGGGGCCAGGGCCTGCGCGTGCACGTCACGCCGGTCGCCGGTGCGACGCTGCCGCTGCAGGCCGACCCGGGCGAGGGCCGTCCGTTCGTCACCACGCTGGCCGAGGCCGCGGCGGCGGACTCGGCCACGGTGACCGTGCGCGCCGTTCCCGGCCTCGACCCGGACGAGCTGCCGGACCAGGTGTGGGTCGGGGTCGGCGCGGGCCGGCACCGGGTGACCGTCGGCGCGCCGTCCGACGGCGAGGTCGTGCTGACGTTCGCCACCGCGGACCATCCGGCGTGGCCGGCCGGCACCGCCGTGCAGCGGGTGCGCCGGGCCACCTCGGCCGACGGCGCCGCGGTGCGGGTCGCGGGCGCGTCCCGGCTCTACCCGGACGCGCTCGTGCAGATCGACTCCGCCGGGACGATCCGCACCCGGCGGGTGACCGCGATCCGCGGCGACGAGGTCACGATCGACGGCACGCTCCCGGCCGGGCTGCTGGAGAACGACCGGCTCACGCTGGTCGAGGCTGAGGTCACCGCGGGCTACTCGGACGCGCGCGGCGACGCGGTCACCGAGCGCCTGGGCAACCTGCGGCTGCTCGGCGACGGCCCGTCGAGCCTGGTGACCGCGGTCAACAGCCGATCCCAGCTGGTCCGCGCCGAAGGGCTGGGCCCGCTGGTCGCGCTGCCGGCCGGCGACGGCGAGCCGCTGCTGTTCCCGAGCCTGCCGGACGGCGGCGGGCTGGGCCTGGCCGACGGCGACGACGGCTACGCCGGGCTGAGCGTGGCGGACTTCGCCGGCGCGGACGGCGGCAGCGGTGCCCGTACCGGCATCGTGGCACTGGAGGACGTGGACGAGGTGGCGATCGTCGCGGTGCCCGGCATGTGGTCCGGCACGGTGCAGTCCGCGCTGATCGCGCACTGCGAGTACATGAAGGACCGGTTCGCGATCCTCGACCCGCGCGAGGGCCTGGGCGTCGACGGCGTGCTGGAGTTCCGGGAGCCGTTCGACACCAGCTACGCCGCGCTCTACCAGCCGTGGGTGACGACGCTGCACCCGGTCACCGGCGCCGCCGTCGACCTGCCGCCGTCCGGGCACGTGGCCGGCATCTACGCGCGCGTCGACGTGGAGCGCGGCGTGCACAAGGCCCCGGCCAACGCGATCATCCGCGGCATCCGCGCCCGCGACGGGCTCGCCCAGCACCTGACCCGCCGCCACCAGGACCTGCTCAACCCGCGCGGGATCAACGCGCTGCGCTTCTTCCCGGGGCAGGGCCATCGGGTGTGGGGCGCGCGGACGCTGTCGTCCGACCCGGCGTGGCGGTACGTCAACGTGCGCCGGCTGTTCCTGTTCCTGGAGGAGTCGATCGACGAAGGCACCCAGTGGGTGGTGTTCGAGCCGAACGCCGAGTCGCTGTGGGCGCTGGTCCGGCAGACCGTGGAGAACTTCCTCGGCACCGTCTGGCGCAGCGGCGCGCTCGCCGGGACCACGCCGGACGAGGCGTTCTTCGTCGCCTGCGACCGCACCACGATGACCGAGGACGACGTGCTGAACGGGCGGCTGATCTGCGTGGTCGGCGTCGCGCCGGTGCATCCGGCCGAGTTCGTCGTGTTCCGCGTGCAGCAGAAGACCCGCGAGACCCAGCTGGCCTGAGCCGGCACCTTCGACAGAGAGGGGGAGCGATGCCGCCCGTCGTCCGGGACGACCCGTACGCCGCATACAACTTCCAGGTCATCGTCACCAACGTCAGCGACGACGGCGTCGCGGTCAGTGGCGCGTTCACCGAGGTGAGCGGCCTGGAGCTGGAGATACCGCCGATCGAGTACCGCACCGGGGCGGAGGACATCACGGTCCGCAAGATCCCGGGCCTGAAGAAGTTCACCAACATCACGCTGAAGCGCGGGATCACCGGGCACGTCGGCTTCTGGCAGTGGATCGTCGAGGCCCTCAACGGGCGCGTCCGGCGTACGTCCGGGTCGATCCTGCTGCTCGACGAGAACCGGCAGGAGGTCATGCGGTGGAACTTCGACCGCGCCTGGCCGACGAAGTACACCGGGCCGTCACTGGCCGCGGGCAAGAACGAGATCGCCATGGAGACGCTCGTGCTGAGCGTCGAGAGCCTGACGATCGCGTAGCGGGCCACCATGACCGTCACCTCGCTGCCCGGGCTCACGCTCACCGCGGTGCCGCCGCCGGCCGAGCCCGCGCCGCTGCGTACCGACGTGGCGGTGTTCCTCGGCCGGACCACGCGCGGGCCGGCCGGTGAGCCGGTCCGGGTCACCGGCCGGGACGACGCGGCCGGCGCGTTCGGCCCGCCGGACGGCGCGGCCGCCACGCCGTACGCGCTGCGCGGGTTCTTCGAGAACGGCGGCCGGGCCGCCTGGGTGATCCGGCTGGCCGGTGCGAGCGGAACCGCGGCCGCCGACTGGGTCCTCGGTGAGGTGCGGGACGGGCGCTGGCTGCCGGGCGGCCCGGCGCGCGGCGGTTTCCGGTACGCCCGCTACCGGGTGGTGGCGGCCAGCCCCGGCGCGTGGGGCGGCCGGGTGCGGGTGTCGATCCGGTTCCGGGCCAGCAGCGTGGCGGGGCCGCCGTCGCTGACCGTGCGGGTCAGCCTGCCCGGCGAGCCCGCCGAGGTGTTCCCGGACGTGCCACCGGCCGACGTGGAGCGGCGGCTCGCCGAATCCCGGCTGATTCGGCTGCTGCCGGCCGGCGACCCGGTGCCGGCCGGCGCGACCGAGCCGGCCGGCCCGCTGACCGCGCGCTGGGAGCTGTCCCTCACCGGCGGCACGGACGAGCCGCCGACGCCGGAGGAGTACGCGCGGGCGATCGAGACCCAGGCCGAGCTGCCCGAACCGGCGCTGGTCGCGGCGCCGGACCTGGCCGGCGACCTGGCCGAGCCGGTGCGCACCGGGACGGTGCGGGCCCTGCTCGCCGCGGCCGAGGCGGCCAAGGACCGGCTGGTCCTCGTCGACGTGCCGGTGCGCGGCGCGGACGCGGCGCTGGACTGGCTGGCCGGGCTGTCCACCGACGACGTGCGGGCCGCCGCGGTCTACCACCCGTGGATACGGGTGCCCGACGCCGGCGCGCCGCTGCGCACGGTGCCGCCGTCCGGGCACGTGGCCGGGCTGATCGCCCGGCTGGACGCGGAACGCGGCGCGCACCACACCCCGGCGAACGCGGTGCTGCTCGAGGCGGTCGACCTGGCCGAGGAACTGCCCGCGCCGCAGCAGACCCGGCTGTTCACCGGCGGCGTCAACCTGCTGCGCTGCGCGCCCGGCCAGGGCCTGGGCGTGTGGGGCGGGCGCACACCGTCGGCCGTGCCCGGCGGGCGGTACGTGGCGCACCGCCGCCTGATGCACGTGCTGGTGCGCGCCATCCGCGGGATCGCCGGGCCGCTGGTCTTCGACGTCAACGGGCCGGAGCTGCGGTTGGCGCTGGTGCGCGGCGTGACGTCGGTGCTGCTGGACGCGTACCGGGCCGGTGCGCTCGCCGGTGACCGGCCCGAGGCGGCGTTCCGGGTGCGGTGCGACGAGGAGAACAACCCGCCCGGCGGCGACCCCGGCCGGGTCGTCTGCGACGTCGAGGTGCTGCCGGCGACGCCGATGGAGTTCATCGAGATCCGGCTCGTCCTGGGCCAGGACCGCGGCCTGGAGGTGATCGAACGATGACGACGCCGCTGGATCCGCTGCCGAAGTACCGGTTCCTGGTCACGCTCGACCCGGGCGACGCCTACCTGCCGCCCGCGCAGGCGCAGCTGCTGCCGATGGTCGCGGCCGGCGCGTTCCAGGAGGTGACCGGGCTCGGCGCGCAACTGGAGGTGATCTCCCACGCCGAGGGCGGGCGGAACGACTCCGTGCACCAGCTGCCGGTCCGGCACAGCTGGAACCGGATCACGCTCAAGCGCGGCGTGGCCCGCGACGCCGGCCTCTGGGCCTGGTACGTGGCCGGTCTCGCGGACTCGCTCGGCGCCCGCCGGGACGGCGCCGTGCTGCTGCTCGCGCCGAGCGGCGTACCCGCGGTGGCCTGGGCCTTCCGGGGTGGTCTGGCGGCCAAGTGGACCGGCCCGGACCTGCACGCGGAACAGAACGCGGTCGCGGTCGAGGCGCTGGAGATCGCGCACGAGGGGCTGACCAAGGTCGGCACGGACGCCGCGCTGTCGCGGCTGAGCGGATTGAGGTGAGACGGCATGGCGTCCGTGACCATCCACAACCTCGAGGTGCGGTTCACCGTCGAGGGCGACGACAACGCGGTCTTCACCCGGCTGTTCGAGCGGCACATGCGCGCCTGGGACCGCGCCTACCAGCAGGAGTGCGCCCGGCGGGAGCGCGGCGCGGCCGACCGCAGCTTCGGTGACCGGCGGGTGACGCCGTGACCGCGCCGGCCGTCGCGGCGGGCCGGGGCATCGCGGTCGCGCACCTGGAGATCGTCCGCCCGGAGATCGCCGACGAGCGGGCCCGGCGGGTGCCGCTGCGGTTCAACCCGGCCGACTACAAGCTGAGCAAGGCGAACACGTTCGCCGAGGTGCCGATCCCGGGGCTGGAGACGCCACCGATCCAGTACGTGCGCGGCGGCAGCGAGACGCTGACGCTGGAGGCGCTGGCCGACACGTCCGACACGCTGGAGGACGTCCGCGAGCGCTACGTCGACCGGCTGCGGTCGCTGATGACGCCGGACAGCCGCGAGCACGCGCCACCGATCGTCCGGTTCGTCTGGGACCGGTCCGTCTTCACCGGCGTGCTGGAGAAGCTGGACGTCACCTACCAGCTGTTCCTGCCCGGCGGCGTGCCGCTGCGCGCCAAGCTGGACCTCGGCCTGAAGGAGTACCGCCAGGTCGCGCCGCAGGCCGTCGACCCGCCCCGCTCGTCACCGACCGTGGAGAAGAGCTACGTGGTGCGCCGCGGCGACACGCTGCCGTCGATCGCGGCCGCGCTCTACCGCCGGGCCGGCGCCTGGCGGGAGCTGGCCCGCGCGAACGGCATCACCGACCCCCGTGACCTGCGCCCCGGCCAGGTCCTGACCGTGCCGCGGCTGCGATGACCGCGCCCGCGAACCTGGTCGAGGTCGCGCCCGCGGACCGGTACGCGCCGGAGTTCCGCGTCGACATCGAGGGCCTGGAGCTGGACCCGTCGACGAAGAACGACATCATCGACCTGAAGGTGGTCCGCGACCTCGACGAGATGTCCGGCTTCGACCTGACGCTGAACAACTGGGACGACGTCGCGCTGACCTTCAAGCACAGTGACGCGCCCCGGTTCGGCACCGGGCGCCGGGTCGCGGTCCGGCTCGGCTACGCCGACAAGCTGATCACCGTGGTCACCGGGATGATCACCACGGTCAGCCCGGCGTTCCCGGACGGCGCCTCGCCCACGGTGGCGATCAGCGGCGTCGACGGGCTGGTCAAGCTCAAGGAGCGCAAGCCGGCCGAGAACGAGGCCAAGATCTACCGGAACGTGGCGGACTGGCAGATCGCCGAGCAGATCGCGGCCCGCAACCACCTGCGCATCGAGGTCACCCGGGAGGGGCCCACGCACGAGGTGGTGGTGCAGAAGAACCAGGACGACGCCACGTTCCTGATGGAGCGCGCGAAACGCGTCGACTTCGACTGCTTCCTGCTCACCGACCCGGACACCGGCCAGGACACGCTCTACTTCATCCGGCCCACCGACGGGCGGGACGGGCGGCCGGTCCGCGTCTACCGCCTCGCGTACGCGCCGGGCCTGGCGACCGGCCCGGGCGCGCAACCGGCCGGGCTGGTGCCCAACCTGATCAGCTTCACGCCCACGCTCACCATCTCCCGGCAGGTCGGCAAGGTGACCGTGCGCGGCTGGGACCCGCGCACCAAGCAGCCGATCGCGTTCACCGCGACCGCGGAGAACCTGCCGCCCGGCGGCGGTGACGGCGAGAGCGGGCCGGCCGCGGCCGCGTCCGCCATCCCGGACCGGCAGGACGTGATCGTGGACGCGCCGGTGGCCAGCGACGAGGAGGCCCGGGAGCTGGCGATCAGCCTGCTCCGCGAGCGGGCGTACGAGTTCATCACCGCGACCGGCCGGATCGCCGGGCTCCCCGAGCTGCGGCCCGGCGACAACCTCGAGGTGTACGGGCTGGGCCGCCGCTTCACCGGGTCGTACTACGTCAAACGGGTCGAGCACTCGCTCGGCACCGGCGGATTCCTGACCGACTTCACGGCGCGGCGCATCCACGACGGAGGAACGGCATGAACGGCATCGAACCCCGCTCGTTCAGCACCGACCGGCGCTACTACGGCGTCGTCGCCGCGCTGGTCGACGAGGTCGACGGCGACGACGAGACCCGGGTGCGGCTGCGCTACCCGTGGTTCGACCCGGCGTTCGTCAGCGACTGGTGCCGGGTCAGCCAGTTCTACGCCGGCAACGGCTACGGCGCGGTGTTCGTCCCGGAGACCGGCGACGAGGTGGTGGTCGCGTTCTACCAGGGCGACATGCGCTTCCCGGTGGTGCTCGGCGGCGTCTACAACGGCGTCGACCGGCCGCCGACCGCGCGCACCGGCGGCCGGGACGAGAAGATCATCCGTACCCGGCACGGTCATCGGCTGGTCTTCGACGACACGCGGAGCCGGGCGGCCGTGCGGATCACGTCGGCGGCCGGGCACGAGATCGAGCTGGACGACGCCGGCAACGAGATCCGGGTCCGGGCCGCGAACGGTGGGCGGATCACGCTGCAGGCCGGCGCGATCCACCTGGACAGCAACAGCATCACGGTCGGCGAGCGCACCGACCTGCTGTCGGCACTGCTTCGGCACGTCCACCCGGTGCCGCCCTCCGGCGGGACCAGCGGCCTGCCGACCGGGGCGACGGCATGAGTGACGACTTCCTCGGTACGGGATGGCGGTTCCCGATCCTGCCGGACGAGACCGGACGGCTCGCCTACGCACGCGGGGCGGAGAGCATCGAGCACTGCCTGCGCGCGCTGCTGCTGACCGCGCTCGGCGAACGCGTCATGCGCCCGGAGCTCGGCACCCGCGCGCCCGCGCTGGTGTTCGCGCCGGACAGCCCGCAGCACCTCGGCGACCTCGAGGACTCGCTGCGCGACGCGGTCCGCCGCTGGGAGCCGCGCGTCGACCTGGACGAGGTGCGCGCCGAGCGGGTCGCCGGCGCCGAGGGACACGTCACGGTCACCGTCGTCTACCGGGTGCGGCGCAGCAACACCCGCGCGAACCTCGTCTTCCCGTACTACCTGGGCCTCACCGGGAGCCCGTCGTGAGCCTGACCCCGCCGGTCCTCGACGACCTCACCTGGGACGCCATGGTGGAGGCGGCCCGCCGCCGCATCCCCGCGGAGTCGCTGGGCGAGTGGACGCTGCACGCGCCGGTCGACCCCGGCATCACGCTCGTCGAACTCCTCGCCTACCTGCTGGAGCAGCAGCTCTACCGGCTCGACCAGGTGCCGGACGAGCTGGTCGTGGCCGTGCTGCGGCTGCTCGGCGTGCCCGGCCCGCTCCCGGCCCGGCCGGCCGGCACCGTGCTGGCCCTGAGCACGTCGCACGCGGGCACCGTACCGGCCGGAACGGTCCTCTCCCGCGACCCGCTGGCGCGGGTCACGTTCACGCTCCGCGACGACGTCACCGTGCTGCCGGTGGAGGTGTCCCGCCTGATCGCCGGCGGCCGGGACCGCGCCGCGGACCTGGCGGCCCGGCGTGGCGTGCCGCTGCTGGCCACGACCGGTGAGCCGGCCGAGTTCCGGGTCGAGCTGCGGGCCACCGGGCCGGTGCCGGCCGGGGCGACGCTGTCGCTGCTGGTCGAGCTGGACGCCGGCGTGCGGCACCCGCCGTCGTGGTCGGCGCAGGCGGCCGACGTGCCGGCTCCGGCGGCGCTGACCTGGTCGTGGTACCGGCCGGACGGCGACGGCTCGCGGACCGGTGGCTCCCGTCCCGGCGGCGGGTCGTCCGCTGGCTCGCGGCCCGGCGGCGACGGGCCGGGCCGTGCGGAGGCGGCCTGTGACGTCGTCGACGGGACCGCGGGGCTGCGCCGCTCCGGCATCGTCACGCTGACGCTGCCCGGCGAACGGCCGGTGTACGGCCTGCGGGTGCGCGCTCGGTCCGCGACGTTCGCGGCACCGCCGGTGCTGCTCGCGCTCGTCCCGAACGCCGGCGCGGCCGAGCAGTCCGAGACCCGCGTTGCCGACGCCGAACTGGACGAGCAGACCCGTGCGTGGCTGCGGCTGCCCGGGCAGCACCTGACGCTGCCGGACGCGCGGGGCCGGCTGCTCGACGCCGTGCTGCGCATCCGCCGCGGCGGCGAGTGGCAGACGTGGCGGCGGGTGGACGCGTTCACGTTCGCCGGTCCCGGCGACCGGGTGTTCCGGCTCGACCGGGAGACCGGCGAGCTGCGCTTCGGCGACGGCCTGACCGGCGCGATCCCGGTACCCGACCGCGACGGCGGCGCGGTCGCGGTGCGGTACCGGCTGGGTGGTGGCACGGCCGGCAACGGCGGGCGCACCGCGAACTGGGTCGCCGTCCGCGGCGTCGGCGACGACGTGCTGGTCACCGCGCACAATCCGGTCCCGGCCGAGGGCGGCCGCGACCCGGAGACCGTCGCCGAGGCGCGCGCCCGGGCCGGTGACGAACTCGCGGCCGTGCACCGGGCCGTGACCGCGGCCGACTTCGAGGAACTGGCCGCCGGTACGCCCGGGGTCGCGATCGCCCGCGCCCACGCGCAGGTCGGTGGTCACCCGGCGTATCCGGGCACACCGGTGCCGGGCGCGGTGACCGTGCGGATCGTGCCGGACGTGCGCCGCGACGACGGCCTCGGCTCCCCGGTGCGGCCGGACCCCGGCATGCTCGCCGCGGTCCGGAAGCGGTTGGCCGCGGCGCGGCTGATCGGCACCGAGGTCTTCGTCTGCCCGCCGCGCTACCGGCGGGTCGCGTTGCGCGTCACGCTCGCGTCCCGGCCGGCCGACCCGGCCGCGGTGACCCGCCGGATCCGGGACGGCCTGCGCCGCCACCTCGACCCGGTGGTCGGCGACGGCGGCGCGGGTTGGCCGTTCGGCGGGCCGCTGCGGCCGTCCGCGCTGCGCCGGGTCGCGCAGGACGCGGCCGGCGACACCGCGGAGGTGACCGGTGTCGCGATCGGCCTGGACGGCGCGCCACCGGCCGAGGACTGCGCCGACGTGCCGCTGCGCGCCGGTGAGCTCGTCGCGGCCGGTGACATCACGGTGAGGGAGGGCACGCGGTGACCGACGTCTGGTGGGAGCGGGCCGGCAGCGGGACGTGGCGGCCCGACCTGGTCGACGCGACCCGGGAGAGCGTGCGGGCCGCGATCGGGGCGCGGATCCCGGCGTACACGCCGGAGTGGACCGACCCGGACCGGCACGACGCCGGTGTCGCGCTCGTCCGCGTGTTCGGCGCGCAGGCCGAGCCGGTGCTGGAGCGCGTCAACCGGCTGCCGGAGAAGGTGCGCGCCGAACACCTGACCATCGCCGGGGTACGACCGCTGCCCGCGGCCGCCGCGACCGCGTTGCTGGCGTTCACCGTCAGCCCGCCCGGCACCGACTCGCTGCTGATCCCGGCCGGGTTCCAGGCCGGCGCGCAGCCCGCGACCGGCACCGGCGGACAGGTCGTCTTCGAGACCGCGGCCGACCTGTGGGCCACCGAGGCCACGATCGGCGCGGTCCTCGTCGGCGAGGGCGGGCGGCTGCAGACCGTGTCCGGCGCGACCAGCGGCAACCGGCCGTTCGCGCCGTTCGGGCCACGGCCGGCGGTCGGCACCGCGCTGTGGATCGGGCTGACCGGCGACGCCACGCCGTACCCGGAACTCACGCTCGGCGTCGTCGTGCCGGACGCGAACAGCCCGGTGACGCTGCGCTGGGACGTGCTCGACGGCGACCGGTTCGTGGCCGCGCAGGTCGTCGCGGACGGCACCGGCGGGCTGCGCGGCACCGGCGTGATCGCGTTGCGCACGCCGCGCACGTGGCGTCCCGGCCGCCCGGCCGGCACCGGCACCGCGCCGCGTCTGCGCTGGCTGCGCGTGCTGCTCGACGGCCCGCCGGCGACCGTGCCGGTGCTGGCCGCGGTCCGGCTCAACATGGTCGCCGCGACCGCCGCGCGGACCGTCCGGGACGAGGTGCCGCAGGCGGTGCAGGGCGGCCCGGTCGACGGGCGGACCCGGATGACGCTCAGCCAGACCCCGATCGTGCCCGGCAGCGTGCGCCTCGCCGTGGAGAGCGACGACGCCGCGGACGTGTTCGGCACGGTCGTGGCGCCGGTGACCACCTGGCGCGAGGTGGCGAGCCTGGCCGGCCGGTCGCCGGACGAGCGGGTGTTCACGGTGGACCACACGGCCGGGGTGCTCACGTTCGGCGACGGCGTGCACGGCGCGCGGGTGCCGCTCGGCTTCCGTACGGTCGTCGCGGAGCGCTACCGGGCCGGTGGCGGCGCGGCCGGCGCGGTCCCGGCCGGCGCGGTCGCCGCGCTGGTCACGGCGCAGGCGTACGTGACCGGTGTGACGAACCCGTTCCCGGCGCGGGGCGGCGCGGACGCGGAGCCGCCGGAGCGGGCCGCACGGCGGGGCGCGGCGCAGCTCGGCTCGGGCGGCCGGGCGGTGACGCCGGGGGACTACGCGCTGCTGGCGTTGCGTACCCCCGGTGCTCTGGTCGCCCGGGCGCACGGCGTGGCCGGGCTGGACCCGGAACGACCGGGTGCGCCACGGCCCGGCGTGGTCGGCGTGCTCGTGGTGCCGGCGCTGCCCGACGGCGAGGAGCCGCCGGTGCCGGGCGCGGCGACGCTGCGCGCGGTCGCGGAGTACCTGAGCGCCGAGGCGGCACCGGCCGGCGTGCGTGTCGTGGCCGGTGCGCCCGACTACCGGCGGGTCGCGACGGAGGCGTGGATCGTGCCCGATCCGGACGCCGACCGGGCCGCCGTGTTCGCGGCCGCGGCCGACGCGCTCGTGACCTTCCTGCACCCGGTGCGCGGCGGGCCGGCCGGCGACGGCTGGCCGTTCGGCGGGCCGATCCGGCACACCCACCTGATGCGGCGGCTGCTCGCGGTGCCCGGCGTCCGCGCGGTCCCGCGCCTGCGGCTGATCGTGGCCGGCGTCGCGGTCCCGAGCTGCGGCGATCACGCGCTGCCCCGGCACGCGCTGCCCTGGCCGTCCCGGCCCCTGATCTTCCCAGCGGACCCGGAGGTGACGCCATGAGCGCGTTCGCGACCGAATCATCGGCTCGGCGCCGGCCACGCCGGGCCCGCGGCGTGGCGGCGATGCCCGGCGTCCGTGGGCGTGCGTGCGCATCGTCGGCTCGGCGCCGGCCACGCCGGGCCCGCGGCGTGGACAGGCGTGCGTGCGAATCGTCGGTGCGGCGCCGGATCGTGGGATCCGGTCCGGGTGGGACGGCGGTGCGGTTCCGGCCGCCGTGCGGTCCGGGGGGAGGTCCGGCATGAGCTGTGGGACGACGGGACCGACGTTTCGGCTGCTCGACGCGCACGTCGGGTGGGACCCGGAGGAGGGCGGCGCCGCCGGGCTGGCCGGGCTGACCGACCCCGGAGGGCTGCGGCTGGCCCGGCTCGGGACGGACCCGGACGCGCCCGGCCGCCCGGACCTGCTGCCCTGGTTCCCGGACCCGCGGCTGGCGCCCGGCGGCGCGCCCGGAAGCTGGTTCCTGCTCACCCCGGGCGGTCTGCGGCGCCGTGCCGCCTGCGGCACCGGGTTCGTCCCGGCGCTGCGGGCCACCGGCGACGCGGTCGCCTACGCCGGGCACTGGCTGGCGATCGCCGGCGCGGACGGGGTGCGGCTGTGGTGGCGCGACGGCGAGCACCTGATCGCGGTGCTGCCGGTCCGCGGCGCCCGGCTGGTCACGCTGGCCCCGGACGGCGCCGGCGCCGTGCTCACCGACGGCGGTGTGCTGCGCCGGTTCGCGCCCGGCGGCGCGCCGGCCGGCCGCGTCGAGACCGGGCTGCGCGACCCGATCGTCGGCCTGCGGGCCGGCCGGCACGGCGAGCTGTGGCTGCTCACCGACGACGACGGCACCCCGCGCCTCTGGCGGTCGCGGCACGGCGGGGCACCGCGTCCGGCCACGATCGCCGAGCTGGCGGCCGCGCTGCCCCGCTCGGCGCTGACGGCCGCCTGGGACGGTGGCTTCTGCCTGCGGGAGCCCGGTGCCGACGGGATCGCCGCGGACCGGTGCTACGACTGGGACGGCTGCGAGCTGGACGGGCCGCCGCCACCGGTGGCCGACCGGCACACGGACGGCGAACTGCGCACCGAGGCGGTCGACGGCGGGTTGTCGCGCTGCCGATGGCACCGGGTCAGCCTCGACGTGGACCTGCCCGCGGGCACGTCCGTGCGGATCGCGGTCGCGGTCACCGAGGCCGGGCCGGAGGAGCCGGCACCGGACGCGGCCGACTGGCAGACCGCGCCGGCCGGTGCCACCGACTTCCTGATCGACCAGCCTCCGGGCCGCTACCTGCGCCTGCGGCTCGCGCTCGCCGGGGACGGGACGAACACGCCGGTGGTACGGCGGGTGCGGCTCGACTTCCCGCGGGTGACCAGCGCCGAGCTGCTGCCCGCGGCGTTCCGGCAGGATCCGGCCGCGGACGACTTCACCGAGCGGTTCCTGTCGCTGTTCGACACCACGCTCGCCGGCATCGACCGGGTGATCGACCGCTATCCGGCGCTGCTGGACGCGGACGGCGTACCCGATGCGGCTCTGCCCTGGCTCGGTGAGCTGCTCGGGCTGGGCTTCGACAGTGCCTGGGACGCGGACGTGCGGCGACGGCTGCTGGCCGCCGCGCCCGAGCT
Source organism: Catenuloplanes niger (assembly GCF_031458255.1). Classification (NCBI taxonomy): domain Bacteria; kingdom Bacillati; phylum Actinomycetota; class Actinomycetes; order Micromonosporales; family Micromonosporaceae; genus Catenuloplanes; species Catenuloplanes niger. The sequence goes on from NZ_JAVDYC010000001.1 coordinate 8,597,234, forward strand.
GTACCGGCGGCGCGGTACGCCGTGGGCGTTGCAGGAGGTGATCCGGATCGTCACCGGCGTGCGCCCGCACCTGGCGGAGTCGGCCCGGGAGCGTGCCTGGCTCGGCCTCGGCGGCCCCGGCACCGCACCGCGCGGTGCGCTCGGGGCCGGGCGGCTCTTCGGCCGGTCCGCGGCCCGGTTCCGGCTGGGCACGTCCGCGCTGGACACCGCGCCGCTGCACAGCACCGGCGACCCGCACGCGGACCCGCTGGCCGAGCACGCGTACCGATTCCAGGTGGTGGTGCCGGCGCCGGTCGCGGCCGGGCCGGTCCGGGAGCTGGTCGCGGCGCACGCACCGGCGCACACGCTCGGCGCGGTGCGGACCGGCGGGACCGGCTGGGTCGTCGGGGTCGCGTCCGCGGTCGGCGTCGACACCGGCTTCACCGTGCTGCCGCCGCCGGTGACCGGGCGGGCGCGGCTGGGCGGGGACGCCGTGCTGGCGGACGGCCGGCGCGGCCCGCACCGCGGGATCACCGTCGGCGAACGCGCGACCGTCGGCGCGGACACGGTGGCTTTCTGACAACGGTCCGATGAGGACGGGGAGGGACGAGAGGCGATGACCACGACAGAGAACGACTTCGACGCTCCGGAACTGCGGCGGCTGCGCTACTTCCACGGGCGGATGCTCGGCGCCCGCGATCTGCAGGGCGAGCAGGAGTACATCCGGAACAAACTCCGGCTGCGGGTCCGTAACCTGCTCGGGTACGGCGTGGTGTGCGGCCTGTTGGTCGAGGCCACCGGCCACCCGCACCCGCACGCGGCCTCCGGCGAACCGGCCGGCCAGGCGGGGACGGCGGAGCAGGCGGGTACGGCGGAGCAGGCCGGGGAGGTGGACGCGAGCGGCCGGCCGCGTCCGAACCGGGCCCGGGTGCGCCTCACCGCGGGCCTCGGCGTCGACCGGTGCGGCAACGAGGTCGTGGTCCGCAACGACTGCGAGATCGACCTGTTCGAGGCGCTGGCCGGCGCGGACCGCGGCGGCGAGGCCTGCACGATCTGGCTGGGCGTCCGCTACGACGAGGACGCGGTCGACCCGACCCGCACGGTCTTCACCTCCGACTGCGGCGACACCTCCGACTGTGAGCCCGGCTGGATCCGCGAGGGCTACACGATCGTGGTCAGCACCACCGCGCCGGAACCGGACCGCTCCTGCGACTCCTGCGGCGGCTGCGCGGACTGCGACGACGGGCACGACGTGCTGTGGCTGGCCCGGATCGAGAACGCCGAACGGCACCGCCCGGTCGGCGCGGACGACGTCGACCCGACCGTGCGCCGCCCGTTCGGCCGCCGGGTGCCCACCGTGATCACCGGGATCAACTGGGTGCACGGCAAGACGTACACCGTGCAGGAGGCCAAGGAGCTGCTCGGCACCACCGACCCGGACGGCGGCCTGGTGGTGCGCTTCTCCGACGACATCCGCACCGAGTGCCTGCGCCGCGGCGTGGTCGACGTGCAGGTGATCGAGGGCGGTGCCGGGAAGAACGCGGACTCCTGGTTCATGGGCGGCGAGTTCACCGGCGTGCCGGACACGGAGTTCACCCGTGAGCTGCGCTTCCGGCAGACCACCCGGGAAACGCTGCAGGACGACGACCGGGTGCACATCACGGTCCGCAGCGCGTTCCTGCTCGACCGCTGCTGTCACCCGGTCGACGGCACCCACGTGGGCGGGCTCGTCCCGCTGATCGAGAACGGTTACGGCGACCCGCGCACCGAGGACTGCCGCCCGTCCGGCTGCGCGACCCCACCGTCCGGCTACGGGCCGTGGACGTCCGGCACCGGCAAGGGCGGCGACGTGTTCGAGAGCTGGTTCTTCGTGAGGGAGGGCTACTGATGGGCTGCGGATGCGGCTGCGGATGCGGCGGCGGGTGCGGCGGTGCGTGCGGCGGCGCGGCCACCCGGGTCGGCACGGCGTTCGTGCGGCCCCGCTGGTTCGCCGGCATGCTGCTCACCGAGGACGACCTGCGGGCGCTCACCGCGTACGTCAGCGGCAAGGACCGCCTGCACAACAGCCGGCTGGCCGGGTCCGGCGTGGTGTGCGGCCTGGAGGTCGCCTGCGACCCGTGCGGCGGCGGTACGGTCACGGTCCGGCCCGGCTACGCGCTGGACTGCGCCGGCCACGACATCGTGGTCGGCTGCCCGGAGAAGGTCGACGTGGTCGCGCTCGTCAACGACCTGCGGGTCCGGCAGCTCGGCGTGGACTGCGGCGATCCGTGCGGCGACCGTGCGTTCGGGCTGTACGCCCGCTACACCGAGGAGCGGGTCGAGCCGATCTCGGCGTACCCGACCGTGGACACCTGCGCCCCGGCCGGCTGCGAGCCGTCCCGGGTCCGGGAGACGTACCGCTTCGTGGTCAAACCGGTCGACGACGCGGCCGGCCACCGCTACCGGCCGGACGTGTGGCTGACCGCGCGGCTCGGCGACGAGGAGAAGCTGTCCGGGCTGCGCGAGCAGGGCTGGCGGCTCGGCGTGTACGGCACCGCGATGCGGCACGCCACCTGGACCGGCGCGCGACCGATCGAGTTCGACGCGGAGACCGCGGACCGGTTCCGGGACGCGGTCGCGGTGCTCGGCGCGGCACCGGAGACGCCGTCCGACGCGGAGGTGCCCGACCTGGTCGAGCAGATCCGGGCGCTGGGCAGCGCGCTGGCCCGGCTCGACACGTACCCGGACGCGGACCGGGACCGGATCGCCGGCGAGGCCGGTGTGGACCTCGCCGAGGGCCGTCGGGTGCTCGGCGTGGGCGTGGCCGCGGTGCCCCGCGTCGCGGTGGAGCGTGTCTGGCCCGCCCGCACGCGGCAGCAGATCGCGCTGGCCGTGCTCGACGAGGGGCGGCGGCACGCGGACGGGCCCGGCGACGGCCTGGAGACCCGGATGCTGGCGCAGGGACTGCCGCTGACGTACGCGCTCCGGGCCGCGCTGATCGCGGACGCGCACCGGATGCGGCGGTGGCTGCTGGGCGCGCTCGAGTCCGGCGACCCGGCCGACTGCGGCCTGCTCCGCGCGGTCGAGTCGCTGACGCTGCCGCGCCCGCTGCCGGCGGAACCGTCCGGCGACGACGCGACCGCGGGGATGACGGCGCTGACGCTGCTCGGCCGCGCGGCCGTCACGCTCGGCGGCGCGCTGTCCCGGCACGTGACCGACACCGCGACCGCGGCGGTCCGGCCGCCGTGCGCCGACTGCGCCGACCCGGACGTGCTGCTGGCCGAGGTCGAGGTGACCGACTGCGAGGTGGTCCGGGTCTGCGCGACCGGCCGCGAGCAGGTGCTGCCCGGCGGGCCGGGGTACGCGGCCTGGGCGCCGTCGGTGGCCGAGGCGCGGGAACTGGCCACCCGGCTGGGCTGCGGCGTGCTGCCGCCGCTGCCCGCACCGGACGGCGACGACCGGGAACCGGGCGACGGGCCGGTGGCGCTGGGATACCTGGCACACCTGCTGTCCGGACCGCCCGCGGGCGACCTCGACCGGCTGCTGCGGTTGCTGCGGCACGGGTCCGGGCCGTCCGACGTGGACGCGCTGCGGGACGAGGTCGCGGAGCTGAGCCGGCGGGTCGACCCGGGCACCGACCGGTCCGGCGTGGCCGAGCTGCGCGGCGAGCTGGCGGAACTGGCCCGGCAGGGCGCGGCCGTGGGCACGCTGCGCGAGCAGGTGGCGGAGCTGGCCCGGCAGAACGCCGCGGTGGCGACGCTGCGGACCGAGGTGGCGCGGCTGAGCCGGCCGAGCGCGGACGTGGAGACGCTGCGTGCCCGGGTGGCGGAGCTGAGCGACTCCCGTACCGAGGTCGAGGAGCTGCGTGCGCAGGTGGCCGCGCTGAGCCGGCCGGATGCGGAGACGGCGGCGTTGCGCGAGCAGGTGGCGTCGCTGACCCGGCAGATCGAGGCGCTGGCCGCCGGTGCCGAGGCCGCCCGCGCGGAGACCACGCCGGACGAGGCGGAGGCGGAGCCGGAGACCACCGCGCCGGCCAAGAAGACGACGCCGCGCCGCCGGGGCGGGGGTGGCACGCGATGACGGTCACCGCCCGGCCGGTGTTCAGCGAGGGTCAGATCCTCGCCGCCACCGACCTGTCCGCCATCGTCGACGCGGCCCGGCACCGCGCCGCCCGGCACGACCGGTACCTGCACGACTGGGGCATCGCCGAAGGGCTGGACCTCGCGGGGGCGTCGCTGACCGACCCGGAGACCGGGCTCGCCTCGGTGGAGGTGACGCTGCGGGCCGGCGTCGCGATCGACGGCACCGGCCGGGAGGTCGTCGTCCCGGCCGACGTCGCGTTGCAGGAGTCCGCTTTCCAGGACGTCAACGGCGCCGACCCGGGCACGGACGGGCCGTTCCCGGTGTTCCTGGCCGGTCTCGACCGGCACACCGGCGGCCGCGTCGACGAGTCGTACCAGATCCTGTTCGGCCGGCCCGGCGACGAGCGGCTCGTCGGCGAGCAGCGCCCGCCCGGCGTCGGTGACGGGCCGGGCGACGGCAGCCGGCCGTGGCTGATCCTGCTCGGCTTCGTCCGCTGGCGGGGCGGCCGGTTCACCGAGGTCGAGCCGGACGCGCCCGGTGCCCGGCGGCGCCACGCCGGCGTGCGGGCCGGCACCGTCTCCGCCCGGGAGGGCACGCTCGCGCTGCGGGCCCGGCCGTCCGCGAGCGAGGGCGGGCCGGTCGTCACGATCGACGAGACCCGCGGCCTGGTCTTCGGCCGGTACCGCGCGGACGGCACCGTCGACCCGCTGCTGACCGTGTCGCCGCGCGGCGACCTGAGCGCGGCCGGCAGCATCACGGGCGGGCAGAGCCTCGGCGTCGCGGTCGCGTCCGGCGTGGCCACGGACGGCATGCTGCTGCCGCTGCCGGCCGGGTTCCGCGCCGACGAGGTCGCCGACGGCGACGTGCTGCTGCACACGACCGTGACGCCGCACGTCACCCCGGCCCCGGCCGACCTGCCGGGCGTCTGGCTGGCCGTGCCGTTGGAGTGCGCGGTCGGCGCCGATCGCCGCCTGCGCTGCCGCACCCGCTGGGTGCGCGTCGACACACCCGGGGAGACGGCCGACCGCCCGTCCGCGGCCGATTTCATGGTCGTCGCGACCGCGGCGGGCACGCCATGACCGGCCGCGCGCACCCGGCGCGCATGCCGGCCGGGCCGGGCCGTCCCGCGCGGCCGGGCACGAACGGCCGCGTCGGACGCGGTCCGAAGGAGAGTGCGGCATGAGCGACACGATCGTCTACGAGTCGACGACCGGGCACGTGCTGGGCGCGATCGCCACGCCGGGCGCCGGTGCCGGGGTGCCGCCGGTCGCGGACCTGGTCGGGACCGAACTGCCGCTCTGGTCCGGCGTCGACGTCACGGTGCCGGCGGAGCGCCTGTCCGCGGCCGCGGTGGTGCCCACGCCCGGGCTGCTGGCCGGCCCGCTCGGCTTCGGCGTCGAGACGGTCGGCGGCGCGCCCCGGTCGCAGCTGCTGCGGCTGGCCACGTGGGGCGGCGGCGGCGTGCGGCTGGACGCGGACGGCGTGACCGTGTCGCTGCCCGCCGACGTGCCGGACGCGACACCGGTGCTGGTCGTGGTGGCCGGCGAGGACGGCCCGGTCGCGCTGCTGCCGGCGCGGATGACCGGCCGTTCGCTGACGCTGCGGCTGTCCCTTCCGGACGGCGACTACGTCCTGCTCACGCTGGTCACCGGGTACGCCGGCCGGCTCGACCCGCTGACGGTGGGATGACCGGCGTGGACCTGGTGATCGACCGCTGCACCGTGCGCGTGGTCCGGCGCGGCGGGTGGAGCTGGGGGCCGGACCCCCGGGCCCTGCCCGCCCGCGTGCTGGACGCGCTGCCGGAGCTGCTGCTCGCCCACCTGCCCGCGCACGTCACCGCCGCGGCCGAGGCCGGCCACGACGTGGAGATCACCGAGCCGGTCACGCTCGACGTCACGATCACGCTCGCCGACCTGCTCGCGGGCCTCGCGGAGCCGACGCCGGCGGCTCCGGAGCCGACGCCGGGCGGCCCGGCCGGACACCACCGCACCGCGCCCGCCCCGGACGGCGAGCCGGCCCACCGGGACGGGGCCGCGCGGGCACCGGCCGGGCTCACGGCCGAGGATCCGGAGAACCCGGAAGGCCCGCCGAGGGTACGCGCGAACGCGCTCGCCACGGCCGTCGCCGCGCTGCGCGACGGAGGCGTGCTCGACCGTCTCGCCCCGGACCAGCTCGCCGCGCTCGGCCTGCCGCCCGGCGACGGCGGCACCGCGCCGGGGACGGCTGTCGCCGCGTCCGTCCCGCCGGCCCGGCGGCAGCGGAGCGAGGTCGAGGTCGACTCCGCGCTGCCGTTCCTGGCGGCCGCCGCGTACGCCCGGATCGGCCTGCTCGACGCGATCTTCGACGCGGTTCCGGGCGGGGACGCGCCGCTGCTCGCCGCCGCGCTCGCCTACCAGGTGCTGTCCCCGCCCCGGCGCGGATGGCTGCGCGCGGACGCGGACCGGGTCGCCGCCGCCGCGTTCGCCGGCCTGGCCGAGCCGCCGCCCGAGGACGCGCTCACCGCGTTGGCCCACCGGACCCGGCCGGTGCTGCCCGCGCTGGCCGCCACGGTCGGCCTGACCGTGTGCGCCGGCCACCCGCCCGGCCGCCCGCTGCTGGTGACCCGCCCCGAGCGGGGTGGTGTGCTGCTGGCCGAGGCCGACGGGCTGTTCCCGGTCGCGTGGGCCGCGGACGTACCCGCGCTGGTGCCGTTCTGGCACGCGGCCGGCCGGCCCACGGTGCTGGCCACACCCGGCACGGACGCGCCGGAGCTGGACGGCCGGCGCCCACCCCGTACCGCCGAGGTCGTTGATCTGATCGGCCGGCTCGGGGAACTCACCGACGCGCTCGGCGCCCGCACGGCGGTTCCGCTCGCCGTGGACGACGCGTTCGCCCGCGCGCTGATGGTCACCGCCGGCGTCGGCCTCGGCACGATCGCGTGGCTGCTGTGGCGGCATCGCGAACCGACCGACCCGCAGCTCGCGCTGGACCGGCTCGGTGACCTGAGCGCCCGGGTCCGGTTCACCGCCGAGGAGGTACGCGTCCGGCTGCCGCTCGGCCGCCGGCACGCCGACCTGGCCGCGCACGGGCTGCTCACCGACGTCCGGCACGCGGTCTGGCTCGGCGGCCGGACCCTGACGTTCGACGGGGGATGACCGTGCCCGACCGCTCCGAGCCCGCGCTCGCCCACCTGCGCCTGCGGTTCGCGCCGCTGCACCGGGCCCTCGCCGCCGCGGTGGACCGGCGGACCGAGCTGACCGAACGGCTCGCCCGGCCGGACCTCACGCCGTACTGTGTCGCCGCGGACCAGGCCGAACAGCTGCTCGGCCAGATCGGGCAGGTGCTGCCGCCGGACGTGCCGCCGACCATCGCGGAGCCGGGGGAGGCCGCGGCCGAGACGGCGCTGCGCCGGACGGCCGCCGCAGCCGGGATGACGCTGCCGCTGGACGACCTGGCCGCCCGGTTCCGGCTCGGCCGCGCCGACCAGGACGCGCTGCTGCTGCTCGTCGCGCCGGAGCTGAACCCGGCCTACGAGCGGCTGTACGCGTACGTCGTCGACAACGTGAACCGGGGCCTGCCCGGCCCGGAACTGCTGATCGCGCTGTTCGGGCCCGGCATCCGGCGCCGCCTCGGCCCGGCCGCGCCGCTGCTGCGCTACGGGCTGGTGCGCCCGCTGCCCGGCGCGCCGAGCTGGGTCGCGCAGGAGCTGACGCCCGCGCCCGGCCTGGTCGACCTGCTGCTCGGGGAGGCCGCCGACGCCGGACTGATCGGCCACGACCCGGCCGAGGTGGTGCCGCGCGACGCAGCGCCGCCCGGCACCTCGGCGCTGCGGCGGCTGGCGTCGGCGCTGGAGGCGGGCCGGCTCGACGTGGCCGGCCTGTGGGGCGGCGCGCCCGGCGACGCCGCGCTCGCACTGGCCACGTACGCGGGCCGGCCGCTGCGCCGGCTGCCGGCCGGCGCCGACCCGGACACCGTCGCCACCGGGCTGCGCACGGCCGCCGCGCTCGGCGCGATCGTCTGGGTGCGCACCGACGACCTGCCCGCGGACGCGCCGGTCGCCGGCCTGCTCGCCCGTTCCCGGGTGCCGGTCGTGCTGACCGGTGTGACCCCGTGGCGGCCGGTGTCGCTGCTGTCCGCCCGCGCGTACGGGGAACTCGACCTGGCCCCGGCCGGCTACCGGACGCGGCGCGAGGCGTGGGCCGCCGCGCTGCCCGGCCTGCCCGAACCGGTCCGCGACGACCTCGCGGTCCGGTACCGGATGAACGGCGAGGAACTGCGCGCGGTCGCCGCGGTCGCGGCCACCGGGGCCCGGCTGGCCGGGGACTCGCCGCTGGCCGACCACGTGGGCCCGGCGGTGGCCGCGGTGACGCGCGGCCGGGCCCGCGGCTACCTGCGTGCGATCGCGCCGCGCCGCTCGTTCGACGACCTGGTGCTGCCACCGGAACAGCTCGCGCACGTCCGGGAGATCTCGGCCGCGTTCCGCGCCTGGCCCCGGGTCGCGGAGGCGTGGGGATTCGGCGGGCGGTCCGGGGAGACCGGCGTGAAGGTGCTGTTCACCGGCGAGTCCGGCACCGGCAAGACGCTCACCGCCGAGGTGCTGGCCGGCGCCGCCGGCATGGAGCTGCTCGCGATCGACCTGTCCCAGGTCGTGTCGAAGTGGGTGGGCGAGACGGAGAAGAACCTGGAGGCGGCGTTCCGGCAGGCCGAGGAGAGCCAGGCGGTGCTGTTCTTCGACGAGGCCGACGCGCTGTTCGGCAAGCGCGGCGAGGTCAAGCACGGCACGGATCGCTACGCCAACCTCGAGGTGGGCTATCTGCTGCAGCGACTGGAGGGCAGCCCCGCGCTGGCGATCCTGGCCAGCAACCTGCGGGAGAACATCGACGCGGCGTTCACCCGCCGCTTCCACTTCGCCGTCAACTTCACCCGCCCCGGCCCGGCCGAACGACGCCGGCTGTGGCGCCTGGCGTTCCCACCCGCCGCGCCGCTCGCCCCGGACGTCGACCTCGACGCCCTGTCCCGCCTCGACCTCACCGGCGCCGCCATCGCGTCCGCCGCCCGCAGCGCCGCGCTGCTGGCCGCGGAGGCCGCCGAGGTCTCCGCGACCCCGGACCCGGCGATCTCGATGCGCCACGTGGTCGGCGGCGTCGCCCGCCAGTTCCAGCGCGAGGCCCGCCTGTTGCGCGCCACCGACCTGGGCCGCTACGCCGACCTGCTGCCCGCGGCCTGATCCCGGCACCCCACACCGCCGGCTGCGCGCGAAAGGTGCCGCAAGGACCGCGTCGGGGCCGATCGAGCCGGTTTCGATGGGCGAGTACCGGCCAACTACGGCCGCAACGGCCGCTGCCAGCCGGTTCCGCTGGACCAAGACCGCCGACCGGATGCTCACCGGGACTCAGCGCAAGCCCTCGGCCGCCCAACGCGGCAGGTCGTCGCGGCCCTCGTACTTTTCACAGGCCACCCGCATCGAGCGCTCCAACCGGCTGAACGCCTCCCGATCCCAGACGAGATCGCATCGCAGTCCGAGCATGAAGCTTTCCTCGACGGACTCGAACTCCCGCTTCAACACCACCGACGCGTCGTCCACGCCCGCATCATGGCATCTGGCCATGACAACCCGAACCGTCGAAGTACGTCGGACACGCAACACCGGAGCCGCTGTCGAGGTCGAGTGGGGCTTGCGGCTGGTGGTCGCTGAGCGCGGACCGGATCGTGTGCCGTTCCGGCCGTCCGGTGCCCGGAGACGGTCGGTGGCGGCCGACGACGAAGGGCCCGCGCGGGCCCTTCGTGACGGATGGTCAGCGTGCGGGGGCCTCGACCAGGTAGACCTTCGCGGTTCCCGGGCCGTGCGGCCCGACCGCCCGGACCCGGCGCTCGCCGGCCTCCAGGCGCACCGCCGGGGTGCGGTAGGTGCCCGCCACGCCGCCGACGTAGCCCAGCTCCAGGTCGTCGACGTAGGTGTTGAAGTAGGCGAGGCCCTGCACCTCGTACTCGAACACGTACGATCCGGCGTGCGGGACGTTCGCCGGGTAGCTCGTCGGCGTGGTCACCTCGCCGAGGAACTGCCGGTAGGTCGTCCGCGCGGCCGGCGCGTGGCCGGTGGCGGCTGGCCCGACGATGGCCGACCCGGCGGTGGCCGAGCCGGTGGCCGCGACCGCCGCCCCGGGTCCGGCCACGATCATCGCCGCTACCGCGAGCCCGCACGTCGCCGCGGCCGTCGCGCTGCGGTAGAGCCTCTCGTGCCTCATCGGAAGGTTCCCTTCTCTCGATCGCCGGTGGAACTCGGCTCCGGCGACGACCACACCGGGTGGACCACCCGGGCCCCGATCACACACAGTGCGAGAGCGCTCTCTCAGTGCCGTCGAAGTCTGTCAATGAAGCATGCGGCTTGTCAACGGCCCGGAACGGGGCAGGGAACTCCACTGTGCTCCCGCTCGGGTCCGCGGCGGGCGCGGTGGGCGCGGCAGCATTCCCGGATGCGTGAGCCCGTAGCGGTCGCCGGTCCTCCTGACCGTCACGCGGACGGTCGGCCGGGACCACGGGCATACGGACGTCAGCCTCTGGTGCGTCCTGGCCAGCACCGGCGACGAGGACCTGCGCCCGGACGCCGGCGAGTTCCACGCCGTCCGCTGGTGGACGCGTGCCGACCTGGCGGCGGCCGACCCGGACCGCTTCGACCCGCACTTCTTCCGCTTCCTGACCGCCCTCGACCGCGACGGGGACCGCGGCCGCGACGAGGTGCCGTCCGGTACCCCGTCGACGTGTCCGTACCCGCCGTCCTGAACCACGGCACCGGATCGCCGTGGGGTCAGCCGGAGCGCCGGACCTTGCGCACGAGCATCGCCCAGACCCCGTACCCGGACCCGGCACCGCCGTTGACCGCGCCTGCGGCGGAGCCCAGGAACAGGGCGTTCGCGCAGTCCGGACACACCTCACGCCCGGTGATCGTCTTCTCGAACGGCTCGCGGACACGACGGCCGCAGTCGGGGCAGTCCCGGCCTGACAATCCCATCCGCGCCTCCTGCGACCGGGTACCTGCGCGCACGACCGTGCCGCACGTTCGGACCGGCTCATCGGCTGTCCCGGCCCGGACCTGACCCGTAGGCGCATCTGCGGCTGCCCGTGCCCGACGGAGAAGCGCCGGCATGAACCCGGAGCGGTCCGGGCCCCGACACTATCCAGAAGTGGAGGAAACTTTTCTAAGTTGATTTTCTCCTCCACTTTATGGGTATGGTGACGGCCCGCCCCGCACGAACCTGGAGCAACCGATGTCCGACGTCACCCCGTTCCCCATCGCGATCCCCGACGAAGACCTTCTCGACCTGCGGCGACGGCTCGCCGCCACCCGCTGGCCGGACCGGGAGACGGTCCCGGACGCCGGCCAGGGACCGCAGACCGACCGGATCCGCGCGCTCTGCGAGTACTGGGCCACCGAGTACGACTGGCGGCGCTGCGAGCGGGACCTCAACGGGCTCGGCTCCTCGCGTGCCGACATCGACGGGTTGGGAATTCACTTCCTGCACGTGCGCTCGCCCGAGCCCGGTGCGGTTCCGCTGCTGCTCTGCCACGGCTGGCCCGGGTCGGTGCTGGAGTTCCGGGAGCTGATCGGCCCGCTGACCGACCCGGTCGCGCACGGCGGTGACGCCGCCGACGCGTTTCACGTGGTGATCCCGTCCATGCCCGGCTTCGGCTTCTCCGACAAGCCGGCCGAGCCCGGCTGGAACGTGGCGCGGATCGCCGACGCGTGGATCACCCTGATGCGGCGCCTGGGCTACGACAGCTGGTTCGCTCAGGGCGGCGACTGGGGTTCCGCGGTCGTCGAGCGGATCAGCCGCGCGGCTCCCGACCGCTGCCTGGGCGTGCACTTCAACCTGCCGCTGGTGTTCCCGACCGCGCAGGAGATCGACGAGGCCACGCCGGAGGAGCAGCGGATGATCGAACGCGCCCGGCGCTACCGGGACGAGCTCGACGGGTATGCCCGGGAGCAGGCCACCCGCCCGCAGACGATCGGCCACGCGCTGTCCGACTCGCCGGCCGGACTCGCCGCCTGGATCTACACGCTGTTCCAGGACGTCGCCGAGCACGACGGCGACCCGGAGACGGCCGTCGGGCGGGACGAGATCCTCGACGACATCATGCTCTACTGGCTGCCCAACGCGGCCGCGTCCGCCGCGCGCCTCTACTGGGAGGAGCGGCGCAACCCCACGTTCGCCACCGAGCCGAACCCGGTGCCCGCCGGTTTCAGCGTCTTCCCCGGCGAGGCCGTGCAGGCGTCCCGCCGGTGGGTCGAGCGCCGCTACCCGACCGTGCTGCACTACGCCCGACTCGAGCGCGGCGGGCACTTCGCCGCGCTCGAGCAGCCCGGCCAACTCACCGACGAGATCCGCACGACGTTCCGCACCCGCCGGAACCGTTAGCCGCCCGGGACCGCGTGGTGGTGCCCCGGCTTTGCCGAGCCGGGGCACCACGCCGCCGCAGCGTCAGCAGCGGCCGACCGACCGCTGTCCTTCGACCAGCGAGGAGTGCACGTAGCCGGTGCCGACCGGGGAGTTGACCAGGAACCAGCGGTTGGAGCTGTAATCGGAGTTCGGCGGGCTGACCCACTGGTTGTCGGTCCAGCAGAGCATGTCGACGCCCTGGCCGTTGTAGAGGTAGGCGCCCGACGATATGGGCGGGCAGCCGGTGCTCGCGCAGGTGCGCACGTTCGCGCCGCCGGAGTTGGAGCCGATGTAGCTGGTCCAGGCGAGCGCGGGGGCCGCGGTGGCGAGCACCGTGGCGAGGACGGCGGTCGTGGTGAGCGACGCGCCGCCGAGCAGCCGTCGTGCCGTGGTCGGTGGGTGCGACAGACGCAGGGGACGTCCTTTCGATCGAGGCCGGTGCGATGTCCGGATGGGCTGAGCCAAGCCCACGTGGTCGTCGCGGTGGAAGGTCGCGGCGCCGATCCGGACGCGGCCCGTACGGTCCCGGTCGCGCCCGTACAAGCCCGTACGGCCTGCTCAGCGGTGGGGCGGCCGGCCCGGTACGCCCGGTACGCCCGGTCCGCGGCCGGCCCGCCCGGTCTTCGGCGCCGGTGGGCTCGCGGGATCGTGTTTCGGCCGGGCGGTGACGGGCACTCCGCCATCAGGACGACTCTGGGAGGCGCAGGTGGCGGTCGCGTTAACGGTCGAGGTCAATGGGGAGCGGCGGGATCTCGTGGTGGATTCGCGGACCACGCTGCTGGACGCGCTGCGGGAGCATCTCGGGCTGACCGGGGCGAAGAAGGGGTGTGACCACGGGCAGTGCGGGGCGTGCACGGTGCTGCTGGACGGGCGGCGGGTGAACAGCTGCCTGATCCTCGCGGTCACCCAGCGCGACGCCTCCGTGGTGACCGTGGAGGGGCTGGGCGGCGATCACCCGGTGCAGCGCGGGTTCCTGGAGCACGACGGCTTCCAGTGCGGGTACTGCACGCCCGGGCAGATCTGCTCCGCGGTCGGCATGCTGGACGAGGCGCGGCAGGGGTGGCCGAGCGCGGTCACCGACGGCGACGAACCGCGGCTCGACGAGGATGAGATCAAGGAGCGGATGAGCGGCAACCTGTGCCGCTGCGGCGCGTACGCGAACATCGTCCCGGCGATCGCGGAGGCGGCCCGATGAGGGAGTTCACCTATCACGAGGCGGCGGACGTGGCCGGCGCGGTCGCCACGCTCACGCGGGATCCCGAGGCGACGTTCATCGCCGGTGGGACGAACCTGGTCGACCTGATGAAGCTCGGCGTCGCGACGCCCGGTGCGCTGGTGGACGTGGCCCGGCTGCCGCTGCACGACGTGACCGAGCTGCCGGACGGCACGCTGCGGGTCGGCGCGACGGTGCGCAACAGCGAGCTGGCCGCGCACCCGGAGGTCCGCCGCCGCTACCCGGTGCTGTCCCAGGCGCTGCTGGCCGGCGCGTCCGGGCAGTTGCGGAACATGGCCACGACCGGCGGGAACCTGTTGCAGCGCACCCGCTGCCGGTACTTCCAGGACACCGGCAAGGCCTGCAACAAGCGCGAGCCCGGCACCGGCTGCCCGGCCCGCGAGGGCGACCACCGCAATCTGGCGATCCTCGGTGCGTCCGAGGCGTGTGTCGCCACCCACCCGTCCGACATGGCGGTCGCGCTGGCCGCGCTCGGCGCCCGCGTCCGCGTCGTCGGCATCGACGGCGAGCGGGAGATCCCGGCGGACGAGCTGCACCGGCTGCCCGGCGACCGGCCGGAGCAGGACACGGTTCTGCGGCGCGGCGACCTGATCACCGCGGTCGACCTTCCGCCGCTGGACGCGGCGCGCCGGTCCGCCTACCGCAAGGCCCGGGACCGGGCGTCCTACGCGTTCGCCACCGGCTCGGTCGCGGCCGCGATCCAGCTCGAGGACGACACCGTCGCGGACGTACGGCTGGCGTGGGGCGCGGTCGCGCACCGGCCGTGGCGTGCGCACCTGGCCGAGGAGGCGCTGCGCGGCGGGCCCGCCACCCGGGAGGCGTTCCTCGCGGCCGCGGACGCGGAGCTGGCCGCGGCCGAACCGCTGCGCGACAACGCGTACAAGATCCAGCTGATCCGGAACATGACCGCGGCCGTGCTCGGCGCGCTCACGGAGGGACGGCGATGACCGCCACCGTTCCCGGGCGTGCGCTCGGCACGCCGCTGGCCCGCGTCGAGGGCCCGGACAAGGTCACCGGCGCGGCCCGGTACGCCGCGGAGTACCCGGTCGGGAACGCGGCCCACGCCTGGGTGGTCCGGTCGCCGGTCGCGCGCGGGCGGCTGCGGGACGTCGAGGTCGACCCGACGCTGGACGGCGTCCTCGCGGTGCTGTGGCACGGCAACGCGCCCGAGCTGGCGAAGCCCGCCGACCCGGAGCTGTGGGTGCTGCAGACGGACGCCATCTCGTACCGTGGGCAGGTCATCGCCCTGGTGGTCGCGGAGACGCTGGAGGCGGCGCGGCACGCGGCCCAGTCGGTGGTCCTGGACATCGAGGAGGAGCCGCACGACGTCGTGCTGCGCGCGGACCACCCGGAGCTGTACACCCCGGACAAGGTCAACCCGGGCTTCCCGGCGGAGAGCGCACAGGGTGACGCGGAGGCCGCGCTCGCCGCCGCGGAGGTGACGGTCGACGTCACCTACACCACGCCGGCGCTGCACAACAACCCGATGGAGCCGCACGCGACCATCGCGGTCTGGGACGGCGACGACGACCTCACGCTCTACGACTCCAACCAGGGCCCGCACATGGTCGCGCCGGACGTGGCGAAGGCGCTCGGCCTCGACCCGGCGCGGGTGCGGGTGGTCGCGGAGCACGTCGGCGGCGGTTTCGGTTCCAAGGGCTCGGCCCGGCCGAACGCGGTGCTCGCCGCGATCGCCGCGAAGGTCACCGGCCGCCCGGTCAAGCTGGCGCTGCCCCGCCAGGCGCTGTTCACCATGGTCGGCTACCGGACACCCACCATCCAGCGGGTACGGCTGGGCGCCGCGAAGGACGGCACGCTCACCGCGATCACGCACGACGCGGTCTCGCAGTCCTCGCGGCTGTTCGAGTTCGCCGAGCAGACCGCGGTGGTGACCCGGCACATGTACGCGGCCGCGCACCGCCGTACCGGTCACCGCCTGGTCCGGCTGGACATGCCCACGCCGCGCTGGATGCGGGCGCCCGGCGAGGCCCCCGGCATGGTGGCGCTGGAGTGCGCGATGGACGAGCTGGCGCACGCGCTCGGCATCGACCCGATCGAGCTGCGGGTGCGCAACGAGCCGGACGCCGAACCGGAGAGCGGCGAGCCGTTCACCAGCCGCCACTACGTGCGCTGCCTGCGCGAGGGCGCGGAACGGTTCGGCTGGGCCGGCCGTGACCCGCGCCCGGCCCGGCGCCGCGACGGCGAGTGGTGGGTCGGCACCGGCGTGGCCGGCGCGACGTACCCGGCGATGGCCCAGCCGTCCACCGCGGCCGCGACCGCGCTGCCGGACGGGCGGGTGGAGGTGCGAATCGCGGCGACCGACATCGGTACCGGCGCACGCACCGTCCTCACCCAGATCGCGGCGGACGCGCTCGGCCTGCCGGTCACGGACGTGACCGTGCGGATCGGCGACACCCGGCTGCCGCGCGCGTCCGTGGCCGGCGGCTCGTCCGGCACCGCCAGCTGGGGCTGGGCGATCGACGGCGCGTGCCGGCAGCTGCGGGAGCGGGGGATGACCGGCGAGGTCGTCTTCGACAGCACCGAGCTGGTCAAGGCGCGCGGTAACGACGGCCGGCACGCGTTCGGCGCGCACTTCGCGGAGGTGCGGGTCAACGCGGTCACCGGCGAGGTGCGCGTCCCGCGGCTGTTCGGCATGTACGCGGCCGGCCGGATCCTCAACCCGCGCACCGCCCGCAGCCAGTTCATCGGCGGGATGACCATGGGCCTGGGGATGGCGCTGCACGAGGAGGGCGTGCTCGACCCGCACACCGGCGACTGGGTCAATCACGACCTGGCCGACTACCACATCCCGGCGCACGCGGACGTCCGTGACATCGACGCGGCCTGGATCGACGAGCAGGACGACCAGCTCAACCCGATGGGCAGCAAGGGCATCGGCGAGATCGGCATCGTCGGCTCACCCGCCGCGATCCTGAACGCGGTCTGGCATGCCACGGGTGTCCGCATCCGTGACCTTCCGGCCCGGATGGACCGCATCCTGCCGCATCTGCCGTGACGAAACGGGCTTTGCCGCCATGCCGTCGGCTTTACCGCCATGCCACTGGCTTTGCCGCTATGCCGTCGTCGTGGGCGAACACCTAATCGGCGCGAGCGGGGTCGAAGCGGCGCGACGGGACCCGGTGATCTTCGCGGGTGTGCGAGCGTGGGCCTCCCCGGCCCTCAGGAGCGCCCGTGTCCACGTACCGTCGCGTCGCCGTCGTCGTTGCCCTGTCCTGTTCTTCGGTGTTCCTCGCGGTGCCGGCGCGGGCCGCGGTGGTGCCGGTGGCGTCGGTCGACTTCCGGCCGGCCGGCGCGCCGGCGACGAGCGGCCACGCGGCGGACACCGGCGCGGCGTTCGACGCGGCGCGCGGCTACGGGTGGGTGCGCGAGGACGCGCCGGGCACACCGCTGGACCTGACCGCGAACACGCGTGACCGGGCCCGGTCCGGCGTCCCGGCGCTGCTCAACACGATCATCCACCTGCAGTACGGTCAGGTGGGCGGCACGAACGGCGTGGCGACCGCCGGGGCCTGGGAGTATGCGCTCCCGCCGGGCACCTATCAGGTGACGGCCGGGGTCGGCGACCAGCCGGCCTACGACAGCCGGCACGTCGTGCGCGCGGAGGGCGTGACCGTGGTGCCGGGCTTCCGGGGCACCGCGACGGCCGAGTTCCTGACCGCCACGGCGACGGTGCCGGTGCTCGACGGGCGCCTGACGCTCGACGCGATCGGCGGGACGAACACCAAGCTCACCCACGTCTCGATCGCGCGGGACACCTCGGACACGGTGCCGCCCGGCGCGGTCGGCGGCGTGTCGGTCGTCCCGGGGGACCGGCAGGCGACCGTCGGCTGGACCGCGAGCACCGCGGCCGACCTCGGCGGCTACCGGGTCTACCGGGGCGGCACGCTGGTCTCCGGGCCCGGCCTGGTGCCGGCCACGAGCTTCACGGACATCGCGGTCACCAACGGGACCGCCGCCTCGTGGACCGTGCGGGCGGTGGACCGGCACGGCAACGAGTCCGCGGCCTCGGCGGCGGTCACGGCCACGCCCGCGGCCTTCGGCTTGAAGATCAACTTCTCCGACGCGGCGACCGTGCCGCCGACCGGTTACCGCCGCGACTTCGGCGAGGCGTTCACGACCACCAGAGGGTACGGGTGGGTGGCGCTCGGCACGGCCGTGCCGCTGTCGCTGGTCGGTAACGGCCGCAACCGGGGGAGCGGGCAGCCGGACCTGCGGCTCGCCACGCTGATCCACGCGCAGTTGCCGGCCGGGTCGGGCGGCGTGACCACGCCGGGCAGCTGGGAGGCGGCCGTGCCGAACGGCGCCTACACGGTCACGGTCGCGGCCGGCGACGCGGGCACGGCCGTCGACAGCGCGCACTGGGTCTCCGTCGAGGACCAGAACGCGGTGGCGGCGTTCGTGCCGACCGCGTCCGGCAGGCACGCCGTGGTGACCCGGACCGTGACGGTCACGGACGGGCGGCTCACGGTCAGCCCGGCCGGCGGCACGAACACGAAACTCAACTATGTGGACGTGGCGAGCGTGCCGGCGTCCGCGGCGCTCCCGTCCGTGCGGGCCGGCACCCCGCCGAACCTCGCCGTCGACGTGCCGGTCACCGCGAGCGTGGTCGAGGACCTGCGGCTGCCCGGCGGCGGCGTCGACCCGGCCACGCTCACGTCCGCCACGGTCACGCTCACCCGGGTCACGGACGGCGCGGCCGTCCCGGCGAACCCGATCACCAGCGGTGGCGGGGACGTCATCAACCTCTCGCCGACGTCGCCGCTGCAACCGTCCACGCTGTACCGGTTCGCGGTCACCACCCAGGTGCGCGACGTCGCCGGGCGTGCGTTCCAGCCCTACTCGATCGTGTTCCGCACCGGCGTGGCGCCCGGTGGCGGCGGGCCGGTCGCGTTCACCAAGACCGTCGGCGTGGCCACCGGCGCGCCGTTCACCTCCGTGGTGACCGGGCCGGACGGGCGGCTCTACGCCGGCACGCTGGACGGGCGCATCTTCCGCTTCCCGATCGGCGCCGACGGCACGCTCGGCGCGGCCACCGTGATCGACACGGTACGGGACCACGCGGTCGCGGCCGGGCTGGCGGGCGCTCCCGACCGTACCGTCATCGGCCTTGCCTTCGACCCCGCGTCCACGCCGGCCGCGCCGATCCTGTGGATCACGGACAACTACGAGTACTCCGGGCCGCTCAACGTGCCGGACTGGTCCAGCCACATCGCCCGGCTCAGCGGGCCGGACCTGAGCGTCTACACCGACGTGGTGACGAACCTGCCGCGGTCGGTCAAGGACCACGAGACGAACTCGCTGGCGTTCGGGCCGGACGGCGCGCTCTACGTCTCGCAGGGCGCGAACAACGCGATGGGCGCGCCGGACTCGACCTGGGGCAACCGGCCGGAACGGCTGCTGTCCGCGGCCGTGCTCCGGCTGGACGTGGCGGACCTGCCGCCGGCGCTGCCGCTCGACGCCAAGACCGCCGAGGGCGGCGCGTACGACCCGTACGCGGCCGGTGCGCCCCTGACGATCTTCGCCACCGGTGTGCGTAACGCCTACGACCTGGTGTGGCACTCCAATGGGCACCTCTACACGCCGACGAACGGGTCCGCGGCCGGCGGGAACACGCCCGCGACGCCGTCACCGCTGCCCGCGTCCTGCGCGCGGCGCGGCTACACCGGCCCGGCCGTGCCCGGTCTGACGGGCGTGGGCTCGGCCGAGACCGACTACGTGTTCGACGTGCGGCCGGGCCGGTACTACGGGCACCCGAACCCGGAACGGTGCGAGTGGGTCCTCGCGGGCGGCAACCCGACCGCCGGCACCGACCCGTTCCAGGTGCCGGGATACCCGGTGGGCACGTCGCCGGACCCGAACCTGGACCTGGCCGGCATGTACGACGCGGGCCTGCACGCGTCCGCGAACGGCGTCGTCGAGTACACCGGTGCCGCGTTCGGCGGTGCGCTGCGCGGGAAACTGCTCGTCGTGCGCTACTCGTCCGGGCAGGACGTCCAGACGTTCGACGTGGCCGCGAACGGCACGCTCAGCAACCGCACCACCGGGATCACCGGGCTCACCGGGTTCAGCCAGCCGCTCGACGTCACGGAGCACGCCGGGAACCTGTACGTCACCGAGCTGGGCGCGAACCGGATCACCCTGCTGCGGCCGCAGACCTGATCAGCTCGCGGACCTCAGATCGCGCAGCAGTTCGCCTCCGGAGCTGTGGCCCGGCACCAGGAACCGGCCGCCGGCGTACCGCACCTCCCTGACCCAGCTGCCCGGGGTCGTCAACCTCTCGAAGCGGCCCGGGGGTCCAGGTCGGACAGCGGTATGCGCCGGGTGCCGAACGCGGTGGCCACGGTGACGGCGTCACCGGCGATCCGCACCTCCAGGGCCAGCGACCGCAGGAACGCGGTGAGGATGAACGCGAAGGCCGTCAACCCGATCACGAAGAACCACCAGTCGGGTCCTTCCGCGCCGGTCAGCGTGTAGACCAGCGCGGCGATCCAGCCGAGGCCGACGAGCACCACCGCGCCGATGTGGATCCGCCACGCCGTCGTCATGTCGTAGTGCCTCGTCATCTGAGCACCAGGTTCGCGCCGACCGTGCACAGCACCGACAGCAGGATCGACACCAGGATCATCCCGAGACAGCCCACGCCGCCGCCCAGCGGCCGGATCTCCACATTTCCGATACGCATGACGCCGCGTCTACCCACCGGGCGCACCGCGCAATCGTCCGATGCCGTTTCGCGGCGAAAGGTCCGGGTATCCGACCGGAATGCCTCTCCTGCGCTCGTTCCTGCTCGGCGTGGTCTCCGGCGGCCGCAGCATGACCGGCCTGGCCGCGGTCGCGCTCACCTCCCGGTCCGGTCCGCTCGGCGGGCCGTGGACCCGCGCGCTCACCACCGCGGGCGCGCTCGGCGAACTCGCCGGCGACAAACTCCCGAACGCCCCCAGCCGCCTCACGCCGCCCGCGCTCACGGTCCGCGCGGCCACCGGCGCCGCCGCGGCCGCCGCGCTGGCCGCCCGCTCCGGCACCGGCCCCGCGCTGCACGCGCTCCCGGCCGTGGCGGGCGCGCTCGCGGGCAGCGTCGCCGGAGCCCGCTGGCGCGCGTTCGCCACCCGGCGCGGCTGGCCGCCGCTCGCCGCCGCGCTGCTCGAGGACGCGGTCGTGCTCGGCCTCGCCGCCGCGGTCGCCCGCCGCCGCTGACCCGGCGGCACACCCCGCACCGGCCGCCCGCTGATCGATCCTTCCGGTCCGGCGTTCAATCCGCCCGTTCCAGCGTGACGGCGCTGCGCACCGGAGCGCTCCGCCACAGGGCCCGCAGCACCGGATAGTGCCGTACCTCCCACTCGGCCTCCGCGAGGGCGCGCTCCCGGCCGGGCCCGCACGGGCTGAGGTCGAAGCCGGTGTCCTGCACGGGGAGCCGGTCGAGATCGGCCAGCGCGGGCGCGTCCGCGAACACCATGTCCAGACGGACGTGCCAGTACTCCGGCTGACAACCGCCGTCGCCGCGCACGTCCACCGCGAGCTGCCGGGTGAAATTGAGACCCGGGAGGTCGTCATGCCAGTCGTGCCGCCCCCACTGCACGATGAACCCGTCGGCGTCCGCCCCCGGCTCCAGCCCGTCGACGGCGACGGCCAGAAAAGCCCGAAAACCTTTCCAGGCCGCCGGTACGTCGTGCACCCGCCCCGGATCGACGCCGTGCCACCGTAGCCGTCCCGCCAGCTCCGCGGGCGTCTCTCGCCACGGCATCCCCATGTTCATCCTCCCGCCCGGTACGGTGGCACCGTACCGGCCGATTCGGCGCCGCCGGGGTTCGCCCGGCAGGATCTCGCGCAAGACCAGTGATGTCTGCGCCCCGCCCGGTACGAGGTGCTCGGGCATCGGGCGGGAGGACGTCCTCGCCGTCATGCGGGCACTGGCCGGTCGCTTCGGCGCGGAGGGCGTACGGCTCGTCGCCCGGCGCGACCGACCGTTAATGCGGCGACGGACGGGAGCGGGGGCTCTACTGTGTCCGGATGGCGTCGGTCAGGGAGTTTCAGGTGACGTTCGACTGCGCGGAGCCGGAGCGCGTCGGCCGGTTCTGGTGCGAGGTGCTCGGTTACGTCGCGCGGCCGCCGAAGGGGTTCGGGTACTGGGCGGACTACGAGCGGTCGCTGCCGGCCGAGCGGCGCGGTGAGTGGTTCGCCTGCGTCGACCCGGCCGGGACGGGGCCGCGGCTGTTCTTCCAGCGCGTGCCGGAGGGCCGGGTCGTCAAGAACCGGGTGCACCTGGACGTGCGGGTCGGCACCGGGCTGGTCGGGGCGGAGCGGCTGGCCGCGCTGACGGCGGAGAGCGAACGCCTGGTCGCGCTCGGCGCGACCGTCGTGCAGGTGCTGGTCGCGGACGGTGAGAACGAGTCGTGCATCCCGATGCAGGACGTCGAGGGCAACGAGTTCTGCCTGGACTGAACCCCGCCGGGCGGGAACCCGCCCGGCGGTGGCCGCTCAGTCCCGGCCCGGGCGCCGGGGCGCGCCGGGGCCGCCGAAGCGGTGCACCTCCTGCGGCCACTCCAGCACGGCCGCGAGCCGGCCGGCCCAGTACCGCGCGGTCTCGTCGTCCGGCACGTCGATCACGGCGAAGCCGCCGAGGTACTCCTTCGTCTCCGTGTACGGCCCGTCGGAGAAGACCGGCTTGCCGTCGACCGCCTCGACGCTGCAGATCGCGGTGGACCGGTCCAGCCCGCCGTTACTGAAGATCAGGATGCCCTTCGCCACCATCTCCGCGATCACCGCGCGGGAGGCCGCCCCCTTCACCTCGATCTGCTCCGGCGTGTGCGGCTCCACCCAGTCGTCGTTGAAGGCGATCAGATACTCCGTCACGGTCTTCCCCTCCTGATCTGCGGAACGCGACGTCCCCGCGGACGCCACCCACACGCCCTACGAACGGGCACCCCCCGATACGACACCACCCCGGCCACATTTTTTCCGGAGAACCCGCGGGCGAGGACGGCGATTCAGCGCAGGCCGATCTCGACCTCCTGCACCGCGAGAAGATCCAGCAGATACCGCAGGGAGACCGCGGGGGCCCACCGGCGCCGGCACCGCCCGGGTACGGTACGCCGTGACCGTCCCCGGGCGGGGGAGCCGGGTCAGCGGACTCGGATGATCATGCCGCTGCGGGGGAGGGCCGGGATGCGGCGCAGGGAGATCTCCAGGTCCTGGGCCGGCACCCGGTGATCCAGGGCGGCCAGGCGCTGGGCGATCCGGGACATCAGCGTGACCGTGATGTCCTCGCCGGGGCACCGGTGCAGTTCCGGGTCGCCGCCGCCCTGCGGGATCAGGTCGTCGCGGCCCGGTTCGCGCTCCAGGAAGCGCTGGGGAGCGAACCGGTACGGTTCCGGCCACAGCAGGTGGTCGTGGAGGTGCCCGAAGATGTCGAGCAGCACCATCGAGCCCCGCGGGATCCGCACGCCGCCGTAGGACAGGTCGCGGACCGCCCTGCCGCCGACGAACGGCGCGAACGGGTAGAACCGCCGGACCTCGTGCGCGAACGCGCGTGCGTAGTCGTCGCCGCCGTCGCGCAGCGCGGCCCGCTGCTCCGGGTGCCGCCACAGCGCGTGGCCCATGAACGCCACGAACCAGGAGACGGCCACGGTCGGCCGGATGATGTTCAGCAGTTCCACCGCGGCGGTACGGGGCGACAGGTCCGGCTGCCGGGCCACCACCTCGCACGCCGAGCCCGGCGGCACGGTCACGCTCCCGTCCCGTACCCCCGTGATCAGCTTTTCGAAGTGCCGTTCCTGCCGGCCGCGCGCCCGCCGGGCCCGCCAGTGCCGCGGGCCGCCGGTGGCGAAGCCGTCCACCATCGCCTGCAGGTCGGCCGCCACCGCGGGCAGCGTGCCGGGGACGAGCGGGACGCCGGCCCACCGGCACACCGCGTCGGTGAGGATCCGGCCGGACTCCTCGAACAGGATCACGCGGTGGCCGGGCCAGCGGGCCGAGGCGGCGTCCCAGGCCGCGTCCAGCTCGTCGGCCAGCCGTTTGACCTGCGCGGGCTCCTTGAGCAGCGCGAGGAACATCGCCTTGCGGGCGTGGTGCGCGTCGCCGTCCAGCGTGTGCACCGCGCCCTTGCCGGTCAGCGTGCCACGCACCGGTTCGGGTAGCGCGCCGTGCCGCTTGACGTGCCGTTCGTCGTAGAAGAACCGGACCGCGTCCGGCCCGCGCACCGCGGTGGCGCGCAGGCCGAACAGCCGGGTGGGCGCGGGGGTGCGCCCGAGGCCGGGGAGCCAGGAGTAACCCTCGAGGAGCATCATGCCGAGCCCGGCTCCGCCATCTTGGCGTGCATCTTCGCCTTCGCGCTGTCCGGCATGACCTTGCTGGCCGCGCCCTGGACCTTCGTCATGACCGAGCCGGCCACGACCTTCTCCTTGCCCTTGAGCAGCGCCTCGATGCCCTGCTCCGCGACCACGGCCGGGTCGTCCTTCGAGGAGGCGCCGACCCGGGTGTCGTCCATGTCCGCGCGGTGGAAGAAGTTCGTGTCGGTCGGGCCGGGCATCAGCGCGGTGACGGTCACGCCGGTGTCCTTCAGCTCCTCGCGCAGCGCCTCCGCGAACGACTGCACGAACGACTTCGACGCGTTGTAGACCGCCTGGTACGTACCCGGCATGGTGGACGCGATCGACGAGGTGAACAGCACGCCGCCGGCGTCGCGCGCGACCATCGCGGGCAGCGCCAGCTTGGCCAGGTGCACGGTCGAGGTGACGTTGACGTCGATGACGTTGAACTCGTCGCGCAGGTCGGTGCCGCCGACGAACTCGCCACCGATGCCCCGGCCCGCGTTGAGCGCGAGCACGTCGACGTCGCGGGTGATCGCGGCCCACACCTTCTCCACGCCCTCCGGGGTGGCCAGGTCCGCGCGGACCTCGGTCACCTCGACGCCGGAGCCGTCCCGCCGGAGATTCGCCGCCGCCTGCGAGATGTCCTCGCTCGACGCCGTGATCAACAGGTCGTAGCCGCGCGAGGCCAGCTGCCGGGCGAGTTCGTACCCGATGCCGCTGGACGCGCCGGTGACCACTGCAAACTGATTAGCCATACCTGCCGGATGCCCCGGGAAAGCGTGGTTAATCCCGCCTGGTCCGGGGCACACCGTCACCCATGCGAGCACTGACCTGGCAGGGCACGAGCAAGGTGTCCGTCGAGACCGTCCCCGACCCGACTATCCAGGAGCCGACGGATGCGATCATCCGGGTGACCTCGACCGCGATCTGCGGCTCCGACCTGCACCTCTACGACGTGCTCGGCATGTACCTCGACAAGGGCGACGTCCTGGGCCACGAGCCGATGGGCATCGTCGAGGAGGTCGGCGCGGACGTCACCCACATCAAGCCGGGTGACCGCGTGGTGATCCCGTTCAACATCTCCTGCGGCTCGTGCTGGATGTGCAGCCGCGGCTACTACGCCCAGTGCGAGACCACGCAGGTCAAGGAGCACGGCAAGGGCGCGTCGCTGTTCGGCTACACGAAGCTGTACGGCCAGGTCCCCGGCGGCCAGGCCGAGTACCTGCGCGTCCCGCAGGCCCACTTCGGCCCGATCAAGGTGCCGGCGGATCACCCGGACGAGCGATACCTGTTCCTGTCGGACGTGCTCACCACGTCGTGGCAGGCCGCGAAGTGGGCGGACATCGAGCCGGGCAGCACCGTGCTGGTCACCGGCCTCGGCCCGATCGGGCAGATGTCCGCGCGGATCGCCCGCCACCTCGGCGCCGAGCGCGTGATCGCGGTCGACAGCGTGCCGGAGCGGCTGGCGATGGCGGAGCGCCACGGCATCGAGGTGCTGGACACCAACAAGATCGACGACATCCCCGCGGCCGTGATCGAGCTGACCCACGGGCGCGGCGCGGACGGCGTGATCGAGGCGGTCGGCATGGAGGCGCACGGCACGCCGTTCCAGGCCGCCGCGATGACCGCGGCCGGCATGCTCCCGGACGCGCTGGCCCGCAAGGCGATCGACACGATGGGCGTGGACCGGATGGGCGCGCTGCGCACCGCGTTCGCCTCGGTCCGGCGGGCCGGCACCATCTCGATCGTGGGCGTCTACGGCGGGCAGGCCGACCCGATCCCGATGTTCGACCTGTTCGACAAGGGCGTCACGATGCGGATGGGCCAGGCGCACGTGCGCCGCTGGTCCGACGACGTGCTGCCGCTGCTCACCGGCGCCGGCGACCCGCTGGGCGTCGACGACCTCGTCACCCACCGGCTCCCGCTGGAATCCGCCCCGCAGGCATATGAGATCTTCAAGAAGAAGGAGGACGGCTGCATCAAGGTCGTCCTGAAGCCGTAGCGTGGCCGACCGTTCGGCGAACGAACTCTCCCGGTCCGGCCCGACTGCGTATCCTTTTGAGGATTCCGGACCGGGAGAGCTGTCAAGGATGACTGGACGTGTGTTCGTCGGCCCCGTCGGCCGCGACCTCGCCGCGGTGCGGTGGCGTGAGACGCCGCTCGGCCCCGCGGAGGAGTGGCCGCAGAGCCTGCGGACCGCGGTCAGCCTGATGCTGTCCTCCCGCTTCCCGATGTGGATGGCCTGGGGCCCGGCGCTCACGTTCTTCTGCAACGACGCGTACCGGCGGGACACGCTCGGCCGGAAGTACCCGTGGGCGCTCGGCCGGCCGGCCAGCGAGGTGTGGGCGGAGATCTGGGGCGACATCGGCCCGCGGATCGAGACCGTCCTCTCCACCGGCGAGGCGACCTGGGACGAGGGCCTGCTGCTGTTCCTGGAGCGGTCCGGCTACCCGGAGGAGACCTACCACACGTTCTCCTACAGCCCGCTGCGCGACGACGCCGGCGCGGTCGTCGGCATGCTGTGCGTGGTCAGCGAGGACACCGATCGGGTGATCGGCGAGCGGCGGATGGCCACGCTGCGCGACCTCGGCTCCGACCCGAGCGCGATCCGCTCGGAGGAGCAGGTGCTCGCGTTCGCGTGCGCCCAGCTCGGCCGGAACCTGCGCGACCTGCCGTTCACGCTGACCTACCTGTTCGACGACGACACGGCGCGGCTGGCCGGGTCCACCGGCATCGCCGGCGAGGTGCCCGCCGGGCTCGACACGCACACCGAGGGGCTCGTCCCGCTGGACGGCGTCGACGGGCTCCCGCACGGCGACTGGGACCAGCCGCCGACCGAGGCGCTGGTCGTGCCGCTGCTGCAACAGGGCGGTACGCCGTACGGGTTCATGGTCGCCGGCCTGAACCGGTTCCGGCCGCTGGACGAGGGCTACCGCGGCTTCGTGGAACTGGCCGCCGGGCACGTCGCGTCCGGCGTCGCCAGCGCGCGCAGCTACCAGGCCCAGCAGCGCCGGGCCGAGGAACTGGCCGAACTGGACCGGGCGAAGACCGCGTTCTTCTCCAACATCAGCCACGAGTTCCGTACCCCGCTGACCTTGATCATGGGTCCGGTCGAGGATCTTCGCGCCCGGATCGGCGCGGCCGACCCGGACCTGGAGGTCATCCACCGCAACGCGCTGCGGCTCGGCAAGCTGGTCAACACGCTGCTCGACTTCTCCCGGATCGAGGCCGGGCGCATGCAGGCCCGGTACGAGCCGGTCGACCTGGCCGCCGCGACCGCGGAGCTGGCCAGCGTGTTCCGGTCCGCGTTCGAGCGCGCCGGGCTGCGCCTGGACGTCGACTGCCCGCCGCTGCCGCACCCGGTCCACGTCGACCGGAGCATGTGGGAGAAGGTCGTCCTCAACCTGCTCAGCAACGCGCTCAAGTTCACGTTCGGCGGCGGCGTGCGCGTCACGGTCCGCCCGGACGGCGACCGCGCGACCGTGACCGTGGCCGACACCGGCGTGGGCGTGCCACCGGACGAGATCCCCCGGCTGTTCGAGCGGTTCCACCGGATCGAGCGCGCCCGGTCGCGGTCCAACGAGGGCAGCGGTATCGGACTCGCGCTGGTCAAGGAACTGGTCGAGCTGCACGGCGGCACCATCACCGCGGACAGCGTGCTCGGCGAGGGCACCGAGTTCACCATCCGGCTGCCGTTCGGCACCGCGCACCTGCCCGCGGACGCGCTGATCCCGGCCGGCTCCACGGTGCCCTCCGCCGCCGCGCCGTACGTGGAGGAGGTGTCCCGCTGGGTGCCCGCCGCACCGTCGGCGGATGCCGGCGCGCAGCCCACCGTGCTGGTCGCGGACGACAACGCGGACATGCGCGACTACCTGGTCCGGCTGCTCCGCTCGGCCGGGCACCGGGTCGAGTCCGTCGCGGACGGGCAGGCCGCGCTGGACGCGGCCCGGCTCCGCCACCCCGACCTGATCGTCAGCGACGTGATGATGCCGCTGCTGGACGGCCTGCAACTGGTCGCGGCGCTGCGCGCGGACCCACGCACGGCCGGCACGCCGGTGCTGCTGCTCTCCGCCCGCGCCGGTCAGGAGGCGTCGATCGAGGGCCTGGAGGCCGGCGCCGACGACTACCTGGTCAAGCCGTTCTCCTCGGCGGAGCTGCTGGCCCGGGTCCGCGCCAACCTGGAGCTGTCCCGGCTGCGCAACCACCACGCCCGGTGGCGCACCGCGCTGATCGACTCGCTGCAGGAGGCGTTCTTCGTCTGCGACGAGGACGGCGCGGTCATCGAGATCAATTCCACGTTCCAGACCATCCTGGGGTACGGGCCGGAGGGCCTGCCGTACCCGCCGGTGCACCCGTGGTGGCCGGACGCGGAGCGCGACCCGGACGGCCACCGCCTGGTCCAGGACGCGTTCGGGCTGCTGATGGACCGTACCCGCGGCGCGTACACCATCCCGGTCAACCACCGCGACGGCCACCGGATCTGGGTCGCCGCCGCGTTCAACCGGGTCCAGGACCCGGACACCGGCCGGCGCGTCATCGTCGGCACGTTCCGCGACGTCACCGCGGAGCACTACGCGGTGCAGCGGGACAGCGCGCTCGCCGCGCTCGGCCTGCGCCTGACCCAGGCGGACACGGTCGGCGGCGCGCTCGCCGGCGTGCTGCCGGTCCTCGCCGGCCTGTGGCGGGCCGTCGCGGTGCACGCGGTCGTCTTCGGCGCCGGCACCACCCCGGACGTGGTCTCCACCGAACCGGACCGGCGCTGGGACACGCTGCCGGAGTCGCTGCGCGCCACGCTCACCGTGCTGCGCGACACGCCGCTGCTCACCCCGGTCGCGGACCCGCTGACCGGCGCCGGGATCACGCTGGAGCACCCGGACGGGACCATGGTGCTCTGGGTCGAACCGGCGGAGAAGCGCTCGTTCACCCCGGAGGACCAGACCCTGCTCGCGCTGCTCGCCGGCCACCTCGGCCAGGGCCTGCACCGCATCCACCAGATCGACCAGCAGCGGGAGACCGCGCTCGCGCTGCAACGCGCGATCCTCGGCCCGGCCCAGCTCCCGGCCGGTTTCGAGGTCCGGTACGCGCCCGCCACCCGCCCGCTCAAGGTCGGCGGCGACTGGTACGACACGGTCCGGCTCCCCGACGACCGGATCGGCATCGTGGTCGGCGACTGCGTCGGCCACGGCCTGCAGGCCGCGACCGTGATGGGCCAGCTGCGCAGCGCCTGCCGCGCGCTGCTGCTGCAGAACCTGAGCCCGGCCGCCACGCTGATGGCGCTCGACCGGTTCGCCGCCCAGCTCCCCGGCGCGATGTGCGCCACCGTCTTCTGCGGCACGCTGGACACCGGCACCGGCGAG
Source organism: Catenuloplanes niger (assembly GCF_031458255.1). Classification (NCBI taxonomy): domain Bacteria; kingdom Bacillati; phylum Actinomycetota; class Actinomycetes; order Micromonosporales; family Micromonosporaceae; genus Catenuloplanes; species Catenuloplanes niger. The sequence continues at coordinate 8,626,608 of NZ_JAVDYC010000001.1, forward strand.
CTGCGCTACTCCAGCGCCGGTCACCCGCCCGCGATCATCACGCACGCGGACGGCACCACCGACCTGCTCGACAAGGGACGCTCCCGGCCGCTCGGCGTCCGCGGCGCCGCCGAACGGCCCGAGGCGGAGTACACCGTGCCGGCCCGCGCCACGCTGCTGCTCTACACGGACGGCCTGATAGAACGCCGCCGCACCCCGCTCACCTCGGGCATCGGCCGGGTCAGCACGGTCGTCCAGCGCGGCCGCTCCGCCCCGCTCGACGACCTCGCCACGGAGGTGATGACCAGCATGGCACCCGACGCCGGCTACGACGACGACGTCGCGTTGCTGCTCTACCGCCATCCGGGGCCGCTCGAGCTGGAGTTCCCGGCCGAGGCCAACCGGCTCGCCCCGGTCCGCTCCACGCTGCGCACCTGGCTGGAACGGTGCGGCGTCGACACCGGCACCGCGCAGAACGTGCTGGTGGCGGCCGGCGAGGCGTGCGCCAACGCGATCGAGCACGGCCACCGCCAGCTCACCGGCGGACTGATCCACCTGTCCGCCGCCGCCACCGCCGAGGACCTGCACCTGGTCATCACGGACACCGGCAGCTGGCGCGCCCCCCGCCCCGAGGCGAACCCGCATCGCGGCCGCGGCCTGCTCCTGATCCGCGCCCTGATGCACGAGGTCACCATCACCACCGGCTTGAACGGCACCGTCGTCGGCATGCGAGCGAGGATCCCCGCAATGACGTCTTCCCGGCTCGGCGCGAAGGGCGCCCCGGCATGAGTACCGACCTGAGCTTCGCCACCATCGAACGCCCGGACGGCGCCCTCGTCCTGGCCGTCGCCGGGGAGATCGACATGAGCAACGCGGCGTCGTTCGCGACCGCGCTCACCGCGGCCCGCACCGAGGCCGGCACCGACTCGTTCGTCGTCGACCTGACCGCGGTCGAATACCTCGACAGCGCCGGCCTCGCCGTCCTCTTCCAGCACGTCGACCACGCGACCCTGGTCGCCGCCCCGCTGCTGGCCCCGGTCCTCGCCATCGCCGGCCTCGACGACGTAACCACGATCAAGAGCTGACCGCGCACACTCGCGGAACTTCCGCCGCTGCCGGTCACGGCGAGCGCCGCCGAGGGCGAGTGCCCGGCTCGGGCGCTTCGCGCCCGAAATTTCGCCATTTACCACCCAGCTGATGCTGGCGTCCCGCGCCGCGTCGCGCACCTCCGGTGCCGCGATCATTGACCGATGCGAAAACGAGGTCAACCGGGCCTGCCGGCGTCAGTTTCGCATCGGTCAATGATCCACTTCGGCGCGGTACGGTCAGCGGGGCGCGGCCTTCGGCATGATGCTGCGTTCGCCGGTGTCCGCCATGGCGTGCAGGATGCCGCTGGGCAGCGGTATAAGCCGGGCGAGGCCGGCGCGTCCCTGGCGGCGGGCAAGCTCCGGCCCGAGTTTCTTCATCAGCAGCGTCAGCGCCGGCAGCGGCCGCACGAAGAGCGTGATCTCGGTGATCAGCCCGTCCGCGTCCAGTCGCAGTCGCTGCGCCTCGTGGAGCCGCGTCGCACCGATCCGCGCCTCGTAGAAGAGCGCCACGGTCCGCCCCTCGGCCACCTGATCGGTGTAGGTGAGATCCTCGATCACCGACAGCGCCACCTCGAGCAGCGTCCGCACCTGTCCGTGCCCGCGGAACGTGAACTGCTCGGTGATCGGCGACACCAGCGTGACGTCCGGGTGCAGCGCCGTGACCGCCCTCGCGGCGTCATGCGTCTCCCCGGCCGCCCGCCACACGGCCACGGCCTCGTACGACGGTCGTTCCACGATCAGCTCCCGAGGGTCGGCGGCACGGTTCCACCACGATCATCCGCGCACATCGCGCCGTCCGCCGCCCCGGTGCCCTCCGGTGCCGCCGCCGGTGGTCAGGATCGGGTGGCCAGCCACTCGCGCAGACCTCGGGGGCGCAGGTCGGTCCAGACCTCGTCGATGTGGGCCAGGCAGGTCGTCTCGTCGCCGCTGAAGCCGGTGCTGCGCCAGCCGGCCGGCACGGGTGTCCCGTGCGGCCACACCGAGTATTGCTCCTCGTCGTTCATCACTACGTCATAAATGCGGCTGTCAATGGCGTCCGTCTCCATGGCGAATGAGGTTATACGCACGCCGGGTTCCGGGTCGAGGGTGACTTTTCTGCGCTGCTAATAAAACCTCAACACTCACTATTGAGGCGAAGGCCGGACTAACCGCTGCTGCTACGTCAAAGCCCTTTTCCGGACACCGTCCACTTTGGCCACCAGATTTGACGACAAATCGCCCGCATCCTACTTTCGGTGACGGCCGGTTGACACAGCGCAGGCGCTTACGTAGCTTCTGTGCAATCCTTTTCCGGATCACAAAACCACCGTTAATGCCGACGGTGGTCATTCCGCTGTGTGCGTAGCCGGAACGGCAATTGACGGGAATCCCTGACGGGATGAAGGAGCAAATGGTGCATGCCCGGCCGTCGGAGAATGCAAGTCACGAACGATACGAAGCGGTCACGCTGCAGCCCGGAATGCTGTTCGGGCGGCACCGGCGGCATTCCGGCGTCGACCTGCTGCAGGTCGTCGTGGACTGGCCGGTTCTGCTCGACCCCGCCGCGATGCGCACGGCCTGGCGGCACGCCGCCGCCCGGCACCCGGTGTTGCGCACCGGCTTCGACTGGCCGCTCGGCGACCCGCCCACCCAGGCGGTCCGGCCGTCCGCCGAGGTGCCGGTCGAGCTGCACGACTGGACCGGCACGCCGGACCGGGACCTGGCCGCGTTCCTGGCGGCGGACCGGGGCACCGGCTTCGACCACGCACACCCGCCGCTGGTGCGCGTCACACTGATCACGCACCGGCCCGGCCGGCACACCGTCGCGATCACGCTGCACCACGCCATCCTGGACGGCCGGTCCGTCCGGCACCTGCTGGCCGAGGTCTTCACCGAGCACGACGCGCTCGCGGCCGGCCGGGCGTTCACCGCGCCGGACCGGCCGGCGTACCGCGACTTCGCCCTGTGGGTGGCGTCCCGGCCGGAGAACGGCGACCGCCCGTTCTGGCGGGCGCACCTGGCCGGCGCGACGCTGCCGACCCCGCTGCCGGTGCTCGCGCCCGCGGACGGCGCGCCGGACCGGACACCCGGCTCGGTCCGGGAGACCGCGCTGGAGCTGACCGCGGCGCAGACCGACGCGCTGCGGGCGACCGGCGTCCCGATGGACACGCTGGTCACCGCGGCCTGGGCGGCCACGCTGCGGCAGCACACCGACGGCGACGACGTGGTCTTCGGCTCCGTGCGCTCCTGCCGGCGGGACACCGTCGACGGCGCGGACCGGATGATCGGCCTGCTGATCAACACGCTGCCGCTGCGCGTGCCGGTCGCGGCCGGCCGGCCGGTCCGCGACTGGCTGGCCGAGACCGGGCGGCGCGTCACCGGCCTGCACGACCATCGGCTCACACCGCTCGACCGGATCCAGCGGTGGAGCGGCGTGCCGGCCGACCGGCCGCTGTTCGACACGCTGCTGATGTACGACCACCGGAACCTGCAGAGCTCGCTGGCCGCCACCGTGCCCGGCTGGGGCGGGCGGCGGGCCCGCGTCCACCGGCACCCGGGCCCGCCCGTCACACTGTGCGTCTTCGGCGAACCGGGCGTGCACGCGCTGCTCTACCACGACCGGCACCGGCTCGCCCCGGCCGCGGCCGACGCGCTTCTCCACCTGTTCGGCGCGATCCTCACCGCCCTGCCGGCCCACCTCGACGGGTACGTCCGCGACCTGCCCGGCGCCGGCCGCCTCGCCGATCCGCCGGCTCCGGCCCGGCCGGCCTGCGAGTCGCCGGACACGGACAACCACGACGCACCGGGTACGGCCCGCGCCGCTGACCCGCCCGGCGATGCCGGGGGCCGCGGCCGCGCGGTGCTGTTCGGACCGGACCGGCCGGCCGCGCTCGCCGGCCGTACCGTGGTGGATCTGGTCGTGGCCCGGGTCGAGGCACGGCCGGACGCGGTCGCGGTCGTCGCGCCGGACGCCACGCTCACCTACCGGGAGCTGCTGGAACGCGCGGACCGGGTGGCCGGCGGGCTCCTGGACGCGGGCGTCCGGCCGGACACGCCGGTCGCGGTCGCGCTGCCCCGCTCGGCCGCGCTGATCGTCGCGCTGCTCGGCGTGCTCCGCGCCGGCGCCGGCTATCTGCCGCTCGACCCGGCCGACCCGCCGGACCGCACCGCCGCGATCCTGGACCAGGCGGGCGACCCGATCACGATCACCGCGGAGTCGATCCCGGACGCGGCGCCGCGCACCCGCGCCGCGCACCCGGCCGGGCTCGCCTACGTCTGCCACACCAGCGGCTCCACCGGCGTGCCGAAGGCGGTCGGCGTGCCGCACGCGGCCGTGGTCCGGCTCGTCCACGAACCCGGCTACCTGCGGCTCGGGCCCGGCGAACGGGTGCTGCACCTGGCGCCGGTCGCGTTCGACGCGGCCACACTGGAGATCTGGGGCAGCCTCGCGTCCGGCGCCACGCTCGTGGCCGCGCCGCCCGGCCCGCTCGGCGCGGCCGAGGTCGCGGACGTGGTGCGCCGCGAGCGGATCAGCGTGCTGTGGCTGACCGCCGGCCTGTTCCACCAGGTCGTCGAGCTGGCCCCGGACGGTCTGGCCGGCGTCGGGCAACTGCTCGCCGGCGGTGACGTGCTCGACCCGGCCGCGGTCCGCCGCGCGCTGCGCGCCCGCAACGGCCAACCCCTGATCAACGGGTACGGCCCGACGGAGAACACCACGTTCACCACCGTGCACGTGCTGACCGGCGCGGACGAGGTGCCCGAGCCGGTGCCGATCGGCCGCCCGGTGCCCGGTACGGCCGTGTACCTGCTCGACGCGGCGCTGCGCCCGGTCCCGGCCGGGACGCCCGGCGACCTCTACACGGGCGGGACCGGCCTGGCCCGCGGCTACCTCGGGCGGCCGGCCGCGACCGCGCGGGTGTTCCTGCCGGATCCGTTCCGTGGCGTGCCGGGCGCGCGGATGTACCGCACCGGCGACCGGGCCCGCCTCCGCGCGGACGGCACGCTGGAGTTCCTCGGCCGCGCGGACGACCAGGTGAAGATCCGCGGGTTCCGGGTCGAGCCGGGGGAGGCCGCGGCGGTGCTGCGCCGCCATCCCGCGGTGACCGACGCGGCCGTGGTCGCGGACGGCACCGGCGAACGGCGGCGGCTGATCGGCTACTACTGCGTCCGCGACGGCGTACCGGTGGACGACCTCGCCGGCTTCCTGAGCCGGCACCTGCCCGCCTACCTGCGGCCGGCCGCGCTGGTGCCGCTGCCCGCGCTGCCGCTGACCCCGGCCGGGAAGCTCGACCGCCGGGCGCTGCCCGCCCCGCCCGCGTCCGCGTCCGGTGCCGCGCCGCGCGGTGACGTCGAGACCCGGCTGGCGGCGATCTGGTGCGAGCTGCTGGGCGTGCCGGCGGCCGGCCGGGACGACGACTTCTTCGCGCGGGGCGGCAATTCGCTGCTGGCCACCCGGCTCACGTTCGCGGTCGCGGACGCGTTCCACGTCGACCTGCCGGTCCGCACCGTCTTCGACACGCCGGCACTGCGCGACATCGCGGCCGCGATCGCGGCCCGGCCGCCGTCCGATGTGGACGGCCCGGTGGCCCGGGACCGCTCGGCGTATCGGCTCACCCCGCCCGGCGCCGCCCCGTCCGCCGCACCGGGGTCCCCGGTGCGGGACCGGTCCGTGCCGGCCGGCGAGGCCGGGCCGGTCGCGCCGGATACCGCGACGGGGAATCGGGACGATGCCGGGCCCGCGGCGCCCGGTGTCGCGGAAGGCGCGGCGATCCGGGGTGCGGCGAGCGGTGTCGGCGCGCATCTCGTGCGGCCGGGTGGGGACTGGGCGCTGTGGCGGTGGGTCGGGCTGCGGGCCGCAGGCTTCCCCATCGACACGCTGACCGCGCTCGGCGACCCGGCGCTCGGCGACGCCGCCGACGCGCTGGACGACGCCGGGCAGCGGTGTGACGACGCCCGGCGCGCGCTCGGCCACCTGCTGCACCTCGCGCGGGCGGCCGCCCCGCCCGGCGAGCGTGGGCCGTGGAACCGGGCCGCCCGCCACGCCCGCCGGGACACCGCACCCGCCCCGCTCCCACCCAGGGTCTCCGCCGCGCACTCCACTCCCCACGACGCCACCGCCTCCCTGACACGGAAGCCCGCAGCGCCGGAAACGCGGGAGCCCGCAGCGCCGGGAGTGCGGGAGCCCGTAGCGCCGGGAGCGCGGGAGCCCGCAGCGCCGGGAGCGCGGAAGTCCGTGGCGCCGGGAGTGCGGGAGCCCGTGGCGCCGGAAACACCGGAACCCGCAGCGCCGGAGGCGCGGCAGTCCGCGGCGCCGGAAGCGAGCGAGCCCGCGCCGCACCGCGTGTCCGAAGTGGAGTACGACGCGCTCGTGGCCGCGCACACGGCCGCGGTGGCCGCGCACGCCGCCCACGAGGAGGCGCGGGAGCGGTTCGCCGTGGCGTACGAGCGGGCGTCCGCGCACCGCACGGACGGGCTGCGGCGGGCCGCCGCCGACCCGCGCTTCCGGGAGGCCGTCGCCTGGCAGAACCGGGCCGCGCTGCACACCGGCGTCGCGGACGTGGCGAGGCCGGGTGGTGCGGGTTCGCAGTACCGGCAGCATCAGGCGCTGGTCGCCACGTACCTGCAGCGGTACTGCGGGAAGAACGACACGATCGGGTTCTTCGGGCCGGTCGGCTGGGCGGAGGTCACCGATGCCGGCCCGGCGCTGGGGCTGCGCCCGGCCGGCCTGGCCGCCCGGACCGTGTACTTCGAGAACTGGGCCGTGTCCGCGCTGGCCGACCGGCTCGCCGGCGACGACCGGCTGCAGCCGTGGCTGGTCCCGCGCCGCATGCCGTTCCTGCGGGTCGACGGCGACGCCCTGTTGCTGCCGCTGACCCCGCCGGCGCCGCTCGACCCGGACACGGCACGGCTGCTGCGCGCCGCGGACGGGACCCGGACCGCGGGCGAGATCGCCGCCGCGCTCGGCGCGGACCCGGACGACGTGTTCCGGCGGCTGGCCGGGCTGCGCGACGCACGCCGGATCTCGTGGTCGTTCGAGGTGCCCAAGGAGGACGTGTTCCCGGAGCGCGCGCTCCGGGCCCGGCTCGCCGCGGTCGGTGACCCGGCCGCACGCGCGCGGGCGCTCGCCGCGCTGGACCGGCTGGAGGCGGCCCGGGACGCGGTCGCGGCGGCGGCCGGTGACCCGGACCGGCTCGACGCGGCCATCACCGGCCTGGAGCGAACCTTCACCGACCTCACGGGTACGGCCGCCACCCGCCGCGCCGGGAAGGCGTACGCCGGCCGGACCGTGGTCTACGAGGACTGCCGTTCCGGTACCGGCGTGACGCTCTCGACGGAGCTGGTCGGCACGCTCTGGCCGTCGCTGAGCCTGCTGCTGGCCAGCGCGCGCTGGTTCACGTTCGCCGGTGCGGCGCTGTTCCACCGGGCCTGCGCGGACCGCTACCGGGAGCTGGCCGCGCGGTCCGGCTCGCCGGACGTACCGTTCGCGGATTTCTGGCTCTGGGCCGGTGACGTGCTGTTCGACGCGCCGGAGCGGCTGACCGGCCCGGTCGTGCGGGGCCTGCGGGAGCGCTGGTCGAGGATCCTGCCGGCCGCGGACCGGGGCCGGATCACCGCGGACTCGGCCGCGCTCGCCGACGAGGTCCGGCGGCGTTTCGCGGCGCCCCGGCCCGGCTGGTCCGGCGCGCACCAGCACAGCCCGGACGTGATGCTGGCCGCGGACGGGCCGGACGCGATCGGCCGCGGCGACTTCCACTGGGTGGTCGGCGAGGTGCATCCGGGCGTGAACACGCTGCGCTCCGCGCTGTTCGTCGCCCAGCACCCGGACCCGGACCGGCTGCGTGCCGCGATGCTCGCCGACCTGCCGCGCCGCCGGATCGTGCTGGCCGCGACCGGGGAGGAGGGCGGCGCCCCGGCCCGGATCACCGACGGTCTGGTGACCGGCCGCGACCTGCGGATCGTGTTCGGGCACGACAGCGGCGGCCTGGACCCGGCGACCGCGCTGCCGGTCGCGGACTGCGTGCTGCGCGACGACGGCGGTGTGCTCACCGTGGCGAGCCGGGACGGGCGGCACCGCATGCCGCTGGCCGAGGTGATCGGCGAACCGGTGATGCTGCAACTGCTGCAGCGCTTCGACGTGCTGCCGCCGGCGGACCACCGGCCCCGGGTCACGGTCGACCGGGTGGTCTGGTCGCGGGAGTCGTGGACGTTCCCGGCCGCGGGCCTGGACTTCGCGCACGTGGCGGACGAGGCCGACCGGTTCCGGCGGGCCCGGGCGTGGCAACGCGCCCATCGGCTGCCCCGGCACGTGTTCGTCGTGTCGCCGGCCGAGAAGAAGCCGTTCCACCTGGACCTGGCCAGCCTCGCGTCGGTGGACGTGTTCGCCCGCGCGGTCCGCCGCGCCGGGCCGGACGCGCGCCTGAAGCTCAGCGAGATGCTGCCCGGCCCGGACCAGACCTGGCTGACCGGCACCGACGGCCGCCGGCACACCGCCGAGTTGCGCCTGGTCGCCGTCGACACCCGAAGGGACCACCCATGAACGAGTTCGCGAGCCGACCATCGGCGCGGCGTGGCCGCGGCGGCGCGGGCGGCCCGGCATGAGCGACACCTACCTGCTGCCGGCCTCGCTCACCCAGCGGCGGCTGTGGCTGCTCGACCAGCTCGGTCCGGGCGCCGCCACGTACAACATCGCCTGGCTCGTGTCGTTGGACGGGCCGCTGGACGTGGCGGCGCTGGAGGCCGCGCTGACCCGGCTGGTCGCCCGGCACGAGAGCCTGCGCACGCACTTCACGGCCGTGGACGGCGAACCGGCCCAGGTGGTCGAGCCGGCCGGCCCGGTCCGCCTGCACCCGGTGGACGCCGGCGAGGACTGGCGGCGGCACGTCGACGAGGCCGCCCGCCGCCCGTTCGATCTGGCGGCCGGGCCGCTGACCCGGTTCACGTTGCTGCGCCGGCCGGACGGCTCGCACGCGCTGGTCTGGGTGGTGCATCACGCGGTCGCGGACGGCTGGTCGTTCGGCGTGCTCTTCGGCGAGCTGACCGCGGCCTACGCGGGTGAGGCGCTGCCGGACGCGCCGATGCAGTACGGCGACTTCGCGATCTGGCAGCGGGAGCAGGCCCGGCTCGGCGCGTTCGACGACGACCTCACGTACTGGCACCGTGCGCTGACCGGTGCGCCGGTGCTGCTGGACCTGCCCGCCGACCGGCCCCGTCCGGCCGAGCAGGACGACGCCGGTGGCACGGTGACGCGCGAGGTGCCGCCGGAGCTGACCGCGCGGCTGCGGCAGGGGACCGGCACCGTGCTCACCCCGCTGCTGGCCGGCTTCCAGGCGCTGCTGCACCGGCTCACCGGCCAGGACGACCTGCTCGTCGCGCTGCCGGTCGCGGCGCGGACCCGGCCGCGGACCCGCGATGTCGTCGGTTTCTTCGCCAACACGCTGGCGCTGCGCGCGGTGTTCCCGGCGGGCGTGACGTTCGGGCAACTGCTGGCCGCGGCGCGGGACTCGGTCGCGGCCGCGCAGACCCGGCAGGAGGCCCCGTTCGAGCAGGTAGTGGAGCGGCTCGCGGTGCCGCGCAGCCTCGCCCACCCGCCGCTGGTGCAGGTGATGTTCGCGCTGGAGGAGGCGCCGCCGTCCCGGACCGCGGCCGGCCTGCGGGTCACGCCGCGGCTGTGGGAGAACGGCACCGTCAAGTTCGACCTCACGCTCACCGTGGAGGACCGGCCGGCCGGGCTGCGGCTGCGTGTCACCTACCGGTCCGGGCTGTTCGACGAGGCCCGGATCCGCGCGCTGACCGAGCAGTACCTGGCGCTGCTGGCCGCGGGCCTGGACCGGCCGGAGACGCCGGTCGCCACGGTGCCGTTGCTGGGCGAGGGGGACCGGGCGCGGCTGCGGGCGTACGGCACCGGCGACGCGGTGCCGGCGGTCGCGGACCTGTCCCGGCTCACCGGGGACGCGATCGCGGTGTCCGGGCCGGACGGCGAGCTCAGCTACCGGGAGCTGGACGCGCGGGCGAACCGGCTCGCGCACCTGCTGCGCGCGCACGGCGCCGGGCCGGACACCCCGGTCGGGCTGGCGCTGGGCCGCGGTACGTGGCTGGTCGCGGCGATCCTCGCGGTGTGGCGGGCCGGCGCCGGATACCTGCCGCTCGACCCGAGCCTGCCACCGGCCCGGATCGCCACCATGCTGGCCGACGCCCGGCCGCCGGTGGTGCTCACCGACGGCCCGTTCGACGATCCACACACGAGGGTGGTACGGGTGGACACCGTCGATGCGGACCGGTTCCCCGCGTCCGGGCCGCCGCGGGTCGAGGTGCACCCGGACGCGCTGGCCTACCTGCTCTACACGTCCGGGTCGACCGGCCGGCCGAAGGGCGTCGCGGTGTCGCACGCGGCCGTCACCGACCTGCTCGCCGGGTTCCGTACCGTGCTCGGGCTGACCGCGGCGGACCGGGTCGCGGCCGTGACCACGCACGCGTTCGACATCTCCGTCGTCGAGCTGGTGCTGCCGCTGCTGGCCGGCGCGCGGATCGAGATGATCGACGCGGACACCGCGCGGGACGCGGCGCTGCTGCGGGCCGCGCTCGCCGACCGGCGCGTCACGGTCGCCCAGGGCACGCCGGCGACCTGGCGGATGCTGGTGACCGCCGGTGGCGTACCGCCGGGTGTGCGGTTGCGGATCAGCGGCGGCGAGGCGCTCTCCCGGGACCTGGCCGACCGGCTCCGGGACGGCGGGACGGTGATCAACGGTTACGGGCCGTCGGAGACCACGGTCTACTCCACCGCCGGTCCGGTCGGCCCGGACGGGCCGGTCAGCCTGGGGCGGCCGACGCCGAACACGACCGTGCACCTGCTCGACCCGGCCGGGCAGCCGGTGCCGGAGGGCGTGGTCGGCGAACTGCACATCGGCGGGCCGGGCGTCGCGCGCGGCTACCTCGGGCAGGCCGGTGCGACCGCGGCCCGGTTCCGGCCGGACCCGTACCGTCCGGGTGGCCGTCTCTACGCCACCGGGGACCTCGGGCGGTGGCGGTCCGACGGCACGCTCGACTTCCTCGGCCGCGCCGACGCCCAGCTGAAGGTGCGCGGCTTCCGGATCGAGCCGGGTGAGATCGAGACGCTGCTGCGCGAGCACCCGGCCGTCACCGAGGCGGTGGTGACCGCGCGCGGCGGTGGCCGGCTCGCCGCCTACGTCGTCACCACCGGCGGGTGGACCGCGGCGGAGCTGTGGCCGCAGCTGCGCGCCGGTATCACCGCGCGGCTGCCGGACTACATGATCCCGGCCGCGCTGGTGGTGCTGGACGCGCTGCCGCGCACCGCGAGCGGCAAGGCGGACCGGGCGGCGCTGCCCGAGCCGTCCTGGCGGGAGACGACCGGCGCGCCGGCCGTTCTCGCCCGCACACCGGTGGAGGAACGGCTGTCCGCGCTCTGGCGTGAGGTGCTGAACCTGCCGGAGGTCGGTGTGCACGACAACTTCTTCGCGCTCGGCGGGCACTCGCTCAACGCCGCCCGGCTGATCGCCCGGATCCGCACCGCGTTCGGCGCGGACGTCACGCTGCGCGACCTGTTCGCGGCCCCGACCGTCGCCGAACTCGCACCGCTGCTCGACCGGGCCACCCGCCCGGCGTCACCGCTCACCGGCCCGGCACGACCGGCGCCGGACCGGCTTCCGGACTCGCTCGACTCGCTCTCCGACGACGAGATCGACGCGCTGCTGGACGCACTGACCTCGGAGGAGGAATCGTGAGGGAGCTTGCGACCGGATCATCGGCTCGGCGCCGGCCACCGCGCGCCCGCCGCGTGCACGGGAGCCGGGCATGACCGCGCCCCGCGAGCACGCGGTCATCGTCGGCGCCGGGCTGGCCGGCTCGCTGACCGCGGTGTTCCTCGCCCGCCGCGGGTTCCGGGTGTCCGTCTACGAACGGCGGCCGGACCCGCGGGCCGCCGGCACCGCGGCCACCGGCCGGTCGATCAACCTCGGGCTGTCCGCGCGCGGGATGGCCGCGCTCGACGAGGCCGGGCTGCTCGGCGCCGTGCTGGACCGCAGCGTGCCGATGCGCGGCCGGGTGGTGCACCGGCCCGACGGCACGACCCGGTTCCAGCCGTACGGCGTGCGCGAGCACGAGATCCTGCACTCGGTGCTCCGCGACGACCTGCTCCGGCTGCTCGTCGACACCGCGGCCGCGCACCCGGACGTGCGGTTCCACTTCGGACGGTCGCTGACCGGGCTGGACCGGGACAAGGGCACGGTGGAGGTCGCGGACCCGGCCGAGACCGTCGAGGCCGACCTGATCGTCGGCGCGGACGGCGTGTTCTCGGCCGCGCGCCGGCACCTGCAGCACGGGCTGCGCGCCGACTACGCGCAGGAGTTCCTGCCGTGGGGCTACACCGAGCTGACCATCCCGGCCGGGCCCGGCGGCGTGCCCCGGGTGCGCCTGGAGGCGCTGCACGTCTGGCCGGGCGAGGACGCGCTGATGGTCGCGCACCCGAACCGGGACGGCTCGCTGACCTGCTCGCTGTTCATGGCGCACGAGGGGCCGGTCAGCTTCGCGGCGCTGCGCGACCGGGCCGCGATCCACGCGTTCACCGACGCCGCGTTCCCGGACGCGCGCGAGCTGATGCCGGACCTGGCGGAGGAACTGCTGGCCCATCCGGTCGGGCGGCTCGTCACGGTCCGGACCGCGCCGTGGCGGCACGAGGACCGGGTGGTGCTGGTCGGCGACGCGGCGCACGCGGTCTACCCGTTCTTCGGGCAGGGGATGAACGCCGCGTTCGAGGACTGCCTGGTCCTGGACGCGTGCCTGGGCCGGCACGCGGACCGGGGCACCGCGCTGGCCGCGTACGAGGCCGCGCGCCGGCCGCACACCGACGTGCTCGCCGACCTGTCCGCCGCGAACTTCACCGAGCTGCGGGCGCGCGTGCACCGGCCCGGCTACGTGCTGGCCGCGGCCGCGGACCGGGCGCTGTCCCGGCTGCTGCCGCACCGCTGGGTGCCGCTCTACACGCTGGTCGCGCACACCACCACGCCGTACGCGGACGCGCTCGCCCGGGTGCGTCACCAGCGCCGCACGCTCGCCGGCGCCGCCGCGCTGGTGACCGGCGTCGCGCTGGCCACCGGCGCGGCGCTGCTGGCCGCCCGCCGCCCGGGACGGGACCGGGCATGCTGACCCGGCACGGTTTCCCCGAGCACGTGCTGTTCGACGCGGCCGACCTGCACGCCGACCTGCCGCACCCGCTCGTCGCCGGCGTCACCGGCCGGCTCCTCGAGGTGCTCGCCTGGGCCCGGCAGTACCTCTGCGGGCCGCACCCGGACCTGGGCCGCAAGGGCCCGGTGTGCCCGTTCGTGCAGGGCTCGCTGGACCGCGGCGTGTTCTACCTCGCGGTGCACCGCGGCGACACGCTCGACCCGGACGACCTGGACGCGCTGCTGGCCGGGTACCGGGACTGGTTCACCGCGCTGGAACCCGCGCACGGCCCGGCCGCCCAGTTCAAGACGATCCTGCTCACGCTGCCCGACCTGCCCGACGAGGTGGCCCGGGTGCAGGTGGACCGCGCGCAGGCCCGGCTCAAGGCCGCGTACACCGAGCGCGGCCTGATGATCGGCGAGTTCCACGACGGGCCACCGGCCAAGGGCGGCCTGTGGAACCCGGACTTCCGGCCGCTGCACAGCCCGGTGCCGCTGCTGGCGATCCGGCACATGGTGCCCAGCGACTTCCCGTTCCTCGCCGACGACCCGGTGACGCTCGGCGCGTACCTGCACCGCTTCTCCGGCAGCGGCCCGGTGGCGCTGCGCCGGCAGGTCGCGGCCGCCGCCACCCGCTTCGGGCTCGAACTGCCCGCCCAGACCCAGGAGGCCTGATGAGCACCGATTCCACCGCGCCGGGCGAGGGCAAGCGGGCGCTGCTGGCCCGCCTGCTGACCGAGCGGGCGCGGGCCCCGCGCACCCACCCGGCCTCGTTCGGGCAGCAGCGGCTGTGGTTCCTGGACCGGTTCGCCGGCGGCACCGCCGTCTACCACATCCCGGTCGCGTTCCACCTGCGCGGGACGGTCGACGAGGCCGCGCTGCGCACCGCGCTGGCCGCGGTCGTGGCCCGGCACGACGTGCTGCGCACCACGTTCGCGGAGTCGGGCGGCGAGGTCGTGCAGGTCGTGCATCCGTCGTCCGCGGTGCGGCTGGAGATCGTCGACGCGGCCGGCGGCACCCGGGCCGAGGGCCGGCGGCTCGCGGCCGAGTTCGGGCGGCGGCCGTTCGACCTGGCGGCCGGGCCGCTGCTGCGCGCCGCGCTGATCCGGCTCGGGCCGGACGAGCACGTGCTCACGCTGGTGCTGCACCACATCGTCTCGGACGCCTGGTCGCTCGGCGTGCTCTTCACCGACCTGAACGCCGCGTACACGGCCGCCCGCGACGGCCGCGACCCGCGGCTGCCACCGCTGCCGGTGCAGTACGCCGACTTCGCCCGCTGGCAGCGCGAGCAGCTCGGCGGTGACCTGCTCACCGGGCAGCTCGACTTCTGGCTCGACCACCTGCGCGGCGCGCCCGCGCTGCTCACGCTGCCCACCGACCGGCACCGGCCGGCGGTCCGCGAGCACCGCGGCGCGGTCCACTACCTGACGCTGGCGCCCGCGCTGGTCGACCGGGTCACCGCGTTCAACCGGGCCGCCGGCGTCACCATGTTCATGACGCTGCTCGCCGTGTTCCAGACCGTCCTCGCCCGGCACGCCGGCCAGGACGACGTGGTGATCGGCACGCCGGTCGCCGGCCGTGGCCACCCCGACCTGGAGGGCCTGGCCGGGTTCTTCGTCAACACGGTCGCGCTGCGGCTGTCGTCGGCCGGCCGGCCGTCACTGCGCGAGCTGGCCGCCCGCGCCCGCGAGGTCACGCTGAACGGGCTCGGCAACGCGGACCTGCCGTTCGAACGGCTCGTCGAGGAGCTGCAGCCGGAGCGCAGCCTCGCGCACACGCCGGTGTTCCAGGCCCAGCTGATCCTGCAGAACGCGCCGCAGGCACCGTTCCGGCTCGGCGACACGGCCGCCACGTCACTGGAGCTGGACACCGGCACCGCGAAGTTCGACCTGACCCTGGTCGGCGAGGCCACCGGCTCCGGCGGGCTGCGGCTGGCCGTGGAGTACGACACCGACCTGTTCGACGCGTCCACGATCGACCGGCTCACCCGGCACCTGAGCACGCTGCTCACCGCGGGTGTCGCCGCGCCGGACCGCCCGCTGCACCTGATCCCGCTGCTCAGCGGCGCGGAACGGTGGGAGGTGCTGACCGGCTGGAACGACACCGACCGCGGTACGCCACCGGACGGCTCGGTGCTCGACCTGGTCGACCCGGCCGCCGGCGCCACGATCACCGGCCCGGACGGCACGCTGGACACCGCCGCGCTGCTGGACCGCGCCGGCCGGATCGCGGCCCGGCTGCGCGACGCCGGCGTCACCGCGGACAGCCCGGTCGGGCTGTGCCTGTCACGCGGCACCGGCATGCTCGCGGCCGTGCTCGGCGTCTGGTGGGCCGGCGCGGGATACCTGCCGCTCGACCCGGACCTGCCCGCGGACCGGCTGCGTTACATGCTCACCGACTCCGGCGCCCGCGTCGTGCTCACCGACGCGGCCGTCGCGGCCCGGCTCGGCCCGGTGCTGGCGACCGCGCCGACCGTGCTGGTCGACCGGGACGACCCGGCGGCCGTGCCGGAGCGGCAGCCGGTGCACCCGGACGGGCTCGCCTACCTGATCTACACGTCCGGGTCGACCGGCCGGCCGAAGGGCGTGGCCGTGCCGCACCGCGCCGTGGTCAACCTGGTCGCGTCGTTCCATGACGACCTCGACCTCGGCGCCGGCGACGTGTTCGCGGCCGTCACCACGCTGTCGTTCGACATCTCCGTGCTGGAGCTGCTCGTCCCGCTGGTCCGCGGCATCCCGCTGGAGATCGTCGGCGCGGCCGAGGCCGGTGACGGCGCCGCGCTGCGCGCCCGGCTGGAGTCGTCCGGCGCGACCGCGATGCAGGCGACGCCCGCCACCTGGCGGCTGCTGCTCGCGGCCGGCGGTGTACCGGACCGGGTGCGCCTGCGGCTCTGCGGCGGTGAGGCGTTGCCCCGCGACCTGGCCGACCGGCTGCTCACCGCCGACGCCCGGCTGTGGAACTGCTACGGCCCGACCGAGACCACGGTGTGGTCCGCGGCCGGTCCCGTGCCGCCGTCCCCGGCTCCGATCGGCCTGGGCGCGCCGATCGCGAACACCCGCGTCTACGTGCTGGACGAGGCGTTGCAGCCGGTCCCGGCCGGGGTGGTCGGCGAGATCTACATCGGCGGTACGGGCGTGGTCCGCGGCTACCACGGCCGGGCCGGCCTGACCGCGCGCCGGTTCCTGCCCGACCCGTACGCGGACACGCCCGGCGCCCGCCTCTACGCCACCGGCGACCTGGGCCGCCGCCGCGCCGACGGGCGGCTGGAGTTCCTCGGCCGCGGCGACCACCAGATCAAGGTGCGCGGATTCCGGATCGAGCCCGGCGAGATCGAGGCCGTGCTGCGCGCCGACCCGCGGGTCGCGGACGCGGTCGTCGGCGCCTGGACCGGCGGCGACGGCGACACCCGGCTGGCCGGGCACGTCGTGGCCGCGGACGGCACCGACCCGGCCACGCTTCCGGAGCTGCTGCGCCCGGTGCTGGCCGCGCGGCTGCCCGGCTACATGGTCCCGTCCCACCTGGACGTGCTGCCCGCGCTGCCGCTCAACGCGAACGGCAAGGTCGACCGCGGCGCGCTGCCCGCACCGCGCTGGGGCGATCGACGCGCGCCGGCGGTCGCCCCGCGTACCCCGGTGGAACAGGTGCTGGCCGGGATCTGGCGGGACGTGCTGCGCGGCGGCCCGGTCGGCGCGCACGACGACTTCTTCCGGCTCGGCGGCCACTCGCTGCTCGGCGCGCAGGTGGTGGCGCGCACGTCCGACACGTTCGGGATCACCGTGCCGATCCGGGTGCTGTTCGAGGCGCCGACCGTGGCCGCCATGGCGTCCGCGCTGACCGCGTTCGAACCGCAGCCCGGCCACCTGCACGCGGTCGCGGCGGTCCGCCTCGAGGTCGCCGGCCTGTCCGACGAGGAACTGCACCGGATGCTGGAGGAACGGGCATGAGCGAGTCGCCCCGCGGCACGTCCGACCGTGAACAACTGATCCGCCGGCTGCTGGCCCGGCGCGGGCTCGCCGGGAGCGCACCGGCCGCGGGGATCCCCCGCCGGCCGGCCGGCGCGCCGGTGCCGCTGTCGCCGGCGCAGGAGGGCATGTGGTTCCTCGACCGGCTGCTGCCCGGCAACCCCGCCTACGTGCTGGCGCAGGGCGTGCGGCTGAGCGGGCCGGTCGAGGCGGCCGCGATGCGCGCGTCCGCGATCGCGCTGACCGCCCGGCACGAGGCCCTGCGCACCCGGATCCGCGCCGGCACGCAGGACGTGCTCCCGGACGCGCCGGACCCGTTCACCTACGAGGACCGGCCCGGCGCGGACCCGGCCGAGATCGTGCGCCGCGACGGCGAGACCGCGTTCGACCTGGCCGAGGCGCCGCTGCTGCGGGTCCGGCTGGTCCGGCTCGGCCCGGACGACCACCTGCTCACCGTCGCGGTGCACCACATCGTGGCCGACGAGGTCTCGGTCGGCGTCATCCTCGACGAGCTGCTCGACGGCCATCGCCGGCACCGGGCCGGCGAGCCGGCCGCGCCACCGCCGGACGTGCAGTTCGGCGACTGGGTGCGGTGGCAGCGCGACCGGCCGGCCGGCGACGCGGAGTCGTTCTGGGCCGCGCGGATGGCCGGCACCGCGGTGCTCGACCTGCCCACCGACCGCCCCCGGCCCGCGGCGCCGTCGACGGCCGGCGCGACCCGGGCGTTCACGGTCGCACCGGAGCTGGCGGCCGGCGTGGACGCGCTCGCCCGGCGTACCGGCGCCACGCGTTTCATGATTTTCCTGACCGCATTGCAGGTGGTGCTGGCCCGGCTCAGCGGCCAGGACGACGTCTGCGTCGGATCGCCGGTGTCGCTGCGCGGCGGCGGTGACCGCCTGGACCGCACGGTCGGGCTGTTCGTCAACAGCCTGCCGCTGCGCACGGACCTGTCCGGCGACCCCACGCTCGACGAGGCGCTGGCGCGGGTGCGCCGCACCACGGTGGACTCGCTGACGCACGCCGCGCTGCCGTTCGACCGGATCGTCGAGCTGGCCGCGCCGCCGCGCGACCCGAGCCGGAACCCGCTGTTCCAGACGATGCTGGTGCTCAACCGCGGCGGCGGGGTCCGCGAACGGGACGGCCTGACCGTGCGCCCGGTGCCGGTCCGCCGCGACACGTCCCGGCTGGACCTGACGGTCGCGATCCAGGAGTTCGACGACGGGCTCGGCGGACTGGCCGACTACAACACGGACCTGTTCGACGAGGTCACCGTGGACCGGCTGATCGACCGGCTGCGGGAGACGGTGCGCACGATGGTGACCCGCGGCGACACCCGGCTGTCCGCGCTGGACCCGCTCACCGCCGGCGAGCGCCGCGACCTGACCGCCTGGAACGACACGGCTCTCGCGCTCGGCCCCGCCACCACGCTGCACGCGCTGGTGGGTGCGCGGGCCGCGGCCACGCCGGACGCGCTCGCGGTGCTGGAGCTCGGCCGGGAGCCGCTGACCTACGGCGACCTGGACCGGCGGTCGGCGGTGCTGGCCGGCCGGCTGCGCGCGCTCGGCGTGCGCCGGGACACGCCGGTCGGGCTGCTGCTGCCGTCCGGCGCGGACGCGATCGTGGCGCTCCTCGCGATCCTGCGCGCGGGCGCCGGCTACCTGCCGCTCGACCCGGCCGCGCCACCGGCACGTTCCGCGGCGCTGCTGACCGCGGCCGGCGCCGCGATCACGATCGCGGCCGGACCGGTCAACGGCTTCCACGGTACGGTCGTGGGGCTCGACGACCCGGCCACCGACGACGACCCGGTCCGGGAACTCGCCGGTGACCACCCCGACCAGCTGGCGTACGTGGTCTACACGTCCGGGTCGACCGGGGCGCCCAAGGGCGTCATGGTCGCGCACCGGACCGCGGTCACGTTCGCGCGCGGCTTCGCCGGCCTGCACGGCATCACGGCCGGCGACCGGTTGCTGATGATCCCGCCGCTGAGCTTCGACGCGTCCGTCGGCGACCTGTTCCCGGCGCTGATCACCGGCGCCGCGCTGGTGGTGCACCCGGACCCGGCCACGATCAACGGCCCGGAGCTGCTGCGGTTGTGCCGCGACCACGGCATCACCATGGTCGACACGGCCGCGCCGCTGTGGTCCTCGTGGACCTCGGACCTGCCCGGCGGCGCCGGGGTGGACGCCGGGCCGCTGCGGGCCGTGCTGGTCGGCGGCGAACCGGTCCCGATCGCGCAGGTCCGCCGCTGGGCCGCGCTGACCGGCGGCGCGGTGCCGCTGTACAACCACTACGGCCCGACCGAGGCGACCGTCTGCGCCACCACGTACACCACCGTGGACGGCGGCGAGCTGCCCGGCCACACGCACCTGCCGATCGGCCGCCCGGTGCCGAACGTCCGCGTGCACCTGCTCGACGACGCGATGCGGCCGGTCCCGATCGGCCGGCCCGGCGAGGTCTACATCGGCGGCGACGCGCCCACCCGCGGCTATCTCGGCGCGCCCGGTGCGACCGCGGCCCGGTTCGTCCCGGACCCGTTCGGCGGCGAGCCCGGCGCGCGGCTCTACCGGACCGGGGACCTGGCCCGGCACCGCTCCGACGGCACGCTGCAGTTCCTCGGCCGCACCGACCGGCAGATCAAGATCCGCGGCTACCGGATCGAGCCGGGGGAGGTGGAGGCGGCCTGCGCGTCGCTGCCCGGCATCCGCCGTGCCGCGGTCGTCGCCGCCGACCATCACACCGGCCGTCGCCTGGTCGCCTACCTGGTCCCCGAGACCACCGCACCGGACCCGGCCGTGCCCGGCCCGGCCGCGTCCGGTGCCGGCCCTGATCCGCGTGCGGCCGGTGACGGCCCCGACCTGGCCGCGATCCGGGCGCGGCTGCGTGAGCTGCTTCCGGACCACCTGGTGCCGGCCGCGTTCGTCGTGGTGCCGGAGCTGCCCACGACCCGGCACGGGAAGCTCGACACGGCCGCGCTGCCCGCACCCGTGGACGCGCCGGACCGGCCCGCGCACGTGCCACCGCGCACCCCGGCCGAGCGCGCGCTCGCGGACGTCTGGTCGGCGCTGCTCGACGTCACACCGGTCGGGCGGCACGACAACTTCTTCGACCTGGGCGGGCACTCGCTGCTCGCGGCCCGGTTCACGGCCCGCGCCGAGGCGGTGCTCGGCCGGCCCGTACCGCTGCCGCTGGTCTTCGGCACCGCGGACCTGGCCGCGCTCGCCGCCGCCCTCGACACCGGCGACCAGCCCGGCACGCCGGCCGAGGACGTGCTCCGGTCGGACGCGCGCCTGCCCGCGGACCTGCGGATCGCACCGGCCGGCCCGCCGGCGCCGGTCACCGACGTGCTGTTCACCGGCGCGACCGGATTCCTCGGCGCCCACCTGCTCGCCGACTGGCTGCGGCACACCACCGCGACCGTGCACTGCCTGGTCCGGGCCGCCGGGCCGGCCGCGGCGACCGCGCGCGTCGAGGACAACCTGCGACGGTACGGGCTGTGGCACCCGTCGTTCGCCGCCCGGCTCACCGGCGTGCCGGGCGACCTGGCGGCGCCCGGGTTCGGCCTGCCCGCGGACGACTTCGCCGCACTCGGCGAGCGCGTCCAATCGATCGTCCACAACGGAGGCGTCGTGGACTTCCTCCGGCCGTACGCGGCGCTGAGACCGGCCAACGTGGACGGCACGGTGACCGTGCTGCGGCTCGCCGCGCTCGGCGCGCCGAGCGACGTCCACCTCGTCTCCACGCTCGGGGTCTTCCTCACCCCGGCCCGGCGCCGCGGGCTGGTCCGCGAGGGCGACTCGCCGGACGACTGCGCCGGGCTCGGCGGTGGCTACAACGCGACCAAGTGGGCCGCGGACGCGCTGGCCCGCGCGGCCCGCGACCGGGGACTGCGGGTCAGCGTGCACCGGCCGGCCCGGGTCAGCGGGCACTCGGTGACCGGCGCCGGGAACACCGGCGACTACCTCAGCCGGCTGCTGACCACCTGCGCCCAGCTCGGCGCCGTGCCGGACCTCGACGACCGGATCGACCTGGCGCCGGTCGACTACGTCGCGGCCGGGATCGGGCTGCTGACCCGCGAGCGCAGCACGGCCGACCACCACTACTACAACAACCGGACGATGAGCTTCGGCGCGCTCGCCGAGGGACTCACCTCGTTCGGGCACCGGGCCGACCTGGTGCCGTACCCGCGCTGGCGGGCCGCGCTGCTCGACCGGCCGGACGCGGCGCTGGCCGCGTTCGCGCCGCTGTTCGGGCCGGACACGCCGGTGCGCACCCAGCCGGACTTCGACTGCACCGGCACCGAGACCCGGCTGGCCGCGGCCGGGATCGTCTGCCCGGCCGCGGACGAACGACTCCTGCACACCTACCTGAAGGTGCTCGCCGATGACTGAGCGTCCCGTCGCCGCCCGGCTGCTCGTCGCGATCTGGCTCGGCCAGCTCGCGTCGCTGATCGGCTCCAGCCTCACCGCGTTCGTGCTCGGTGTCTGGGTCTACCAGCGCACCGGCTCCGTGCTGCAGTTCTCGCTGATCTTCCTGGCCGCGACCGTACCGGCACTGCTGGTGGCCCCGCCGGCCGGCACGGCCGCGGACTCCGGGGACCGGCGGGTGCTGATGCTGCGCGCGGACACCGCGGCCGCGGCCGGGACGCTCGCGCTGGCCCTGCTGGTCGCTGCGGACGCGCTGGCGGTGTGGCACATCTACCTGGCGACCGCGCTGACCGCGGGCGCGTCCACCGTGCACCAGGTCGCCTACCAGTCGATGACTCCGGCGCTGGTCGGCACCCGGCACCTGGCCCGGTTCAACGGGTTCATGCAGATCTCCCGGGCCGTGCAGATCGCGGCCCCGCTGGTCGCGGGTGCGCTGGTCGTCACGATCGGGATCGGCGGCGTCCTCGCGATCGACCTGCTCACGTTCGCGATCGCGGCCGGCACGCTCCTGCTGGTGCGGTTGCCGGCCGCGATCACGCGCCCACCCGGCGACAGCACGGCGGCGAGGCCGCGCGGCGGCGCCGCGGAGGGCTGGCGGCACCTGCGGGCCCGGCCCGGCCTGCTGCACCTCGTGGTCGTCTTCGGTGTCTTCAACTTCCTGTTCGGCATCGCGGGCGTGCTGATCCAGCCGCTGATCCTGTCGTTCTCCGACCCGGCCACGCTCGGCGTACTGATGTTCGCCGGCGGCGCGGGCCTGTTCGCCGGCAGTCTCGTCATGGGCGCCTGGGGCGGGCCGCGACGCCGCAGCCGGGCCGTGCTCGGCGGGCTGGCCGGCGGTGGCGTCGCGCTCGCGTTGCACGCGCTCGCACCGTCACCGTGGCTGATCGGCGTGGTCGCGCCGCTGTTCCTGTTCACGCTGCCGATCGTGAACAGCTCCACGATGACGCTGCTGCAACTCAAGACCGCGCCCGAGCTGCTCGGCCGGGTGACGGCCGCCGCCCGGGTGATCGGCGACGCCGCCGTGCCGCTCGCCTACCTGCTGGCCGGCCCGCTCGCGGACGCGGTCGCGGAACCGCTGATGGCACCGGGCGGCGCGCTCGCGGACACGGCCGGCGCGGTGATCGGCACCGGGCCGGGCCGCGGGATCGCGCTGCTGTTCGTGGTCAGCGGCCTCGCGATGGTGCTGCTCGCCGCGATCACCGCGGCCACCCGGACCCTGCGCCGCGCCGACGACCTGCCGGACGCCGTGCCCGCCACCGCGGTCTGACTCCCTACCCCCGAAGCGCAGTCCTGGAGGAGCACGCACATGCCCGTACCGTTGCACGGTCTCGATCCGGAAGCGTTTCCGGCGGCATATCTCGATCTGCTGGACGCGGTGTCGTTCCGCGCCGCGGCCGCGGGCGCGCGGCTGGGTGTCTTCGACGCGCTGGCCGGCGAGCCGCTGACCGCGGAGCAGGCCGCCGCCCGCACCGGCACCGACCCGGCGGGACTGCGGATCCTGCTCGACGCGCTGGCCGGCTACGGCTACCTGGACCGGGACCGGGACCGCTACGCCGACACGCCGCACACCGCCCGCTGGCTGCGCACGGACGCGCCGGACAGCTTCGTGCCGGTGCTCCGGTTCTGGGCCGCGGTGCTCGACCACCGGTGGGGTGACCTGGAGGAGTCGGTCCGGCGCGGCGAGCCGTCCGGTGACTTCTACGCCTGGCTGGAGCGGCACCCGGACACGCTGGCCGACTTCCAGACCATGCTGCGCCGGCTGGCCGCGCACCTCGGCGACGAGATCGTGGCACTGACCCCGGCCGGCGCGGACCGCAGTCTGCTCGACCTCGGCGGTGGGCACGCCGGCTACACGGTCGCGTTCCTGCGGGCCCGGCCCGGGCTGCGGGCCACCGTGGTCGACCTGCCGGGCGCGCTCGAGCGGGGCGCCCGGACCGTGGCCGAGGCCGGCCTGGCGGACCGGGTGACGCTGCGCCCCGGCGACCTGTTCACCACGGACCTCGGCCACGGCCACGATCTGGTGCTGCTGTGCAACATCGTGCACGGTTACCGGCCCGCCGACGTGCGCACGCTGCTGCGCCGGGCCGCGACCGCGCTGCGGCCCGGCGGCCGGCTGACGCTGCTGGAGCCGCTGGCGGACGTGCCGTCCCGCGGTCCCGGACCGGCCGAGGCGTTCGTCCGGATGTTCAGCCTGAACCTGTTCCACACCCAGGGCGGCCGTGCCTACGGCATGCCGGAACTGGCCGCGCTGCTGACCGAGGCCGGCTTCACGGACGTCCGGGAGGCACCGCTGGCCGGCTCCGACACCGACCACGTCGTCACCGCGCTCCGCGCCCCGGCCTGAGCGGGAAGCGGCGTGGCGCGAGTCCGGCCGGCCCGAGATCGGGGTGTCCCGTGGTGCCGCACCGGGGACGCCCCGATCAGGGCCGTTGACCCGGCGTACGGTCGGGGACGGCCCGCTGCCGGGTGTGCACGTCGCCGACGACCCGGCCGACCAGCTGGCCGCGGCTGCCGACGCCGAACTTGGCGAACAGCGACTTCAGGTGACCGTCCACGGTGTGCGCGGAGACGCGCAGGCCGGTGGCGATCGCCGCGGACGGGACCCCGGCGACGACCGACCGCAGGACCTCCTGCTCGCGCGGGCTGAGCGCGTACGCGAGCGCGAGCATGCGGGCGATGTCGGAGGTCGGCGCCGGCTGGACGACGATCGACACCGTGCCGGCCGCGTCACCGTCCATCGTGGATCCCGACAGTGACAGCCACCGGCCGGTCCGGGTGCGGACCCGCAGATACGACTCCGCACCCGCGCGGGAGGCCGCCGCCACCTCGTGCAGGCCCATCCGCAGCGGCGACAGCTCCTCGAGCCAGCGGCGGGCGGACTCGTTGCTCGCCACGGTCCGGCCGCGCGGATCCAGCAGCAGCACGCCGGGTCCGGACGGCGTGTCGGCCGGCGCGGGCGTGCCGGTGCGGCCGGCCGCGCGGCGCAGCGCCGTCGCGATGCTGCGTGCCACGGCGCGGACCAGCGTGCCCTCGTGCGGCGTGAACGGGGGCCGGCGCCAGCCGCGGAACAGCGATATCGCGCCCCAGCAGTGGCCGTCGGCGAGGAAGACGACGCGCATCTCGTCGCGGGCGTCGATCATCGGCAGCAGCGTGCGGAACCGGTGGCTGCGGTCCGGCTCGCCGCCGGTGCTGTGGCCGAGGATGCCGACCGTGCGGCGGGTCCGGGCCAGCTCGGCGAACTTGTCCACGTCGTCGACCAGGTACTCGTTGTGGGTGGCGGCCGCGCCCCCGTCCGGCGGCATGCCCGCGGAGACCTCGTCGGCGAGCAGCAGCGTCCACGGGTCGACGGCGGCGAAGCAGTACGCGTCGTAGCCGACCACCCGGGACAGCCGCGCGGCCAGCTCCCGCCGCAGCGATCGGGAGTCCAGATCGAGCGCGCAGGCACGCTCCACACCGTGCAGCGCGTCGCGCTCCCGGACCGACATGCGTGTCATGAAAACCACCAAGGATAGACGGTCGCCGGTACGCGCACCACCCCCGGTTTCCGGCGGGCCGTAGCGGCGGGCCGGCGACCTAGGTTCTCGTCGACGGCCACGATCCGAGGAGACGGAAGCACCATGACACACCCCTACGCGGCATCGGCCGAGGAGCACCAGGAGCTGGAGTGGCTCGGCGGCGGCGTCATGCGGGTCCTCCTGGACGGGGAACGGACCGGTGGGCGGCTGGCGATGTTCCGGTCACAGGCACCGGCCGGTGCGGCATCGCCGGCGCACGTGCACTCCCGCGAGGACGAGATCTTCGTGCTGCTGCGCGGCAGTGCCGTGTTCTGGATCGGTGCCCGGCGGTTCGAGGCCGGCGAGGGGAGCGTGGCGTTCCTGCCGCGGGGCGTCCCGCACGCGTACCGGATCACCGAGGACGCGGACCTGTTCGCGGTCAGCACACCGGCCGGCCTGGAGAACTTCTTCCGCGGCGCCGGGCGCGACCTGCGCACGCCCCGGCCGGCGGCGTTCGAGATCACGCCGGCCACGATGGCCGCGGCCGCGGCGGCGAACGGGCAGACCGTCCTCGGCCCGCCGCTGCCGCTGGACGGTGTGCTGCCGCGCACCGGCTCCGACGCGACCGGCGTGCCGTACGTGGCGCGGGCCGAGGCGCACGAGACGCTGGAGTGGATCGGCGGCGGCCTGCTGCGGATCCTGCTCACCGCGGAGCACACCGGCGGGCAGCTGGCGATGTTCCGGTCCAGCGCGCCGGCCGGTGCGGCGTCGCCGGTGTACGCGCACGCCCACGAGCACGAGATCATCCTGATGCTGAGCGGCAGTGGCGTCTACTGGGTCGGCGAGCACCGTCACGAGCTGCGGCCGGGCGGTCTGGTGCTCGTGCCGCCCGGCGTGCCGATGGCGCACCGGATCACCGAGGACGCGGAGACGCTCGCGCTGACCACGCCGGGCGGCCTGGAGGCGTTCTTCCGGACCGTGGGCCGGGACGTGCGCGCGCCCCGGCCGCACGGCTGGGAGATCGACCGTGCGCTGCTGGGCAGGGCGGCCGGGGCGACCGGGCAGACCGTCCTCGGCCCGCCGCCGGACGTCGACGACCTGATCGCGCTGCCCTGACCGGCTCGCGTGCGCTGCACTGACCGGCTCGCGGGCGCTGCCCTGACCGGCTCGCGGGCGGTGCCGGGGCCCCGCTCGCGGTGCCCCGGCCGTCGACGCGGCCCGCGGTTCAGCCCTTCAGTGCCTCGCGGACCGAGGTCCACGAGTGCAGCGCCTCGCGGACCTCGGGCCGTGGCTCCGCCGCGATCGCCCGCTCGTAGGCGTGTTCCAGCACGTCGTCGACGCGCACCCGGGCGCCGGTCGACGCGGACCGCACCGCGGCCTCGACCATGACCAGGCTCATCACGTTGCCGTGCACCTCGCCCATGGGCACGTCGCCGGTGCGCAGCGCGTGGGTGAACGCGCGCAGCGCACCGGCGATCTCGACGCCCGGATCGTCCGCGACGCCGTCGGTGACCGGAACCGACGAGACCGGCGGGTCGTCGCCGTTCCAGACCGCGGAGCCGTGCTCGGCCGACAGCCGCCACGACCCGTTCCAGGACGTCTCCAGGCCGGGGGAGCACCAGCTGCCGGTGTAGACGTACCGGACGCCGCCGGTCATCTCGAACGTGGCGGTCGCGGCCGCGTCACCGGCGTACCAGCTCCACGGCGGGTTGTGCTCCTCGCAGTAGACCGAGACCGGCTCCGCGTCGAGCACGAACCGCGCGGTGTCGAACGGGTGGATCGCCATGTCCAGCAGCAGCGGGTGGTCCATCGCGTCGCGGAAACCACCGAACCGCGGCGCCCGGAAGAACTCCGTGGTGAGCAGGCCGGGCCGGCCGAGCGCGCGGGCCTGCGCGCGCAGCGCCCACAGGTGCGCGTTGTAGCGCCGGGACTGGCTGACCATGAACAGCTCGCCGGTCACCTCCGCGGTCGCGACCAGCGACAGCGCCTGCGCGACCGTCTCCGCGACCGGCTTCTCACCGAGCACCGGCAGGCCGGCGAAGAGCGCCTCCGTGGTGACCGGGTGGTGCGCGGCCGGCACGGTCACGTTGATGATCGCGTCCGCGTGCGTCCGCATCGCGAGCGCGACACCGTCCCGCGCGGTCGGCACCCGTCCCGCCACGGCCTCGTCCGCGGCGTCGAGGTCCAGGTCGGCCACGCCGGCCAGCTCCACCTCGGGATCCGATTCGACGGTACGGATCCAGGCGCGGCCCATCGCCCCCGCGCCGATCACGACGACTCGCAACGTCACAGCGGCCCACCGTACCCGTGGCCGTTGAAGAAGTCCTCGGTGTCGTAGCGCAGCAGCGTCGGCTCGGCCCGCTCCGGGCGCACCGTCACCGCCCACTCGACCGCGTTCGCGATGACCTTCCGCACCCCGTCGTGGTGGTACGTCGGGTAGTCCTGGTCACCGGGCCGGAAGTAGAAGATCTTGCCGTGGCCGCGCTTGAACGTGCACCCGGACCGGAACACCTCGCCGCCGGAGAACGAGGAGATGAAGACCAGCTCGTCCGGCGCGGGGATGTCGAAGAACTCCCCGTACATCTCGTCCTCTTCGATGATCATCGGGTGCGGGACGCCGCGCGCGATCGGGTGCGTCGGGTCCACGGTCCAGACCAGCTCCCGGTCGTGCGCGGACCGCCAGCGCAGCGTGCACGACGTACCCATCAGCTTGGTGAAGATCTTCGACCAGTGGCCGGAGTGCAGCACGATCAGGCCCATCCCGGCCAGCACGTGCCGGTGCACGCGCTCGACGACGTCGTCGGCCACGTCCGCGTGCGCGGCGTGCCCCCACCAGGTCAGCACGTCCGTCTCGCGGAGAACGTCCTCGGTCAGGCCGTGCTCCGGGTCCTGCAGCGTGGCCGTGCGCACGGTCACCCGGTCGCCGAGATGCTGCGTCACACCCTGCGCGATCGCACCGTGCATGCCGTCCGGATAACGGGCCGCGACCTCCGGTTCATGCTGCTCATGGACGTTCTCGCCCCAGACGGTGACCCGGATCGGTGTGCTCACGTGCGCTCCTTCGCTCGGTCCACCCAGCTTTCCACGTTCGCCGCTCGCGGTCTCGGCCTGGCACCATCGGACGGTGACTGCCACTCGTGTCCGCACCGTCGTCTCCGTCGTCGTGGTCCTGATACTGGCCGGGGTGGCGGTGTGGTTCGTCGAGCGGACCGTGCGCCCACCGGGCCCGCGACCCGCGTTCCAGCTGCCGGTGGCGTGCGGCGAGACGTGGCGGCTCAGCACGTACCCCGGGCACGGGGACTTCGACGTCGACCTCTACCCGACCAGCGGCGAGACGTGGGGCCGGCCGGTCCTCGCCGCGTACGCCGGCACCGTGGTCCGGGCCGGCATCAACGGCCGGCTCGGCGAACGCACCCCGGACAACCCGCGCGGCCCGATGGGGCGCGGCGGCGGCTACTGGGTCCGCATCGACCACGGCGGCAAATGGTCCACGCTCTACCTGCACCTGCTCGAGCCGCCGGCGGTCAGCGAGGGCCAGCGCGTCGAGATGGGCGACCAGATCGGCAAGGTCGGCAGCACCGGCGAGTCCAGCGCCCCCCACCTGCACTTCGAGCAGCTCCGCGACGGCGAGAAGGTCGAGTCGTACTTCGCGGGCGAACGCTCCGGCATCACCCACGACGACGAGGAGTACGCCGTCAACCACACCAGCGCGAACTGCCCGTAGCCGGCGCTCCGGGAACCGGACGACGCCGGGGCCGGGGCACGCCACGGCACGATCCCGGGACTCGGCGGGCGGTCCGGATTTGTACGGTGTGCGACATGGAATCCTCGTCGCGGAAGTCGCGGGCCGGGCGGGTCGCGCTTGCTGTCGTTCTCGGGCTGCTGGCCCTGGGCGTGCTGGCCGGCCGCGTGCTGTCGCCGAATCTGCTGTTCGCCACGAAGGCCGACCGGCTCGGTTGCCAGGACGGGCTCTGCGTGGAGCGGGTGCATCGCGGTGAGCGGCTGTTCCTCGCGCCGTACGACGAGATCCGGGTGGGCGCGCGCGACGGCGGCCGGTTCTACTCCGCGAAGAACCCGTTCGACCACGGTGACCCGCTGACCGTCGACTGGACCGGCGGCGTCCGGGTCACCGACGGTACGGTCACGCTGTCCTGGGACGCGGCCACGCTGGACCGGCTCGGCGACTGACGCGGCGCCGGCGTCGATCAGCGCCGCACCTCGGCGAGGCCGGCGCGGGCGCGGGCCTGTTCGTCGCCGGAGCCGATGCCGTCCGCGATCGCCAGCGCCTCCTCGTGGTGGGCGCGCGCGTCCGCCGGGCGGCCCGCGGCCCGGGCCGCCTCGGCGAGGCCGTTGTGCGCGCGGGCCTCGCTGTGCCGGTCGCCGATCGCGCGGTACATGGTCAGCGCCAGCCGGTGCAGGTCGGTGGCCTGGTCCGGCCGGCCGAGCCGGGTGTGCAGCATGCCGAGGCTGTCCAGGATGTTCGCCTCACCGGCCCGGCTGCCGATCTGCCGGTAGAGCGTGAGCGCCCGCTGGAACCGCCCGGCCGCGGACTCGAACCGGCCGGCCTGCACCTCGAGGTCGCCGAGCCCGTTCAGCGCGTTCGCCTCCCCGGCCCGGTCGCCGGCCTGGTGGAACAGGCGCATGGCCCGCTCCCACCGCTCGGCCGCGGCCTCGGCGTGGCCGCGCCGCGCCTCCACGTTCGCCATGTTGTTGAGCGTGCGCGCCTCGCCGGTCCGGTTGCCGGCCCCGGCGAAGAGCGTGAGCGCGCGCTCGAACAGGCCGATCGCCTCGGCCGGCCGGCCGCCGCGGTCCGCGACGATGCCGAGGCTGGTCAGCGCGCGGGCCTCGCCGTCCACGTCACCGGCGCGGGCGAACAGGGCGAGCGACTCCGTGAAGTGCCGGGCCGCGTCCTCGGGCCGGCCGAGCCGCCAGTGGACGCCGCCGAGGTCGGTGAGCGCGTGCGCCTGGCCGAGCGTGTCGCCGGCGCGCCGGGCCGCCTCGACCGCGTGGCCGTGCACGGTCAGCGCGTCCGTGAGGTGCCCGCCGGTCAGGTAGCGGAACAGCGTGCGGGACAGCCGTACCGTGTGCGGGTCCGGGCCGCGGGCGGCGATCGCGACCAGCGTCGGCCGCTCCGAGTTCAGCCAGTCCAGCGCCGCGTCCGGGTCGGACAGGTCCGGCACCGGGCCGGCGGCCGGCGCGACCCGCGGCCGCAGGTGCGCCTCGGCCGGGTGCAGCGTGTCCATCGCCGCGGCCGTGGCGGCCAGGTAGTAGTCGGCCAGCCGGGTCAGCGCCGCGCGGCGGTCCGGCGGCCGGTCCTCGTCCTGCGCGCGGGTGGTCGCGTGCGCGCGGACCAGGTCGTGGAACGCGTACCGGCCGGGTGCGGGCTGCTGCAGCAGGTGATCGTCGTGCAGCCGGTCCAGCCCGGCCCGCGCGGTGTCCAGGTCCGTGCCGGTCAGCGCGGCCGCGGCGTACGCGTCCAGGTCCTGGCCCGGGTGCAGCGCCGCCATCCGCAGCAGAAGCCGCAGATCGACGGACAGCTCCTGGTACGACAGCGCGAGCGCGAGCTCGACGCCGGAGTCCAGCCGCCGTTCCCGGTGCCGCTGGTCGAGCCGGTCCGCGTGATCGGTCAGCGTCCAGCCCGGCGTGCCCCGGATGTGCCCCGCGACCAGGCTCAGCGCCAGCGGCAGGTGGCCGCAGCGCCGCGCGATCCGGGCCGCCGCGCGCGGGTCCGCGCCGACCGGCGTGCCCGGCGCCGCGTCCCGCAGGTACGCGACCGCCTCGCCGGGCGTGAACACGTCCACGGTCAGCCGCGCGGCCGGCCGCAGCGCGCCGAGCCGCCGCCGGCTGGTGATCAGCGCGAGGCAGCCGGGCGTGGCCGGCAGCAGCGGGCGCACCTGCGCCGTGGTCGCCACGTCGTCCAGCACCACCAGCGTGCGCGTGCCGGCCAGCCGCTCCCGGTACGCCGCGGTCCGCGCGGCCAGCCCGTGCGGCAGCCGCCGGCCCGGCACGCCGAGGAGCCGCAGGAACCCGTCGAGCACCGCGGCCGGGTCGGCCGGCGGCTGGGCCGGGTCCGGGTGGAAGCCGCGCAGGTTGACGAACAGCACCCGGTCGAACGGCTCCTCGCGCAGCAGCACGTGCCCCGCGTGCAGCGCCAGCTGGGTCTTGCCGACACCCGGCATCCCCTCGATCGCGGAGATCACCACGCTGTCGCCGTCCCGCGCGGCCCGGCGCAACCGGTCCAGCTCCGCGACCCGGCCGGTGAACCCGGCCGGGTCCGGTGGCAGCCGGTCCTGCACCCGCACCTGCGACGCCGCCTCCGACTCGCCGCCGAGGACGCGAAGCGCCTGCCGCCACTGCGCGACGTACCCGGTGTCCGGATGCAGCGCGCGGACCACCTCGATCACCAGGTCGGTGTTGAAGCGGCGGCGACCGGGCCGGAAACAGTCCGCTACGGTGGAGCGGCGGGCCAGCTCACCGGCGGGGCGGCCGGCCGCGGTCCAGGTCGCGTTCACCCGGTCCTTGATCGTCTCGTACGACGGGTCGCCGGCCCAGATCTTCAGCAGCCGCAGCTGCTCGACCAGCTCGTCCAGCCCCGCGGCGCGAGCCGGATCGGGCAGCTCCCTGAACGCGGCCGCCGGATCCACGCCTGTGAGGCTAGTGGAGGACGCCGCCGTCCGGAATCGTCCGGACTTCACCCGTCACCCGATACGGTCGTCGATGCTGTCAATGAGCCGGTCACCGGACGATGCCGATACGGGGGTGGTAGCGTCGGGTGACCGGTTTATGGTGTTCCCGATGCGTACCGTGGAGCTGTTGCTCGACCCGGAGCTCGACCGCCGGGTGCGCGCGCTCTGGGCCCGTCTGCACGCCGCGGGCGTCCGCAGCCTCGCCACCCACCCGCACCCGACCAACCGGCCGCACGTGACGCTCGTGGTCGTACCGTCGCTGGACGCGCTGCCACCGCTCGACCTGCCGGTCCCGGTGAGCCTCGGCGCGCCACGCATGCTCGGCCGCGCGCTGGTGCTGCCGGCCGCCGGCCTCCACGACCTGCAGGCCCGGGTGTGGTCCGCGGTCGGCTCCGACAACCCGCTGCACGCGCCGGACCGGTGGGTCCCGCACGTCAGCCTCGCACTGAACGCGACCCCCGGCTCCGACACCCTGCTGTCCGGCCTGCCTCCGCTGACCGGTGCGGCGGTCGCGGCCCGCAGCTACGACCGGGAGACCCGGACCGTGACCGGCATTCCCCACCGGCCGGCCGGGTGACCGGTCACGTGATGGCGCGCATGTTCACGGCGACGCGGCCCTTACCGGCGGCCTTCGCCTTGTAGAGCGCCGCGTCCGCGTCGCTGAGCAGCATGCCGAGCGTGGTGCGGCCGGTCGGTTCGTAGGCGAGGCCGAGGCTCGCACCGACCCGGCCCTTGGCGGTGATCGCGGCGATCAGGCGCTCGCCGAACTTCGCGGCCTCGACCGGCGGCGGCGACGGCTCCAGGATCACGGCGAACTCGTCGCCGCCGAGCCGGGCGACGGTGTGGTGCGGCGGGACCAGCGCGGTGAGCACGCCGGCCACCTCGACCATCACCTCGTCGCCGGTGGCGTGGCCGTACCGGTCGTTGATCTCCTTGAAGCCGTCCAGGTCCAGCAGCAGCAACGAGACCGGGGCGCGCCCCCAGCCGGCCGCGCGCTCGTAGAGGTAGGAGCGGTTCCTCAGACCGGTGAGGTCGTCGTGCGTGGCCCGGTGCTGCAGCTCGGCGCGCTTCTGCTCCACCTCGGCCAGCAGCACCGTGATGCTGTGCAGCGCCACCGCCTGACGCAGCAGCACCAGCCCGAACACCACGCACATCGCCCCGAAGATCGTGTCGTCGAAGCCGCCGCTGCGGCGCAGCAGCACGGTCACCGCGACCGCGGACAGCACCGGCAGGTACGGCAACGTCGCGGACAGGCCGCTCGGTGCGCCGCTCCACGGCGCGGTCTCCGGCATCGGATACCAGGTCATCGCGATCAGCATGAACGCGGCCAGCGTGCTCAGCGCGCCCACCGCGGCCAGCTCGGTCGCACGGTCGTGAACGATCAGCGCGCAGTACGTGACCGAGGCCGCGGCGGACACCGCCGACGCGGCCGCGAGCATCGTGAACGCGTTCGTGCCACGGTGCCGGGACAGCAGGACCAGCGCGAACGCGAGCGCGGCGAGCTGCGTGCAGACGACGACCGCGATCAGCGTGGTCAGCGACCGGCCGGCGCTCTCGTACGCGGGGCGCAACAGGTACGCCCACGCCGGCACGAACAGCGCGGCCGCGGCCATCGCGCCGTCCAGCGTCAACCGCAACCGGTCCCGCCAGGGCAGCGACGCACTCGGCCCGACCAGCAGGCAGAGCAGCACCAGGCCGGCCCCGCCGGTGCCGAGCAGCAACTGCGGCAGGTGCGGCTCCCCGGCCATGCCGGCCAGCGCGACCCGCAGGTTCAGGACGGTGGCCGGCAGCCACAGCAGCATCGCGACCGCGACCGTGCCCCAGGCCACACGCTCCCGCCCGCGTGCCCGCACGGCACGCCGGCCGAGCAGCCACAGCGCGGCCGTGGCCACCACGACCGCCAGCGCGTTCACCGTGATCAGCAGCGGCTGGGCGAAGCGGGTGACGATCAGCGCCGCCTGCAGCCCCACGCCCAGCCCGGCCGCGCTCAGCAGGCGTGCCCTCATGCCGACCTGTTCGGCCGGTACGCCCCGGATGTGAGCTCAACGCCGCCGGAGCGCGACCCGCACCCGCGCCGCGTCCCGGAACGCCGGCCGCACGTCGGCCCGGACGACCCCGGCGTGCGGCGAGTAGAGCACCCGATCGGCCAGCCGGGCGAGCACGGCACCCGGCGGTTCCGCGACGGCCGCGTTCCCGCTGGGCGCGCCGCCACCGTCGTCGTCCGCGACGGGCGCCCCGTCGATCCCGGCGCCCGACAACCCAAGGCCGCGCTCGTCACGCTGCGGGCCGGGTCCGGCGCGGTGCGGCCCGCCGGTGCCGCCCGCGGAGTCGCGGGTGAGGGCGGCCAGCACGTCCGCCGGGGTCAGCGTGCCGGCCGCCCGGGACGGGTCGGCGGCGGCGACGGCGTCGCGGGCCTCGTGCCACGCGCGGAGCACGCGGGTGGCCGGGTCGCCGAACGGCCGGCGACGCCACGCACGGAGGAGAAACCGGCGGCCGAGGAACGCGGTGCCGACCACGGCGAGGAGCGCGAGCAACCAGCGGAGCGCCGGACCGGCCGGCGCCGGACCGGGCGGGGGAGTGGTCTCGACGATCGTGGGCGGCGGCGCGGGTGCCTCGTCGACGGCGGCGTCCGGCGGCGGCGCGGGCGGCCGCTGCCCGGCGGGGACGGGCGGCGGTGCGGGGTCGTGGCGCACCCAACCGGCCCGCGCGAATTTGAGCTCGACCCACACCCGCACGTCACCGGCCCGCACGACGGCCCGCCCGGCACCCGGCTCGAACCCCACGACCAGCCGCGCGGGTACGCCGAGGTACCGCATCGCCAGCGCGAACGCGGCCGCGAACTGCACGCCGGTGCCGGTGCCACCGGGCGCGAGCAACGTCCGCAGCGCGGGAATCCCGGCCGAGACGGGCGCGCCGGTGACGTTGCGCCGACCGGCCCGCAGCGCCCGCACGACGTCGGCCGCACCGTCCGCCCCGGCGGTCACCGCACGCAGGTCCGCGACAAGCTCCCCCGGCACCGCCAGGTCCCCGGCCTCGCCACCCCCGGCGACATCAGCCGGCGGTACGGCCGCGGGCACGCCGGCCGGCCGTGTTCCGGCACCGCCGGGCCGCCCGGCCTCGCCGCCCCGGCCGCCGTTGACGTCCTCGCCGGGCGCGCCGCCGACCGGCGGATCGGCGGATGCGGCGGCCCGCAGCCTGCCGGGTGCCCGGTTGGCGTCGCCGGGCCGGCCCTGTGCGGTGTCGCCGCCCTGGCCGCCGGTCGCGTCGCCTGGCCGGCCGGTGGTGGTGGCGCCGGGTGTGCGGGCGGTGGGAGTGCCGGGCCGGCCGGCCACGGGCGCGCCCGGCGATCCGGCCGCGGGGTCGCCGGGCTGGCCGGCGGCCGTCGGTGTTCCGGCGGCTGCCGGGCGGGGGACCGAGGTCACCCGGTAGGTCGTGCCCGGTGCCGGGGGTGCGGCCGCGATGAGGACGCCGTCGACGGAGTCGACCGCGTCGACCGGCGGAGCGATCCGGATCGGACGGTCCACGGCCGGCAGGTAGGGCACGTCCAGGTCGGTGATCCGCACCTGGGTCTCGGCCGCGCCGGGCGGAACCGGGCCGGTGTGCGGCGGCACGCCGAGCCCGGCCGGGGTGAAACGGGCGTCCGAGGACCAGGTGTCGCCGTCGTATCGATCCAAGACCGCCAGCCGCCAGGTGACGTCGGACGGGCCGCGCTCGACCACGAACAGTTCCCGGGACGGTTCGGCGAGCCAGCCGGCGACGTGATCGATCAGGTCGAAACCGGTCAGTGACCGTTCCGGTGCGACGACGCGGGTCCGCAGGTCTACCGCGTGCGCCGGCACGGCACCGGGCAACCGGGCCAGCGGCACGCCGGCGACCGCCACCGCGACCAGCCCGGCGGCGACGGCGCGCGCCCGCTCCCGGCCGGTTCGCCCGCCCACCCGTCCCGGTTGCCGGTCCATGTCTCCCGGACGCGCCTCCGCGTGTCCGTGCCGTTCCTCCGCGGATGCCGCCTGCCGAGACGTGTTCGTGTGTGACCGGCGCACGGCGCCGTGCACGACGAGCAGGCCGGTCGCGATGAACCCGAGCGCCACGGGGAGGCGCTGGTCCGCGCCGGGTCCGGCCGCGACCGTCCCGTATCCGCCGACCGCCGCCGCCGGCAGGAGCGCGGCCAGCTGGGCCGGGTGCGTTCGGGCGATCAGCACGCCGATGACGGCCGCGAGCCCGGTCAGCAGCGCCGGCACGCTCAGCAGCTCCGGCGGCAGTGGCAGCGTGAGCCGCAGCACCGCGCCCGGGCCGTGCGGCAGCGCCCCGGCGGCGGTCCACGGCCCGGCGGCGGTCCACGGCCCGGCGGCCGCCCACTGTCCGGCCGCCGCCCAGTGCTCGGTGACGGCGAGCGGCACGAGGCCCGCGAGCGGGCCGGCCAGGATCAGCAGCGGGACGCGTGCCCGGCGCGGCCAGGCGCGGGGCGGCACCAGCAGGACGCCGAGCGCGGCGGCGACGAGCGGCACGAGGAGGACCCGGCCGCCGGGGTCGAACGCGGCCGCGAACGTCAGCCCGCCCGCCGCCGCGCCCAGTCCCACGGCACACCGACCCGCGATCACCGGGCCGCCCATCGATCCCAGACCACGCGCGCCTCGTCCAGGTCCGCCACCGGCACGACCGGCCCACCGGCCGCACGGACACCGGGCCGGTCCGGCACGACCGGCCCACCGGCCGCACGGAAGCCGGGCCGGTCCGCTACGACCGGTCCACCGGTCGTACGGACGCCGGGCCAAGACACCGCCGGCTGCCCGGCGCCCGCCGGGACACCGGGCCGTTCCGTCGCCGGCTCGCCGGAGCCGACCGCGAGGACCAGCCGGGCCGTCCCGCGCAGCGGCGCGGCCCGGGTGACGTCCGCGGTGACCACCACCGGCGCTCCGGGCAGCCCGGCGGCCAGCGGTGGGGCCGGGTCCGGGCGCAGGACGATCAGCAGTTCCTCCGCGTCGCCGGGACCGTGCCGGACGCCGGCCCGGCCGAGGACCGCCAGGTGCCCGCCCGCGGCGGCCAGCGAGTACGCCAGGTCGACCGCGGTCTCGAAGGCGGGCCCGGCCGCCGGGTCCAGCACGATCAGCAGGCCGTCCGCGAGTGACGGCCCGAACTGGCGGACGTACAGCACGTCGTCGTCCGCGGCCCGGGCGGACGCGGCCCAGTCGATGTGCCGGATGTCGTCGCCCGCCTCGTACTCGCGGAGCCCGGCGAAGACCGCGCCGGTGCCCGCGCCGATCGGTGCCGGCCGCCCGTCGTCGGTGTCGCTGACGGACTCCGGTGGCGGCCGCAGCGCCACGCGCCGGGGCCGGACCCGCACGGTCAGCGTGGTCGCCTCGTACGGCAGCCGCCACCGCCACAGCGCCAGCGCCCCCACGTCCGCGACCGACTCGACCGTGACGGTGACGAGGCCGCGGGGCAGCGGCGGTGACTCCCACACGTCGCCGGCGCGCACGGTGACCGCGGGCAGCCCGGTGACGCGCAGCCGGATCTCGGCCCGTCCGGTCGACGCCACCCGGACCGGGACGGTCTCGCCGCGGGTGACCGTGTGCCGTGGGCAGGTGAGCGTCACCAGCAGCGGCCGGCGCGCGCCCCGCAGCGCCCGGACCGGTAGCCCGGTGACCAGCAGTGCCGCGAGGACCGTGGCGGCCGCGAGCGCGGACGGGTACCCGTACCGTGCGAAGATCATGAATGAGATCGTGGCGGTGGTCGCGGTGAGCACGCCGTTGCCGGTCACGGCCGCACCGAGGCCGGTACCGAGGCGGGTACGGGCAGCGTGCGCAGCAGTGCGGTGACCGCGTCCCGCTGCGCCGCCGCGACCGGGTGCCCGTCCCGGCCGGCGAGCACGAGCCGGTGCGCGAGCACGTCGGCCGCGACCGCGCGCACGTCGTCCGGCCGCAGGTAGACCTGCTCCGCCTCGGTCTCCGGGCAGCGCGCCAGCGCGTGCACCTTCGCCGCGGCCAGCAGGTCCAGGCTCGCCCGCGGGCTGGCGCCGAGCGCGATGCCGGTCTCCGGCGCCCGGGTCGCCTCGACCACGTCGGACACGTAGTCGTAGACCGCCTCCGCGACCGGCACGGCCCGCGCGACGTCGATCATCACGCGGAACTCCTCCGGTCGCAGCCCGGCGGACGGCCCCGGTACGGCGGACCGCCGTCCGTGCCGGCGCAGCAGCTCACGGCCCGCGTCCCGGGCGGGGTAGCCGAGCGTGATCCGCATCAGGAACCGGTCCAGCTGGGCCTCCGGCAGCGGGTACGTGCCGAGCGTCTCCTGCGGGTTCTGGGTGCCGATGACCATGAACGGGTCGGGCAGCGGCGCGTCGTGCCGGTACGTGCTGACCCGCCGTTCCTGCATCGCCTGCAGCAGCGCGGACTGGGTGCGCGGCGCACAGCGGTTGATCTCGTCGAAGAGCACCACGTTCGCCACGATCGGCCCGTCGTGGAACGTGAACCCGCCCCGGTCCCGCTCGAACACGGACACGCCGAGGATGTCACCGGGCAGCAGGTCCGGCGTGCCCTGGATGCGGGTGCTCCGGCCGCCGTGGACCAGCCCGGCCAGCGCGGACGCGAGCGTGGTCTTGCCGACGCCGGGCACGTCGTCGAGCAGCAGGTGACCGCCGGCGAGCAGGCAGGTCACCGCGCGGCGCACCTGCTCCGGCTTGCCCAGCAGCGAGCGTCCGACCTGTCCGGTCAGGGCGTGGAAGTGCCGCACGAACTCGGTGAAGTACATCCTGCCTCCGTCACGGTGCGTGGATGGGTGCCGACGTTAACGGCTCGACAGCGCCGCGTGGTGGTCTGATCACGACCGGTCAGCCGATCGGCGTCCAATCAGGTCGCATCGACCGTCACCCGGGCACCTGATCCGCGTGCACCCTCGTCCGCTCGGGCCTCGGAGTCCGGGTGGCCCGTCCGTACAGTTCGGGGCCATGACCAGCGGGATCCTGCGGTGGGGCCGGGTGCACGGCCGGGTCGGTGCGCTCGCGCTCGCGGTGCCCGCCGCGCTGACCGTCACGACCGCGGTGCTGCTGCCCGGTGACCGCCCGGAGCCCGCGTTCGGCAGCGCCAGCACCTGGCTGCCGTCCGCGGACGGCCGGCTCGTGCACGCGAACGGCCTGGTCCCGGAGACGGGGCCGCAGATCGTCGACGCGATCGCGTACCCGGCGGCCGGCGCGGGCGTGCGCGTGCACCCGTTCCCGGGCACGCTGGTCGTCGACGACGGGTCGGCGCTGACCGCGGTCGGCCCGCGTGACCACCGGGTGCGGCCGGAGCGGGTGCCGACCGAGGGCGCGGCGGTCCACGCCGACCGGTCCCGGGTCTACCTGGTCCGCGACGGCCTGGTCGCCGCGTTCGACGGCCTCCGGCCCCTGACGACCCACCGCACGGGTACGGTCCGGAGCGCCGCCACGTCGGACGACGCGCTCTACCTGGCGGACCCGGACGGCGTGGTCGACCGCGTCGACGGCGCGGGCGGCGCGCGGGTCCGCGACGGCGGCGGTCCGCTGCTGCTGGCGGGCCTGCGGGACGGCGTCGCCGGGTACGAACCGGGCGCGGGCGCGGTGACCACTCTGGACGGTCCGGCGGCCGGGACCCGGATCGACGGTGCGCCGGGCGACGGGCGCGCGTTCGCGGCGGGGCCGGACGGGCGCGCGTTCGCCCTGCTGGCCGGCGGCGACCTGGTGGTGCTGAGCCGGGGCGCGGCGCTGCGGCGGGCACTGACCTTCGACGCCGGTGCACCGGTGGTGACGGCCGGTCACATCTGGGTGCCGGAGGCGGCGGGCGCGCGGGTGCACGGCTTCCGGCTCGCGGACGGGCTGCCGCCGCACGAGACGCTGACGTTGACCGAGGGCGGCGGCGCGGAGCTCCAGGTGCGGCGGTCGGGCGAGCTGGTCTGGTTCGACGACGTGACCGGCCCGTACGCGTACGCGGTGCACGGCGACGACGCCGAGAGAGTCACGAAGTACCGCCCGGCACCGTCGTCCCCGCCGCCCGGCACCGCGCCGCCACCGTCGCCACCGTCCCCGCCACCTCCGTCCCCGCCACTTCCGTCCCCGCCACCGACGCCACCGACGCCACCGACGCCGCCGACGGTGACGACGCCGGACCCGCCGACCGAACAGCCGCCGACCGCGCGGCCCGCCAGGTCGCGGCCGCCGGTTACGTCCGGGCCGCCGAGCACGCCGCCGGTGCCGGACGGTCCGACCGGCGATCCGAGCCCGGCCACGCCCGGCCCGACCGGGACCACGCCGGGCCCGACCGGTTCGCCGACCGGCCGGCCGACGCCGACCACGGATCCCCGCGAGACCTGCGACGGCGACGACGCCCAGCTCGGCGTGGCCAGCCCGACCGGCGAGACACCACAGGTCCTGGTGGAGGTGTGCGTGGCCGCCGCGCCCCCGGTCGAGTACTGGATCATGACGTTGAACTCCGCCGGTGACTGGTTCGCGAAGCGGCCGGTCGACACCGAGGTGCACGCGGCCACGTACGGCGTCGTGCTGCGGCACGGCTCCGGGCTGCCCGGCAACCGGCGCGCGTTCGTCCTGGTCGCCGCGACGACCGCCGACGCGCGGACCTGGCTCGCGGCGAACCGGGACGCCGACGTGGACGGCGACCCGTTCCCCCGCCGCGGCCTGCCCGGTGGCGTCATCGAGATCTCCGCGCGCGTGGCCACCACGTCCTGACCCGACACCCGACATGGAGCAGTCATGATCCGACCGACCCGGGCCGCCGCGGCCACGCTGCTGACCGCCCTCGCCCTCACCGGATGCGCCGACGACCGGACCACCGCCGACCCGGTGGCGTCGCCGGTGCCCGAGATCGGCGCCCAGCTGATCCACCCGGTGGACGACGGCGAGGTGCACCAGTGCGAGGTGTTCCGCGGCACCGCGCGCCTGCCCGAGGACAAGACCCTGGTGCTGGGCGTACGCAACGTGGACAACGGCAGCCCGGAACGCTACTTCGAGGTCGTCGACGACTGGGAGTACCCCGGCGACCTGGCCGAGTGGTCCGGCAGCCAGTGGTTCGGGTCCGGCGACAGCTCGGTCGGCCAGCGGTTCCGGGCCGAGGTGCTGATCATGGACCTGGCCGAGGTGCGGACGGCGGTCCGGGCGGCGGCCGAGAAGGGCTGGCACGCGCCGGACAACCCGGCGGGCGCCACGGTCGCCGCGCACATCACGCTGAAGCGGGTGCCCGGCCGCGGCCCGTCCGAGTGCGCCTGACCGCCGGCCGAGTGCGCCCGGCCGGCGGCCGGTTCAGCAGCCGGACGAGGACCCGGTCTGCTCCACCCGGATCGCCGCGCCACGGCGCAGCCCTTCGATCTCGGTCGCGCTGGTCATGTTCCGGCTGGCCGGCCAGGCCGCCCGGATCCGCTCCCGGTCACCGACCAGCGCGATCACGTCGAACTCCTGCCAGATCGCGTTACCGGTCGACACCCGCGCCGTCCACGTCGCCGGCGGAACCGGCTCGTCCCAGCCGACGACCCGGTGGAGGAAGAACGGCTCGCCGGTGAAGCGGTCCGCCCGCCGGATCGCCACGACGATCGTCTCGTTCGGCGCGAGCCCGTCCGCGGTGCCGCTGACCTGCATGCAGGCCTCCACGCCCGCGCCCGGCGACGGCGCGGTGATCCGCACCCCGGGCGCCTGCACGGCACCGTCCGCCCACTGCGGGTCCACGGTCACGGCCGGCCGCGCCGGCTCACCGCTGGCGCCCCCGGCCGAGCCGGTGGGAGTGCTCCAGGCCGAGCCGGTGGGAGTGATCCCGGCCGGCCCGGTGGTGGGGAGCCCGGCCGGGCCGGCGGAACCGCGCGGGTCCACCAGGTTCGCGAGCAGACCGGTGCCCGCGAGCAGCAGGACGAGCGCGCCGCCGGCCAGCGCGGCCCGGACGCGCCGGTGCGGCCGGGCCGCCGTGCCGGACGGGGCGCCCGCGGCGGCCACCGGCGGGCTCACCCGGTAGCGGGCCACCGTGGGCGTGGGCAGCCACGGCTCGTCCGAACGGGAGCCGATCAGCACCAGCGTGCGACCGCCGCGCAGCCGGGTCAGCACCGCGCGGTACGTCTCCTCGCCGTCGTCGTCGAGGTCGCGCAGCGAGTACCCACCACAGTCGAGGATCAGCAGGTGCCGGTCGTCGCGCAGTCGCCGGACCACGCCGCCGAGCAGCGCCGGCCAGGCCATCTCCGCGGTCGCCGCACCCTCGGCCGTGGCCAGGCCGCTGGCGATCCACTCGACCATCGTCCGTGGCGTCACGTCCGGCTCGTCCAGTGAGAAGCGGAAAACCCGCGACACCGGCCCGGTGCGCTGCCACCACCAGGCGAGCAGCCGCAGCAGCCAGGTCTTCCCGGCCCCCGCCGGGCCGTGCAGGACGAGCTCGTTCGGTGCGCCGCGGAAGAACAGCCGCCGCTCGACCGCGAGCACGTCGGCGTCCCGGCCGCGCACCTCGGCCGGTTCCGGACCGCCCCGGGTCAGCGACTCGTGGAACGCGGCCCGTTCGGACTCGCTCAGCTCGGCCAGCGTGATCGTGACGTCGCGCTGCTGGTAGAGCACCGGCAACCGCCAGTCCCGCGCCGGGTCGAGGCGCTGCCGCGTGCGGCGTACCGCCTCACCTGGGGTGTCTCCGGCCGCCAGGCCGCGGTAGAGGTCCGTGATCATGCGCCCGGCCGTGTCCGGTGCGGACGGTGCGGTCATGCCGACGACCACGGGCACCCCGGCCGCGGCGAGGCGCTGCGCCAGGTCGCCGCCGCTGCCCGGCAACGTCAGCACCGCCACGGCCAGCCGGTTGTCCCGCAGCAGGCGTGCGACGTCCGCGACCGGCACCGGATCGGCGACGTCGTCGGCCCGCGTCTCGAACAGCAGAAAACCCTGTTCGCCCCGGTACGGCGGGATCGGCAGCGACGGACTGAACCGCCCGGCGTCGATCTCCGCCTGCAGGCCGGCCCAGTCCAGGACCACGCCCGCGAGATCCGCGTGGACCGCCTCGTACCGGCCGTCCGCCAGGTGCTCGTGCAACGCCCGCCAGGTGCCGGGGCGGGACAGGCCGACGCGCAGCGGCGGGGACGCGTCCCAGGCCGCGGTCACCAGCGTGCGGGAGACCGTCGGCGGTCCACTCCCGAACGGACGGGCCGCGACGACCAGCACGGCCAGGCTCGGCCCGGGCGGCAGCGGCGCGTACTCCGCCTCCTGGTGGGTGCGGCGTTCGAACCGCATGCGTACGGACAGCGGGTGGTCGTCGCGCGGGTCGCGCATCATCTCCCAGTGCAGCCGGTGGAACGCCGCGGTGCCGGAGACCACGAGCCGGCCGTCGCCCAGCCGTGCGTACCGCCGCAGCGCCCGGCCCGTGAAGACCTGACCGAACAGGCTGGTGCCGTACGCGGCCGGCGCCCGGTCCGCCGGGTCCCGCACGGTGACGGCGTGCCGGTAGGGGTCGCCGGTGAACTCCACGGTGGCGTGGAACGTGTCACCGGACCGGGACTGCTCCGTGATCGTGACGACCGGCGGTTCGGTCATGGCGGCTCCCGGGAATCGCGGAACCCCATCCTGCCCACGGCCCGGCGCCCGGGGCATCGCCCGACGGACCCACCCCCGATCGGCTGATCCGGCCCCCGATTCCGTCATCCGGCAGGAGCTGCCGATACATCATGTCCGATCAGGGACTCGACGCACTCCCGCGGGCCGGTCCCGGCACAAGCTGGGGGTGGATTCGTCCACGAGTGCTAGGGGGGCACAGATGCAACTCGTCCTGGAGAATTTCGGGTACACCGCCGGTGGGTGGCGGGTGGAACGGCATCCGCGGTTCGTCACGGACCTCACCGGGGACGGCGTCGCGGACATCATCGGGTTCGGCGACGCCGGCGCCTGGGTGTCGGCCAACAAGGGCGGCGGCACGTTCAACGACCAGTTCCTCGGCGTCACGAACTTCGGCTTCACCGCCGGTGGCTGGCGCGTCGACCGGCACCCGCGGGTCCTCGCGGACATCACCGGCGACGGCCGCCCGGACATCGTCGGCTTCGGTGACGGCGGCGTGTGGGTGTCGTTCAACGACGGCAACGGCCGCTTCACCGAGCCGCGCCTGGCGGTCCGCAACTTCGGTTACTCCGCCGGTGGCTGGCGTGTGGAGCAGCATCCTCGGTTCGTCGCGGACCTGACCGGCGACGGCCGCGGCGACCTCGTCGGCTTCGGCAACGGCGGCGTCTGGGTGTCGCTCAACAAC
Source organism: Catenuloplanes niger (assembly GCF_031458255.1). NCBI lineage: Bacteria > Bacillati > Actinomycetota > Actinomycetes > Micromonosporales > Micromonosporaceae > Catenuloplanes > Catenuloplanes niger. The sequence goes on from NZ_JAVDYC010000001.1 coordinate 8,670,614, forward strand.
GGCGACGGTACGTTCGGCGCGCCCCGGCTGGCCGTGCCGAACTTCGGCTACGACGCCGGTGGGTGGCGCGTGGAGCGGCACCCGCGGTTCGTGACGGACGTGACCGGTGACGGCCGCGCCGACATCGTCGGGTTCGGCGACGGCGGCGTCTGGGTCGCCCGCAACAACGGCGACGGCACCTTCGCCGACCCGGTGCTGGCCGTGCCGAACTTCGGTCACACCGCGGGCGGCTGGCGCGTCGAGCGGCACCCGCGGCTCCTGGCCGACACGACCGGCGACGGCCGGCCGGACGTCGTCGGGTTCGGCGACGGCGGCGTGTGGGTGTCCCGCAACGACGGCAACGGCGGCTTCGGCACGCCCACCATGGTGCTGGCGAACTTCGCGTACGGCGCCGGCGGCTGGCGGGTGGAGCGGCACCCGCGGTTCGTGACGGACCTGACCGGTGACGGCCGCGCCGACATCGTCGGGTTCGGCGACGGCGGCGTGTGGGTGTCGCTCAACAACGGCGACGGCACGTTCGGGCCGGCGCGCATGGTGATCGCGAACTTCGCCTACGACGCCGGCGGCTGGCGGGTGGAGCGGCACCCGCGTGTGCTCGCCGACGTCACCGGCGACGGCCGGCCGGACATCGTCGGCTTCGGCGACGGCGGCGTCTGGACCGCCCACAACAACGGCGACGGCACGTTCCAGCGGGTACGGATCCGCCGCGACATCTGGGAACTGCAGGCCGACGGTCCGTGGGACCCGATCACGCTGGCCTACGCGCGGGCGGTCCGCGCGATGCAGGCCCGCCCGCTGACCGACCCGCGCAGCTGGGAGTACCAGGGCGCGATCCACGGCCGGACCGGGCAGCCACCGGCCGGCGCGATCTGGAACGAGTGCCAGCACGGCAGCTGGTACTTCCTGCCCTGGCACCGCGGCTACCTCTACTACTTCGAGGAGATCGTCCGGGCCGAGGTGATCGCGCAGGGCGGCCCGGCCGACTGGGCGCTGCCGTACTGGAACTACGCGATCCCGGGCCGGGCCGCGCTGCCGCCCGCGTTCCGGGAGCGGACCATGCCGGACGGTTCGCCGAACCCGCTGTTCGTCGCGGACCGCAACCCGTCCATGAACAACGGTGCGACGCTGCCGTCCACGTCGACCACCGCGGCGCGGGCGATGGCGCACACCACGTTCACGCCGCCGCCGGCACCCGGCTTCGGTGGTGGCCGCACCACGCCGCAGCACTTCTTCAACCTGGGTGGCGAGCTCGAGTTCACCCCGCACAACGGCATCCACGTGCTGATCGGCGGCTGGATGGGCGATCCCGACCTGGCCGCGCTCGACCCGATCTTCTGGCTGCACCACGCGAACGTCGACCGGCTGTGGTCGTCGTGGCTGGCGCTCGGCGGCGGCCGGGCCGACCCGGCCGACACCGCCTGGCGCAACCAGTCGTGGCCGTTCTACGACGCGGACGGTGACCGGGTGACCATCACGAACGCGCAGATGGTCGACACCGCGCTGCACCTGGGGTACGTCTATCAGGACGGCGTCGCACCCGGCGCCCGCGCGATGCAGGAGCCGATCATGAGTGCCCCGTCCGACGGTGAGCCCGAGTTCGTCGGCGCGTCCGACCGGCCGATCACGCTGGCCGGCACGCCGGTCCGCGTCGAGGTCCCGATCGACGGGCCGACCGCCGCCGGCCGCCGCACCGCCGCCGCGGCCCCGGCCCAGGTGCTGCTGAACCTGGAGGACGTGGCGGCGGAGCGGTCACCCGCCACCGTCTACGAGGTGTACGTGCGCCCGATCGGCTCGCCGGACGCGGTCCCGTACCACGTGGGTAACGTGTCGTTCTTCGGCATCGAGCACGTCACGCGCGCCACCTCGGCCGGCGACGGCCCGCACGGCTTCCGCCGCACGTTCGACATCTCCGCTTGGGTCGCGGACCTGCGCGACCGTGGCGAATGGTCCGACCAGGGCGCCGCGGTCTCGTTCCGCCCGGTCGTGGTCGAGATCCCGCCGGACGTCCGCGCGTCCGCCGACGCCGCGCTCGCCGACGCGGCCGTGGAGGCGCAGTCCGTCCCGGTCACCATCGGCCGCGTCAGCATCTTCTACCGATGACCGCACTCGCACTCGCACTCCGGCTCCGGGTCGCGCGCGCGGCCCGGAGCCACCCCCACTGGCCCGCGATGCTGCTCGCGCTCGTCGCCTGGGCCGTGCTGCTGGCGCAGCCCGCCGCGCACCACGCGACCCCGCCGACGCTGCCGTCATGGGTGCTGATGTGTGTGGCCATGATGGTCCCGGTGGTGCTGCCCGCGGTCCGGCACGTCGCCGTCAACAGCCTGCGCCGCCGGCGGCTCCGCGCGATGACCTACTTCCTCACCGGGTACGTCACGGTCTGGGCCGCCGCCGGTGCGCTGCTCATCCCGGTCCTCGCCGTGCCGCCCCGCCTGCCGCTGCTGGTCACGCTGATCGTGCTGGCCGCGCTCTGGCAGCTGCTCCCGGCCCGCAGAGCGTGCATGCGCGCCTGCCACCGCACGGTCCCGCTGCCGCCCACCGGCTGGCGCGCCGCCCGCGGCGCGCTGCACTTCGGCGCCCGGCACGGCGTGGCCTGCGCCGGCGTCTGCGGCCCGCTGATGGCGGTGATGGCCGTGCCCGGCACGCACACCCCGCTCTGGATGCTCGCGGTGACGGCCGCGGTCCTGCTGACCCGCTACCCGCCGCGCGGCCGCTTCGTCCCGCGCCCCGGCCCGCTGGTCCTCGACATCCGCTTCCGCGCCACCCCGGACCCGGCCGACCGGTGACGACCGGCGCTCGTCCCACGTCCGGCGTGCCCGGGTTCCGCGCACACCCGCGGGTACGTGACATCGGGCGCCCGCGTACGGCCGCCGGTCGTCACCGTCCGGCTCAGGGCAGCGACGTCCAGAACGAGCGGAGTACGGCCGCGGCCGCCGCCGGGTCCTGCATCATCCACCAGTGGCCGGCACCGTGCAGTTCGGCCGTGCGGGCGCCGAGGCGGGCCGCGACCTCGGCGGAGGTGGCCGGGTCGTCCGAGTCGTCGGCGGTCGCGCGGAGCACGAGACCCGGGACCGGCGCGGGGCGGGCCAGCTCGGCCGCCCACCCGGCGTGCAGGTTGGGCGTGGCGGAGCGGTACAGATCGAGGACGCAGTCGGCCATCGTGTCGTCGAGGCTCGCCACCAGCTCCGCCGCGTCCGCCGGGTCCGGGCACGCGGCCAGCAACGCGTCCCGCAGGAACGCGGTCTCGCCGGGCCGTCCGGCCACGAAGTCCGCCATCCACGCCTCGCCGCGCCCGGGCGTCCGCCACGCCCGGGCCATGTCGTGCCAGACGTACCCGGGGTGGGCCACGGACGCGCAGTCCATCGCCCAGCTGCGTACCGGCACGTCGAACGCGGTCACGGTCCGCAGCACGATCGCGGCACCCCAGTCGTGCCCGACCAGGTCCACCGGCTCGTCGAAGTCGCGCAGCGTCGCCGCCAGCCACGACGCGTACTCGTCCTTCGTCGCGCCGAAGCCGGCGGGCCGTGGACCGCCGAAGCCGGGCAGCCGGAGCGCGACCGTCGCCACGCCGTCCGCCGCGAGCGCGCGGCGCAGACCGTTCCAGATGACGCCGGTCTCCGGGACACCGTGCAGAAGGACAGCCGTCATACCCACTCCTCGCTCAGATGGAACCGGTACCCATCCTGGGCGAGCGCCGCGGCGATCGCGTTGACCATGCGCGCCGTCGGGTTGCTGATCGGCGACGGTCGTCGGCTGCCCGGCACGTGGGTCGGGTGCGCCGGGCCGGCCGGTGCTCAGCCGAGCAGCGCGTGCGCCACCGCGCGGCCGGAGAGCCAGGCGGTCTGCACCCGGGGCCGGCCGAACGCGTCACCGCAGAGCCAGACGTCACCGTCCACCGCGTACCGGGCGTCGGTGGCCTCGTCCGGTTGCGCGTAGGTCCAGCGGTGCACGTCCACGACCGGCGGCGCGGACAGGCCGAGCAGCTCACCGACCGCGGCGGCGAGAACCGGCCCGGCGGCTCCGGGGTCGTCCAGGTGGCGCGCGGCCAGGGCGGCGGTCGAGTGCGCGACCAGGACCGGTGCGCCGTCGCCGCGCCGGTCGCCGTCGTCGCAGACGGTGGCGAGCACCGGGTGGTCGTTGACGAACGCGCCGGGCAGGTCGTCCCACTCCCGGGTGGGATAGCGCAGGACCGCCGCGATCACCGGATGCCACACCTGGGCCCGCGCCGCCGCCGCGATCGCCGGGGGCGGGTCCAGGCGCAGCGCCTGCGGTCCCGGCACGGCGAGCACCACCGCGTCCGCGTCCGCGGGCAGCCGGTCGACCGGCTGCGAGCAGCGGACGTCGAGCCCGTCGGCGAGGTCGGCCGCCAGCGACCGCAGCCCGCCCGGCGCCGCCCACCGCACCGGCCCGGTCGTCGGCGCACCGCCGGGATAGACCCGCAGCGTGTCCGTCCACGGCCGGATCAGCCCGCGCGTCTGCCACGACGCGACCTGCGCGGTGAAGCCCGGATCGTCCGCGACGAGGTAGGCCGCGCCCATGTCCGCGTACCGCCCGTCGTACCGCTTGCTGGCCAGCCGCCCACCGGGCACCCGCCCCCGCTCGAGGACCCGCACCCGCGCCCCGCCGTCCACCAGCGCCCGCGCGCACGCGAGCCCCGCCACCCCGGCCCCCACCACGACAACGTCCATGATCGCGACACTATCGAGAACGTCCCGTTGTCCGCTTCCGGTACGCCGTCGCGCGGCGGAACGTGGCATCGTCGGGACGCACACCCACGACGCCCCGCCGAGGAGACATTTTGATCATCATCGCCGGTACGCTGCACGTCCAGCCGTCCGACCGCGACCGCTACCTGGCCGGGGTCGCGGACGTGACCCGCCGGGCCCGCGCCACGCCCGGATGCCTGGACTTCACGCAGGCCGCGGACCCGCTGGACCCGGCGCGGATCACCGTCTTCGAGCGCTGGGAGTCCGACGACCGGCTGGACCGGTTCCGCGCCGCCGGCGCCCCACCGGCCGACCTGCCCCCGCTGCGGGGCGCCGACGTCCACAAGTACCGGATCTCCAGCGTGGAGGCTCCGTGACACCGGCCGCCCCCGCACCGGCCGCGGTCCCGGCTGGCCGCGGTGCGGCGGGTGCCGCATCAGGGATGGTCGGGGAATGCGTGACCTGGAAGAGCTGAGCCACCGGTGGTGGGACTGGCAGGTCGCCGGCTGGGACGCGGCCGGGCTCCGCCTGGTAGCGGACAACGATCTGACCTATCACCACAGCGTCGAGGTTACCTTCGTCGATGTCGCGTGGGCGGCGTGCGCGGACCTGTTCCACCACCCGGTCTTCCGGCCCGCGACGCCGGCCGAGAGGGAGTTCGCCCGGCAGGTCACCGCCGACGAGACACATCACGTGTTCGCGTGGGACGCCGAGACCGCCGCCGGAACCGTCACGATGATGGTCGTCGCCCAGAGCGTACGAATCGCAGCGGACTTCGTCCGTCGGCCAGATCAGGACGCGCCCTCCGGCGCGACCCCGGGTCGGTGAGCCGTACGCCGTGCCTGAACGGTCTGTCTGGTGCTGCGGCGGCCGAGTGGCTGGTCTCCCGACGTGGTCCGAGTTGCGCCGGAGCCGAAGGGCTCGATCGCGGTTGCCGAGGCTCCTCGGTTCGCACCGCGGGAAGATGCCGACACGGCGGGAAACCGTCGCTTCTCGTCCGGATCACGGGGGTTCGCAGCACGCCGGTCGGCCTAGGGTTTTCGGCATGGATCAGTTCGGTGAGGTGGCCGGCGTCCGCGTTCCGCGGACGCGACTGGCACGGGAGACGACGGCGTTCGCGCGGGACACCATGCCGGCGGTGTTGGTCAACCACGTGATGCGCACGTACCTGTTCGGCGCGATCCAGTTGCGGCGAACGGGTACGGCGTTCGACGAGGAGATCGCGTTCGTCGGCTGTCTGCTGCACGATCTGGGTCTGCTCGAGTCGTTCTGGTCACCGGCGGAACGGTTCGAGGTCGACGGCGCGGACGCGGCCCGGCGGTTCCTCGCCGGCCGGGGCACGCCCGCGGAGACCGTCGACGTGGTCTGGGACGCGATCGCGCTGCACACGTCCGGCGGCATCGCGTTGCGCAAACGCCCGGAGATCGCGATCGTGGCGCTCGGCTCCGGGCTCGACTTCGCCGGAATGGGCCTGGAGCACCTGCCGGACGGTGCACTCGGTGAGATCCTCTCGGCGTACCCGCGGCTGGGTTTCAAGAGGGACGCGCTGGACACGATGGTGGCGCTCTGCGCCGGTAAGCCGGCCGGCGTGATGATGCACTATTTCGCCGAGGTCGGCCGCCGGCACATCCCCGGGTTCGGCCTGCCCACGGTGGACGACGTGCTGATGGCCGCGCCGTTCGACGAGTGAGCCGCCACGGCTCCGGTCAGCCTCGCGCGGGCGCGTGCTCGTCGGCGGGCCGCCGGGCGTCGCCGACGTGGCCGCGGGGTGACATGCCGCCGTCCGTGACCGCGGTGCGGCCGCGGCCGTCGTTCTTGGCCCAGTAGAGCGCCCGGTCCGCGTCCGCGACCAGCTGTTCCGGCACCTCGTGCCCGTCCCACAGCGCCACGCCGGCGGAGAACGACTGGCCGTACGGCGTGACCGTGCGCATCCGGTCGAGCAGCACCGCGGCCTCGTCCGCGGTGACGCCCGGCAGCAGCACGCCGAACTCCTCGCCGCCGTAGCGGGCCAGCAGGTCGCCGGGCCGCAGTCGTTCGCGCCAGGCCGCCGCGGCCTCCTTGAGCAGGCGGTCGCCGGCCGGGTGGCCGTGCGTGTCGTTGTACTTCTTGAAGTGGTCGAGGTCGATCAGCGCGACCGCCACGGGCGCGCCGCTGCGCACCGCCTTGGCCATCTCCCGGCTCAGTTCCAGGTCCCAGGCCCGCCGGTTGGGCAGGCCGGTCAGCTGGTCGTTGTGGGCGAGCGCGCGCAGTTGCGCGGCCTGGTCCTGCACCCGCGCGACCAGGCCGCCCATCCGGCACACGACCAGCAGGAACAGCACCGCCGAGCTGATCGCGATGGCCGGCCAGTCGATGGCCGCCGGGTGGGCGAAGCCCTGCACGGTCAGCACGGCCGGCGCGAGCAGTGAGGCGGCGGCGAGCAGGGTGAGCCGTCCGCGGGTGAACCGTTCGGCCCGGTCCGGGGCGACCTCGGACAGCGCCCGCATCGACGGGTGCAGCGCGGCCGCGCCCCACAGCAGGTACATCAGGATCCAGCCGAAGTCGAGTACGCCGTCGGTGTAGACGGTGAACATGTTGACGGTGGCGTAGCCGACGTCGCTGACCAGCTGGGCGCCGATCGCGGCCATCAGCAGCCGGTAGCTGGTGGTCCGCGCGCCCGGCGTGGTGGCCAGCCGGACCACCATGACGAGCAGCAGCAGATCACCCGCCGGGTACGCGAGCGCGACCAGCCGTTGCAGCACGGTGAGCGATTCGTCCGCGGCGATCGGCCGCATCAGGAACGACCAGGCCAGCAGCGCGAGTCCGGTGGAGACGATGGCCGCGTCCAGCAGCCCGGCCCGGTCCCGCCCGGAGATCCGGCCCGCGATGAGCCGGTACGCCCCGGCCGCGAAGACCGGGTAGGCGAGCAGGTAGGGCACGTCCGCCGGGGCCGGGAAGCTGTCCCAGCCGAGCACGAAGTACTGCACCTGGTAGACGACGTCGCCGAGCGCCCACAGCGTGAGCCCGGCGGCGAACAGGTACCAGGGCATCACCCGCTCCGGCCGGTTCCGCCGGACGCCCAGCACGATCAGGGTGGCGGCGGCCAGCCCGAACAGGTTGTACACGGCCCAACTCCACGGACTCTCGGCCGGCAGCGAACGGTAGACGGCGGCCAGCAGCCCGCCACCGAGCAGCCACCACTGCCAGCCGGCCATCCGGCGTACGAGACTCATGGGTGGTTCATCGGCCGCGCGCCCGTGGACGTGAACGACTCCGGCGGAGAGCCACGTCACGCCGGCGGCTCAGTCCCAGACGACGATGTTGCGGCGGACCGGGGCCGTGCCGCCGTTGGAGGCGAACAGCTCGGGGGAGCGGGCGCGGATGCGTTCGACGTCGGCGAAGACGGCGCGCAGGTGGTGGCGCATGGCGGTGCGGGCGGCGGGCAGGTCGCGGCGGCGGACCGCGTCGAGGATGGCGCGGTGCTGGTCCGCGTTGACCGCGGGCGGGGTGGCGTCGTGCAGGCCGAGGCGGCGGGCGCGGTCGAGGTGGCCCTTGGCGGCGCTGACCGTGGCCCAGGCGGCGCCGTGCCCGCTGAGTCTGAGCAGGCCGTGGTGGAAGTCCTCGTCGAGCGCGAAGAAGTCCTCGACGGTGATGCCGGGACGGTCCTGGCGGCGCAGGTTGTCCTCGAGGTCGTCGAGCAGCGCCGGGTCGAGGTCCGGCGGCAGGTCGTCGAGCGCGGTCAGTTCGACGGCCTCGCGGATGAACTGGGCGTCGGCGACCCGGACCGGGTCGACCCGCGAGACGAACGAGCCGACCTGCGGGAACACCTGGACCAGGCCTTCCTCGGCGAGCAGGATCAGGCTCTCCCGGACCGGGGTGCGGCTGACGCCGAGCGCGGCGGCGAGCTCGTTCTCGCTGAGCGCGGCGCCGGGCGGCAGCTCCATGGTGAGGACCTTCCGGCGCAGCGTCGCATAGACCGTCTGCCGGTTTGTCCGTTTACGCCCGTCGGTCGCCACGGCTCCCAGCATAGGTGAACCGAATGCTTGACTTTCTGACCGACCACCACTTGTATACAAGTACCTGCTTACAAGCGCGTAACAAGGGAGTGATCCGGTGGCAACGATCGAACGGGTCGAGGTGCTGGTGACGTCGCCGGGCCGCAACTTCGTCACGCTGCGCATCACCACCTCGGACGGGGTGACCGGCCTCGGCGACGCCACGCTCAACGGGCGCGAGCTGGCCGTCGCCTCCTACCTCGAGGACCACCTGGCGCCGCTGCTGATCGGCCGCGACCCGGCCCGCATCGAGGACACCTGGCAGTACCTCTACAAGGGCGCCTACTGGCGGCGCGGGCCGGTCACGATGACCGCGATCGCGGCGGTGGACGTCGCGCTGTGGGACATCAAGGGCAAGGTCGCCGGGCTGCCGGTCTACCAGCTGCTCGGCGGCCGCTCCCGGGACGGCGTGCTGGTCTACTGCCACGCCAGCGGCACCGACGTCGAGGAGCTGCTCGACGACGTCGCCCGCTACCAGGAGCAGGGCTTCCAGGCGATCCGCGCGCAGGCCGCGGTGCCCGGGCTGAGCGGCAGCTACGGCGTGCGCAAGGGGCAGCTCTACGAGCCGGCCGCCACCCACCTGCCGGACGAGCAGGCCTGGAGCACCGAGGCGTACCTCGACTTCGCGCCCGGCTACCTGGCGAAGGTGCGTGACCGTTTCGGGTTCGGCTTCCACCTGCTGCACGACGTTCACCACCGGCTCACCCCGATCGAGGCGGCCCGGTTCGGCCGGAGCGTCGAGGAGCTGCGGCTGTTCTGGATGGAGGACCCGACGCCGGCCGAGAACCAGGAGGCGTTCCGGCTGATCCGGCAGCACACCACCACGCCGATCGCGACCGGCGAGGTGCTCAACTCGATCTGGGACGTGCAGGGCCTGATCACCGAGCAGCTCATCGACTACGTGCGCACCACGGTCGTGCACGCGGGCGGCATCACGCACCTGCGCCGGATCTTCGACCTGGCCGCGCTCTACGGCGTGCGGACCGGCTCGCACGGCGCCACCGACCTGTCGCCGGTGACCGTGGCCGCGGCCGTGCACGTGGACGTCTCCGTGCCGAACTTCGGCATCCAGGAGCACATGGGCCACACCGCGGAGACGTACGAGGTGTTCCGCGGCACGCCCCGGCTGGCGAACGGCATGCTGTACCCGTCGGACGAGCCGGGGCTGGGCATCAGCTACGACGACGAGGTGGCCGCGCGCTTCCCGTACGACGCGAAGTACCTGCCGGTCGCGCGGCGCCTCGACGGCTCGATGCACGACTGGTGACGCGCGTGCTGCTCTCCAGGGCCACGATGACGGATCTCGCGCCACCGGCCGCCCCGCGCATCCTCCACTTCGGACTGGGCGCGTTCCACCGCGCGCACCAGGCCGTGTGGACCGAGGCGGTCGCGGCGCGCACCGGCGAACCGTGGGGCATCGTGGCGGTCGCGCCCCGCTCCCGGGACACCGTGGCGGCACTGCGCGCCCAGGACCACCTCTACTCGGTGATCACAAAAAATCCGGACCACGCGGCGGTACGGGTGTGTGGCGCGCTCTCCGGCGCGCTGCACCTGGCCGACGACGCGGCCGAGGTCGCGCGGCTGCTGACCGCGACCGAGACGACCGTGGTCACGCTGACGATCACCGAGAAGGGCTACTTCCGTACCCCTGACGGGCATCTAGATCTCCAGACCGACCACGGGAGTACGGTGGTGGGCGCACTGACCCGGGGACTGCGGGCCCGGCACGCCGCCGGTGGCGCGCCGCTCACCGTGATCTCCTGCGACAACATGGCCGCGAACGGTGCCGCGCTGCACGGCGTGGTCCGCGACCTCGCGATCGCGACCGGCGCCCCCGACGACTTCCTCACCTGGCTGGGCACCGGCGTGGCCTGGCCGTCGACCGTGGTGGACCGGATCGTACCCGCGACGGTGGCCGGTGACCGTGACGTCGCGGAGGCCGCGCTCGGCCTGCGCGACGAGATGCCGGTCGCGGCCGAGCCGTACCGGATGTGGGTCATCGAGGACACGTTCGCCGCGGACCGGCCGCGCTGGGAACTCGACGGCGCGCTGATCGTCCCGGACGTCACCCCCTACCAGCTGACCAAGCTGCGGCTGCTCAACGGCGCGCACTCCGCGCTGGCCTACCTCGGCGCGGCCGCCGGCCTGACCACGATCGCGGACACGATGGACACCGAGTGGGGCCCGCGCCTGGTCCGGCGGCTCGCGGCCGAGGTCGGGCCCACGCTGCCGGCCGGCGGCCCGGACCCGGCCGAGTACGCGGACAGCCTGGTCGACCGGTTCGGCAACCCGGGCATCCGGCACTCGCTGCGGCAGATCGCCACCGACGGGTCCCGCAAGCTTCCGGAGCGCTGGTTCGGCGTGCTGCGCGCGACCGGTGCCCCGATCCTCGAACTGGCGCTGGCCGGCTGGGTGCACGCCACCCGCCCGGACGCCGCCGCACCCGACCCCCTCGGCGCCGACCTGGCGCACTCCTGGGGAATTTATCGCGATTTATCAGATCTGGTCGCCGCTCAGCTCCGGCTGGCCGGCGCACCTGATCTCGCCGACCGCACCGAGCTCGTGAACTCGGTCGCGGCGCGGCTGCCCGCCCTCCGTGACGGGCGCATCGAATTCTGACGTTCTCTCCCGGTTTGACGTTACGACGGAGTTCCAGATGACCGATACATCCGCTGCACCCACGCCGGCCACGCCGGTCACGCGCAGCACCAAGGACCTCACCCGGGCCGCCGTGTCCGGGTGGCTCGGCACGGCCATGGAGTTCATGGACTTCCAGCTGTACTCGCTGGCCGCCGCGATCGTGTTCAACCAGATCTTCTTCCCGGACGTCTCGCCCGCGATCGGCCTGATCGCGGCGATGGCCACCTACGGCGTCGGCTACGTGGCCCGGCTCGCCGGTGCGATCTACTTCGGCCGGATGGGCGACCGGATCGGCCGCAAACGCGTCCTGTTCATCACCATCGCGATGATGGGCGCGTCGACCACGCTGATCGGCGTGCTGCCCACCTACGCCACGATCGGCATCCTCGCGCCGATCCTGCTCGTCGTGCTGCGCCTGGTCCAGGGCTTCGGCGCGGGCGCGGAGATCGCCGGCGCCACCGTCATGCTCGCCGAGTACGCACCGGTCCGCCGGCGCGGCCTGATCGCGTCGCTGGTGTCGCTCGGCACGAACTCCGGCACGCTCGCCGCGTCCGGCCTGTGGGCGATCCTGCTCGCCGTGCTCACCGAGGAACAGCTGCTCAGCTGGGGCTGGCGCCTGCCGTTCCTGCTCAGCTTCGTACTCATGATCTTCGCGGTGTGGATGCGGCGCTCGCTCAAGGAGAGCCCGGTCTTCGAACAGCGCGCCGACGTCGTGGACGGCAAGGCCGTCGCGCTGTCCGCCGTCGACGGCTCCTCGACCGTCGAGGCCGCGCTGCACCAGCGCAAGGGCCGCGCCTTCTTCCTCGCGCTCGGGCTGCGCTTCGGCCAGGCCGGCAACTCCGGCCTGGTGCAGACGTTCCTGGTCGGCTACATCGCCACCGACCTGCTCGTCGACCGCTCGGTGCCGACCACCTCGATCGTCTGGGGTTCGCTGCTCGGCTTCGCGACGGTCCCGCTGATCGGCCTGCTCGGCGACCGGGTCGGCCGGCGCCCGGTGTACATCGGCCTGACCGTGGCGACCATGATCCTGGCCGTACCGCTGCTGCTTCTCATCACCGGCGGCACCACGGCGGGCATCATGGCCGGCATGATCCTCGCGCTGAACGTGGGCGTGCTCGGCCTGTTCTCCCTGGAGAGCGTGACCATGGCCGAGCTGTTCGGGGCCCGCACCCGGTTCACCCAGCTCGCCCTGGCCAAGGAGATCGGCGGCATCCTCGCCACCGCGATCGGCCCGGTCACCGCCGCCGCGCTGACCGCGTGGACCCAGCACTGGTGGCCGATCGCCGCGATGCTCATCGCCTACTCCGCGATCACCCTGGTCGCCGCGCTGCTGTCGCCGGAGACCCGCGGCCGCGACCTGGTCCGGCTGGAGGACGCCCGATGAGGGCCGTCGTCGTGCACGGCCCGCGGGACGTCCGGGTGGACTCGCTCGACGTACCCGCCCCCGGCCCCGGCGAGGTGCGCGTGGCCGTCGAGTGGGGCGGCATCTGCGGCTCCGACGTCTCCTACTACGCACACGGCGCGTCCGGCACCGCCACGGTGCGGCACCCGCTGATCCTCGGCCACGAGATCGCCGGCCGGGTCGCCGCGACCGGCCCCGGCGTCCCGCCCGATCTCGTCGGTGTGCCGGTGGCCGTGCACCCCGCGTCCCCGGCCGGTGAGCTGCCCGCACGGCTCGCCGGCCGGACCAACCTCAACACGCGGGTCCGCTACCTCGGCTCGGCCGCGTTCGACCCGCACACCGACGGCGGCTTCGCCGAGGCCGTCGTCGTCCGCGCCGACCAGCTGCGGCCGCTGCCGGACGGCGTCTCCACCCGGCACGGCGCGCTCGCCGAACCCCTCGCGGTCGCCATGCACGCGGTCTCCCGCGCCGGCGACGTCACCGGCCGGGACGTGCTGGTCAACGGCGCCGGCCCGATCGGCTGCCTGGTCGTGGCCGCGCTCCGCCTCGCCGGCGCGGCCACGGTCACCGCCGCCGACGTGGCCGACGCGCCCCTGGCGACGGCCCGCGCACTCGGCGCCACCGAGGTGATCAACCTGCGGTCCGGCGGCACGCTGCCGTCCGACGCCGAACTCGTCCTCGAGGCCTCCGGCGTGCCGGGCGCACTCGGCGCGGTGCTGGCCGCCACCGCGCGCGGCGGCACGCTGGTCCAGGTCGGCAACCTGCCCGGCACCCCGACCCCGGCCGCGCTCGGCGACCTGGTCACCCGCGAGATCACCTGGATCGGCTCCTACCGCTTCGCCGACGAGATCACCGACGCGGTACGCGCCCTCGCCACCGGCCTCGACCTCGAGCCGCTCATCGCCGCCACCTACGACCTGACCGACGCCCCCGCCGCCCTCGACCGCGCCGCGGCCGGCGGCAGCGGTGGCAAGATCATGCTCCGCCTCGGCTGAGCACGATCCCCCACGCGGTCCCGGACTTGAGCACATCACTCGGGGGAGTCCGGGACCGCGCGGGGCCACTGACAGGTGCGCCCCGGCACCCACCGGCCGCGGGGTCCCGGTATCGGCCGTCGCCACCGGCGTCTCGTCGGCGCCGCCGCGCGCGCCGTTCAGTCCGGTTCGGTGCGGCGACCGGGACGAGGCGCGGCTTCCGCGGTCGTCCCGGATCCGGGTGACAGTGCCGACGGATCCGTTCGAGCACCCAAGCCAAGCCCGCCAGCAGCGCCACCGCGACCAGAGACGGCACGGATCGGGCGATGCGCATCCCCGCGACGGTTGACGTACACGCGGACCGTACTACCGCGCGCCGCCCCCTCGGTCGGTGCGCGACCCGCACGCTCGCCCTCCCACATGTAGGTCGACCGGTACTCGCGCACCGACCCGTGCAGGCCGCGCACGCTCAGCACCGTCGCGCCCGCACGCCCACCGCCCAGCACGGTCTCCAGGTGCACGACGAGGTCGAAGGCGCTTGTCACACAGACGCTCAGCGCGATGAAGGTCACCATCCCCGTGACAGCCCGCCACCGCCACGATTCCACGCCCGCCGTCCTGACCGCTCCGCGCAAATCCCCGCACGAGAGCGGGTCCGAGGGCTTGGCCGAGGGGTCGAGATGCCGTGCCTCTTCTCCAGGTCGGCGGCGACGTCTTCGAGACCGTCGTCGCCGTAGTAGAAGTTGTCCAGCTGCGCTTCGATCTCCGCGGTCGCGTAGTAGTCGACCGGGTCGACGGGCTTGACGCCCACCGATGGCTGCCGCAGCGTCGCGGTGGACAGGTCGGCGACGTAGACGACCTGTCCCGGCAGATCGCCGAGAACGCTGAGTCCTTCGCCCCAGAAGAACAGCAGCTCCCCCGACTCGGGGAAGGGCAGGTCCAGCTGATCGTGGTCCCGCCATGCCGTTCGCGGGTGGCCAGCACCTCAGCCGACCCCCACGGCTGCGGGCCCCGCCGGTGCCTTACCTCAGACCTGAGACCGCATGCCTGCGCCGGCCCCGTCTGTGCTGAACCGGTCCAACCTGCTCATCGAACTCGGACGGGACGTGCACGGCATGCACAGCCCGCCGTCGGCCCGCGTCGCCGGAATGACCGAATCGAAAACCCGTTCGCCGGGACGGCGCGGCGGCGTGTCCGCCCCGGTAGTCTCGCCGCGTGAATCTGAAGGTGATCGAGGGCCGGTTGACCGGGACGCGCGTCGGAGCGGGTGTGGAACGGCGCGCGTTCGGGGAGTTCGTCGGGCCGCGCGGCGAGCTTGCCTCGTATGCGTTCGGCTGGACGACCGGCTCCGATCCCCACGTCGCCCGGCTGACCGTGGGGATCGGGGCCGGCAACCCGGGCGGTGCCAGCTTCCACGCGATCGTCTTCGACGACGAGGGCCGCTACGCCTGTTCGCTCGTCGACGCGCCGTTCGAGCGGGTGCCCGAGGGCGGCGCCGACCTCACCGCGAGCCAGGCTCGCGAGCACGCGGACCTGCCGTTCGTCTGGTGGGTGGTGGACCGGGTCATGGAACGCGACCGGCGCGCGTGGTGGATGACGCACTGGCTGCTGGGCACGACCAGCATCCAGACCGGTGAGGTCTTCGCACGGACCGAGCCGATTCTGTACGTCGGTCACGACGCCGACGACGGACTGTGGCAACTCATCGGCGCGAGCGACGCCGACCCCGCCACGGGCAAGCTCGGCCATCTGCACCACGCCGTCGAACACGACCTCACGCTGCTCGACATCCTCGACCTCGCGCCGGGCGAAAGCGTCTCCCGGACAGCACCGTACGCCCCGTGGACCGCCGAACACTCCTGAACCGGGCGGAACGGCGGCGGGGACGCGACCACGGCGGACCGAAGGCCCGCCTCCGCCGGCGGCAGATCGGGGTGCCCGACGGCGCGGCCGGCCGCTGTTAGGATTCGCTGTGCCGGATCAGCGCGAACCCGAGACCCCGTGCGTCGAGGACGTGCCCCGGACACGGAGCACGCTCGTCGTCATCCGGGGCAACTCGGCCAGCGGGAAGACGACGGCCGCCCGGGAGGTCCGCGCCCGCTACGGGCGTGGAGCCGCGCTGATCGAGCAGGACTATCTGCGCCGCGTGCTGCTGCGCGAGCACGACATCGGCGGCATCGACGCGGCCGCCCCGGCAGTCATCACCGCCACCGCCCGCGCGGCGCTCGAACACGGATACCACGCGATCGTCGAAGGCATGCTGATCGCCTCCCGATACGCCACGGCCCTGCGCGAGCTGATCGCCGGCCATCGCGGCCCGTCACACGTGTTCTACCTGGACGTCAGCCTCCCGGAGACACTACGCCGGCACCGGGGCAAGGACGGTCTGGCCGGCGTCACCGACGAGGACCTACGGTCCTGGTACACCGAGCGGGACCTCCTCGGCGTACCCACCGAGACGGTGATCGACGAGTCGTCGACGTTCGAGGACACGGTCACCACCATCCTGCGCGAGTCCGGTCTCGCCACCGCACCTCAGCTTGCCGCCTGCCCCACCCGCTGCCCGCGCTGCCAGGAGAAGACCCGGACCCCACCGGGCCGCCGATAGACAGCGAACCGCCGGCGACCCGCCCGGCCCCCGGACCTTCCCGGCCCTCGCGCACGGACCGGCGGCAGTGCCCGCGGAGCCCGACAGTGGCTCGTTCGGCCCGCGCGTGACGGCTGCGACGGGCTGGCCAACCGCGGCAACGGCCCTGACGCACCATCCTCGCTCCTTCCGCGGCCGCCTCGCATCCGGGTGGTGACGCCGTCACCACTGGTGGAGCGCCGGGGCCGATGCACGTGTCCGGCCGTGGTCGCGGGAGGTGCCTGAGAGACTTCCCGGCAGAGACCAGCGAAAGGCGACCATGGACCCCAGGCCGTTGACGACGAGGGAACGTGCGGTGCTGGACGCGCTGCTGAGCGCCGGCATCGACAACGCCGACGCGCTGCGTGCCCAGGCGGCCCGCGCGGTCGTCGTCGGCGGCTGCTCCTGCGGCTGCCCGTCCGTCGACTTCGAACCGTACCGTGGAATCGGCATGACGATCCGGGTCAACGCTGTCGTTCCCGGCACCGACGAGCAGCTCTTCCTCTACACCATCGTCGATCCCCGCCGGGGTGAACTGCTCGGCGGCATCGAATGGTTCACCGTCGGGGACACCGTCGCACCCGAACTCCCCGCCCCCGAGCTCCTCGACATCACCCCGGCATGACGATGGTCCTGCGGGTCCAGAACGGGGATGCGTCGACCCGCTCACATGCCATCGAGCGTGCGCTCCGGCCACCGAAGGTGGTCCCGCAGCGCGATCCGGTGCGTGGCCGGCCTGCGCGCAGGGCGCGCCGAGTGGAGGACATCGCCATGGCAGGATGATTCGGTGGACGAGGCCAATCAAGCTCTGCGCGCGCGACTGACGACCCTCGACGGCGCGATAGCCGAACTTGTGCACAACGGCGAGGTCGCCGGTTGGCTGGCCATCCAGACCGCGCCGTTCAGGAACCTGTTCTCCGTGAAGCAGGTCGGATGCTGGCTTCTGTTCACCTGGGCGGACGGAACGATCGAGATCGAGGAGGACTACCCGCCCTTCGCTGTCCTGCCCGGCATCCTCGAAGGAACGTTCCCGAGCGACGACGGCGGGCCGGACTACGAAGTGCGCTGGGTGACCGATGACCGCCGCGGCGAACTCCGGCGACACTACGGAATCCACGAGGCACCCGGCTATTACATGGGCCGCGCCCCGAAACAGCAGCGCGATCACCCCTGAGAACGCGGCCAACCGCCTGGGTAAGTTCCCGGCGGCGTGACATTGCAACAACCCGCGCACCGGGCCGCAGGCAGTGGCCGACGGGTCGGCACGCCGACTACGCCCTCGCCGCCTTCGTGGCATCCGGCACCGGCCACGTACGCGCGAAACTGCCGAACGGAGTACGCCGGGCAGGGCCGGAGCTGAACACGCGGGCGCGGGCGGACAGTTCGGCCGGTACATCCACGACGGTCTCGCAGTCGGCGACGAGCCGCTGGGCGGCATACCGTCGCAACCCTCGACCGCCCATACTCGGTCGGCGTGCTTGCGGCCGGCGGCAAGCATCGCCTTGTAGCCGTCACGATCGGTGGCGAAGCGGCCTGACCCGAGGGCCAGCTCCCGCTCGTTGATGACTCGATGGTCGCGGACCGCTTGTGTCGATCCACCCCGATGATGACCCGAGCCATCTGCTGATCTCCCTCCCCGGTCCCGACATGGACGTCGGCGGGAGGGCAGCGCTACTTCGAGCTGGGCATACTCCTCTGGAGCCTCTTCACGCCACGGTGACCAGCGGAGCGCACGCCAAATGAGAGCCACACCAACTACGGTGGGCAGCCGATGAGAGAGCTGTCCCGCTGGTCACCTCGACCAAGCCTGGCCGGGCTGCGGTCGTGCTGCCAGCAAACAAGTAGCCGATGAGAGCACATCAGCTGTCGGACTGGCGCCGGAACCGGCGGGCAACGATCAGAGTGCCGGCAGGCACGTCGCCTGCGCGTGCGCCGCGCAGGAGAACGAAGGGTCCCTCTCCCGGAGCCTCGTCGGCGACCGGAAAGTCCACATGCGCGTCGTCGATGAGGATCCTTGTGCCATCGGGCCTTGCTAGTTCGGCCGAGAATTCCACTACCAATGACGCTCCGAACTCGGGAGCTGCCGGGCCACTTATCAGGGCACCGAACACAACGATGAACTCATCGGAGTGCCGTCCGTTCGGCTCGTAGATCCGACCGTCGGTCACGAACTCAATCGGTGGTACTTCACCATCCATGGCCTCATTCTCTACTAGATGCGCTTGCCCTCTCATGCCGCAGTCCGCGCGTGCTGGCGCCCTCGCGGGTTGTCACCCTGCGTATAGGGCGCGGGACGCTCCCGAACGCACGCTCTTGCCGATGAGAGTGCGTTCGTGCATCCCGGCCGTCAGCCGCTATTCGGTCAATGCAGATCTGGAGAACGCAGCTCGGACCGTCGGTTTCCAGCGGCGCGCGAACATTTCTGCAAACCGTTCATGTTCCGATGTCCGTCGCACGCTGTAGAACTTCCGAGCACGGTGTTGAAGCACATGATGTCCAAGCTCGTGCAGCAGAACGTCGAACCGCATGAAATTCTGCAATTCCGAGGCTTCGTTCTCCGGTTGTTCGTACAGGAGGATCTCGCCGGGTGTTCGGGTCCGGCCGTAAACGATCGATCGTCGATCGAAGTCCTCGGTCTGGCGCAGCTCGACGACGCGCAAGCCGTACCACGCTTCCGGCCCGATGGCATCCAGCACCGCACGAACGTCTTGCTTGCCTGCCGGGTGCGCGAATCCAGGACGCGGAGAGTGAACGCGGATTCGCACCCGTTCGAGCTGCGTAGCGTTACGGAGCGCCTGCCGATGCCGGGGGTCTGTTCGCAGGCTTCGACTCACAACGCAGATCTTCGACGTCCGAACCCAGGCTCGGCAACTTGTTTTTCTGTTCGGCCCCAGCGTCGAGAACTTTGTAAGCGCAGAGTGACCATTCATGACAAGCCCAGGGGGCGGGCATCCTCATCTGCCGCCGACAACGCGCGGCTTCGGTAAGTACGTTACGAGGTGTCGTCCTCGCCGCTGAAGAGGTAGACCCACGCTGACGGCTCGGTAGCGTCGGCATCCAGTAGGTAGGCGTGCCAGTTTCCACTGCCGTGCCGTACGCGTAGTCCGGCTGGTGGTCTGGCCTGGTTGTCCAGTCCTACGATCTTGATTCGACCGTGCGAAGGGCCACCGCGCAACCGCACACCTACTTCGCCGTTCACCGTCTCGCCACGCAGCTGGCGCCGAATGATCTCGTGCGAGTCTAGGACTGCCATGCCAGCATCTGACCACACTGCCGACAATCGCAACAGCAGGCACATGGCGCCACACCTTTACGCGGATCTGCCGCGATCCGCGCGCCGGCGTTTGGAATCTCGACCGGATTACCGTGGATCAGCGGTGTCCCAAACGTAGCGGAAGTGGGTCGGGTCGCGATGCCATTTTCGCAGCACCGTCAAGAGTTCTGACTCGTCGGCCGCCGTAGCGCTGCGCAGACAGACGGCAGCGATGTCGTAGTCGAGTCCGTCGATCGCTGCGGCGTCGTACTCCCAGTGCTGAACGGTGAAGGACCGGGCAGTGCTCCGGTGGGTCCACCGCTCGGCGCGGGCCTGGGCATCGGCGTCCACGCTGCCCGGCGTGATGTCGACGAAGGCGCGTCGTCCTGGTCCGGTCGGGGGCACCTCTACTGCAAGCCGCTTGCCGAGCCGCAGCGCTGACAACGACTCCAGCGGCCAAGCCGACTCGTGCGTCATGACGATCCGCAACACTCGGTGGACACGAGACGAGGGTAGAGCAGGTTCCTCACGCACCTGACCGAACATCCGGATCTGCCGCTGTCAATGCGTTGTTGGTTATCGAGGGTTGGTCACGTTGCGCCGATGAGGCAGGGGCACGTCTGGTCCTGGTGCTTGTAGTCGTAGGAGTGGGGATGACCGCAGTAGCGGACGCTGAGCAGGGTGTGCTGGGGTCGGTGGACTGGTCCGGGCCAGCGCCGCATGCCGGGCACGGTGTCGGCGCGTCTGGTCCGGTCACCGTCGGCGCTGTGCGGGCCCGCCAGGCAACGACGCGCTCGGCCACGGAGTCGAACTCGTCGTCGGCCACGTCGAGCGGCCGCGCGGCGGGCGGGCGGGCGCGACGAGCCTCGGAGTCGTTCGCGACTGCGTAGTGACGAGCAGCCCGGTTCACCGCACGCGTCCACGAGACGTGGCCGCCCGGCGGTATCCGCTCGTGCGACCGCCAGTGTGTGCGTGGGCGGGACGTCGATGTTCGCCGGTAGCAGGCGGAAGCGAGACGCGGTCCAGCCGGCTTCGAGTCCCGGGTGGCCGGCATGAGATCGGTACCGGTGCGGTGCCGGCCACGCGGCGCGGGATCTGCCGGGGCGGGGAGTGGTTTCACCTGCCGGGTCGTCGAGGGCCCGATCGCCGGTCGCTACGTGCCGGGCCGGACCTGCGGGGGCGTGACGGCTGATCAGCCGGGCTGTCGACGGCGCCGGGGCTGGAGAACAGCACCGACGGTGCCGCACGCTGGGAGGACACGGGTGGCGGCCACTGCGATGCCGTGATCTGTGCGCCGGTGACGGGTGGCGTGGGTGAGATCTGGTCGAGCAGACGCTGTGCCATAGCGGCGTTGATCTTGTGGTCAGCGCTGATTCGGACATCGGCGGCGGTTGCCAGGTCGACGACGTCGTCGCTGGTGAACGTATCAGCTCCGACGGTGCTCAGCCGCCGCGCGAATTCCTGCATGTCAATCATCTGCAGCCTCATTCCGGGGTTGCTGTTGATCCACGGTAACCCCCGCCCCGGTCGGCGGTTACCGCACCCGCCGCCCGGTCTATTGCGGCCCACAATGATGCCAGCTGCTCGGCGGTCCCGTCTCGTCGGCCGGCCGATTTCGTACGATGGTCGGCGGGGCCGTCACACTCCGCGCAACGCGCGCTTGCCCGCGACGCGCGGAAATGCCGGGACGAGTGTGTCACGTCGGAGAATGTGTGAGGCTGCGGCGCGTGGAATACCCTCTCGAGGTACTTCGATCAGCGGCAGCCGATCCCGCCTCCCCGGCGTGGAGCACCATCTGGCAGCAGTCGTGCCATCAGGGCACCTGTGACCCCGCGAGCGCTGCTCTTCTGCCCTGGCTGTCGACGACGATTGCTGCCTTTCCCGCGGACCGGCGCGAGGCACCGTTGGCTCTGGCCGGCTTCATCGCGGTGGACGCCACCGATGCGGACCGCGCTTGCTACGCCGACGACATCGCGGCCCTGCGCACGATGGCGGTCGAGCGTCTGCCGGCGG
Organism: Catenuloplanes niger; assembly: GCF_031458255.1. Lineage (NCBI taxonomy): Bacteria > Bacillati > Actinomycetota > Actinomycetes > Micromonosporales > Micromonosporaceae > Catenuloplanes > Catenuloplanes niger. Next base: position 8,692,256 of record NZ_JAVDYC010000001.1, read on the forward strand.
CATCCGACGATTCGGCGTTCGTCTACCTTCTCCAGGCGATCCTGGGCTTCGACGGCGACGACACGTGGGGCAAGCACCTCGATCACCTCAACGACGGAGAGGTCGAGGTGCGATGCCCGGAGTGCGATGAGGAAACCCTGGTGAACCTGTCCGCCGGTGACCCTGACATCGTGCCCGGACTCTCCGGCGAACTGGCCGAACGTCTCCATGCCGAGGCGACGCAAGCCGGTCGCGTGGCGGTCGCCACGAACGTGACCCGCCTCTTCGGCCGGATCGTCTGTCCCGGCTGCGGCAATCGGTTCGACGGAGCCGACAATGTGGCGGGTGCCTCCACCTGATCCGGCGCCATCCGAACCTGCCGCGATCCCGATGCTGCCATGGGGCCGGTGCTGTGCCCGCTCGTGACGCTGCCACCGCCGCGGGTGCCGCGCCGTTCCGCGAGACGGCGACGACCGGGCCGTTCCGCGAGACGGCGACGACCGGGCCAGCCGGGCCGGTGAATCACGCCCGGGTGGCCGGGCGGTGCGCCTAAGGTCAGGCGTATGCGTCGTCCAGTAGCGTTCGAGGAAGCCGGTGCGGCGGTTGCCGGGCCGGTCACCAAGCTGTGCGGCCGGCCCACGTGGCTGGACGGGCCGCAGTGGCCGGTGTCGCGGGCACTCGGGCGGCCGATGTTCTTTCTCGGCCAGTTCCGGTTGGATGACGGGCCGGACGGCGAACCTCGGCTGGCCTATCTATTCATGACCGACAGCGAGACGCTGCAGATCCGGGACGACGATTCCGGGTACGACGAGAACCGGCCGGGGATGCCGGACGTCCACGAGACGTTCGAACCCGAGGCGGGCGAGAACGCGGTCATCGTCCAGCCGGGTGGGCGGGTGCCGTCGTTCGTCACCGTGCGGGCGATGGACGAGCCGCGGATGTGCTGGCGCGACGAGGATCATCTGCCGGTGGACGCTTCGCCGGCCCCGGGCCGGGTGCCGATGCAGTTCCTCGGCGGCGAACCGGTGTGGTTGCAGTTCGACCAGACGCCGGCACCGGGCTGGCGACTCGTCGCGCAGCTGACCGAGCAGCTCGGTTTCAACTTCGGCGATGACGGCGTCGGCTACGTCTTCGTCTCGCCGGACGGCACCGAGGGCCGCTTCCTCTGGCAGTGCCACTGACCGACGCACCAGCCGAAGCCACACCCCACACCGGGCGCGGACGACCGAGCCCACGAGCCCGGCGCGACAGCCGAGCCCACGCGCCGGGCGCGACAGCCGAGCCCACGCGCCGGGCGCGACAGCCGAGCCCACGCGCCGGGGCGCGGCACCCGAGCCCACGCGCCGGGCACGGCAGCCGGAGCCGGTCCGGCGAAAGCGCATGACGCGGACCGCGGCGCGGGCGGCCGGTCAGGGGCAGCCGGCCGGGTGCGCGCGGCCCGCGGCCGTCTCGGCCGGGACCAGGACGCGGCAGACCGAGGTGAGGGCCGCGGACGGGTCCAGGTTCCAGACGCCGGCCGTGTTGTCGGCGGACGCGGTGACCAGCAGCGTGGGCGTGTGGAAGGCGATCGAGTTGATCAGGTTGACGTGCCCGGTGAGCTGCGCGGTCAGCGTGCCGGTGCGGACGTCCCAGAGACGGACGGTGTTGTCGACGTCGGTGGCGGTGGCGAGGGTACGGCCGTCCGGTGACCAGGCGACCGCGATGATCATGCCGGGGTGCTCGCCGAACGTGCGCGGTGGGCCGCTGCCGTCCGCGGCGTAGATCTGCAGGTGCCGGTCGACGCCGCCGACCGCGACCTCCCGGCCGTCCGGACTGCGGGCGGCGTCGACGATCTGGCGGGTGCCGACCGGGTGGGCGGAGTCCCGCAGCAGGTTCGCGACGCGCCAGGTGACGAGCTGCGCGGCGGTCGGGCGATCGAGTTCGCCGGTGACGTTGACGATCGCGGCGACCGTGCTCCCGTCCGGGCTGAACAGCAGGTCGGACACGGTGTCCCCGCCGGTGTCGAGGGTGCCGCGCGGCTGCAGCGTACGCGTGTCGAACAGCGTCGTCAGGCCGGTGGGGAAGCCGCTCTCGTCCGGCGGGCCGGACCCGGTCGCGGCCAGCACGGCACCGTCGGGGGAGAACTCGATCTGGACCGGGGTGCCGAACCGGTCCGGCGCGCCGACCGTGACCTCGCCGCGGACCGTGCCGTCCGGCGCGCGGACCTGCACACGGCCGTCCGTGGTGGAGATCGCCGTCGTGCCGTCCGGGGCGATCCGCAGGTCGTGTGCGGGCAGGCGGGTCTCCGCTCGGCGTACCGTGTCGCGGGTCTCGAGGTTCGTGATCGTCAGGGTGCCGTCGCGGGAGACGGCGGCGACGCGCGGGCCGGTGGGGTCCGGCACGGCGTCGACCACGGGCTCCGGGTGGAAGATCCAGTTGTCGCCGCGGCGGAACACGGCGGTCGGCGCCTCGGTGCCGGCGACCACCACCACCCGGCCGTCCGCGGAGATCGCGGCGGTGTGGGGCGCGCCGGTGAAGCCGACGAAACCGCGGTTCTCCTCGCCGTCGGGCAGCGGCCACGAGTTGAGGTGCGCACGCTGCTCGGTGCCGAACGTGAGCAGCCGGTTAGTGGGCGTGACCACCAGCGGGTCGGGGGCGCGGGACCGGGCCGGGTCGGTCAGCGTGGCGATCTGGGCGCCGCCGTCGACGCGCCAGGTGCGGATCACGCCGTCCTGACCGTTCGTGACGAGCACGCCGCCGGCGGCGAGCGCGACCCGCACGGTGCCGGGCACGGACATCAGCCGGGCGCCGTCGCGGATCCGCCAGACCGCGGCGCCGCGCCGGCTGTCCGCGGCCGCGGCGTACGCGCCGTCCGGGCTGACCGCGAGGTCGAACGGGACCAGGTCGCCGATCCCGAACGAGGTCGTGCGCGCGCCGGTCTCCGCGTTCCAGCCGCCGAGCTGGTGGTCGCCGGTGACGTCGGTGCGCATGGCGACGAGCGTGCCGGTGCCGGGCAGCCACGCGGCGGCGCCGAGCGCGGGCAGCCGGTGTCGCCGCGTACCGGCGGGCACGTCCCAGATCTGCACGCCGTTCTCGACCGGCACGCTGATCGCCAGGTGGCGGCCGTCCGGGGAGAACGACAGCGACAGCACCACCTGACCGGGCGCGGCGACCAGATCCGGCCCGGTCCGGGTGAGCGTCGCGGTGTCCCACAGCTCGACGTGCCCGTCCACGTGTCCGATCGCGATCAGTGAGCCGTCCGGGCTGACCGCGGCCGCCGGACCGCCGAAGCCGGTGCCGAGGCTGCCGGACGCGCTGGTCATCTGCGCGGACAGCAACGCGCCGCGGGCCTCCACGGTGGGTGCCTCCGCCCACGCGGCCACGGCCCGGCGCATCGCGGTCAGGTCGTCGCTGCCCAGCGTGGTCAGCGTCGCCATCGCCAGCTGCCGGGACACGGCCTCGCGCCGCCGCTGCTGGGCGTCGCTGCCCTGGTCGACCGCGACGACGAACCCGGCCACGGCGAGCAGCAGAGCCACCCCCAGAGCGGAGGCCAGGACCCGCAACCGGTGGGTACGCCGTCGGCGCGCCCGCTCCGCGGCACCGGCCGCGACGGCGCTGGCCTCGAGGTAGTCCCGGAAGACGTCACCCGGTGCCGGCGCTCCGGGGCCAGGTTGATGCGACGTGCCGGGCTCATGTGCGGCCGATCGGGACGCGGCCGGTGGGGGCGCCGCGGGCTGGGGCGCGGCGCCGGGGTCGTGCACGCCGGCCAGTTCGCGGGCCGCCGCCAGCCGGGCGCCGCGCAACAGCAGGTCGGGATCGCGGCCGGAGGCGTGCCAGTCGTCGGCCGCGTCGCCGAGCCGCTGGCGCAGCAGCAGTTCCTCACGCGCGGTGGCCAGCCAGTCCGCCAGCCGCGGCCAACTGGTCAGCAGCGCCTCGTGGCTGATCTCCACGGTCTCGTCGCCCGCGGTCAGCAGCCGCGCCGAGACCAGCAGCCGCAGCACCTCCGCGTCGATCGTGCCGCGCGGCCCGCGCCGCCGTACCGGTGTGCCGCCCGCCGCGATCGTGACCAGCCCGAGCATCGCGGTCCGCAGCCGTTCCCGCCCGGGCGGGTCGAGGCCGAGATAGATGCCCTCCGCGGTCTCCGCGACCGCGTGGTGGATGCCGCCGGTCGCGCGGTAGCCGGCCACGGTCAGCCGCCGTCCCTCGCGCCGGGTCCAGGTGGCGTGCAGCGCGTGCGCGAGCAGCGGCAGCGTTCCCGGCTCGGGCCGGTGCCCGGGTGCTCCCGGCGCGGTCAGGTCGCGCAGCAGCAGCTCGGTCAGCCCGGGCTCGACCGTCAGCCCGGCGCGCGCGGCCGGCTCGGTGACCACCCGGCGCAGCTCCTCGTCGCCGAGCGGTTCGACCACGGTCATGCCGGCGGCCAGCATCCGGGCCAGCGGCGGCAGCTCGGTGCACGCGGCGTAGAAGTCCGCCCGCACGCCGATCACGACCAGCGCGGGTGCGGCGTCGGCGAGCGCGTCCGCGAACGCGATCCGCTCCGCCGGGTCCGGACACCGGGTGAACAGCTCCTCGAACTGGTCGACCACGATCACCGGCCGCTGCCCCTCCGCGGTCAGCCGCCGGATCGTGTCCCGGCGGCCGGCCGAGGTGCCGGTCGCGGTGAGCGCGGCGATCCGCACCGACAGGTCGGCCAGCGGGTGTTCGCCCGGCGTCATCAGCACCCACGGCCACGCCGTCGCCTCCGTGCCGAGCCCGCCGGCCGCGATCGCCGGGAGCAGGCCCGCGCGCAGCAGCGACGACTTCCCGGCCCCGGAGACGCCGGTGACGATCAGCGGCGGCCCGCCGACCCGCTGCTCGGCCAGCCGGCCGAGCAGCAGCGCGGTCTCCCGGTCACGGCCGTGGAAGAACGGCGCGTCCACCGGCTGGAAACTGCTCAGCCCGGGGTACGGGCAGACCGCGTCCGCCGGCGGGAGCGGCGTTGCCGGCGGCGGGCCGGAGGAGCGCAGCTGCGCGTACGCGATCAGCTGCCGCCGGATGCCGTCCAGGCGCGCGTGCAGTTCCACGCTCTGCGTCGCCAGCCGGTCCTGGACGTCGTCCAGCACCCGCCGGGAGTCCGCGACCATCCAGCGCAGCTCGCCGATGTCCGTGCCGAGCACGGTGAACGCGGTGACCAGCTCGTCGCGCCACCGGGTGTCGTCGGCCGCGACCGCGGTCAGCGTGGTCCCGACCGCGTCGACCGCCCGCAGCAGCCGCCCGACCTCGGCCCGCAGCGCCCGGCCGTTCTCCCCGTCCGATGCCAGCAGCGGCTCCAGCTCGGCCGCGATCGCGGCCCGCCACTCCGGCTCCGACGGCTCCGGCCGCCCGCGGAACCGGCGGGCGGTCCGGGTCAGCGTGTCGGTGAGCACGCCGACGCCGATGCCGCCGATCTGGCCGAGCGCGGCCGCGAACGCGGCCGGCAACTGCAGCGCCACCGCGGCGACCGGCGCGATCGCGGACGCGGTGACCAGCGCGAGCACCGCGTACGGCCCGGCGCGCTGCGCCTGCCGGCCGGCGTCACGCACCCAGGCGCGCAGCCCTTGCCGGGCCCGGTCGGCGGCGTGGTCGTCCACACATGACATTGAAGAGGGTGCACGCAACCCTGGCAATGGGCCGGACTCTCATCCGGTTCACACGTGACCGTGATGTCATGGCGGCATCATGACCGCCCGCATCCTCGTCGTCGACGACGCGCCGAACCTGGTGGATCTCCTCCGTACCGTGCTGGAGTTCCACGGTTTCACCGTGCGAGCCGCGACCACCGCGGCCGGCGCGGTCGAGGCCGCGACCGCGCACCGGCCCGACCTGATCCTGCTGGACGTGATGCTGCCGGACGGTGACGGCATGGACGTGTGCCGCCGGCTGCGCGCGGCCGGCTCGGACGCCGCGATCGTGTTCCTGACCGCGCGCGACGCCCGCGCGGACGAGATCGCCGGGCTCGCCTACGGCGGCGACGACTGGATCACGAAGCCGTTCGACATGGACGTGCTGCTGGCCCGGGTCCGCGCGGTGCTGCGCCGCGCCCGGGCCGCACCGCCGGAGCCGGACCCGACGCTGCGCTACGCCGATCTGGAGCTGCACCCGGACACGCTCGAGGTGCGCCGCGCCGGCCGGGAGGTGCGGTTGTCCCCGACCGAGTTGCGGCTGCTGCGCTACTTCCTGGAGAACCCGGGCCGGGTGCTGTCAAGGTCGCAGATCTACCGGGCGGTGTGGGAGTACGACCTGGACGCCGGCTCCAACGTGGTCGACACCTACGTCGGGTACCTGCGCCGCAAGCTGGACCCGCTCGGCCCGCCGTTGCTGGTCACGCACCGCGGGTTCGGCTACGCGCTGCGGGCGGCCCGGCCGTGACGCTGCGCCGTTCGCTGCTGCTGGTGATGGCCGGCCTGACCGCGTGCGGCCTGCTGGTCGTGACCGGCACGGCCGCGGTGGTGCTGCACGCCTACCTGATCCACCGCACCGACGAGCAGCTGCTGGCCGCGGCCGAGCTGGCCCGGCACCGCTATCGGACGGACACGCTGCCCGCGGAGCGGCGCCCGGAGACGGTCCGCGAGGTCATTTCCGTCACCGAGTACCTGATCGAGGTGCGTGGCGACCGGATCGGCACGCTGCGCATGATGGGCACGGTCCCGCTGCCGTCCCGTCCGCTGCTCGACCGCGCCGACCCGGACGACCCGAAGCCGCAGGACGTCGCCGGGTTCCGGGCCGTGGTGGTACGCGACCGGGGCCTGACGGTCCTGGTCGCGCTGCCGCTGGACCGGGCCGGGGACACGGTGACCCGGCTGGCCGTGGTCGCCGGGAGCACCTCGCTGGCCGTGCTGGCCGTGCTCACCGCGGCCGGCCGGTGGCTGCTGATCCGCCGGCTGCGCCCGCTCAACGAGATCGCGGCGGCCGCCACCGAGCTGGCCGACGGGCACCTGGACCGGCGGGTGCCGGACCCGCCGCACGGGCCCCGGACCGAGGTCGGGCGGCTGACCGGCGCGGTCAACGGCATGCTGACCCGGATCCAGGCCGCACTGGCCGCCCGGGAACGGTCGGAGGCGCGGATGCGGGACTTCGTCGCGGACGCCTCGCACGAACTGCGCACGCCGGTCACCGCGATCCGGGGTTACCTGCAGCTGATCCGTACCGGCGTGGTGGACCTCAACGACCGGCCGGACGTGCTGCGCCGGCTGGAGCAGGAGGCGAACCGGATGAGCGCGATGGTCACGTCGCTGCTCTACCTGGCCCGGCTGGACGCGGAGCCGCCGGCCCGGCACGGGCCGGTCGACCTGGCCGCGCTGGCCCGGGACGCGGTCGCGGACGCGGCCGCGGTGGAGCCGGACCGGCCGCTGACCGTGGACGCACCGGACCGCTGCGTGATCACCGGCGACGAGGACTCGCTGCGCCGGGTGCTGGCGAACCTGCTCGGCAACGTGCGCGCGCACACGCCGCCGGGCACGGCCGCGCGGGTCACGGTCACGCACGGGCCGGACCGGGTCCGGCTCGCGGTCACCGACGACGGTCCCGGCCTGGACGCGGTGGCGGCCGTGCACGCGTTCGACCGGTTCTGGCGGGCCGGGTCGGCCCGGTCCGAGTCGGACGGCGCGGGCCTGGGGCTCGCGATCGTGGCCGGTGTGGTGCGGGCGCACGGCGGCGAGACCGGCGTCGACGGCTCCACCGTGTGGTGCACGCTGCCACGCTGAGCGGTGCCCGGCCGGCGCGCCGACTCACGAGCAACTCTCATCGTTCCCGCACCGCCCCGGCATCCGCGGCTGGTGGCATGTCGAGGTGCTCAGAAAACCTTCGAAGGCCGTGGTCGCGGTCGCGGCCGTGGTGGCGCTCGCCGTGCCGGTCGCGGCGGACCGGATCACGGCCGTCCTGGCCGGTGACCGGCTGGCGGCGCGGCTGCGTTGCACGGCCGCGATCACCGGCGACGTGGACGTGACGCTCCGCGGCTTCCCGTTCCTGACCCAGCTGGCGCGCGGCGAGTTCGACGGCGTCAGCCTGCGCGCGGACCGGGTGACGGCACGCGACGTGCCGCTCGGCGACGTGCGCGTGGAGGCGCGCGGGCTGCGGGGCACGTCCGCGGACGCGCTGACCGCGAGCGCCGTGCTGCCGTACCCGGCGCTGACCGGGCTGGCCGGCGACGCGCTGTCCGGCCCCGGGCTCGCCGGCGCCGAGTTCGGCGGCGACGGCGGCCGGCTCACCATCACCACGACGCTGCCGGTCCGGGGCATGACCATGCCCGCGACCGTGTACGCGGACCTGACCGTGGACGGCAACCGGCTGACCGTCACGCCCGGTGAGATCGAGCTGGCCGGCCTGGGCCTGCGCGTGCCCGCGTCCCGCCTGCCGGACGGCATGGCCGGTGCGCGCACGGTTGCGCTGCCCGCGCTCCCGGACGGCCTGGTCTACCAGCGGATCTCCGCGACCACCGGCGGCCTGCTGCTGGTGGTCGCCGGCACCGGCTTCGACCTCGGCTCCGGCCGGGCCGACGAGGACAACAACTCCTGTGGGGGTACGCGCCGATGAGCACGATCGAGAGCGGCGCGGCGCACCGGGTGATGGCCCGCTGCGGGCGCGTCATCACCCGCCACCCGTGGCCGGTGATCGCTGCCTGGCTGCTGCTCACCGTCACGGTCGCCACGCTGGTGCTGGCGTTCGGGCGGCCGGTCGACGAGGACGCCACGCTGCCCGGCAGCGCCGGCCAGCACGGCCGCGACCTGCTGGAGGCGCACCTCGACGGTGCGGACAACGCGAACGGCCAGGTCATCCTGCGCTCCGCCGGCGAGCGCCTGGACGACCCGGCCGTCGCGGCCGCGATCACGCGGACCGTGGACCGGATCCGTGGTGTGCCGCACGTCGACTCCGTCGGCGCGCCGGTGCTCGGCGCCGACGGCCGCACCGGCTATCTGGACGTGACGCTGGACGTCGGCCCGCAGGAGCTGACCCGGGCGATGACCGAGGACGTGATGGACGCGGCCGGGACACCCGGCCTGGAGACGCTGCCCGGCGGCGCGCTGACCCGCGCGCAGCCCAGCACCGGTCACAGCGAGCTGATCGGCGTCACGGTCGCGCTGGCCGTGCTCGTCGTCGCGTTCGGCGGCCTGGTCGCGGCCGCGCTGCCGCTGGTCACTGCCGCGATCGTGCTGGTCGTCGGTATCGGCGCGATCGGGTTGGCCGGCCACCTGACCGGCGTCCCGTCGGTGGCCACCACGCTCGGCACGATGATCGGGCTCGGCGTCGGCATCGACTACGCGCTGTTCCTGATCACTCGCTACCGGGCGCTGCTGGCCCGTGGGCGGGACGTCCGGGACGCGGTCACGGAGACGGTGGCGTCGTCCGGCAGCGCGATCGTCTTCGCCGGCGGGACCGTGGTGGTGGCGCTGTGCGGGCTGGGCGTGGCCGGCGTGCCCATCCTGACCACGCTCGGCTGGACGTCCGGCCTGGTCGTGGTGATTGCGGTCGGAGCCGCCACCACGCTGCTGCCGGCCCTGCTCACGCTGCTCGGCGCGCGCGTCGACGCGCTGCCGGTGCGCCGGGCCCGGACCGGCAGCGCGTCCGGGTGGGGCCGGCTGGCCGACCGCGTGATCCGCCACCCCTGGCGGTACGCGCTGACCAGCGGCGCGCTGCTGCTCGTGCTGGCCGCACCCACGCTGGCCATGACGCTGGGCCAGACCGACGCCGGTGACCGGCCCGCGTCGTCGGCCGAGCGGGCCGGCTACGACGCGATGGCGGCGGCGTTCGGGCCCGGCATCAACGGCCCGCTGACCGTGGTGGCCGAGCTCAGCCCGGCCGCGACCGGCCCCGGCGATCCGCGGCTGGCGGCGCTGACCGGTGCGGCGGCGGGCGTGCCGGGTGTGGCGCGGGCCAACCCGGCCCGGCTCGCCCCGGACGGGCAGGTCGCGTCCGTGCGCGTCATCCCGGACACCGCGCCGTCCGACCCGGTCACGCTGGACACAGCCGGCCGACTGGCCGCGCTCGACGTACCCGGAGCCGCTGTCTCGGTGACCGGTCAGACCGCGGTCCGCGGCGAGCTGGCCGACCGGGTTGCGGACCGGATGCCGCCGGTGATCGTGGTCGTGGTGCTGCTCAGTGGCCTGCTGGTGCTGGTCGCGTTCCGGGCGCCGGTGGTCGCGGCCAAGGCCGCGGCGATGAACCTGCTGTCGGTGGCCGCGGCCTACGGCGCGCTGACCGCGGTGTTCCAGTGGGGGTGGGGCGCGGAGCTGATCGGGCTGGACGGCCCGGTGCCGATCGAGGCGTACGTACCGATGATGCTGTTCGCCCTGCTCTTCGGGCTGTCCATGGACTACGAGGTCTTTCTGCTCACCGCGGTCCGCGAGCACTGGGAGCGGACCGGCGACAACCGTCGCGCGGTCCGGGACGGCCTGGCCGAGACCGGTGTGGTGATCACTTCGGCCGCACTGATCATGGTGTGCGTGTTCGCCAGTTTCGTGCTCGGCGACGAACCGGTGATCAAGATGATGGGCCTCGGCCTGGCCGTGGCGATCACGGTCGACGCCACGGTGATCCGGGGCCTGCTGGTCCCGGCCGTCATGACGCTGCTCGGCGCGGCGAACTGGTGGACGCCGCGCCGGCGGGCCGCGGCCGTGATGCCCGAGCGGGCCGCCTGATACGGACTGTCCGGAATCGAACGCTGCGATCTCCCGGCCGGGGTCCGATGACACCCTGGCCGGTTGGAGCTGTTCGTGCTGGGACCCTTGACGGTGCGTCACGGCGGGCGGGACGGGGTGATGCCGGGCGCGAAGGCGCGGACCGTGCTCGGGCACCTGGTCGTGCACGCGGGACAGCTCGTGACGACGGACGCGCTGATCGCGGAGGTGTGGGCGGACGCGCCGCCGGCCACGGCCGCGAACACGCTGCAGACGTACGTGTCGCAGCTGCGCCGGCTGCTGGAGCCGGGCCGGGCGGCCGGGGAACGGCCGCGCGTGCTGCGTACCGTGCCGGGTGGCTACCTGCTCGACCTGCCACCGGACCAGCCGGACAGCCGGCGGTTCGAGGAGGCGGTGCGGCGTGCGCGGGCCGCGGTCGAGGAGCGGGAATACGACAAGGCGGCGGATCTGCTGCACGCGGCGCTCGGCTGGTGGCGCGGTCCCGCCTACGGCACCGTGCCGGGCGAGACCGCGGCCCGGGAGGCGGCGCGGCTGGCGGAGTGCCGGCTGGCCGCCACGGAGCTGCGGATCGACGCGGATCTGGCGCTCGGCCGGCACGCCGAGATCGTGGGGGAGCTGGAGCGGTTCGTCGCGGAGCAGCCGTGGCGGGAGCGGCCGGTGGCGCAGCTGATGCTGGCGCTGTACCGCTGCCACCGCCAGGCGGACGCACTCGCGGTGCACCGGGCGGCGCGACTGCGGCTGGTGGACGAGCTGGGCGTCGAGCCGGGACCGGAGCTGCGGGCGCTGGAGCAGCGCATCCTCCGCCAGGACCCGGATCTGCTGCCGGACGGCGGCACCCCGGCACCGGCCCCGGCGACACCACGGGCCGCGCCGTCGCATGCCGCTGTACCGCAGGTCGCGTCACCGCAGGTCGTGCCGCCCCAGGTCGCGCCGCCCCAGTCCGCGCCGCCGCAGGCCGCGCCGCCGCCTATTGGACCGCCCGAGCCACGGATGATCGCGACCGCCACCCCGCGGGCCGCGACCGTATCGCGGGCCACGCCCGAGCCACTCCGGACGCCGGACACCGGCACGCCGGACACCGGTACGCCGGGAGCCAGGACACCGGCGGTCGGTCGCCGGCGAGCGTGGTGGCGGGGGATCGCCGCCGGGGTCGCGCTGCTGCTCGCGGCGGGTGCCGGGACCGCGGTGCTCGCCTCCCGGCGTACCGCTGATGCCGCCGGTGGCGTCTTTCACGAATTCGATCTGGCGGTACGCCCCGGGCTCGGCTACGACCTGGACATCCCGGACGGCCGGCCGAGCGACTGGCACGCGACCAACAATCCGCGCTCGCCCGACTACGACTTCCTCGACCTCTACCGCACCAGCCCGGAATCCGCGCACGACCAGCTCTCCGGCGTCGACCTGACCAACACGAACGCGTTCAACGCGATCCACGCGGTCAACCGCACCGACCCGCCCGGTACGTGCCGGGGCCTGCCGCGGGACGGTGGCGGCAACGTGCGGCTGGCCGCGCTGGCCGCGGGTGCGCGGATCTGCCTGCGCACCCACGACCGGCGCTGGGCGATGCTGACCGTGACCCGGATGCCGGAGACCCGCGAGGCCGTGCTGGCCCTGCGGGTCACCGTCCTGAACGACTGATCAGCAGGTGCGCGCGGCCACGCACGGGTCGAGCACGCGCAGGTTGCTCCACACCACGGCCATCCAGTCGAGCTGCGGGTTCGGGTCGCCGGTCCGGCCGTAGAGCTTCGCCACGTAGGAGGTGACGCCGCCCTCGGTGTACGGCTCCCAGTTGTCCTTGCCGTACTTCAGCCACGGGTCGGCCTGCCCGAACGCGGTGTACTGGTTGCCGGACTCGATCTCGATGGAGAAGAGGTTCCGCGAGCCGGTGTCGCCGAAGTACATGCCGTACTCGGCCATCGCCCGGAGGAAGACCTTCTTCCACTCCTGCACCGGCAGCGCGTCGATCTCGGCGCGCGTCATGTCCAGCTGCAGCAGCGCGCCCATCGGCGGCGCGTTGAGCGGGTTCGCGCAGGGCCGGCCCTTGCCGCGGGCCGGGTAGACCGCGGTGCCGTTGTCGCAGTCGATGACGATGTTCAGCGCGTGGTCGATCCGGCCGGCCACCAGCTCCTCGGCCCGGACGCGCCCGGCCAGTCCGGCGAAGTGCGCGGCGGTGCCGTGCCCGACGCCGCCGCCGGGCGGTTCGCAGTTGGTGCCGTCCGCGGGGACGCCGGCGCAGTCGCCGACGATCCGGGACCGGCCGCCGAACGAGATCTGCAGCGTGCCGCCGGGTGCGGGCAGGCCGGTGCCGCGGACCTGCCACATGTCGTACGACCAGCCGGTGGCCTGGTCGACCACGGTCAGGTGCCGGTCCGCGGTGGCCGGCGCGGACCAGCCGCCCTCCGGTGCGGCCTGCGCCGGGATCGGCACCAGCAGGCCGTCGATGGTGAAGTTGCCGCCGTACTCGACGCAGTCGACGCGGAATACCGGGTCGCCGGGCTGGGCGTAGTAGGTCGGTTCGCCGCCGTGCCCGGCCGGGTCCGCGGTCAGGTGCCCGACGTAGTCGCGCGCCGAGATGTCGCCGAGCACCCGGCCGACGATCGCGCTCGACTGCGCCATCAGCCGCGGGTTCGCCGGGATCGGGGTGTTGAACGGGCTGGTCGCCTCGAACGGCCGCCAGCACGCGGGCGGCCAGTTGCCGGGCCCGTAGGAACCCCAGGCCGGCGTGCACGCGGCCGGGGTGGCGGCCGGCGCGGCCGGCGCGGGCGCCGGTGCGGCGAGCGTGCCGGTCGCCACGAGCAGCGCCGCGGCGAGGCGGTACAGCGGTGTCATCGATACCTCCACGGTGGTGAGTGGACGTGCCCCCTCACGGTCCCGGCGCCGCTGGAGAACCGCTGAAGGTCCGCGTGAGAGTTCCTGGACATCGCGCGTCTGTCCTGTTTGACCGTACTTTTGCACGACTCAGGAAAAAGTTAATTCCGCACGATCGAAAGATGTAGACGTACCGACGGAAGTACTTCAGGATGTTCACAGCCCTGAATCACACCCGTAACCCGGGAGCGCAGATGAGAAAACGTCTGTCCGTGGCCGCCGTGATCGTGACAAGTCTGATAGCGACGCCCACACCGGCGTTCGCGGTCGACCCGCCAGCGCAGGAGCCGGGGGTGACGCTCCGGACGTACGACATCGGGGTGCCGCTCAGCAAGGTCTGCGAACTCAAGCCCGGCCAGACGCCCAACGTGGACAAGCTGATGCCCACGATCGACTGGTCCACCGACGCGGACTTCGGGCTCGCGTCCAACTTCGTCACGCACGCGATCGCGAACCTGACCGCGCCGTCCGCCGGGGCGTACACGTTCCGGCTGACCAGTGACGACGGCTCGAGGCTGTGGATCGGCGACAGGCTCGTCATCGACCACGACGGGCTGCACGGCGTCGATCCGCCGAAGGAGGGCACGATCGACCTGACCGCGGGCGTGCACCCGCTGCGGATCGAGCACTTCGAGCGGGACGGCGGCCAGGAGCTGCGGCTCGCCTGGCGTACCCCCGGCGCGGGTGACTTCGAGACCGTGCCGAACAGCGCGCTGACCACGGACGCGGGTGTGGTCCGGGTGACCGCGCCGGGCCGCAAGGAGTGCGTCTCCGGCACCGACACCCCCGGTGACGGGCTGCCGCTGGCCGGCGTCAACCCCGGGTACGACCTCACGAACCTGCGCCCGCCGGGCTTCGAGCCGCAGGTCAGCGGCATCGCGTGGCGGCCGGACAAGAAGATGGTGATCACCACCTGGGGTGGTTCGGACACCGTCGCCGGCGAGGTGTACCTGGTCGAGAACGTGACCGGGAAGACCGGCCCGGACAGCGTGAAATACAAGAAGATCGCCGACGGGCTCAAGGAGCCGATGGGCGTGGCCGTGGTCGACGGCATGGTCTACGTGTCACAGAAGCACGAGCTGACCGAGCTGCGCGACACCGACAAGGACGACGTGCTGGACACCCGGCGGACCGTGGCCACCTGGCCGTTCGGCGGGAACTTCCACGAGTTCGCGTTCGGGCTGCTCTACCGGAACGGCAAGTTCTACCTCAACCTCTCCGTGTCGATCAACTACGGTGGCGCGACCACGGACCCGCAGCCGGTCGGCGGGCGCGGCACGCACATCGTCGTGGACCGCAGGAGCGGCGAGGTCACCACGGTCGCCGGCGGCCTGCGCACGCCGAACGGCATCGGCTGGGGGCCGAACAACTCCATCTACGTGACCGACAACCAGGGTGGCTGGCTCCCGTCGTCGAAGCTGATCAAGATCCAGGACGGCGCGTTCTTCAACCACTACACGAACCCGGACGGTCCGTTCGACGCGAAGGCGCCGACCCGGCCGGTGCTGTGGCTGCCGCAGAACCAGATCGGCAACTCGCCGAGCACGCCGGTGCTGCTGGACTCCGGGACGTACCGTGGGCAGCTGCTGATCGGTGACGTCACCTACGGCGGGCTGCAGCGCGCCGCGCTGGAGACCGTCAACGGCGTGGAGCAGGGCGCGGTGTTCCGCCACACGCAGGGCCTCGAGGCCGGCATCAACCGGGTGTCGGTCGGCCCGGACGGCGCGATCTACGTCGGCGGGCTCGGCGCGGACGGCAACTGGGGCCAGGAGGGCAAGCTCCGGTTCGGCCTGCAAAAGCTCACGCCGAACAAGACCTCCGTCTTCGACATGAAGACGATGAAGGCGGTCGAGGGCGGCTTCAAGATCGAGTACACCGAGCCGCTGTCCGACGCCACGATCGCGAAGCTGCCCACGGCGTACCAGCTGCAGCAGTGGCGGTACGTGCCGACCGAGCAGTACGGCGGCCCGGAGGTCGACACCGAGGCGCTGCAGGTGACCGGCGCGAAGGTCTCCGCCGACCGGAAGACCGTGACGCTGACCGTGCCCGGCCTGCGCCGCGACCGCGTCGTCCACCTGCGCTCGCCGCGCCCGTTCGCGGCCCGGGACGGCGAGACGCTGTGGAGCACCGAGGCGTGGTACACGATGAACGAGCTGCCCGGCAAGAAGGCGCAGCAGGTCTACTACGAGGCCGAGGAGGGCAACCGGGAGGGCGGCGCGTCGCTGGCCACCGACCACCGCGGCTACTCCGGCGTCGGCTTCACCGCCGGCTTCGGCAAGCTCAACGCGTCCACCACCATGCACGTCACCGTGGACCGGGCCGGCGGCCACGCGGTCGGGCTGCGCTACTCCAACGGCCCGGACCCGTTCAGCGGCACCAAGACGGTCAGCGTGCACGTCAACGGGCGCAAGGTGAAGCAGGTGTCGCTGCCGTCCACGGTCACCTGGGAGGAGTGGGCGACCGTCACCGAGAAGCTGAACCTGCGCAAGGGCGCCAACACCATCCAGTTCCGGGTGGACGCGCTCGACACCGGGCACGTCAACCTCGACCTGATCAGCGTCCGCGAGTGGGGCAAGCGCATCACGCTCTTCGACGGCGGCTCGCTCGACAACTGGATCCACACGGACGGCCGCCGTGCCCAGTGGCCGGTCCTGCCCGCGACGAAGGCAACCGAGGTGTGCTGCGGTGACCTGCGGACCAAGGACGCGTACGGCGACTACAAGCTGCACGTCGAGTTCAAGGTGCCGCTGCTGCCGCCGGACGTCACCGGCCAGGACCGCGGCAACAGCGGCGTCTACCAGCAGGAGCGCTACGAGCTGCAGATCCTCGACTCGTTCGGCGACACCACGCTGAACAACAACGAGGCCGGCGCGATCTACCAGCTGAAGCCGCCGGACGTGAACGCGGCCACCGCGCCGGAGACGTGGCAGACCTACGACATCACGTTCCGCGCGGCCCGCTACGACGCCGCCGGCGTCAAGACCGAGAACGCGCGCATCACGGTCGTCTGGAACGGCAAGAAGATCCACGACAACGTGCAGATCCCGGCCGGCACCGGCGGCAACATCCCGGAGGGCCCGTCCACCGGCGCGATCCGCCTCCAGGACCACGGCAACAAGGTCCAGTACCGCAACATCTGGATCGAGCCGGCACTGTAGGAACCGCTTCCCGGGCCCCGGCGGCATCTGCCGCCGGGGCCCTTTCCATGCCCGATCTGCCCGCTTCCGGCGGCGCGGGTCCCGCACGCTCCCGCGGGCACCGGTCGGCCGCGGGCGGCCTCCCTGTCGGATCCGTGGCCGCACGACCGGGACGCACGGCCGTCGCTCGTGGCCCTGCTCGCGGGGGTCGGCCGCGCCGCGGTTTCGGATCTGACCGTCCGGGTAGGACAGCGTCGTCGAACCGAAGCCAGGAGGCCTCATGGACAACGGAACCGGCGCCACGCGCCGCAACATCCCGGCGCGGACGCCGATCAGCCTGGCCGCCATCCTGGTCGGCGTGATCGTCCTGGTCACCACGGCCCCCGACGTGCTCCGCGGCGAGGTCGCCATCCTGCCGGTGTTCGCCGTGGTGGCGGCGCTGGCCGCGATCGCCGTCGGCGTGGCCGGCCTGATCGGCGCCGCCCGTCACCCCTGATCCCACTCCTACGGGTACGACCGCCGGCGGTCGTACCCGTAGGAGCGGTCACGGGAAGCCATGTCAGGCCAGGCGGCCGCGGAGGCCGGCGAGGACGCGGTCGTAGCGGTACCTGCCGGTGGCCACCCCGATGCCGGTCGGCATCACCGGGCCGAGCCGGCCGGTCGGGGCGACCCCCGCTTCGCGCGTCCATCCGCCCGTCGCGTCATGATCTCAGAATGTCCGCATCGTATCGAGGGCCGTTCGTCGGGGTCAGCGCCGTGGTGATCCGGGACGGGGCCGTCCTGCTCGGCCGGCGGCGGGGCGCGCACGGGCCCGGCACCTGGGCGTTTCCCGGCGGCAAGGTGGACGCCGGTGAGGACCCTGCGGTGACCGTGGCCCGGGAGCTGCGGGAGGAGACCGGTCTGCGGGCCACCCGCGTCGAGCCGGTCCGCTGGACCAGCGACCTGTTCCCGGACAGCGGCCTGCACTACGTCACGCTGCACCACCTGGTCGAGGCGGACGGCGAGCCGGAGGTCCGGGAGCCGGACAAGGCGCACGAGTGGCGCTGGTGGCCGGATCTCGAACGCCTTCCGGAACCGCTGTTCGGCCCGGCCGCCGCGCTGTGGGCGACCGGCTGGCGTCCCTGACCGGCTGACCCGGCCGGGTCAGCCCCGGCGGCGGCCGGCCATCCACTGCCAGAGGTGGGTGCCGTCGACGCTCGGGTCGTTGCGCGCGACGTAGATCCAGGACCAGTGGCCGTTGAACCGGTAGCCGTTCCGGACGACCTGGTCGTAGAGCGTGCGCAGCGCGCCCGGGATCAGGTCGGCGGCGTGCACCGTGTTCGGCACCGGCGGGACCGTGGGGTCGTCCATCGAGGTGACCAGCCACGTCGGCGTGGTGATCGCGGTCAGCTCCGCGTCCGGGATCAGCGGCGGCGCGCCGGTGCCGCCGAGCGGCATGACCACACCGCAGATTGGTACGGACGAGGCGAACAGGTCGCGGTAGACCGTGGTCATCTTCAGGCTCATGTAGCCGCCGTTGCTGCAGCCGACGACGTGGACGCGGGAGCGGTCGACCGGGTGGCGGCGGGCTACCTCGTCGATGATCTCCCGGATCAGCGGCGCGAACCGGTCGCCGTCCTCCATCCAGAACGACGTGCTCTGCGGCGCCACCACGTACGCCCCGGCGAAGATCTTCTGGGCCTCGGGGGTGGCGAACCCGAGCGCGCCGCGGTTCGCGCGCAGCTGGGTCTCGTTGTCGTAGTAGCCGTCCGGCAGCGACGCGCCCTCGCCGCCGCCGTGCAGCCACACGATCAGCGGCCGCCGGCCGGCCCGGCGGCCGGGGGAGTAGAGCCGGTACTTCATGCCGGACGCGGACTCGTGGTGGCTGAACGCGTCCACCTCCGGGTCGGCGAGCCGGCCCTGGGTGAACCCGGTGATCGTGACCGCGCGGCCGTGGCGCAGCCGGATCGGCGCGTGCTGCGTGATCGTGTACGTCAGGGCGAGCCGGACGTTGCGGCCGCGGTCGAGCACGTAGCCGAGCGTGTTGCCGCCGGCGACGCCCTCGCCGTGGGCCAGCGTGAGCACGACGTCGCCGTGCCGGTCGAGCCGGGCCTCGGTGACGGTGCGATCCAGGTCGTAGAGGCCGGCGGTGTTCGGCAGCGGGCTGGTCGCGGTGGCGTGCACGCCGAACGTGCCCGGCGTCAGGCTCGCCGGGTCGATCGCCCCGAGCCGCGAGGTGCCGAGCGTGACGGAGACGACCTGCTCGCCGCCGTCCAGCGTCCGCGCGTCGAGCCGGAACCGCACGGTCGTGGCGTGCCCGCCGGCGGAGGCGGCACCGGGCAGGGCGAGACCGGCGGCGGCGCCCGCTCCGGCGGTCAGGACGAGACGACGGCTGATCGCGGCCATGCGGAACTCCCTCGATTGGAACGAGGCGTGTCGATGTCCGCAAACCTATCGTGTGGGAAATGCCCCGGCAACACTCCAGAAACGCCCCGCCCGCGGGCGGGGCGTCACCGGCGGCGGCTCAGCGGGACGCGCGCCGCATCCGGAGTGCGGCGAGCGCGGCGAGCGTGAGCAGCGACGCGGCGGCCAGCGCGACCGGCAGGACGACGCGGAGCCGGGTGGCGGGCGTCAGCCCGTCCCGCAGCGTCACGGTCTGCACCATGGCGCCGGCCCGGAACGTGGGCAGCCGGTCGATCGTGCTGCCGTCCGCCGCGATGATCGCGCTGGTGCCGACCGTGGAGACGTTGACCACGTCGCGGCCGGTCTCGATCGCGCGGACCCGGGCGATCGCGAGCTGCTGCACGCTCTCGTCCGTGGTGCCGAAGTCGCCGTTGTTGGACTGGGCCAGGATCACCTGGGCGCCGCGGACCGGCAGGTCGGCGATCACGTCGTCGGCGGTGATGTCGAAGCAGATCGCGGAGCCGAGCCGCATCCCGGACACCTCGAGCACGCCCTCGCGGGTGCCGGGCACGTAGTCGCGGGCGACCATGCCGATCAGGTCCGGCACGATCGCGGCGTAGAACGCGCGGTCCGGCACGTACTCACCGAACGGCACCGGCCGCTTCTTGTCGTAGTGGTCCGACGGCGCGGACGCGCCCGGCTCCCAGGCCAGGCTGGTGTTGTAGTACTGCCCGTCCCGTTTCGTGATGGTGCCGAAGACCAGCGGCGCGTCCATCGCCTCGGTGAGCTGCCGGATCCGGGTCTGCCCCTCCGGGTAGCGCAGCGGGTCGAGGTCCGCGCCGTCCTCCGGCCAGACCACCACGTCGACGTCCTGACCCAGCAGCGGCGCGGTGGCCAGCTCCTGCGCGGCCAGCAGGTCCCCGCGCGTCTTCTTCGTGAAGTACCCGGCCGGCCCGTTGCCCTGCACCGCGGCCACGGTGATCTCCCCGGTCGCCGGCACGTGCGCGATCGGTACCAGCGCGAGCGCGAGCACCGCGAGTGACCAGCCGGCCAGCGCCGGGACCGGCAGCGCGCGGCGCCGGCCCGGGGCGTCCGCCGGTGCGCGGTCCGCGTCGTGCCCGGCGGCCACGCGCACGCGCCGGGCGCGGACCGTGGCGCGAACGATCTGGAAGGCGGCCGCGGCGATCGCGACCAGGACGAACGACAGGCCGGACGTGCCGACCCAGGACAGCAGCGGCGCGAGCGGGCCCTCGCTGTGCGAGAAGCCGACCCGGCCCCAGGAGAAGCCGTTGTACGGCCAGCGGGCCGCGACCTCCTCCCGGGTCACCCACAACCCGGCCGCCAGCAGCGGGTACAGCAGGAAGGCGCCGCGCCGGCCCGGCAGCACCGAGGCGGTCAGCCGGGACGCGACCGCGATCAGCCCGCAGCCCACCGCGAAACTCGCCGCCTGCGACGCGGAGAGCGCGAACCACGGCACCGGGCCGAGGTAGAGCCCGCTCCACGACACGTGCACCAGGTAGAACGCCAGCCCGGCCAGCAGCCCGAGCCCGGCACCGGCGCGGAAGCGCACCCCGTCGACGGCCGCGAGCACCAGCGCCACGCCGGCCAGCGTCAGCGGCCACCAGCCCAGACCCGGGAAGCCGAGGTCCATCACGACGCCGCCGGTCACGGCCACGGGCACCCGCCACAGCACGGCGAGCCGGCGGCCGGTGAGCCGCGGTCGCGCCGGTCGCGCCCGCGTCTCCGCAGGTGCGGGCGCCGTGATGTCCACCGTCATGCCGTGCGTCTCCTCCGAGGTCGGCCGTTCGTGAACCCCGATCACGTTCACGACCAGCGGGTACGGAGTATCACAGCCGATCCTGAGAGCGGCGCTCAGCGGGGTCCTCGGCGATCATCACGTGCCGCGTCGTCGGCATCGTGGCGCCACGTGCGGCCTCGGCGCCGTCCGGCCGCGCCCCGGGGGTCAGCCGCGGGAGCGGAACGAGTCGTAGGCCGGTTTCCGGGTGCCGTCGGCGCGCAGCAACCCGAAGTGGCCCTCCCGGTCGGCGCCGCCGAAGTCGCGCAGCGTGTAGTAGAGCAGCGGGCCGGTGCCGGGGATCTCGCCGGTCCACAGCGCGTAGAGGTCGGGCAGCAGGTCGGCCTGGGCGCTCTCGCCGATCGACGGGCGGCCGCCGGTGGGCGCGCCGGTCTCGGTGCCCCAGAGCGTCGTGGCGCCGTCGCCGTTCGCGTCCATCAGCGCGCGGACCTCGCGGGCGGTCGCCATCTCGCCGCTGTCCGGTGCCGGGGCGTCCGGGTACGGGTGCACGGCCACGGCGTCGCAGGCGTCCCGCAGCCCGCGGTCGTAGAGCGCGCGGTACCAGTCGAGCGTCGGTACGCCGGTCGCGCCGCCGCCGGTGCCGCCGGAGAGCACGACCGCGTCCGGGTCGGCCGCGTGGATCGCCCGGTAGGTCTCGGCCAGCAGCGCGGCGTAGGCGTCCGGGTCCGGTGCCGGGCTCCAGGCGACCGGCAGGTTCGGCTCGTTCCAGATCTCCCAGTGGCCGACCCGCCCCCGGTAGCGCTGCACGGCCATGGTCGCGAACGCGGCGAAGCCGGCCCGTTGCGGCGCGGTCGCCGGGCCGTGGTTCCACGCGGTGCCGGGTGGGCGGGCCCAGATCGCGGTGCTGCCGAGGATGAGCAGCACGTCCAGGCCGCGGGCCCGGGCGGCGTCGACGCCGCGGTCCAGCCGGGACCAGTCGAACGTGCCGCGCGCGACCTCGATCTCCGACCAGGCCGCGTCGAAGCGCACCCAGCCGGCGCCGAGCGCGGCGACCCGGTCCAGGTCCGGGCCGGGGTCGGCGTAGAGCAGCCGGTGACCGGGGATCGCCACCCCGGCCCGCGGGTCCCGCCTCGCCGCCGGGGCGGCCGGGGCCGCCGGTGGGGCGGACGGGCCGGGCGCCGTCCCGAGCAGCGCGGACGACCAGGGCGCGGGCGCGGGTGCCGCGGGTGCCGGCGGGGCGGGTGCCGGTGGTGGGGCGGCCGGTGCGGCCGGCGGCGGGGCGGCGCGCCGGGCCGGGATGCCGCCGGCCGCCACGAGCAGCGCCGCGGGCAGGACCAGCGCGACGACGGCGGCCATCGCCCACCGGGCCCGGGTGCGGGCCCGGCGTCGTCCGGACCGAATCATGAAAATCCTCTATTCGTGAACCGGTCTCACGTGTGAGAACGGTGTGGCAACCGAAATTAACATTGACGTTCCTTGTTCAACCTGTCCGATGTGCACTACGGTATCGCTGCGTTACTCGCCGTTGTTTCCGGCACGGGCAAGGGGGACCCCCAACGACTTTTCCGCACGGGGGCGGACTTCCATCAGGCATGCGAGCTGCTGACTCGCAAATTTGCATCCCGAGACCCCGGATGCGCCTGGAATGGTGTGGAGCAACTATTACATTGTTGTTTCTCGATGCTCACTGCCTTGAAACGGAGAATCATGGCGACCGTATCGGTCATCATCCCCGCGTACAACGAGCAGCAGAACATCCCGCAGACGATCGCGGCCATTCCCGCGGCCCGGCTGCGCGCGGCCGGCTACGACGTCGAGATCCTGGTCGTGGACAACGCGTCCACCGACGAGACCGGGCGGCTGGCCCGCGAGCACGGCGCCAGGGTACTGGTGCAGCCGGTCCGCGGCTACGGCAACGCGTACCGGGCCGGCTTCGCCAACTGCGTCGGCGACGTGATCGCGACCGGGGACGCGGACCTGACGTACCCGTTCGAGATCCTGCCCGAGGCGGTGCACCGGCTGGAGACCGACCGGCTGGACTTCCTCACCACCGACCGGCTGGCCCGGCTGGACCCGCAGTCGATGACCCGCTCGCACATCTGGGGCAACCACGCGCTCAGCTTCGTCACCCGCCAGCTGTTCGCGGTGCCGTTCCGCGACTCCCAGTCCGGCATGTGGATCTTTCGGCGGCACCTGCTGGACCGGATGCGGCTGCGCTCCGGCGGCATGGCGTTCTCCCAGGAGCT
Organism: Catenuloplanes niger; assembly: GCF_031458255.1. Taxonomy (NCBI): domain Bacteria; kingdom Bacillati; phylum Actinomycetota; class Actinomycetes; order Micromonosporales; family Micromonosporaceae; genus Catenuloplanes; species Catenuloplanes niger. The sequence goes on from NZ_JAVDYC010000001.1 coordinate 8,715,252, forward strand.
GAAGGTGGAGGCGTACCGCAGCGGCTTCCGGTGCGCGGAGATCCCCATCTCCTACTACCCGCGCGGCGGCGAGACGAAGAACCGCACCGTGGTCGACGGCATCGGCAACCTCAGCCAGCTCATCGCGGCCCGGCTGCGCAACGGCCGGCGGGCGCCCGCGCACGCCGCCCCGGGCCGTCCGCTGCTGTCCGCGACCGTGCCCGCGGCCGGCACCGCCGCGCACGCCGACCGGCACGCACGGGACTGACGTGCGCATCCTGATCGTCTCCAGCTACTTCCCGCCGCACATCGGCGGCGTCGAGGCCGTCGCACACCGGCAGGCACGCGTGCTCGCCGCGCACGGGCACGACGTCGCGGTCGCGACCGGCCGCGTCGACCCGCACCTGCCGGAGTACGCGCGGGAGCACGGGTTCTCCGTCTGGCGGCTGCCCGCGGCGAACCCGGTCGAGCGGCGCACCGGTGTGCCGTACCCGTTGATGGGCGCGGGTTTCTGGCACGGACTGCGCCGGCTGGTGACCTGGTCGGAGGTGGTGCACGTGCACGACGTGCTGTACCAGCCGCCGCAGGCCGCCGCGCTGCTGGCCGTGCGTGCCGGGCGGCCGCTGTTCGCCACCCAGCACGTCGGCCCGGCCACCCACCCGCACCCGCTGGTCCGCGGCGTCGAGCACACGGTCGGCACGGTCGCGGGCCGGCTGATCTGGCCGCGCTGCCGGTCCGTGGTCGCCTACAACCCGCGGGTCGTGGCGCACCTGCGGGCCGGTGGCGTGCCCGCGGACCGGATCGCGCGCGCGGAGATCGGCGTGGACACGGACACGTTCGCGCCCGGGCCACCGGACCCGGCGCTGCGCGCGGCCTGGGGCCTGCCGGCCGAGGGAAGGATCGTGCTCTTCGTCGGGCGGATGATCGCCAACAAGGGGTACCAGAGCGTGCTCGCCGCCGCCGGTCCCGGCCGGCACGTGGTGCTGGCCGGCTCCGGCACCCCGGCCGGGCCGATACCGCCGGGCGCCACCTGGCTCGGGCCGGTGTCCCCGGACCGGCTGCCCGGCCTCTACCGGCTCGCGGACGTGTTCGTGCTGCCGTCCCGCGGCGAGGTGTTCCCGATCGTGGCCCGCGAGGCGATGGCCACCGGGCTGCCCGTGGTGCTCACCGACAGCCCGCGCTACGACGACTACGACGTCGACCGCGCGCTGCTGCGCCTGGTCGCGCCGGAGCCCGCACCGGTCCGGGCCGCGATCGACGCCGTGCTCGCCGACGACGCGCTGCGCCGGCGGATGGGCGCCTGGTCCCGCACGTTCGCACTCCGGCACTTCGACGCGGCGGCCGCCGACGACGCGCTGCTGCGCCTGTACGACGACACGCCGGCGGTGCCGGCCGGAGGGACCCGATGACGCTCACCGTGGTGGTGCTGACCTACGACAGCGCCGAGACCGTCGACGCGTGCCTGCGGTCCGTCGCGGAACAGGACCCGCGACCGGTGGAGATCATCGTCGTGGACGACGACTCCGCCGACCGTACCCTCGAGATCACGGCCGCGTTCGCGGCACACAGCCCGGTCCCGGTACGGGTGCTGCGCAACGGCGCCCGCAACATCTCCCGCGGCCGCAACATCGGGCTCGCGGCCGCGACCACGCCGATCGTGGCGTTCCTCGACTCGGACGCGTGCGCCGACCCCGGCTGGCTCGCCGGGATCGAGGCCGCGTTCGCCGCGCACCCGGACGCCGCGGTCGTCGGCGGCGGTGTGGAGACCGCGTACGCCACCCGGTTCGCGCGTGCGATCGCGGTCAACGACGGCGCGGTCCGGTCCGCCGCCGCCACCGGCTCCCTGCTGGTCTGCGGCGCGAACCTGGCCGTGCACCGCGACCGCGCCGGCGGCGCCGGCTTCGACGAGCGGTGGGTGTACGCGGAGGACATCGAGTTCGCGCACCGCGTCCGCCGCTGGGTGATCGCACCCGAGGCCCGGGTCCGGCACGCCAGCCGCGCCACGCCCCGCCGCTACCTGCGTCAGATGTACCGGTACGGCATGTGGAAGGCCCGCTACACCCGGCACACCGGGCACGTGCGGCTGGTCGACTACTCGGCCAGCGCCGCGCTGGTCGGCACGGCCGGGCTGGCGCTGCTGCTCGGCCCGGTGTGGCTGCTGGCCTACCCGGCGTTCTGCGCGGCGGAGACCGCCGTGGTTGCCGCGTTCCGGCGGCCCGCGCCCTGGCTGCTGCCGCTGATGTTCCTCGGCTGGCTGGTCAAGAACGCGGCCTGGGGACTCGGCATGCTCGCCGGTTTCGCCCGCCCGGCGGTCTGACGTGGAGATCGTGCACGTCGCCGGCCACTACCCGCCCCACCTCGGCGGCGAGGAACTGGTCGCGCAGCGGCTCGCCGAGCTGCAGGCCGCCCGGCACCGGGTCACCGTCTACACGTCCGCGAGCGACGGCGCGCCGCCGGACGAACGGCACGGGAACCTGCGCGTGGTCCGGGACCGCGCGCTGCCGGTCGGCAACACGCCGGTGATCCCGGCGCTGCCCGGCCGGCTGCGGCGGCACACCCCGGTGCCGGACGTGCTGCACGTGCACGGCGGCCTGGCCGTGCTGCCGGAGATGGTGCGCTTCGCGGCCCACCGCCGCCGGATCCCGTACGTGGTGCACGTCCACCTCATGGTGCGCCCGTCGTCCGCGGCCGGGCAGGTGCTGCTCGCGCCGTACCTGCGGCACCTGTACGCCCGGTTCCTGCGCGCGGCGGACGCGGTCATCTGCCTGACCGGCGCGATGCGGGCGGAACTCGCCGACGCGTTCGGCGTCGACGACACCCGGATCGCGGTGGTACGCAACGGAGTCGACCGGGACCGGTTCGCGCCGGGCTCGTTCGCCGACCGGGCCGACCGGACGCTGCTGTTCGCCGGCCGGCTCACCGCGCAGAAGGACCCGCTCGCCGCCGTGGAGGCGATGCGCACCATGCCGCCGGACGTGTCGCTGCGCATCGCCGGCGACGGCCCGCTGCGCGACGCGGTCGCCCGCCGGGTGTCCGAGCTGGGCCTGCGGACCGTGACCATGCTCGGCCGGCTCGACGCGCCCGCGCTCGCCGAGGAGTACCGCCGGGCCACCGCGGTGCTGATGCCGTCCACCCACGAAGGGCTGCCGCTGGTGCTGCTGGAGGCGATGAGCACCGGCGCGCCGGTGGTCTGCACCGCGCTGCCGGAACTGGTCGAGGCCGGCGGCGACGCGGTCCTCGCGGTGCGCCGGCCCGCGTTCGGCGCGGCGATCCGCGCGCTGCTGGCCGACCCCGGCCGGCGGGCCGTGCTGTCCCGCGCGGCCGCGCGCCGGGCCGCGGACTTCACCTGGACGGCCACGACCGACGCGGTCGAGCGCGTCTACCGGCGGGTGCGCGGATGACGCTCACGCTGCAGCGCCCGGTCGCGGCACCACCCCGGCGCGCGTTCCCGGCGCTGCCCGTGGTGGCGCTGACCGCGCTGGTGCTGCTGCACGCGCTGGTGCTGGCCGGCGCGCCGGCCGTGCCGCGCACCGCGGTCGGGCTGCCGCTGGTCGTGCTGCTGCCCGGCGCGCTGCTGCTGCGCGCCCTCGGCGTCCGGCGGCGCGGCGTCGAGCTGCTCTTCCTCGCGGTCGTGATGTCGCTGGCGGTGCTGCTGGCGACCGCGACCGCGCTGGCACTCGCGGGCCGGCTCAGCCCGCTCGACTGCCTGATCGGATTGGACCTCACCCTGGTGGTGCTGGCTGTGGCGGCTGCGGTGCGCGGTCGCCATCACGCCCGTGCCGGCGAGGACGGCCGGGTGCCGGTGGGTCGGAGCCCGGCCCCGGTCGTCCTCGTGACCGCGGCCACGGTCGGTGCCGGCGCGGTGGCCGTGCTGCTCGCGGCGCTCGGCGCGGCGCGGCTCAACGCCGGTGACGGGCCGCAGGTGTCGCTCGCCGCGCTCGCGGCCGTGCTGGCCGCGGTGGCCGGTGCGGCGCACGCGGCCGGCCGGCGCCGCACCGGGGTCGCGGTGACCGCGCTGTACCTCGCCGGGCTCGCCGTGCTGCTCGGCACGTCGCTGCGCGGCACCGGCGTGACCGGCCACGACATCAAGATCGAGTACCACGTGCTGGTGGACGTGCTGGAGGCCGGGCGATGGCGGCCCGGCGGCACCTACCCGGGCTACAACTCCTGCCTGAGCCTGACCACGCTGCCGGCGTTCCTCACCCGGCTGTTCGGGACGGCGCCGCTGGACGTGTTCCGGGTCGTCTACCAGCTGATCTTCGCGCTCGCCCCGGTCGGCGCGTTCCTGCTGGCCCGGCGCCTGCTGCCACCGGTCGCCGCGGTGCTCGCGGCCGGGCTGTTCATCGCGTTCCCCACGTTCGTCAACGACATGCCGATGCTGAACCGGCAGGAGCTGGCGCTGCTGTTCTTCCTGGTGCTGCTGCTCGCGCTGCTGGACGCCCGCGGGCCGCGCGGCCCCCGGATCGCGCTGCTGCTGATCGCGGCCGCCGGGCTGACCGTGTCGCACTACTCCAGCACCGCGGTCGCGGTGGCGCTGCTGTCCGTCGCGGCGACACTGCGGCTGATCCGCCGGCGGGTGCCCGCCACCACGGACGGCGTGCGCCGGCCACCGGCGCTGGCGTGGCCGGCCGGGGCGCTGGCCGTGATGCTGGTCGGCTGGGCGGTCTGCACCGGCAGCGCGCCCGCGTTCGCGACCGGGCTGGCCGAGACCGGCCGGGCGATCGGCGCCCGCGCGGCCGTCCTGTCCGACTCCACCCGCTATCTGCGCCCCGGCACGGACGCACCGGACGACCGGGCCGCGCTGACGTCCTATGTGGAGGTGCTCGGCGCCGAGCGGGAACTGGCACCGGACGCGGCCTGCCCGCCCACGGTGCTGCCGGCCGACGCGCTGCCGCCGACCGGGCTCGGCCGCTCCCTCCAGGCCCCCGGTGCCGCGAACACGCTGCTGCGGCAGGCGGCGATGCTGCTGTTCCTGGGCGGCGCGGTGGCCGGCTGCGCGCTGCTCTGGTGGCGCTCACGCCGCACCGGGCCACCCACGAACCGCGCGATCGGCACCGGATCGGGAGGCGCCGCGGACCCGGCCGGATCGTTCCCGAGCGGTCGCGCCGGGACCGTCGTGGGCCGTGGCGCGTCCCTCACGAGCCGGGTGCGCGACGCCGGGCTGCTCCCGCGCCGCGGCCGGCACGCCGGGTCCGTCACGAGCGGGGGACCGCACGGAGCGCGGCCCACGGTCCGGGTCGCCGCCGAACTCGGCACGGCCGCGCTGGTGCTGCTCGGCGTCGCCGTGATCGCACCGCAGATCACCGACTCCTACGGGCTGCTGCGCCTCTACCAGCAGATGCTGCCGCTGCTCGGCGCGGCCGCGCTGCTGGCGCTGTGCGCGCTGCCCGGCCTGACGGCGACCGCGCGGTCCGGCCTGGCGACCGCGCTCGTCATCGTGGTGCTCGCCTCCACCAGCGGCCTCGTTCCGCGGCTGACCGGCGGATACCCGCCACAACTGAACCTCGCCGACGCCGGGCCCTACTACCACGCCTGGTACGCCACGGACGCGCACGCCCGCGACGCCGCCGCCGTCGAACGCGCGCTGCCACCCGGCGCGCCGCTGCTCGCCGACAGCCGGGTGTCCGCGCTGCTGCGCACCTACACGGAGCTGGAGCCGGTCGAGGGCATCGCGCCCGGCGTGCTCTGGCGCGACGCCTACCTGGCCGTCCGCGCGGACGGCGTGACCACCGCGGTGATCGGCGAACGGGTGGTGCGCTACACCTATCCGCCGGGCTGCCTGACCGGCGGGCGCACGCTGCTCGCCACCGCCGGCAGCCTCCAGGTGTGGAGCCCCGCATGAGCGCCGCCGTCCGCATCCTGCACGTGATCAACCTGGGTACCACGTGCGGTGGCGCCGAGCGCCTCGCGGCCGCGCTCGCCGCCGTGCAACGCGACCGGGGCCACCAGGTCCGGGTGCTGTCCAGCGACCGGGACGGCGACGGCGTCCGGTTCAGCGACGTCACCTGGCCGCAGCGCACCGGCGGGCCGTGGTGGCGCCGCCTCGCCGGCCTGGTCCGCAACCCGGCCGCCGCGGACGCGCTCGTCGCCGAGGTCCGGCAGTGGCGCCCGGACGTGGTCCACCTGCACACGGTCGGCCTGCTCTCGCCGAGCGCGCTGCGGGCGCTCGCCGGCGTGCCGACCGTCCACACGCTGCACGGGCCGGAGCCGTTCCTGCGCCGCACCGCCCGGTACTGCATGCCGGCCGCCTACCAGCGGCCCGACTCCCCGGCCCGGCTCACCTGGCGCGGCCGGCTCTGGCTGCTGCTGATCTCGGTGCTGCTCGGCCCGCTCTGGCGGCGCGCGCTGCGCGTCGTCGACCTGCGGATCGCGCCGAGCCGCTACATCGCCGGCCTGGCCGGCGGCCCGACCGTGATCGTGCCGAACGGCCTCACCACCGTGACACCGGCCTTCACGCCGACCGCGCCGGTGGCCTTCACGCCAACCGCGCCGGTGGCCTTCACGCCGACCGCGCCGGTGGCCTTCACGCCAATCGCGCCGGCGGCCTCCGTGCCGGCCGTATCGGCGGCTTCTGCCGGCGGAGTCCCGGCGGTTCCGGTGCGGGCACCTGCGGTACCCACCCCGACCGCCGCTCTCGTTCCGCCCGCGGTCCCCACTCCGCCCGCGGGCCCGGCGGCGGGACCGGAGCCGGGCCCGGCCACGGCGGACGACGGCTCGGGACCGGACCGGGCCGGCGGCCGCGTGGTGTTCGCGGGCCGGCTCGTACCCGCGAAGGGTCCTCAGGTTCTGGTGGAGGCCGTGCCGCGGCTGCTGGAGATCGCACCCGGCGCGCGCGTCACGATCTGCGGCGACGGGCCGCTGCTGCCGTCGCTGCGCCGCCGCATCGACGAACTCGGCGTCGGCCACGCGGTCGAGCTGACCGGCTGGCTCGACCCGGCCGCCGTCGCCGCCCGGATCGCCGCGGCGGACGTGGTCGCCGTACCGTCGATCTGGCCCGAGGGTTTCGGGCTGACCTGTCTCGAGGCGCTCGCCGCCGGCCGGGCCGTGGTCGCCTCCGACGTCGGCGCGCTCGGTGAGCTGATCACGCCGGGCCGCACCGGCCTGCTGGTCCCGGCGGGCAACCCGGACGCGCTCGCCGGCGCGGCCGGGCTGCTGCTCGGCAACGCGCCGCTGCGCGACCGGCTCGGCACGGCCGGGCGCGCGCTGAGCGACGACTTCGGCATGGCCGCGCACCACACCGCGGTCCTCACCGCCTACACGACCGCGATGACCCGCGAACCCGCCCGCGCCGGCGTCCTGGCCCGGCTGCGGGACGACAGCCTGCTGCGCAACTCCGTGATGCTGCTCGCCGCCACCGTCGCGCTGGCCGGCGGCGGGTTCGTGTTCTGGCAGATGGTGGCGCGGCTGTTCACCCCAGCCGCGGTCGGCGAGGCCAGCGCGCTGATCTCCGTCTCCACGCTGCTGGCCAACGTCGCGCTGCTCGGCATGAACAACTCGCTGATCCGCTACCTGGACCGGTGGCCTGACCCGGCCCGCACGGTCAACACCGGCGTGTTCCTGGTCGCCGCCGCCGCGACCGCCGGCGCGACCGGGTTCGTGCTGGCCGCGCCGGTGCTGCTGCCCGGCGTCGCGGCCGAGCTGACCCCGGCCCGGTCGGCCGTGTTCGTGGCGCTGACCGTGGCCGCCGCGCTCGGCATGCTCTACGACAACGTGTTCGTGGCGCTGCGGCGGACCGGGCACATCCTGTCCCGCAACGTGCTGGTCGTGGCGCTGCGGCTGGTCCTGCCCGGGCTGCTGGCCGGGCTGGGCGCGTTCGGTGTGTTCGGCGCGTACTGGCTGGCGTTCGCGGTCGCGCTGGTGCCGAACCTGGTGGTGCTCGGCCGGACGTTCCGGTTGCGGGCGGCCGGCAGCGTGCGGCGGCTGCGCGACATGTGGCGGTACTCGATCGGCACGCACCTGTCGTCGATCATCCTGATGCTGCCGACGCTGCTGATGCCGGCGCTGGTCACCGCGCGCGCCGGTGCGGAGGCCGCCGGCCGGTTCTACATCGCGGCGCTGGTCGCCAGCGTGCTGCTGTTCGTGCCGCAGGCGGTCGGCCGGGGACTGTTCGCGGAGGCGCAGGCGGACGGCGGGCGGGCCGGCGACCACCTGCCCCGCGTGCTGCGGCTGACCGCGCTGACCCAGCTGCCGCTGCTGGTGTTGCTGATCGTGGCCGGCTGGCCGCTGCTGCGCGTGTTCGGCGACGTGTACGCGGACGCGTACCCGCTGCTGATCCTGCTCGCGGTCGCGAACGCGCTGAACTCGGTCGGCTACGTGGGCAGCACGCTGCTGCTGGTCGCCGGCCGAACCCGGCTGCTGTGCCTGCTCTCCGGCGCCGCCTACGGGATCGCCGTGGCCGGCGGCTGGCTGGTCGCGCCGTACGGCCTGCTCTGGATCGGCGGCGCTCTGCTGGCCGGCGAGATCGTGCTCGCGGCCGGTTACACCTGGGTGATCCACACCGCGGTCCGCGACGGCCGGCGCCGCACGGCGGCCGCGAACGGCTGCGATCCGGCGGTCGCGAACGGCCGCGATCCGGCGGTGGCCGTGGATGACCGCGGGCGGACGGCGGCCGCGGAGAGCTCCGAGCGGAATCCGACCGTCGCAGGTCGGGAGTGGACGGACGGGGCGGAAGGCCGACAGCGGCCGGCGGCGACGGGTGGCCGGGAACCGACAGCGGCGGCCGACCGTCGGGAGCGGACATCGACGTCGCACGGTCGTGAGTGGACCGAGTCGGACGGCCCGGCACCGGCGGCAGCGGACGACCGGCCGGGCGGCCCGGATCGCTCGGTGGCGGACCGCGACCGGCGGGGCCGACGGTGAGTCGCGACCGGCCGGGGCCGATGGTGAGCCGCGACCGGCCGGGGCCGACGGTGAGCCGAAACCGGCGGGGCCGGCCGTGAGCGGCCGGCCCGGCTCCCCGGTGCGGGGCGTCGCCCGGCGTCTGGTGCAGGCGTCCGGGACGCGCTGGCGCCGCCGGGTCGCCGCGCGCGCGGCCGACGCCACGGACACGCTCACCGGCCGCGCGCTGATGGTCCTCGCCCCGCACCCGGACGACGAGACGTTCGGCTGCGGCGCGCTGATCGCCCGTGCCCGCGCGAACGGCGACCCGGTCACCGTGGTCGTGGCCACCGACGGCGCCCGCAGCACCACGTCGGCCCGGCTCAGCGCCACCGGCCTGGCCCGGCTGCGCACCGGCGAGCTGCACGCGGCCTGCACCGAGCTGGGCGTGACCGACGTGGTCCAGCTCGGCTTCCCGGACGGCACGCTGACCGCGAACCGGGACGCGCTCACCGCACGGCTGGGCGCGCTGTTCGAGGACCGCCGCCCCGGCCACGTGCTGCTGCCGTGCCGCGAGGACGCGCACCCGGACCACCGGGCGCTGCACCACGCCGGGCTGGCCGCCGGGCCGGTGCGCGCGTTCGCGTACCCCGTCTGGGCCTGGTTCGAGGCTCCGGTCTTCCCGGCCGCCGCGGCGGCCGACCGGGCGCGGCTGTGGGCGTGGGCGGCGGCCCGCTCCGGTTGGCTGCGCGTGCCGGCCGGCCCGTTCCTGGACGCGAAACGGCAGGCGATCGCCGCCTACGCGAGCCAGACCACGAACCTGACCGGCGAGCCCGGCTGGAGCCACCTCGACCCGCGGTTCGTGGCCGCGTTCCTCGGCCCGCACGAACTGTTCCGTGCCTTGACCTCACGCGCGGTTGAGGTTCGAGACTGACCCCCGACGAGCGAGGGGGAGACATGAAAGCAGTGCTGTACCGGCGGACCGGCGGGCCCGAGGTGCTGGAGTGGGACGACGTCGAGACGCCGCGGGCCGGCCCGGGGGAGGTGCGCGTCCGGGTGCGCGCGGCCGGCGTCCAGCCGATCGACTGTGCGGTCCGGTCCGGGTTCACCCCGGTCTGGCTGACACCGGTGCTGCCCGGCATCCCCGGCAACGAGTTCGCCGGCGTCGTCGACCAGCCCGCGGACGGCTTCGAGGTCGGCGATGAGGTGCTCGGCTTCGGGTTCACGCGCGCGGCCGCGGAGTACGTCGTGGTCCCCGCCACCCAGCTGACCGCGAAGCCGGCCGCGATGCCGTGGGAGGTCGCCGGCGGGTTCAGCGGCGCCGCCCAGACCGCCCACATCGCACACGAGCTGCTGCGTCCCGCGGCCGGCGAGACGATGCTGGTGCACGGCGCCGCCGGGGCCGTCGGCGGGGTCGCCGTCCAGCTGGCCCGCGGATCACAGGCCCGAGTCGTGGGTACGGCGAGCGCCGCCAACCAGGAGTACCTGCGCTCGCTCGGCGTCGAACCGGTCGTCTACGGTCCCGGCCTCGCCGACCGGCTCCGCGCGCTGCTGCCGGACGGCGCCGACCTGGTCCTCGACGGCGCCGGCGGCGAGGCCCTCGACGTGTCCCTGGACCTGTGCGCGGACCGCTCCCGCATCCTCACGCTGGTCGACCACGGCCGCGCCGCCGACCTCGGCATCCGTACCACGCAGAACCTGCGCTCCGCGGCCCGTCTCGCCGAGCTCGCGGCCCGCTACGCCGCCGGCGAGCTGCGCTTCCCGATCCGCCGCACCTACCCGATGCCCGACGCCGCGGCCGCGCACCGCGAGGTCGAGACCGGCCACGGCCGCGGCAAGGTCGTCCTGGTCGCATGAGGATCGGCGTCGTCCTGCCCTCGGTCGAGGTCCAGCGCCGCGACCGGCTGGACCTGGCCACCGCGGCCCGGCACGCCGAGGACGCGGGCCTGGACAGCGTCTGGCACGGTGACCACCTCGCGACCGGCGCGCCGACCGTGGAGTGCACCGTCGCGCTGGCCGTCGCCGCGACCGCGACCCACCGGATCGGCATCGGCGCGTCCGTGTTCGTACCGGCGCTCCGGCCGTTGGTCTGGGCCGCGAAGGCGGTCGCCGGCCTGCAACTGGTCTCCGGCGGCCGGCTGCTGCTCGGCGTCGGCTCCGGCGGCGGGCCCGCCCAGTGGGCCGCGGCCGGTGTGCCGTTCCGTGAGCGCGGCCCACGCACCGACACCGCGCTGCGCCTGCTGCCCCGCCTGCTGACCGGCGCGCCGGTGACGCTGCCGGACGGTGCGCCGGTGACGCTCGCGCCGGGCGTGCGGGTGCCGCCGCTGTGGGTCGGCAACGCCTCCGCGGTCGCGATCGACCGCGCGGCCAGGCTCGGCGACGGCTGGTTCCCGTCGCTGATCACCCCGGACGCGGTCGCGGCGGGCCGGGAACGGTTGCTCGGCACGGCATCGCGCCACCTCACGATCACGATCGGCGCGGTGGCCGCGCTCGGCGAAGCACCCGGCACGCCCACCCGCGCCGACCTGGCGGCCGGGATCGCCGCCGCCTACCGGCACACCGCCCGGGACGCCGCGGACATCCCGCTCACCGGCGGGCCGGCCGAGGCCGCGGACCGGGTGGCGCGATACGCCGCGTCCGGTGCCACCCACCTGGTCGCCGGTGTGTCCGGCCCCGACTGGCGAACCCAGGTCGACCTGCTCGCCGAGGTCCGCCGGACGGTACGCACCTGACCCGCCACCGCGCGCCCCGGCGGCGGCCCGCGGCCGGGGCGGACGGCGTCCGGCTGCGTCCGCGGCCGGGTCCACGCGCGGGCGGGTGGTGTCCGGCGACGTCCGCAGCCGGGAGGTCGGCGCGGCGACCGCGTCGGTGGCCGCGTCGGTGGCCGGGAGGGTGGCGTGATCACCCGCGTACCGTGGCCGGTCGTGGGCCGGTTGACCGCGCACCGCACGGAGGACGCCGCTGCGCTCGTCACCCCCGTGCCCTCCCCACCGGCGCGGGCTGCCGGCCGTAGGATCAGGCACGTGCCGGCGCCCAGAGATGTCGATGTCGAACAGCGTCTGCGCCGACTGCAGACCCTGGCCGACACCGGCCTGTCCCGGCTGCGCGGCGCGGAGCTGACCGACGTGCTGCTCGACCGCGCCCGCACCGTGCTCGACGCGGAGACCGCCGCGGTGCTGGTGCTCGACCGGCACGCCCGCCAGCTGGCCGTCGTCGCGGCGAAGGGGCTGGAGGACGAGGTGCGCCGCCGCATCCGGATCCCGGTCGGCGCCGGTTTCGCCGGCCGGGTCGCGTCGACCGGTGAGCCCGTCATGATCGCCGAGGTCACCGCCGCGGAGGTGGTCAGCCCGGTCCTGATCGAGGCGGGTGTCCGGTCGCTGCTCGGTGTGCCGATGTTCGCCGGCGGCGAGGTGGTCGGCGTGCTGCACGTCGGCACCCGCACGCCGCGCCGGTTCACCGCCGAGGACGTCGAACTGCTCGCCCTGTGCGCGGACCGGATCGGCGCCGCCACCGTGGCCGGCACGCGCGGCCTCGACCATCAGGCCGCGCTCGCGCTGCAACGCAGCCTGCTGCCGACCCGGCTGCCGGACGTGCCCGGCCTGGAGCTGGCCGCCCGCTACGTGCCCGGCCACGACGCCGGCGTCGGCGGTGACTGGTACGACGTGTTCCCGCTCCCCGGCGACCGTCTCGGGCTGGTCATCGGTGACGTCTCCGGTCACGGCCTGGCGGCCGCCGTCGTGATGGGCCGGCTGCGCAGCGCGCTGCGCGCCTACGCGCTGATCTCCGCCGACCCGGCCACCGTCCTCACGCACCTCGACCACAAGGTCCACCACTTCGAGGCCGGCAGCCTCACCACCGTCGCGTACGCCGTGATCAGCGCGGACCGCACCCGGGTCGACCTCTCGCTGGCCGGGCACCTGCCACCGGTCCTGGCCGTCCCGGGCTGCTCCGCCGCGCCGGTCACCACCCCGGTCGACGCACCGCTCGGCCTGCGCCCGAGCCACCGGGCGCGCCGCACCACCATGATCCCGCTGCCGCCGGGCGCGCTGCTCGTCTGCTACACCGACGGCCTGGTCGAACGCCGCACCGAGATCATCGACGAGGGCATCGCCCGGCTCACCGCCGCCGTCCACCCCGGCTCCGCCGAGGAGACCTGCGCCAAGACCATGACGCTGCTCGGCCTCGAGCAGCCGGCCGACGACATCGCCTTGCTCGTCGTCCACCGGACCGGGTGACGGCCTGCCGGTCTTCTACACCGGAGGCTGGAACGAGTCAAGAAACGAATCCTCGCGACTGTGCAGCCGACCGCGATCGCGGAAACATCTCCCGTGTCCAGAACGGACATCTTCCGAGGGAGGACCATGAACAAGCGGGGACTGCACATGGCCGGCGCGCTCGGCGTCGCGCTGGTCTCGGCCCTGGCCCTGGCGGGCCCGGCCGGTGCCGCTCACAAGAACGGCGTCGTCGAGGCCGGCGAGTTCGGGCTGTACTACTCGCCGAACCGGGGCGGGCCGGTGCTCGACCTCTACACCGACGACGACAACTTCGCCAACGACTACTTCCCCGGCACGAGCACGCCGGCGAACGACAACACGGCGTCGTACTGGAACCGGGACAGCTTCATCTGGCACGTCTACACCAACGCGGGCTACACCGGCTCGCACGGCTGCCTGGACCCGGGGCACATCGGCAACGCCTCGACGACGTTCCGCAACCGGATCTCGTCGGCGCAGTACCTGAGCACCAGCTGCTGAGGCATCGGCTGCCGCGCAGTCGGCAGCTGAGCATCCGGCAGCTGAGTGTCGGCTGCTGAGACGGGCTGCGGCCCGGCTGCCGCTCCGCCCACCGCAATTGGGCGGAGCGGCGGTGCCCTGAGCATACCGCCGGACGGGGGAGAGATGAGTTTTCGACGGGGCGCGGCCGCGGTGCTGGTCGCCGTGCTGGTGACGGCCGGATGCGGGACGCCGGCCGCGGACGACGGCGGCGAGCCGGAGATCGGCGACGTGCCGGTCATCGCGGACGCCAGCGACCTCAAGCTGCCGGTACAGGACTACATGCCGACCCCGGAGCAGGCGAAACGGATCGGGGTCGCGCAGATCGAGCTGATCAAGCGCTGCATGGCCCGGTTCGGCAAGGCGTACGACGTCGATCCGGTCGACGGCGACGCGTACGGGCCACGGAGCCTCACCGACCGCCGGTACGGCATCACCGACCTGGAGCTCGCCCGCGCGGACGGCTACGGCCTGGGCGACCGCGATCCCGCGCGACAGCCGGAGGCGAAACGCCCGGCGCTGGACGCCGACGCGGAGACGGTGCTCGGCGGTGACGGCCGGTCCGAGGTGAACGGCCAGAAGGTTCCGGAGGGCGGCTGCCTGGCCGAGGCCGGCCGGAACCTGAACGCGGAGATCCCGGAGGGTGCCGACTACCGGCGCGGCACGGACCTGCAGGAGTGGTCGTTCAAGAAGTCCCGCGAGGACAGCCGGGTGCGCAACGCGTTCGTGGCCTGGTCGCGGTGCATGGCCGAGGCGGGATACTCCTATGCGGACCCGTTCGCCCCGGCCGGGGACCCGGCGTTCGCCGAGGGGAAGGCGAGCGCGCAGGAGACCGCAGTGGCCGTGGCCGACGTCGGCTGCAAGCAGCGCACCAACCTGGTCGGCATCTTCTACACGGTGGAGTCCGCCTACCAGACGCGGGAGATCGACAAGGAGTCCAACAACTTCGACGCGACGCTGGACGCGATCGCGGCGCGCGACCGGGTGGCGGCCGCCGCGCTGAGCTGACGAGGGGGAGAGCGATGAGAAGGACGTGGTGGGGCGCGGGTGCGGTCGCGGTGGTCGCCGCGGTGGGCGTGGCGGCGCCGGCGCACGCGGCCGAGCGTGACGGGACGCTGGAGAGCGGCGAGTTCGGCCTGTTCCACCGGACGAACACCGCCCTGGTGCTGGACCTGCGGCAGTCCGACACCGACCTGCGCGACGACGTCTTCCCGGGTACGGCGATCGCCGTCCACGGCAACACCGGGTGGTTCGCCAATCGCGACACGGTGACATGGCACCTCTACACCGGCCCGAACTTCACCGGTTCGCAGGGCTGTGTGGAGCCGGGACACATCGGCGGCCCGGGGGGTCCGATCCGATTCACCATCGCGTCGTCCCGCCGGTCCTCGGCCGGCTGCTGAACCTGCCGTACCGCACGTCACCCCGGTGTCCTTTTCGACACCGGGGTGACGTCGCTGCGATTTACTCAGCGTTTTCGCAGCGCGTTTCCAGTTGCACACCCAATCGTACGAGTTCGGCGCTGTTGCGAATTCCCGTCTTCGCGCGGATCCTGCGCAGATAGGTGTCCACCGTGCTGTGGGCTATCCCCATTCGACGGCCGATCTGGAGATAGGTCAGGCCCTGGGACAGGTGGATGAGAACTTCTTCCTCTCGGTCCGATAGGTTGCCATGGTCAACCACATCCGCTCCTTCGTAGCGCCCCCGTGACGCGCGCTGATATCGATGGCTGCACCGCCAGCATTGCACCGTCAAGCCATCGATTCAACCGAATAGGATGATCACTTCCACTGTCTGGAATACGTCCGTTGAATCGGTTTCACCGACATATTGTGGGAGGCGGTCCGCGGTCCTCGAATACGGCATGCCGCCCGCGGCGGCCCGGGCCGCGGCCGGCGGGGCCGACACGGTCCACGACGCCCGCCGGGCCGCCCGGCCGGCAGCTACTGCGGGCCGCCCGGCCGGCAGCTACTCCCGGTCGTTGCCGGCGGCCGAGCGCTCGTCCGGGTGCCGGAGGCCGCGGAGCCGGGCCTCCCGCGTCCGCCGCTCGGCCTCGGCGCGCGCCTGATGGACGCGGGTGTCGACGGCGCGCAGCGCGTCGTCGACACCGTCGAACAGCCAGGCGGCCGGGTCCTCGCCCAGCTCGGCCTCGACCAGGCCGGTCATGGCGGGCCGGCAGGTGCCGGACACCACGACCGCGGGGGAGACGCCGCCGAGCACGGCGTCGTTGAGGACCGAGGCCATCATGTCGCCCCAGTGGTACTCCACGTCACGGAGGTCCAGCACGACACCGGCCGGGGCGAACGCCCGGCGCGCGAGAGCCAGCACGGCGCGCATGAACGCGGCGTCACCGTTGCCGGCGCTGCCGGTGCCGTAGGTGCCGGCGAAGGACACCAGCAGCAGCTCGTCGCGCATCCACGCCTCGGCGTCGCCGCGGCGGGCGGTGGCGAACCGGTACCGGAGTGCGCTGAGCTCGCCGAGAGTGCGTGGGGTGGTGACGAACGGAACCTCGGGCATCGTGCGATTGTCTCCCGTCGCCACCCGCGACGCGGCGCCGAGGCGGCTTCGGCGAGCCCCGGCCGACGGTGCTCACCCGGGACCGGTGGTCCGGCCACGCGCGTGGGAGGCGCGCCGCCGCTCAGTGTGGGTGCGTGGCCGGGCCGGCGAGGGACTCGCCGAGGTCGCTGCGGTAGTAGAGGACGCTGCGACCGTAGCGGGCGCGGTTGAGCAGGCCGGCGCGGGACAGCAGGCGCAGCTGCTGGTTGACGGCGGAGGTGGTGACGCCGAGCCGCAGTGCCAGTTCGGTGGAGGAGGCGGGCTCGCCGAGCGCGGCCAGCAGCGTGGCCCGGGCGCCGCCGAGCAGTTCGCGGACGGCGCCGGCGTCCGGTGCGGTCGCGGTCGACCACATCGCGCCCTGGCCGCGCGCCGGATACATGATGACCGGCGGCAGCGTGTCGTCGGCCGTGATGCAGGCGCGGTTGACGAACATCGACGGCACCAGCGTCACGCCCTCGCCCCGCACCGGGCGCAGCCCGGACAGCCCCGAGGCCAGGCGTACGTCGAGGTGCCGGCCGTCGAAGGTCACCCGCGGGGACAGGCCGGTCAGCGCGGCACCGAGGCCGGCGCCGGCCGCGACCCGGCCGCGGTGCAGGATGTCGGCCTCCAGCACCGCGCGCATGCGCGGCCAGGACGGCGCGAAGCACAGGCGCCACGCGGCGGCAAGCGCGTCGATCATGCGGCGGACCACCGTCGCGTGGTCACCGCGGAACACGCCGGGGACGGTGCCGTGCACCCGTTCCAGGTCGGTGCGCAGCCGTTCCGGGGTGATCCGGGCGAGCGCGGCCAGTTCGTCGTCGATGACGGTCAGCGGCGACGCGGGGCGCGGGTTGACGAAGTCGGCCACCCAGCGGCGGTCGTCGACCAGCGCGTACAGCGGGGCGAGGTCGAGCAGCGGCAGCACCGGCGCGATCCGCTCCATCCACGGGCGCTGCAGCGGGTACGCCTCCGGGAACCGCAGCGCCCGCAGGCCCATGCCCAGCTCGCTGAGCGGGGAGACGCCGAACCGGATCGCGGTCACGTCCGACGGCTCCAGCACGTACCTGATCATTAAGCTCCAGGCTACATCGATTCCGTGCCGGGCCGCGGTCGGGCAGAACTGGGTGGTGACCACGACAACCGCGCTCGTCCGCGACGACCCCACCCTCCGCCGGCTGCTCACCGTGACCGCGGTCGACACCGTCGGCCGGGGCGCGTTCTTCACGCTCACCTCGCTCTACCTGATCGGGGTGGCCGGCCTCCCGGCGGTGACCGTCGGGGTCGGGCTGACCGTGGCCGGGGGCGTCGGCGTGCTCGGCTCGCTGGCGTTCGGGCACCTCGCGGACCGGTGGAGCTCGCGCCGCATGCTGGTCGCGTTGCACGTGCTGCAGGGCGGCGCGCTGACCGGGTACGTCCTGGTCCGGGACCTGCCGACGCTGATCCTGGTCGCGTCGCTGGTGATGCTGGCGCAGCAGGGCGGCGCCTCGGTGCGGTCCGCCGCGATCGGCCGGGCGTTCCGGGGCGATGAACGGGTACGGATCCGGGCGCTGATGCGGACGGTGACGAACGCGGGCATCGCGGCCGGCACCGCGCTCGCCGCGATCCCGCTGGCGATCGGCAGCGCGAACGCCTACCGGGTCACGATGGTGGCGGCGGGCCTGCTGTTCCTCGGGTCGGCGGTGCTGCTGCTCGGCCTGCCCGCGGCGCGGATCGACGCGCGGCCCGCACCGGACGGCCCGGCCGGACCGCGGGTCGCCGGCCCGTACCGTGATCGGAGGTTCCTGCTCCTGGCCGCGCTCAACGGGATCTTCGGCATGCAGTTCGCCGTGTACGAGATCGCGGTGCCGCTCTGGGTGGTGCACCACACCGAGGCGCCGGACGTGCTGGTGTCACCGCTGCTGCTGATCAACACCGCGCTGGTGATCGCGCTGCAGGTGCGGCTCAGCCGCGGCACGGCCGATCTGCGCGGCGCCGCTCGGGCGATGACCTGGGCGGGCTGGCTGATGGCGCTGGCCTGCCTGCTCTGGGCGGTCGCCGGTGAGCTGCCCGCGATCGCGGCCGTGCTGGCGCTGCTGGTGGCCGCGGCCGTGCACACGCTCGCCGAGATCACCTCGAGCGCGGCCGGCTGGAGCATCAGTTTCGAGCTGGCGCCGGCCGGTGCGATCGGCGCGTACCAGGGCGTCTACGGCACCGGGTTCGCGCTCGGTGCGATGGTGGCGCCGCTGGTGGTGACCGCGACCGCGATCGAGCTGGGCACGCCGGGCTGGGCGCTGCTCGGCGTGCTGTTCCTGACCGCGGCGCTGGCCACCCGGGTCGTCATCGCCCGGATCCCGCCGACCGGGACGCCGGAACCCACGGCACCGGAACCCACGGCACCGGAACCCACGGCACCGGAACCCACGGCACCGGAACCCACGGCACCGGCGGCCCGGGTTCAGGAGGCGTAGCGCCGTTCCGCGCGGGCCCGGGCCTTCGCGGCCTCCACCTCGCGATCCTTCGGCGGCGCGGTGGTGACCAGCCCGTCCAGCAGCGCCTGGGTGGCCGCCACGACCGCCGCGACCGCCTGGTCGAAGACCTCCTGGTTGACCTGGGACGGCTTGGTGGTCCCGGCGATCTTCCGGACGTACTGCAGCGCGGCGGCGTGCACCTCGTCCGGGGTGGCGGGCGGAGCGAAGTTGTGCAACGGGTGGATGCTGCGGCACATGCGCGTTCCTCCAGAGACAGACGGAGCCGTCCGGCAGCGTATCGCGTACGGCGCCGGGGCAGCGGCGTCCACGGTTCTGTGATGGGATGCGCCGCATGATCGGATCGCCGGCGCTGGAGATGCTGTGGGAGCCGGACGACCCCCGCCGCGCGCTCGAGGACCGGTTCGGGTTCGGCGACGGGGAGGCGGCCGGCCGCTGGGTCACCGCCGTGCTGGCCGAGCACTGGGGCGTGCGCGCCGGGTCCTGCGAGCGGATCGTGATGAGCGCGGGCAACGCGCTGGCGTGGATCGGCACGCCGTCCGGCCGGCTGGTCGCGAAATGGTCGGTGGTGCCCGCGCGTTTCCCGCGTCTGACGGAGACCGCGCGGCTCACGCACTGGCTGCACGGCCGGGGCCTGCCGGTGTCGGCGCCGGTCCCGGCGCGCGACGGCCGTCTCCAGGTGGTGGCCGGCCGGGTCTCGATGCACCTGCAGCGTGAGGTCGTGGGCGACCTGCTCGACACCGCCGATCCCGGCCAGGTGCGCGCGGCCGGGGCCGTGGTCGCCCGGTTGCAGGACGCGCTGGCCGGCTACCCGGACGCGGACCGGTTCCCGGCCGGCCCGGCCGCGCCGTTGACGGCCCGGGTGACCGGCTGGCTGGACGCGCACGCCGGCCACCTGCCGGCGGCGGCCCGGGACGCGCTGCGCGGGATGGTCGCCGCCGCGCCGCCGGACCGGTCCGCTCGCCAGCTCGTCCACGGCGACGTCCGCTCCGCCAACGTGCTGTGGGCGCGCGGCGGGATCGCCGCGGTCCTCGACCTCGAGGAGGCCCGGCACGACCATCCGCTGGTCGAGCTCGCCCGCGCGGCGGTGCTGCTCGGCACCCGCTATCACGACTGGGGGCCGGTGCCGGCCGCCGTCCGCGCGGGGTTCGTCGCCGGTTACCGGTCCGTGCGGCCGCTCACCGCGGCGGAGGAGGGCTGGCTGGACGTCCTCCTGCTCTGGCAGGCCCTGGCGGCGGTACCCGCCGGTGACGATCCGACCGGGTGGGGGCGCTCGGCGACGAGCCAGCTGCCCCGGCGCTGACGGCGAGGCCGCACACGGATTCGGTGCGACGCGGCACCAGCCCCGGGGTGGGAACGGCCGTTCCGGGCGGGGTGCGGCGGTTGGCCCGGCATGATCGGGTGAGGGGTACGGCCGATTCGAGGAGCTGGCGAGCGCATGAAGCAGCGGACGGAGGCGGTGGCCGAGACGCCCGGGGCCGACGTGCCCGGCATCGACGCGCCGGGGGCCGACGCCTTCGGGCTGACCGAGGCCGAGGCGGAGGCCCGGCGACGCCGGGGTGAGGCGAACACGGCGGTACGCGGCGGGTCGCGCGGCTACGGTGAGATCCTGCGGACGAACGTGTTCTCGTTCTTCAACCTGGTGCTGTTCGTGATCGGCGCGACCCTGCTGGCGCTCGGCCGCTACAGCGACGCGCTGATCAGCGTCGGCCTCGGCCTGATCAACGCGGTGATCAGCACCGTGCAGGAGATCCGCGCCAAACGCAAGCTCGACCAGCTCCAGCTGCTGGAACGCGCCACGGTCGTGGTCGTCCGGGACGGCGTGGAACGCACGATCGGGCCGGACCGGGTGGTCCGCGGTGACGTGCTGCGCGTCCGGTCCGGCGACCAGATCGTCGTCGACGGCCCGCTGCTGCCCGGCGGCCGCGTCGAGGCGGACGAGTCGCTGCTGACCGGCGAGTCCGACCCGGTGGTCAAGGCGCCCGGCGACGACCTGCTGTCCGGCAGCCACTGCGTCGCCGGGGACGGTCACCAGCTGGCCCGGGACGTCGGCGCGCACAGCCACGCGGGCCGGTTGACCGCGGAGGCGCGCCGGACCAGCACGGACGCGACGCCGTTGCAGCGGCGCATCGAGTTCGTGGTGCGGCTGGTGATGCTGCTGACCGCGTTGATGAGCGGGGCGATCCTCGCGCAGGCCGCGCTGGAGGGCTTCACGCTGCTGCGCGTCGTGCAGATCACCGCGGTGCTGTCCGGACTCATCCCGTACGGGCTGTTCTTCCTGATCGCGCTCGCCTACACGGCCGGGGCGGTGCGCATCGCCCGGCGCGGTGCGCTGGTGCAGCAGGTCAACGCGGTCGAGTCGGTGAGCAACGTCGACGTGGTCTGCACCGACAAGACCGGCACGCTGACCACCGGCAACCTGACCCTGGCCGAGATCGTCCCGCTCGGCGGTCACGGCGACCGGGACGCCGCCGCGGCGCTCGGCGGGTTCGCGGCCGGCGTGTCCGCGCCGAATCTGACGAGCGCGGCGATCGCGGCCGCGTTGCCCGCCGCGGCCTGGACGGTTCGCGACGAGGTGCCGTTCACGTCGTCGCTGCGCTGGTCCGGGCTGGTCACCGAGCACGGCACCTGGGTGCTCGGCGCCCCGGGGGCGCTGCTGTCGCCGGTGCCGGACGCGGTCGCCGCCCGTACCGGCGAGGGGTTGCGGGTGCTGGTCCTGGCCCGGGCCGCCGGGGTGCGGGACGCGGCCGGGAAACCCGCGCTGACCGGGGTGGAGCCGGTCGCGCTGGTCGCGCTCGCGGACGAGTTGCGTGCCGACGTGGTCGAGACGGTCGCCCGGTTCCGGGACGACGGCGTGCAGCTGAAGGTGCTCTCCGGCGACGATCCGCGCACGGTCGCGGCGATCGCGGCCCGGGCCGGGCTGGACGCCGGCGAGCCGGTGCCGGGCGCGGACCTCGACGGCCTGGACGACGCGCGGCTGGACGAGCTGGTCGCCCGGACCGCGGTGTTCGGGCGGGTCGCGCCGGAGCACAAGGAGCGGATCGTGCGGTCGCTGCGCCGGCAGGGCCGCTACGTCGCGATGATCGGCGACGGGGTGAACGACGCCCGCGCGCTCAAGCAGGCGCAGGTCGGTGTCGCGATGCGCAGCGGCAGCACGGTGACCCGGGACGTGGCCGACATCGTGCTGACCGGTGACTCGTTCGGGGTGCTGCCGCCCGCGCGGGAGGAGGGCCGCCGGATCATCGGCGGGATCGGCATCTCGCTGTACGTGTTCCTGGCCCGGGTCGGCAGCCAGGGCCTGGTGATCCTCGCGGTCACCATGCTCGGGATGGGCTTCCCTTACACGCCGACGCAGGTCGGGCTGACGCTGTTCACCGTGGGCATCCCGACCGCGTTCCTGACGTTCTGGGCCGCGCCGGCCCGCCCGGACCCGCACCTGCTGCGCAATCTGGCCCGGTTCGTGCTGCCGGCCGCGATCGTCACCGCCGGGTTCGGCACCGCCGTCTACACCGCGCTCTATCAGGGCATCCTGCGCGGTTTCAGCTCCGGGCGCACGCCGGCGGAGGTGATCGACGACTTCGAGAGCTACACCGGGCTGACCTACGGCACGGACACCGACTTCACGGTCGCGGCGGCCACGATCGGCGCGCAGACCGGACTGTCCACGTTCTTCTGCTACGCGTCGTTCCTGCTGATCCTGTTCCTGGCCCCGCCCGGCCGGTTCTTCGCGGCCTGGACGCGGCCGGCCGGCGACCGGCGGCCGGCGTACCTGGTGATGGCGCTGGTCGTCGCGTTCACCGCGGTGCTGCTGGTGCCGGCGCTGTGGTCGTACTTCGGGCTGACCGGCCCGGCCGGGCCGGTCTTCGAGGTGGTGCTGGTGTCGCTGGTGCCGTGGTTCGCCGCGCTCACCGTCGCCTACCGTTACCGGGTGCTGGAGCGGCTGCTCGGGCTGGACGTACCCCCGGGGCGGTGAGCGCCCCGGGGGTACCCGGGCTCACGGGGCGTCGTAGGTGACGATCAGCCGCGCGTCGGTCCGCGAGAAGCGCTTCCACCGGTTCACCGCGGTCTCGCCGGTGCCGTCCGCGGCGGCGGCGGAGAAGCCGACCGTGACGTCCGGGTGGCCACCGTCCGCCGCGGCCTGGAGCCGGGCGTCGACCGGGCCACCGGCGAAGGTGACCGTGGCGGGCGGCTGCGGGCCACCGCACGCGCCGGTGTTGTTCGCGCTGGCCGAGACGGTGGCGAGCCGGACCTGCAGCGGCGTCGCCCACGCGGTGCGCGGCGTGCCGGTCAGCGCACCGGCCGACCACATGGTGGTCGGCGTGGGCGTGCAGGACCAGGAGTGCTCCAGCCGCATCTGCACGTACGCGTCCTGCACGGTCGCACCGGCCAGCGCATCGGTCGGGAACGTGAAGAACGAGCGGTAGGTGACACCGATCTCCTGGTGGTAGCCGACCGGCGCGATCGTCGAGTTGTACGTGGTGTTGTTGCTCGACGCGTACGCCCAGCTCGACGCGCCGGTGCTGAACGACACCGCGGCCTCGAGGGTCAGCGTGCCGTTCGGCTCCGCGAAGACCCGGGCCGACCCGGTGCGCTCGGCGACGATCTCCACCCGCTGCCCGGACGCCTCCGCACGCGCGGTCGCGGCCTCGACCGGCGACGCCGGTGCGGACGCGACGGCCGGTGCCGCTGTCAGCAGCAGCGCGGAGGCGAGCGAGACGGCGGCGAACGACGCACGCCGGGACGACAGTGATGCCACGAATACCCCCATGATTGACAGGCAGTGGCCGCACTCTATGAAACGCGCTCGCTGTTCGTAAAGATCCCACCGCAAAGTGTGATCACACAGTGGACTGCGCGACCTGCTCCGTGGCGGCCCAGGACGCCAGCAGCGCCAGCGCGTGCGCGGACCGCGACGCCGGCTCGGCCGTGTAGATCGTCATCATCAGGTCCCGCTCCGCCCGCAGCACCACCGTCTCGTAGGCGAGCGCGAGGTCGCCGACGACACGGTGGTGGAACTCCTTCACACCGCTGCCGTGGATGCGTACGTTGTGCGCGCCCCACCGGCGGCGGAAGTCGTCGCTGCGGGTGGACAGCTCGCCGACCAGGTCGTGCAGGCCCTTGTCGTGCGGGTCGACACCGGCGGCGGTGCGCAGGTTCGCCACCGTGATGTCCGCGAACCGCTCCCAGTCCGGGTAGAACCGGTGTGCCGCGCTGTCCAGGAACGTGAACCGGGCGAAGTTCGGCGTCCGCGTACCGTCGCCGAACAGGTCGCTGTACATGGCCCGGCCGAGCAGGTTCGCCGCCACCAGGTCGGACCGGTTGTTGACCACGATCGCCGGGCTGGTGATCGCGTCCAGCGTCCACTGCAGGCTGGGCCGGACCGTCCACTGCTTCGGCCGGCGCGGTGCCCGCACCAGCGCGCTGCTGCCGTTCGCCTCCTGGGCCAGGTGCAGCAGGTGCCCACGCTCGGCCTCGTCCAGCTGCAGCGCGCGGGCGATCGCGTCGAGCACGCTCGCGGAGACGCCGGCCAGTGCGCCGCGTTCCAGCTTCGCGTAGTACTCCACGCTCATCCCGGCAAGCGCGGCCACCTCGGCCCGGCGCAGTCCCGGCACCCGGCGCTGTCCGGCCGCCGGGATGCCGGCCCGCTCCGGCGTGATCTTGGCGCGGCGGGTGGTCAGGAAGTCACGTACCTCGGCTCGGTTGTCCATTCTCCGACGGTACGACGTCCCGCCGCGCTGAGGGACGTACTGCCGGTACACGTCTCACCAGGGTCTCGCTGCGTAACCGCACCCGTGGTGACCTGGTTGAACAGAAAAGTCTGCTGGTCACCGGAGGACACCATTCTCACCGTCAACGCCATCGCCGCGCCGTCCGCCACCGAGCCGCTCGTCCGCACCACGATCGAGCGCCGGGACCTCGGGCCGCGCGACGTCCTGATCGAGATCCGTTACGCCGGCGTCTGCCACTCCGACATCCACACCGTGCGTGGCGAGTGGGGCAGCGTGCCGTACCCGCTCACCGTGGGCCACGAGATCGTCGGCCGGGTCGCCGAGACCGGCGGCGAGGTCACCAAGCACGCCGTCGGCGACCGGGTCGGCGTCGGCTGCATGGTCAACTCGTGCCGGGAGTGCGAGAACTGCCGGACCGGGCAGGAGCAGTACTGCCTGAACGGCAACACCCAGACGTACGCCGCCGTGGACCGGGACGGCACGGTCACCCAGGGCGGCTACTCCACGCACATCGTCGTCGACGAGGACTTCGTGCTGCGCGTGCCGGAGGCGATCCCGTACGAGGCGGCCGCGCCGCTGCTCTGCGCGGGCATCACCACGTACTCGCCGCTGTCGCACTGGAACGCCGGACCGGGCACCAGGGTCGCGGTGGTCGGCATGGGCGGACTGGGCCACATGGCCGTCAAGATCGCGGCGGCGATGGGCGCGGAGGTCACCGTGCTGTCGCAGACGCTGGCGAAGAAGGACGACGGGCTCGCGTTCGGCGCCACCCACTACCACGCCACCCGTGAGGCGGGCACGTTCGAGGCGCTGCGCAACAGTTTCGACCTGATCATCAACACGGTCAGCGCGCCGATCGACATGGGCGCCTACCTCGGGCTGCTGCGCCTGAACGGGACGCTGGTCAGCGTGGGCGCGCCCGCGGAACCGCTGCCGGTGCCGGTGTTCGCGCTGTTCGGCAGCCGGGCGTCGTTCGCCGGGTCCAGCATCGGTGGGATCGCGGAGACGCAGCGGATGCTGGACTTCTGCGCGGAGCGCGGCATCGCCCCCGAGGTCGAGATCATCAAGGCCGACGAGATCAACGAGGCGTACGAGCGGGTGCTCTCCTCCGACGTCCGCTACCGCTTCGTCATCGACGTCGACACGCTGCGCTGAGACCGGCTCAGGACGGTGCGGCGGTGCTGCCGCGGATCGTGAGCGTGGTGGCCAGTTCCAGGCCGGGCTGGGTGTCCGGCTCGCCGCGGCCGAGCGCGAGCGCCAGCTCGGTCGCGGCCGTCGCCATCTCGGCGAGCGGCTGGTGCACGGTGGTCAGCGGCGGCTCGACGAGCGCGGCGACCGGCAGGTCGTCGAACCCGACCACGCTCAGGTCGTCCGGGACGCGCAGGCCGAGATCCCGGGCGGCCCGGTAGACGCCGACCGCCTGCAGGTCGTTGCCGGTCACGATCGCGGTCGGCCGGTCACCGGTGCCGGTCTTGCGACCGTCCGCGCCGGCCGTTCGGTCGCCGTCGGCGGCGCCCGCACGATCGTCCGCCTCGGCCGTCCGGTCACCGCCGCGGATGCCTGCCCCGCGATCGTCCGCGCCGGTCGCCCGGCGGTCGGCTCCGGGTGCCCGGTCGTCGTCCGGGCCGGCGGCGGCCCGGTGGACGCGGCCGGTCAGCAGCCGCAGCGCGGCCTCGTGGCCGGCCTCCACGGTCAGCGGCCGGTGCAGCACCGACGCGGGCGGGACCGGCAGCCCGGCCGCGTCCATCGCCGCGCGGTGCCCGTCGAGCCGGGCCCGGCAGCACAGCACGTCCCGCGGGCCGGAGACGATCGCGATCCGCCGGTGCCCGAGCCGGATCAGGTGAGCGGTGGCGGACCGGCCGCCGGACCAGTTCGTCGCGCCGACGAACGGCACGCCGTCCGGCAGCTCCGCGGTCGGGTCGAGCACCACGAACGGGATGCCCCGGGCCCGCAGCTGCTCGCGCTGCTCCGCGGTCAGCTGCGCCACCGAGACCACCGCGTCCGGCCGGCGGGCCACGGTGTCGTCGATCCAGTAGTGGATCGCGTTGCGCTCCGGACCGAACTCGGTGAGCACCACGCCGACCCGGTGCGCGCGGGCGGCCCGCTCCACCCCGCGGATGATCTCCGTACCCCACATGTGCCGCATCTCGTCGTAGACGAGCTCCACCGTCCGGGTGCGGGTCGACGGCGCCGCGCGGCGGTAGCCGTACCGCAGGATGAGCGCCTCGACCCGCGCCCGGGTGTCGTCGGAGACGCCGGCCCGGCCGTTGAGGACCTTCGACACCGTGGGTACGGACACGCCCGCGCTCCGGGCGATGTAGGAGATGGTGACCGGCCGGTCGGTCACGGCACGCACCCGCACCGGTCGCGCCGCGCGGTGCGCACCCGGGACGTGCGGTCCGCGTCCCGGATCACCGGATCGTTGAACATGCGCTCCCCATCACGAAACGTTTCTCGACCACCGCAGCCTAGGAGCGGTCAACGACGTGCGTCAATGTCAATGCATTGACGTTCATCATGGAAAGCGCGTAGCGTCCGTCGCGAAAGTTTCGCAGCCGGGAGCACGGCGACGCACGCCCGCGGGGGAAGGGCACCCCCGCGGCCATCCACATCGAGACCGTGAGTGTTGGAGAGACGCATGCCCCCGCCCAGCAGAAGACTCGCCGTCATCATCGGCACCCTGACCGCCCTCCTCGCCGCCGGTCCCGCCGCGGCGACCGGCGCGCACGCGGCCACCGGCTGCCGCGTCGCCCACACCGTGCCGTCCCGGTGCCCCGGCGGGGCCACCGCCGACGTCGCGGTCACCGGCCTCGGGCCGGCCGACCCGATGGCGACGGTCGCCGCGATGGAACCCGGCTGGAACCTCGGCAACACCCTCGACGCGATCCCGGACGAGACCGCCTGGGGCAACCCGCTCACCACCCGGGAACTGCTGCGGCACGTGCGCGCCCAGGGCTACCGCTCGATCCGGCTGCCGGTCACCTGGAGCAACCACCACGGGCCCGCACCGGACCACACGATCGACGCGGCGTGGCTGGCCCGGGTCCGCCAGATCGTGGACTGGTCGCTCGACGAGGGCCTCTACGTGATGGTCAACCTGCATCACGACTCGTGGCAGTGGCTTAACGTGACACCGACCGACACCGCGCGGTACACCGCGCTGTGGAGCCAGATCGCGGCCGAGTTCCGCGACCACTCCTCGAAGCTGGTGTTCGAGAGCATCAACGAGCCGCAGTTCACCGGTACGGCCGACGACGCCGAGAACTACCGCGTCCTCGCCGGGCTGAACGCCACGTTCGTGGACCTGGTCCGGGCCAGCGGCGGCGGCAACGCCACCCGGCTGCTGGTGCTGCCCACCCTGCACACGAACGCCGACCAGGGCCGCCTCGACGCGCTGCTGGCCGAGATCGACGCGCTCGACGACCCGTACCTGGCCGCGACCGTGCACTTCTACGGCTACTGGCCGTTCAGCGTCAACATCGCCGGCGGCATCCGCTACGACGCGACCGTGGAGGCGGACCTCGTCGGCACGTTCGACCGCGTCCACGACACGTTCGTCGCCCGCGGCATCCCGGTCGTCATCGGCGAATGGGCGCTGCTCAACTGGGACCACAACCGGCCCGGCGTGATCGAGCGCGGCGAGTTCCTGAAGTTCCTCGAGGCGGTCGGTCACCACGCCCGGGCCCGGCAGCTGACCACGATGCTGTGGGACGCCGGCCAGTTCCTCGACCGCACCACGCTGACCTGGCGGGACCAGGGCGTCCACGACATGCTGCGGGCGAGCTGGACCACCCGGTCCGGTACCGCCTCCGCGGATCGGGTCTACCTGCCCCGGACCGGCCGGATCACCGCCCGGTCGCTGACGCTCCACCCGAACGGGCTGACGTTCGCCGGCCTCACCGGTCTGCGGGCCGGCACCGACTACACGGTCGCCGGCACCACGCTCACGCTGACCGCGGCCGCGCTGACCCGGCTGGCCGGCGACCGCGCGTACGGCGTCAACCGCAGCATCGAGGCGCGTTTCTCCGCGGGCGTGCCGTGGCGCATCGACATCATCACCGCCGACCCGCCGGTGCAGTCCGCCGCGACCGGCGGCACCACGTCGTTCGCGATCCCGACCCGGTTCCGCGGCGACCAGCTGGCCACCATGGAGGCCCGGTACGCCGACGGCAGCCCGGCCGGACCGGCGAACTGGACGTCGTACAAGGAGTTCTGGCAGCACTTCCGGCCCGACTACGCGACCGGGCGGATCCTGCTCACACCCGAGTTCTTCGCCGAGGTCACCGACGGCCCGGTCACGCTCACGTTCCACTTCTGGAGCGGCGCGCGGACCACGTACCGGCTGGTGCGGTCCGGCACCTCGATCACCGGCAGCCCGGCCTGACCCGGGGCTCGCTGGCCGCCGCCCGGCGGTAGGACCGGGCGGCGGCCGGTGGGTCACGACGTGCGGCGGCCGCGCAGCGCGATCCCCACGACGACGAAGCCGATCAGGAACGGATAGATGATCCCGCGTTCGTACAGGCCGAGGAGCACGCCGGAACCCGCGACGAGGACCGTCTCGAAGACCACCAGCGACAGCAGGCCGGCGACGCCGAGCACCGTCAGCGCGCGGCCCAGCCCGGACGACAGCCCGAGCAGCCGGTGCGCGCGGCCGAGCAGGACGACCAGCACGTTGCCGGCGACGAACGCCAGCACGGCGCCGATCCCGTGGAAATCGGTCCCGCCGGTGCCGCCGTCCCCCGGGAACAGCGCCACCAGCACCAGGCCGGCGGCCAGCACCGCCGCGGTCAGGACCGTCACCGCGCGACGCCCGCCCGGCAGGCCGCGCAGCATGGCGACGCCGGCCAGCGCGGCCAGCCCGGTCAGCGCGAAGCCGGTGTTCATCACCGCGGCGAGCGGCGAGTTGATGTACTGCCCGAACACGGTCAACGGGCCGCGTACGCCGAGATTGCTGATGAAATGGTGCGTGTAGCTGTAGGGCGGATCGGTCCACGCGGCGGCGGCGATGAGCTCCGCGGTGAAATAGACGGTGCCGCTGGCGATGAGCGCCGCTGCGGCCGCCCGGCGCTGCGCGATGTCGTGCACGAGTGTCCTCCTGGGTGCTGAGTGCGTGGCGCCAGCCTGCGGCGCGCCGCTGACACGGGACGCACACCGCGCGCACACGGGCCCCGGCGCCGGACCGGGCGCGAGCGCGCGCGAGGATCGGGGCATGGACGGCGGCGTACGGCTACGGGTCACGCTGCTCGGCGCGTTCCGGGTGTCCCGGGGCGACACCGTCCTGGCCGTACCCGGTGCGCGGTTGCGGGCCCTGCTCGTCCGGCTGGCGCTGGCCGGCGGCCGCCCGGTCGCCACGGCCGCGCTGATCGACGCGATCTGGGCCGAGGCGCCGCCGGCCGATCCCGCGCACGCGCTGCACCGGCTGGTCTCCCGGCTGCGCCGCGCCCTCGGCCCGGACGATCCCACCGTGGTCGCGCCGGTCACCGGCGGATACCGGCTGGCGGTGCGGCCGGACGACGTGGACGCGGTCCGGTTCACGGACCTCGCCGCGCACGGCGGCGCCGCCGCGCTGACCGAGGCGGTCGCGCTGTGGCGCGACCGGCCCGGCACCGAACCCGCGGTCGTCGCCGCGGTCGCGCCGGCCGTCGCGACCCGGCTGGCGCACGCGTCGATCGAGGTGATCACCGGCCTCGCCGACGCGGAGCTGTCACTCGGGCGGGCCGAGGCCGCGGCCGGCCGGCTGTCCGGGCTGCTGGCCGAGCAGCCGATGCACGAGAGGGCGGCCGCGCTGCTGATGGACGCGCTCACCGCCACCGGACGGCAGGCGGAGGCGCTGGCCGTCTACGAACGGACCCGGGCGGCGCTGGCGGACGCGCTCGGCGTCGATCCGGGCACCGCGCTGCGCGACCGCCAGCTGCGCCTGCTGCGCCCGGCGGCCGGCCGTCCCTCGCCCGAGCCACCCGCCGGAGGCTCACCTGCCGGTAGCCCACCCGCCGGTAGCCGGCTTGCCGGCGGTCCTGGCGCGAGTAGCCCGCTTGCCGGCGGTTCGCCTACTGACAGCCCGCTTCCCGGCGGTTCGTTCGCCGACGGGCCGCTCGCCGGTAGCTCGCTTGCCGGCGGTTCCGGCGCGAGCAGCTCGGTTGCCGGCGGCCCGCTCACCAGCAGCCCGGTTGTCGGTGGTTCGCCCGCCGACGGGCCGCCCCTCAACAGCCCGCTTGCCAACAGCCCGCTTTCGGGCGGTGCGCTCGCCGGCCTGCCCGCGCCGCTGACCAGTTTCGTCGGGCGTGACGGCGACCTGGCCCGGATCGCCGCGCTGCTCGCCACCGGCCGACTGACCACGGTCGTCGGACCGGGCGGCGCCGGGAAGACGCGCCTCGCGGTGGAGGCCGCCCACCGGCACCGCCACGAGTACCGCGACGGCGTCCGGCTCGTCGACCTCGCCGCCGTCACCGACCCCGCCACGGTCACCACGGCCGTGCTGGCCGCGTTCGGACCGCGGACCGGCGGCCTGCTCCGGCGGGCCGGCGACGGCGACCTCGACGTCCTGGTCGCCGAGCTCGGCGGCCGGGAGACCCTGCTGCTGCTGGACAACTGCGAGCACGTGATCGACGCCGTGGCGCACCTGGCCGCGGCGTTGCTGCCCCGCTGCCCCGGCCTGCGGGTGCTCGCCACCAGCCGGGAACCGCTCGCCGTCGACGGCGAGGCGCTCGTCCCGCTGGGCCCGCTCGACCTGCCCGGCCCGGACGACGGCGTCACCCGGGCCCGGGACACCGCCGCGGTACGCCTGTTCGCCGCGCGCGCCGCCGCCGTACGCCCGGATTTCACCGTCGACGACACGACGCTGCCCGACGTCGTGCGTGTCGTGCGCGGCCTCGACGGCCTGCCGCTCGCGCTGGAACTGGCCGCCGCCCGGCTGCGCACGCTGACGCTGCCCGACCTGGCCGGTGGCCTCGCCGACCGGTTCCGGTTGCTCGCCGCCGGCAGCCGTGCCGCGCCGCACCGGCACCGTACGCTGCGCGCGGTGATCGCCTGGAGCTGGGATCTGCTCGACGCCCGCGAACGCGACGTCGCCGAACGCGTCTCCGTCCTGCCCGGCGGCATCACCACCGACTCCGCCACCGCGGTCTGCGCCGGTGCCGCCGACGTCCCGGAGCTGCTTGCCGCCCTCACCGACCGGTCGCTGCTGCACCTGGACCCGGCCACCGGCCGCTACCGCATGCTGGAGACCGTCCGGGAGTACGGGCGCGAGCGCCTGGCCGCGACCGGCACGCTCGGCGCGGTCCGGGACCTGGCCGCCGCGCACGTCGCCGCGCTGATCGCCGCCCAGGACGCCCGGCTGCGCGGCCCCGGCCAGCTGGCCGCCCTGCGGATCATCGACGCCGAGTACGACAACGCGCTCGCCGGTCTCGAGCACCGGTGCGCCGTCGGCGACTCCGCCGGTGCGGTCGCCGCGGCGCTGACGCTCACCTGGTACTGGCAGATGCGCGGCCGTCATGCCGACGCGGTGCGCCGGCTGGGGGAGGCGCTCGCGATCTCCGGCGACGGGCCCGCGGCCGCGCGTGCCCGCGCCGCGTACCTGCTGCACCGCGCCGACATCGTCTCCGGCGTCCCCACGGCGGACACGGCCGGTGACCGGGAGCGGATGCGTGCGCTGGCCGGCCGGCTGCTCGCCGACGCGGACGGTCCGGGCCACCACCGCCTGCTGGGCCCGATCCTGCTGTTCCTGCTCGACGATCCGGCCGCGTCCGCGGCGTTCCGGCGGGTCGCCGACGGCGAGGACCGGTGGGCGGCCGGGCTGGCGCACATGTTCCAGGCCGAGATCGCCGGCGACCGGGGCGCGCTCGACCGGGCACGCGCCCACGTCGAGGCGGCGCTGGACCACTTCGGCCGGGCCGGCGACGAGTGGGCCCGGGCGGCGGTGCTGCCGATGCGTGCCGCGTTCCGGCGGTACGACGACCTCGACGGCGCCCGAGCCGACCTGACGGAGGCCCGGTCGCTGATCGGCCGGTTCGGCGCGCCCGGCCTCGGCGACCAGCTCTACGGCGACCTGCGCTGGGTCGACCTGCACCTGCGCCGCGGCGACACCGGCCGGGCGGCCGCCCTGCTCGACACCGCCCGGGCCCGGGCCGTGCGCGCGTCCTCGGCCCGGATGCTGACCCTCGTCGACGTGCACGAGGCGGCCCTGCGGGTCCGGCTCGGCGAGCTGGACCGGGCGCGTGACCTGCTCGACGCCGCCGACCGTGGTCTGCGGGAGTCGCCCGCCGACCACGCCCGCGCGCTGGCCGGCGGCGTCCGGGCGGCGCTGCTGCTGGCCCGGGACGACGTGGCCGGCGCGGACGCGGTGCTGGCGGCGGCGCACGCGGCCGCGGTGGCGACCGGGGAGCTGCCGGTGGTGGCCGGCGTGACGGTGTGGGCGGCCGCGGTCGCCGATCGGCGGGGGCGGTCGTACGAGTCGGCCGTGCTGCTCGGCACCGCCGCCCGGTTGCGTGGCGCGGACGACCGGACCGACCCACTGGTCCGCGACCTCACCCGGCGGTGCCGGGCCGCGCTGGGCGAGGACACGTTCGGTGCCGCGTACGCGGACGGCCGGGGCCCGGAGGGCCGCGCCGGCGGGGACCGCTGATCACCGTCCGCACCCGTGCCCCGGCACCGTCCGGGTGCTCGGGTCAGCCGGTCGCCGGCGTGCCGTACGCCGCGGCGAAACGCGCGCGCCGCTCCGCGTAGTACGCGGCGTGGGCGGGCCGTGGCTCGTACGTCACGCCGGTGACCCGGCGTGCCCGCGGGACGCCCGGCGCCAGCACGTCGAGCGCGAGCAGTGCGGTGCCGTGCTGGGTGGCCCGGCGTCGCGTCACGTGCGTGACGGGCCGCCCGAGCACGTCGGCGAGAATCCCCAGCCACTCCGGCTGGTCGTTGCTGACCCGGCCCGCCGCCGCGATCTCCAGCACGGCCGGCGCGGCCGGGTGCAGTTCGTCGGCGACCCGCGCGTAGGTGATGGCCACGCCCTCGACGATCCCGCGGAACAGGAGGTCGGCGTCCGTCGCGGCCGTCACCCCGCTGAACTCGGCGCGGACCCCGCCGGCCCAGCCGGGCGCGCGTTCCCCGGTCAGGTACGGCAGCACCAGCGGGGTGGCGTCGCCCGGCGGGGCGGCGAGCACGGCCGCGGGTGCCGGGCCGAGCCGCAGCGTGTTCTGTGCCCAGCTGATCGCGCGGCCGACGTCGTTGATCGCCCCGCCGAGCAGCGTGCGTCCCGCGTCGACGCGGTAGTTCCACAGGCCGAACGGCAGCGGGTCGGCCGGGCCGTCCAGCAGCACCCGCAGCGCGCCGGAGGTGGCGGTGGCCGCGGTGAGGACGGTCGCGTCCGTCGCTCCGGACCCGATGTTGCTGGCGTACCCGTCGGTGACGACCGGGAACCACACGGCCCGGGCCAGCGCCGGCCAGCGCGCCGGGGCCGCCTCCGGCACCGGTTGCGTCATGTCCCGCGGCGGCGAGAACTGCCCGGCGTCGACTCCCACGACGGCGCGCGCCCCGGGTGCGGTGCCGGCGCGCGGGCCGGCTCCCGCGGCCGCGAGCAGTTCGGCGTCGAGCCGGCCGGTGCGGCGGTCGAGCAGGCCGGTCCACGCCACCGTGGACGTGCCGGCCAGCGGCTGCCCGATCAGGCGGGCCAGCACGTACTCACCCAGCGACCACCAGAACGCGGCCTCGGCGACGACCCGCGGCTGGGTGTCCGCGAGCCAGCGCAGCCGCGGCGCGTGGTAGCTGGTGTGCAGCCGCGTGCCGGTGCGTTGCTGCACCGCCCGCTCGTCCAGTTCCGCCCGCAGCGCCGTCACCGCGCCGGTGCTGCGCGAGTCGGCGTAGGTCAGGCACGGCGTGAGCGCCCGGCCGGTCGCGTCCACCGCGATCAGCGACGCGGCGAAGGTGTCCATCGCGACACCGGCGATCCGGGTCCCGAGGCGCCGGTCGGCGGTCACCGCGTCCAGGACCTGTCCGACCTCCGCGACCACCTGGTCCGGGTCGATGACCGAGGTGCCGTCGGCCGCGACCGTGAACGCGTGCGGCACCTTGTGCTGCAGCCCGCGCACCCGCCGCCCGGTCGCGTCGTGCACACCCCCGCGGGTGGCCGTGGACCCGATGTCCATCGCCACCACCAGCGGATCCGCCGCCGCCTCCAGGGCGACCTCGTCGTCGGTCCGGGTCATCGCATCCTCGTCCTCGCGCGGCGTATCGGCATCCGTCGACCCTACCGGCGGACCGTCACTCCGCGGCCTTCCAGTCGCGTCACGACCTCGGGATCGTCGAGCCGGGCCAGCGAGACGTCCAGTTCGCGCAGCGCGGGCAGGGACTCCAGTGCCCCGGCCGCGGTGCACTCACCGGTGAGGAACAGCGTGGCCAGCGCCGGGTGCCCGGTCAGCGGGGTGAGGTCCAGCGGCGCGGGGTGGTAGCCGTGGCCGTCGAGGTTCAGCGACCGCAGACTCGGCAGCAGGTGCACACCCGCCAGCGACGTCACGTTGTAGTCGTCGGTCTCGCCGCCGGTGTCGATGTCCAGCGTCTGCTCGATGAGCAGATAGATGTCGTTGCCGCCGTCGAAGTCCACCTGCTCGACCGCGGCGGCCTGCGCGGCCGGCACGGGGTGGGCGTGCAGGAGTTCCAGCGACGCGGCCAGGCGTGGGCCGGGTCCGGGATAGCCGTCGCCCGGACCGTCCGGTCCGGTGGACTCCACGATCGCCCGGAGGTCGGCGGCGTCGATCGCGCCGTCCGCCAGCAGTGCGTCCAGGACGCCGAGGTGCAGGCCCCGGTCGGGGAAGACGATGGTCACGACCAGACCGTATCGCGTCGACGGCACCGCCCACCCGCTGCCTCGCCGCCCGTCCGGTGGCCGGCGAACCCGGCCGGACCGGCCGCCGCCCGGACCGGCCGGGCACACTTACGCCCGTGGAACGTCACGAGTTCGGCGCCGCGGTGCGCCAGTTGCGTGAGAGCACGGCACCGGCGGCCGTCGGGTTGCCGGACGGCCGCCGGCGGGTGCGCGGGTTGCGCCGGGAGGAGCTCGGCGACCTCGCCGGGATGTCCGCGGACTACGTACGCCGGCTGGAGCAGGGCCGCAGCCATCCGTCGGCCGGCGTGGTGAACGCGATCGCCCGTGCGTTACGGGTCGGCCGGGCGGACTACGAACGGCTCTGCGCGCTGGCCGGGTACGCCGCCGCGGACGGGCAGGTGCCGGACGACGTCGGCCCGGGTGCGATGCGGCTGCTGGAACGGTTCGTGGACACGCCGATGTTCGTCTCCGACGCGGCGATGAACCTGGTCGCCGTGAACAGCGCGTTCCTGGCCCTGCGGCACTGGGAGCGCACCGGGGACCCGTGGGAGTGGAACGTCGCCTGGCGTACGTTCTGCGATCCGTTCAGTACCTTCCGGCAGTCCGCGGCCGACGCGACCGATCATCAGACGATTCTCGTCGCCCGCCTGCGGAGCGCGCTGCTGCGCTATCCGGCGGACGCGTCCCTCGCCGCGCTGGTCGACGAGCTGCGCAGCCGGAGCGGGCTGTTCGACACGCTGTGGCGTGAGCCGCGGCCGGTGACGGCCTACGAGAGCAGTGCCGCGTTCGTGCACCCGGACGCCGGCGCGGTCACGCTGGTCGGCAGCCTGCTCGCCATCCCGGGCGACGATCTGGCGGCGCTGATGCTGACCGCGGCGCCGGGCTCGGCCGACGCGGCGCGGCTCGCGGAGATCGTCGAGGACGCCGGTGAGCCGGCGATCATCAGGGTGGGCCGGGCCGGCCCAGGATAACCGCGCCGGACCCTGCCAGATTGAGTGACGTCTCCAGCGACCGCGGATCCAGCGGCCGCCTCCGGGTGGCCCTGGTGACGCGGCGCGGGACGTTTCGCCACCCGAAGCGGTCGCGGGTCACTCCCGCCCCGCGGTCGCTTCGGGTGGCGAAGCCCACCGACGGCATTCACGAGAAGCAGGTCCAGCGATGAAGGCAGTGCGTTTCCACGAGTTCGGCGGGCCCGAGGCCCTGCGTTACGAGGACGTCGAGCAGCCCGTCCCCGGCGCCGGGGAGGTCCGCGTCCGAGTCGCCGCGACGTCGTTCAACGGCGTCGACGGCAACATCCGCGCCGGCTACATGCAGGGCCCGATCCCGGTCCGGCTGCCGCACACGCCCGGCATCGACGTGGCCGGCACGGTCGACGCGCTCGGCGAGGGCGTGACCGACCTGGCGGTCGGCGACCGGGTCATCGGCTTCCTGCCGATGACCGGGGCCGGGGCGGCCGCGGAGTACGTCATCGCGCCGGCCGAGATCCTGACCGGTGCGCCGCGCAACATCCCGCTGGCCGACTCGGCCGCGCTCCCGCTGGTCGGCCTGACCGCGTGGCAGGCGCTGTTCGACCACGGCAACCTGACCGCCGGCCAGCGGGTGCTGATCAACGGCGCCGGCGGAGCGGTCGGCGGGTACGCCGTACAGCTGGCCAAGGAGATCGGTGCCGAGGTGATCGCCACGGCGAGCCCGCGCAGCGCCCAGCGCGTCAAGTCCGACGGCGCCGACCGGGTGATCGACCACACCACCACCGACGTGGTCGCGGCGGTCACCGAGCCGGTCGACCTCGTGCTCAACCTCGCGCCGGTCACCCCGGAACAGCTGGCCGCGCTGGTGACGCTGGTCCGGGACGGCGGCGCCCTGGTCAACACGACCGTCTGGATGCCGGCCCCGTCCGACGAGGCGCGCGGCGTACGCGGCATCGACCTGTTCGTCCGCAGCGACGCCGACCAGCTCGCCGACCTGGCCGCCCGCGTCGGCACCGGCGAGTTGCGCGTCGACGTCGCCGAGCGGGTGGCGCTCGCCGACCTGCCCGCACTGCACACCCGAGCCGGCACGGGTGAACTGCCCGGCAAGACGATCATCCTCGCGCCCGCCGCCTGATACACGCTGAACAGGAGAAATACGTCATGGCTCTCTCCCTTGATCCCGAGATCGCCGCGGCGCTGGCCCCGATGGCCGGTGTCACACCCCCCGCAGTCGGTGACGTCGAGGGGCGTCGTGCCTTCTGGGAGCCGGTCATCGGCGCCGCGAGCGACGCCCAGCCGATGCCGGCCGACGTCACGATGACCGACCACACCGTGACCGCCGACGACGGCACCCGGATCACGGCCCGCTGGTACGCCAAGGACGGCGCGACGCCCGGCCCCGGCCGCGGTCTTCCTGCACGGCGGCGGTTACATCTTCGGCCACATCGACCTGTTCGACGGCCCGGTCGCCCGCTACGTGTCCGCCTCCGGTGTGCCGATGCTGTCGGTGGAGTACCGCCGCGCGCCCGAGTTCCCGTTCCCGACGCCGATCGAGGACGCCTACGCCGCGCTGCGCTGGCTGCACGACCACGCGCCGGAACTGGGCGTCGACCGCGACCGGATCGCGGTGATGGGCGACAGCGCCGGCGGCGGGATGGCCGCGGCACTGGCGATCCTGTCCAGCGACCGCGGCGGCCCGAAGATCGCCCACCAGTTGCTGATCATGCCGATGCTCGACGACCGGCTCGCCGCACCCGACCCCGACATCGAGCGGTACGCGGTGTGGTCCTACGACGACAGCCGGACCGCGTGGCCGGCGCTGCTCGGCGAGGCCGCCGGTGGCCCCGACGTGCCGCCGACCGCCGCCCCGGCCCGGCTCGACGACGCGACCGGGCTCCCGCCTGCCTATCTCGAGGTGGGGCAGATCGACGTCTTCCGCGACGAGAACCTCGCGTACGCGAGCACCCTCAGCCGCGCGGGCGTCCAGGTCGAGTTCCACATGCACCCCGGCGCCCCGCACGAGTTCGACTCGATCGCCTTCACGTCCGACGTCGCCCGGCGCGCGATCGCCGACCGCGTCCGCGTCCTCCGGTCGCTCTGAACCACACCCGCCCGTTCACCGCCCGGCGCGCGAGCCCGAGTCCCCCCTCCCGCTCGCCCGCCGGCGCGGGCCGCGCCCTGGACGGCATCGGCCTCCCGCACCCCGGCCGCTTCACCGACCGGATCGTGTTCCCCCGGGTGTCGACAACCGCTGTCATCATGGGCCGGCACGGTGGTGAGCATCCTTCATGGACGGTGTGATGACGAAGCGGGTCTGGATCGGGATTCTGGTGGCGCTCGGGATGGTCGCGCTCGTCACGCAGATGGCGTTGGCGTTCAAGCCGATCGGGGACCTGTACACGTCCGGCGTCCTGGACCCGAGGCGTCCGCCGTCGTCCGCCGGGCCGGCCGAGGCCGGCCCCGCCGTACCGAAGGGCAGCTGCTTCGTCGGCGGGGACGGTGAGGTGCGGCTGTCCACCGCCGGTGAGGGCACGTACTGGTGCGCGTACCCGCCCGAGCACGCCGGCGAGGGCCAGCACCTCTCCGCCGGACTGAGCCTGGTCACGGCCAGCACCTGCGGGATCCTCCAGTTCAGCCGAACCGGTGGCAGCGGCTACGCGGCGGTCGTCTGCCAGTCGAAGGTCACTCTCCTGGACCTGTCCCGGCAGAAGGCCGTCGACTTCCGGCCCGTCGACAGCCTCGAGGTCGGCAGCACACACCGGGTCGCGCTGGCGCAGACCGGCGGCCGGGTCACCGTCGAACTCGACGGCGAGCCCCTGCTGACCGGCGCGACCAGCGTGGCGTCCTCCGGCGACGGCGTGGTCGGGCTGGGTGTGACCCGCTCGGGCGCCGGCCCGGTCCACGCCGCTTTCACCGACGTGACGATCGACCCCTACGGCTGACCGGCGGCACCACGGTCACCCATCCGTTCGTGGCCGGCATCCGGTTTTGCCGCCGGCGGAGGGATTCGCAGGTGGCACCCGGCGCGGTCCGGGTGCCACCTGCGGATCACGCCGCCGGATCAGGCGGGGAGGACGTATGCCGCGATGCCCTCGTACTTGTATCCGAGGTTGTTGAACGCGTTCTGCGCCTCGGTCCAGCTGGTGGTGTAGAAGTGGTCGCTGGGGCCGGGGTGGTAGAGGCGGTGCAGCGCGACGAGGCCCCCGCCCTTGGTGGCCCGCACGTGCGCCGCGATGCCCTCGTACTTGTATCCGAGGTTGTTGAACGCGTTCTGCGCCTCGGTCCAGCTGGTGGTGTAGAAGTGGTCGCCGTTGCCCGGGTGGTACAGGCGGTGCAGCGCGACCCGGCCGCCGCCGCCCGTCGTCCAGACCCGCGCGGCCACGCCCTCGTACTTGTATCCGAGGTTGTTGAACGCGTTCTGCGTCTCGGACCAGCTGGTGGTGTAGAAGTGGTCGCCGGCGCTACCGCTGTAGAGCCGGTACAGGTTCGTGGTGGCGACCGCCGCTCGTGGTGCCGCACGCTCGACGGTCACCGAGGCCGCGGCGACCGTCGGCAACGCGACGACGACGATTGCGGTCAGCGTGGTGACAACCACCCTCGCCCATGATTTTCCGACCTTCATGCCTGTCCCCCTCTTGGTGAGCCCGCCCCCCGGCAGGCCGATAACACAAAGGACCATCAGTGTCCGTCGGCGACCGGCGCGGGGGAGCAGATATGGCCGCGATCGCATGTTTGACCGACGAATCAGTCAGTGCGGGCCGCGAAAGGGCATGAATCAACGGTACGGACGCGCGGCGGAGCGGCAGAGGTAAGGCGCGACCCGCTCACCGGGCCACCGGTAACTCGATTGCCCGGCCGTCCGCACGCGTGTGAGGATCGGTCCCGGGTCGCTAGCTCAGCGGTCAGAGCACCGGACTTGGTAGCGCGCTCGCTCTCCGTCCCGGACGGTCATGAGGGTACTTCCTTCTCCTTTCTGGATCCGGCGGTCCGAGGTTCGAATCCTCGGCGACCCACTTCCGGTAATGGCTGCACGCCGGTGACGGACGGAGGACGCGCGTGCTGGAGAAGCTGATCATTCAGAGGACGCTGCGCGTGCCGGCGAGCACCGGCGTGGCCGGTGACGGTGCGGCCGTGGCCCGGCAGCTGGACGCCGTGCTGCTCGACGCCGGGTTCACCGCGTCCCGGCAGCTGCTGGAGCACGTCGGCGGGCTGGCGCCCGGGCCGGCGACGGATCTCGCGGTCACGGTCGTCGGCGCGGTGCGCGAGCTGGTCGGCGACCACGTCCGGCACAACGCCTACTTCCTGCGCTTCCCGGACGGTGTGCCGGACACGACGGAGTTCTGGCTGGAGCGGCTGCGCGCGGCCGTGCTCGCCGGTGGCGGCGACCCGGCCGGCGCCGTGGTCCGGCCCGGGCTGAACCTGCTCGACCTGCCCGGCTACGGCACCTACCGGCACACGTACGCCGAGCTGCTGGCCGCGCACGACGACCTGATCGCGTCGGCCGGTGACCGGTTGACGCGGCTGCACCTGGGCGGCACCGCGCAGGCCGAGGCCGAGCGGCTCTACCTGTCGATGGCCGGCGCCAGCACGCCGCTCGGCGCCGCGGACCTGGCGGTCCTGAGTCAGCTCGCGGTCGCCTGCGCGGACGGTCCGCAGCCGGCCACGATCCCGGTCCGGGAGAACCGGGCCGTGCTCAACGGGGTCCGGCTGGTCCTCGGCCGCCCGCTGGTCGCGGTCGACACCACGACCGACGTGCTGCGGCTGGCCTGCCACGTCTCCGGCGGCGACGCCACGCTCGGCGCGCCGACCCGCTTCCGGGCGTTCCCGCGCCGGGAACGGCGGGTGCTGCTGGCCGCGCTGCACGACGTCGTCGGCGCGAGCCCGGCCAAGCTCGCCGACGTCGCCCGCCACGCGGAGCGGTGGAAGCGGCTCGGCGAGCGGCTGCACCCGCACGAGT
This sequence comes from Catenuloplanes niger, assembly GCF_031458255.1. Lineage (NCBI taxonomy): Bacteria > Bacillati > Actinomycetota > Actinomycetes > Micromonosporales > Micromonosporaceae > Catenuloplanes > Catenuloplanes niger. The sequence goes on from NZ_JAVDYC010000001.1 coordinate 8,756,284, forward strand.
ACCCGCGGTGGCCGCACGCCGCGGACGTGTTCGCGGTCGCGCGCGGTGAGCGGCGGGTGCCGTCGCTGGCCGGCCGGGCGGAGGCGGCGATGCGCGCCGGCGACGTCGGCGCGGCCACGTCCGTGCTGTCCGCCGCGCCCGGCCTGCTGCTGCGTGCCGCGGACCGGCTGCTGCGGTCGGCGCCGGCGGACGCGCGCGCCACCGTCGTCGGCGCGGTCACCGGAGCGCTCGGGACGGCCTCCGGGCGGGTGCTGTGCTCGCTGCGGGAACACGTCGCGAACCGGCGCGCGCCCGCGTCCGCCCGCATGTTCGTGGGCCGGTCGCAGCGCGCGTGGGTCGGCCCGGACGCGCGTCCCCCGCTGCCCGGTGACCTGGTCGACGAGCTGTCGGCGCTGCTCGACGCGGAGATCGGCGCGCGGCTGCCGGTGTTCGACCGGCCGCTGCTGGTCGACCCGGCCGTGCTGGACGTGGCGCTGCCGCTGTCCGGCAAGGCCTCCGCCGGTGGTTTCGCGGTGCTGCCGCGCGGCTCGCGGGCCGTCGTCACCGGCGACCGGCTGCGCTTCTTCACGTACTGGCGGCAGAGCGCCCGGCGCACCGACTACGACCTGTCCGTGCAGCTGCTCGACCGGGACTTCCACACCGCCGGCCAGGTGTCCTGGACGAACTACCGCCACGGCGGCGTGGTGCACTCCGGCGACCTGACCGAGGCCGCCGACGGTGCGACCGAGTTCATCGACGTACCGCGCAACAAGGCCTGGGCGTACGTCGTGCCGCAGGTGAACGTCTACGCCGGCGAGCCGTTCGACGCGGTCGCCGAGTCGATGTTCGGCTACCAGACCCGCGGCCGGGGCCGGCGTGGCGCGCCGTTCGACGCGCGTACCGTGCGGGCCCGTTCGGAGCTGCGCGGCAACGGCCGGGTGGCGCTGCCGGTGGTGTTCGCCGCGGGCAGTCGCGGCTGGGAGGCGATCTGGCTGCACCTCTACCTGCCGGGTACGCCGTCGTTCAACCAGGTCGAGGACAACACGTTCACCGTCGCCGACCGGGTACGCGCGCTGGTCGAGCGCGACTACCTCACGGTCTCCTACCTCGTCGGCCTGTGGCGGCACCGCACCGACGTGCGCGTGTGGGACGGCCGGCCACCGGCCGAACCGGTCACGTTCGTGGGCCTCGAGGCCCCGGACGGCCTGCCGGACGGCTCCGACGTCTACCTGCTGGACCGGCTCGCCGAGCTGCTCCCCGAGTAGGATCGGCCACAGCCGAGGCCATGCGGGCGCTTCCTCCTACACCGTTCGATTCGGGACCTCCGCGCGAGCGGAGGACTGGCGCACAGCTCCCGCGCTCTCCTCGGCCCGTGCGGACCGGCGCCGGACCGGCGCCGGCCCGGCGTGCGCGCGGAACGCCTTCCGCTACCGGGCGACACGTGCTCTGCTCGGTGCATGACCACGATCGCCATCATCGGAGCCGGCCCCGGACTCGGTGCCGCCGTCGCCCGCCGGTTCGGCGCCGAAGGGTTCGCCGTCGCGCTGATCGCGCGCGACCAGGGACGGCTCGACGCGCTCACCGCGGAGCTCAACGGCCGGATCACCACCATCGGCGGGTACGCCGCGGACGTCCGCGACCCGGCGGCACTCACCGCCGCGCTCGGCCGGGCCGCCGGCGAGCTCGGGCCGGTCGAGGTGCTGCAGTACAGCCCGCTGCCGCACCACGACTTCCTGCGTCCGCTGCCGGAGACGACGACGGCCGACATCACCGCCGCGGTCGAGTTCTCCGTCCTCGGGCCGGTCACGGCCGTCCAGGCCGTGCTGCCCGGCATGCGGGCGCTCGGCCGCGGCACCGTCCTGTTCGTCAACGGCGGCAGCGCGACCAGGCCGAACCCGGCGGTCGCCGGCACGTCGATCGCGTTCGCGGCCGAGACCGCCTACGCCACCATGCTGCACGACACGCTCGCCCCGGACGGCATCCACGTCGCGCAGCTCATCGTCCCCGGCGCGATCACCGCGGACCACCCGGACAAGAACCCGGCCGCGCTCGCCGACCGCCTCTGGCGCATCCACACCACCCGCGCCGGATTCCGCACGTACGCCGAGCCGATGCCGGAACCCCGATAGCGGCCGCGGGCGGGCCTCAGGGCCGCCCGTAGAGGTAGGTGCGGACGAGCTCGCAGTCGATGTTGGGGGAGTCGTACGGCCGGCCCTGCAGGACGGACAGCAGCGGCCGGTCGCCCTGCAACTGGTCCTTCTCGTAGTGGCAGGTGAGGCGGTCGCGGACGGACGAGGACGGGAAGCGCATCAGGTAGCGGCTGTCGGCGTGCAGGACGGTGAGCCAGCCGGCCTCCTCGGCGATCGGGTAGCCGATGAACACCCGGTCGCTGAGCACGTCGAACTCGTTCTGGTCCCAGGTCATGTGCTGGGTGCGCACGACCGCGGCGGAGTCGACCCGGAACGCCTGCGCGGACACCCACGGCGCGTCCAGGCTGGCCAGGAACTGGTAGGCGAGCACGGCGGCGGCCAGGTAGACGAACATCATGCCGCGCAGGCCGTTCAGCGTGGGGGAGGTGCGGTGCCGGATGAGGCGCCAGAGCCCGAGTTCCAGCAGCGCGGCGACCGCGACCACGCCGAGCTCGACGAGCAGGTACTGGAACGGGGAGGCGAGCGTGGCCACGATCGCCACGATCACGATCACCGGCCAGACACCCCAGGCGATGTCGCGCCGGTAGCGCACGGCCAGCCAGCAGGTGCCGAGCGCCAGCGCGGGGAGCACGTGGTAGGCGTAGATCGTCACCGTGCCGAGCGCGACCTGCACCGGCGGGGCGGCGAGCAGGCCGGTCGTCGTGGTCAGCGAGAAGTGCGCCACGCCGTAGATCTTGATCAGGACCACCAGGATCAGCAGCGCGGACCCGGCGGCGGCCAGCTCCCGCGGCCCGAACGAGGCCCCGTCCCACTTCCTCCGCCGGCCACGGCCGCTCACCCGCTCGATCATCCGGTCGGCGCCGGGAACCTCGTCGTCGTCCACGCCGCCGACGGTAGCGGGCGCTGTCACATCGGACGGACGGTGACGGCGACCCGCGACGGCCGGTGCCGCGATCGACAGGACCCGATCCGGGGGTACGCCGAACGCGTACCCCCGAATGGTTCCTTACGGGTCCGGATCGGCCGAAAGTCGTACCGGATCCACAGCCGGTTCAGGTCCTTTGCCGGAGGTCGACCCAGGTCCGGGTCGGCATGCTGGAACAGAACCCCGGCTTCCAGGGAGGACCCGATGACGGTGACGACGACGATCAGCGCGCTGGCCAGGGCGCTGTCCGGGATTGTGGACGACACGGCCAACCCACCCGCCGACGACCGTACGGTCCGGCGGCTGCTCGAGGCACTGCGGGTCGGCACCGGCGACGGCTCACCGGACGCGACGTCCCGCGCGGTCCGCCGGTTCCAGGCCGCCATGGGCCTGCCGGCCGACGGCATCGCCGGCCCGCGCACGGTGCACATGATGGTCACCACGCTGCGTCAGGCCCGGCCCGCGGCCTGACACGTGCCGCCCGGCGCCGGCGCCCGCACATGGTGAAGCCACCCGGCTTCGCGGTGCCGGGTGGCTTCCGGAGGGTGGGCGACCCCCGCCCGAGGTGCGGGTGACTAGTGGGCTGTCCACGAACGTTCACCGGGTCTGAGACACGCCGGGCGGCTTGCGCCGCCCGGCGGTGGTTCGGGGGCAGTCTCGGCAGCGTTGTTCGCTGACGAGGGTGGGTGGTGTGGGGTGGCTGAGCCGGTACGGGCACGGCGGTTGACCCAGGACGAGGGCCGCAGGCTGCAACAACTCGTCCGGCGCGGGAAGCACGACTCGGTCCGGGTCCGCCGGGCGTTGATCATCATGGCGTCCGCGTCCGGGACCCCGGTCCCGGCGATCGCCCGGCTGGTCGCCGCGCATGAGGACACGGTCCGGGACGTGATCCACATGTTCAATCAGATGGGGCTGGCCTGCCTAAACCCTCAGTGGGCGGGCGGCCGTCCCCGCCGGATCAGTGAAGACGACGAAGCGTTCATCGTCACGACGGCCACGCAACACCCGCGCCGGCTCGGGCAGCCCTTCACCCGGTGGAGCCTGCGGAAACTCGCCGACTACCTCGCCGGCCGTGATGCCGCCCGGCGGGTGGTCGTCAGCCCGGAGCGGCTGCGGCAACTTTTGCATGACAACGACGTGTCCTGGCAGCGCACACGCACCTGGAAGGAATCGTCGGATCCGGACTTCGACGCGAAACTCGACCGGATAGAGCAGGTCACGAACGCGTTCCTGGACCGGTGTTTCGCCTTCGACCAGTTCGGGCCGCTATCGATCCGCCCGCACCACGGCAGCACGTGGGCACCGCGATCCGATCCGGGCCGGCTGCCCGCGACCTACACCCGCACGCACGGCATCCGCTACTTCCACGGCTGCTACAGCCTCGGCGACGACCAGCTCTGGGGAGTCGTCCGCCGCCGCAAAGGCGCAGATCACAGCCTCGCCGCGCTGCAATCGATCCGCGCGGCGCGGCCGGACGGGGCACCGATCTACGTCATCCTCGACAACCTGTCGGCGAACAAGACCGCGAAAATCCGCCGGTGGGCGGCCCTCAACAAGGTCGAGTTGTGCCTGACCCCGACCAGCGCGTCCTGGGCCAACCCGATCGAGGCCCAGTTCGGACCACTCCGCACGTTCGTCATGGCCGGCTCGGACCACCCGAACCACACCGTCCAGACCGGCGAGCTGCAGAAATACCTACGCTGGCGCAACGCCAACGCCCGCCACCCCGACGTCCTGGCCGCCCAACGACGCGAACGCGCCCGCATCCGCAGCGAACGCCAACACCGCTGGGGTCGACCACGCACCCAGACCGCCGCCTAACCCCGGACCCGGCAAACGTTCGTGGACAGCCCACTAGCCGATCGTCTCGACGCCGACGGCGCTGCAGGCGGCGTTGAAGTCGGAGTTGGCCTTGCCGAGCGCGGGCGACTCACCGGCGGCGGTGGTGTCCGCGGCAGCGGCGGCCGTGTTCAGCTCCTTGACGTAGGCCTGGGCGGCCTTCGCCACGTCGCTGTCGCCGCCCTCGGCGACCGCCAGCACGCCGGCCAGGTCGGACCAACCGGCCTTGACGTCCGCGTCGCCGATCGTCTTGCCCGCCGCCAGCGAGTCGGTCATCTTCTTCTGGAAGGCCTTCGTGTTCGCCACGGCCGCCTCGCAGATCTCCTTGTCGGACGCGCCCGCGGCGGCCGGCGCCTCGGACGCGGCCGGCGCGCCGGTGGTGGCGACCGCGGACGGGGCGGCGGCAGCGGTGTCGTCGGTGGAGGTGGTGGAGTCGTCGCCACCGCACGCGGTCAGCGCCAGCACGGAGACACAGAAAACGGTGGACGCCATCAGGCGGATGTTCTTCACGGCGCGGGATCGTATGCGACGACCGCTTCCATGATCAAATTCGTTTCCCGCGGGCGCCGGGCCTGCTACCGGCGGCCGTCAGCGGCGCGCGCCGGTAGCGGGCCCGTGCGGGTCAGGAGGCGTTGAGGTCGACGCCCTGCGCCTTGCAGGCGGTCTCGAGGTCGGTGACCGCCTTCTGGTACGAGGGCGACTCCTCGGCCGCGGCCACATCGGTGGCGGAGGCGGCCTTCGAGAGCTCGGCGCCGAGGCTCTGCGCGGCCTTCGCCACGTCGCTGTCGCCGCCCTGGGCGACCGCAAGCTCGGTGGCCATCGCGGCCCAGGCGGCCTTGATCTCGGCGTCGCCGAACTGCTTGCCGGCCTTCAGCGACTCGGCGAGCTGCTGGCCGAACGCGGTGGTGGCCTGCACGGCCGCGTCGCAGATCTGCTTGTCGGACACGGCCGCGCCGGCCGGTGCCGAGGACGCCGCGGGGGCGCCGGTGGTGGCGGCCGCCGAGGACGCCGGGGCGGCGGTGTCGGTGGTGCCGGAGTCGCTGCCGCCACAGGCGGACAGGGCCAGGACGGAGACGCAGAAAACGGTGGACGCCAACAGGCGGGTGTTCTTCACGGGCGCGGAGTGTATTTGATCCACTACGAGTGGATCAAATGTGGTGGTCGGCCGGACCGGCGGGCCGGGTGACGGCCGGGGTCCGCGGCATCGCGAGGACCGCGGCCACGGTCAGCGCCGCCGCGACCGCGACGGAGGCGAAGACCCAGGTGGAGGCGGAGACGATCGTGTCGAAGTCGTGCTCGCCCGCGCCCGCGGCGATGATGCTGGTCGCGATCGCGCCGAAGACGGCGACGCCGATCGCGCTGCCGGCCGTGCGCGCGAAGATGGAGACGCCGGTGACCACGCCCCGCTGCTCCCAGTCGACGGAGGATTGGGCGGCGATGAGCGTGGGGACCGCGGTCCAGCCGAGCCCGAACCCGATGACGAACGTGACGGCCGCGACCGTGTACGGGCTCGGCCACGCCGCGGTGCCGGCCAGCGCGACCGCGCCGGCCGTGGCGATGGCGCTGCCGACGACGGCCGTGGACCGGAACCCGTACCTGAGGTAGAGCCGGCCGGCGTTCGTGGCGGCCAGCGGCCAGCCGAGCGTGAACGCGGCCACCGCGAGCCCGGAGACCAGCGGTACGGTGCCGATCGAGTTCTCCAGGTAGGTGGGGGCGAAGCTGGTGATGCCGGTCAGCATCGCCCCGACGCCGAGCCCGGCGCAGGTGGTGCTGAGGATGATCGGCCGGCGCAGCAGACTCAGGTCGATGATCGGTTCCGCGGCCCGCCGCTCGATGAGCACGAACCCGGCCAGCGCGACCGCGCCGACCGTGAACGTGGCGACGCTCGGCACGGACCGCCACGCCCAGGCGTTGCCGCCCTCGAGTACCGCCAGGATCAGCGCGGTGAGCGCGACCGTCAGTGTCGCCGCGCCGGCGTAGTCGATGTGGTGCCGGCGCTTCGCCACGGTCTCGCGGTGCGCGCGCAGCAGCATCCACCCGGCCGCCAGGCAGAGCGGCACGTTCACCACGAAGATCCAGCGCCAGGACGCGAACTGCGCGAACAGGCCGCCCATCGTGGGCCCGAGCACGGACGCCGCGGCCCAGACGCCGGCGATGTAACCCTGGACCCTCGCCCGCTCCTCGACCGAGTAGATGTCACCGATGATCGTCACGGAGACCGGTGCGACCGCGCCCGCGCCCAGCCCCTGCAACGCCCGGAAGGCGATCAGTGCGGTCATGTTCCAGGCCACCGCGCACAGCACCGAGGAGACGAGGAAGACCGCGATGCCGACCAGGATGATCGGCTTGCGGCCCACGGTGTCGGCGAGCTTCGAATAGATCGGTACGGACACCGCCTGCGCGAGCAGGTAGACGGAGAACAGCCACGGGAACTGATCGAAGCTGCCCAGCTCGCCGACGATGCTGGGCACCGCGGTGGCCAGGATGGTGGCGTCGATCGCGATCAGCCCGGTGGACAGCATGAGAGCCAGCAGGATCGGCCCGCGCGGCGAACGCAGGCCGACGGTCACGCCGCGGCTGTGGTCACTGGTCATAGGTGATGATCAGCCTAGCCGCTCCCGGGCCGGGCGCCACCGGACGGCAGACGCCCGGCCCAGGCCCCGCGTCTGCCGTCCGCCGCCCGGGGTCGCGCCGCCGTCGTGATCGCGAACCGGAACGGCGATGTTCCGGTTCGAGCCGGCGTGGCCGGGTCACCTGCGCGGTCGGGTGGCCGGGTCACTGCGCGGTCGGGTGGTGGTTGCCGGCTGGTCGCCCCGGGGGTGGTGGTCGCGGCCGCCGCGGCCGGAAGCCGGGCCCCGGTCGGCCGGCGGCTCGCGGTGACCGGCGTCGGCACCGGCTCCGACGCGGCGGCCGGAGCGGAGCGCCAGCGGAGCCGGAGGCCACCGCGGGTTTGCCCGCGGGAGCATGCGGGCGGCGCCACGCCGGAAGCGGGAAAGCGAATTGTGGCTTTTGGCCGATGTGGTGGCGATCACCTGAACGATGTACGGAGTTCTTCGAGATCGTGGATTGAAAATCGGCGGAGCCGGGAATCCATCTGTCGACCGGCTGGGGCCGGTCACCGGCAGGAGAGAGCGACTCGACCCCCCGAGTCGCCCCGGGACCACTGGATGGTCAAAGGAGAGCAACGTGACCGTCACCGGCATCATCACCGCGCTGATCGTGGGTCTCATCATCGGTGCGCTGGGGCGCCTCGTCGTCCCCGGCAAGCAGAACATCCCGCTGTGGCTGACGCTCGTCATCGGCGTCGTCGCGGCCCTGCTCGGCACGGCCCTGGCCCGCTTCAGCGGCCTGGCCGACACCCGCGGCATCGACTGGTGGGAGATCATCTTCCAGGTCGCGTTCGCCGCGATCGGTGTCGCGCTCGTCGCCGGTGTCGGCGGCCGTCGCGGCCGGCGGGCGCTCTGACCGCGTTCGCCTGACTGACCTAGCGGCGCCTCCCACGACGACGTGGGAGGCGCCGCTGTGTTCCGGGACGTTACGAGTGCGGGCAGGTGTTGCGGTACTCCTGGATGGCCGCGCCGGACGGGGCCGGGCACAGGAACTGCTCATAACGGGTGTCGTTGTCGATGAACCGCTTGAGCCACGAGACGCTGTACTTCGCCACCGTCACGTTCGTCGACGTCGGCGCCGAGTGCGAGGCGTTGTTGAGCTCCAGGTACGCCTTGTCCAGAGTCGACGGCAGGCTCGTGTAGAACGGCTCGGAATGCGAGGCCACCGGCGCGACCGTGTCGTTCTCCGCACCGATGATCAGCGTGGGCACCCGGTCCGACGACCACGACTTGGTGCCGTGCCACGGCGTCAGCGGGATCGCCGCCTGCAGCGCCGGCCGGGTCACCGACGCCGACAGGCTGCCACCACCACCCATCGAATGCCCCATCACGCCGAGCCGCGTCGCGTCGATCCGGGTACGGACCGTGCTGGTGCGGGTCAGGTAGTCCAGCGCGGCCAGCAGCTGCGCCCCGCGGGCGGCCGGCTGGTCGAGCGTCGACAGCGTGTCGATCGTGATCACCACGAACCCCTGCGACGCCAGCCGCGGCCCCAGCCAGGCCACCGCCGACTGGCTGGCCGTGAAGCCGGGCGAGATGGCGACCGCACCGAACGTCCCCTCCGCGGTGCTGGTCGGGTAGTAGATCGTCCCACCCCCGAACCCGGAAACGCTCGACCGGGCCACCGTCAGCCGCGCCGTCGCGAACGGCCCCGCCGCCGCCTCGATGCTCGCATTGGTCGGTGCCGGGCCTCGCTCGTACGGATTGGCGGCCTGCGCCGGTGAGGCAACGGTCTGGCCGGTCATGGTGAGGGCGGACGCCAGGACGGCGGCGGCCACCAGGCGCCGGTGCTTGTAGGCCACGGCGGACTCCTTACATCGAAGGACGACGTTGGATCGGGCGTCGCCATCGTGTCCCGCGCAGGCTACCCGTGGGTAATCCCCTTGGGGTCATAGCTGGGGTGGAGGGGGTGCGTGTGAGGTGGGAGGGGGCTGCGCTAGGCTATGTGCACTGCCGCAGGGAGCGATCCCCACGGCGGGCGGGACGTGGCGCAGTTTGGTAGCGCACCTGACTGGGGGTCAGGGGGTCGTCGGTTCAAATCCGGCCGTCCCGACAAACGAAGAAAGGCCGCTGGATCCGGGAAAAACCCAGATCAGCGGCCCTTTTGATTCCTCGGGATTTATGAAATGTTGATCTAGACCGCCCGCCGGTCCCCAGGTGGGGACCACCTGGGGACCGGCGGGCGGTCAGGTGCGCGCTCAGCGCCGTTCCCGCCTCATCGATCGCGCGGCGGTCCGGGTGGAGGTACCGCTGCGTCGTGGTGATCGAGCCGTGCCCGGCGATCTTCTGCAAGGTGTGGGTCAGCACGCCGGCGTCGGCGAGCCACGTGAGCCCGGTGTGTCGCAGGTCGTGTCGGCGTAGGTGCTCGAAGCCCATTCGGGTCACCACCTCATCCCAGTGCGTGGCGTCCCGGAGGACCGCGGTGCTGATCCGGCCGCCCCGCGGGCCGCGGAACAGGCGCGAGTCCGGCCCTTTCGCGGAGTCGAGCCGGTGCGCGACCAGATCGCGGATCTCGACGATCACGGGCACGTGGCGAGCGCGCTTGCCCTTCGTCCCCTTGTCGATGAGCCCGCCCGGCGCCGTCGTGGTCTGCCGGCGAACCGTCCAGGTCCACGTCTTGCGGTCGATGTCACCGGCCCGCACGCCGGACACCTCACCGATCCGGGCCGCGGTGCAGGCGGCGAACAGCACCACGTCACCCCACCCGCGGTACCCGTCATGCGATGCCGCCACCAGGGCATCGGCGAGCCGGACCAGCGTCTCCCAGTCCGGCAGCGCCAGCGAGCGCGGGTCGTCGAGTTCGTCCTCGGCCCGCTTGTACTCGCGCTGCCAGCCGGTGACCCGCGCCGGGTTGCGGTCGATGATCCCGTCGCGCACCGCCTGTTCCATGACCCGGACCAGGATGGCGAGCGCGTTCTTGACGATCGACACGCTGCATCCGTCCGCAATCCAGCCGTGGACTGCCCGGTCGACCGCGCCGTATGTGATCATCCGGACTGGGATATGCCCCAGCGCCGGCACCACACGGAGCCGCCATCCCCCGAGGTACGGATCGAGGGTCTTCGCCTCAAGCCCGCGGGTCGCCAGCGTCATCACGTCGTCGCCATACTCAGCGAGCCGGCGGTTGGCCGCGGTCGGGTCGATGCCGCCGCGGGCGGCTCGGGTGAGGCCGGCGAACCACGGCTGTGCCTCTTCCACGGTCTCGAACGACTTGGAGGTCGACCGGCGGTCGCCGGTGGTGGGGTCGGTCCAGCGCGCCCGCGCCTTGTACGGCTTGGGACGCCCGGGTCGGTGCTCCATATCGAACGACAGTTCGACGCCGGTCGGTGGTTGCTGTGCTGCGCCCATGATCAGGCTGCCTCCGGTACGACTCGCTTGCTGGCGAGCCACTGTCGAACGTCCGCGACCTGGTACATGATGACCCGGTCGGACATCGGGATGAACGGTGGTCCTTGCTGCGGGCGCCCGGTCCGCCAACGGCGGACGCTCGATGGGTCGATGCGCAGGAACCGCGCAAGTTCCTCCGTGGTGATCAGCGTATGGTCTTCCAACTGGGTGAAGTCGAGGCTTTCTACTGCCCTGAGCCGCATGGAGAGCGCCCTTCCGGTCGCGGACGGGATCGGTCGTGAGTGCGCAATCGCGCGTGGTGGCGGCCGTTTGAGCGGCCCACTGAGAGCGCCGTAGAGCCATGATCCGGGGGTGGCCGGTATGGCGGCATGCACCAAACCCTCTCCGTGGCGCTGAGCGGACCGCGTCCGATGCCGATCCGGTGACGCAGGTTGGAAAGGGTGGTGACAGCGGTGACACGGTGACAATCGGCCGCAGCGCCGCCGTTGTCGCAGGTCAGGACCGTTTTCCGTCTGTCACCGGGGGCGGTGACAAGTGGTGACAGCGGCGTGGGGCGTCACCGCTGTCACCGGGGTGTCACCGGGCACCGGTGACACCTGCATCCATGCTCTGACCTGCGGTGAAGGCGGTTTCGAGGTCGTCTGTCACCGTGTCACCGGCTTCAAGCAGGTCCGCGGCGCGAGGGTGCAGTTCCCACCGGCCGTCGCGCTGCCGAACCCACCCGAGCTGCGCGAGGGTGTCGAGCGTGGCGGCCACCTCGGCCGCACTGCGGATCTGCCGACGGACGCTACGGTGCAGCTCCCGGACGGTGAAGCTGGTAAGACCCTTCTCGATCAGGCGGGTGAGGACGTGGCGGGCGGGGCCGGTGGCCTTGTCGGCGGTGATCATGTCGCGGGCGGTCTGGTAGTGGGCGACGAAGAACTCGGCCAGTCGCACGGCGTCGGCCATGGTGCCGGCGTCGATCGGGTGCCGCCACGCGTCGTCCGGGCGATGGGCGACGTGCAGCAGCCCGGCGAGCCGGATCGTGGTGCCGGCGAGCTTGTTCGCCCACTCCCGCACGTCGCGCAGCGCGCCACCGGGCCGAAGCTGCCGCTCGATGTCGGCCGCGGCGGTCGCGCGGATGCGTGCCGCGTCGTCGGTGAGCGCGACCACGGCCGGGTCGGTCCATTCCGCCAGCGTCGCGGCGAGGCTGTGGATCTTCTCGGCGTAGAGGTCGCGGACCGGTGTGGGGATGGGGTCGGGGTCGATCTCGCGGTATCCGGCCAGCGATGCGGGGAGCACGAACAGGAACCGGGCGACCAGGCCGCGGCCGGCGAGGTCGTCGTTGCCGCCGAACTTGCGCAGCACGGACGGTTGGATCATGACGCCGACGGTCAGCGCGGGCCGGGGGATGAACTCGCCCTCGCGGTTGTGCCGGTCGACGCGGATCGGCCGGCCGACGTGCCCCTTCAGGTACGGGTCGAGGTTCGGGGCGGAGCTGTAGCGTCCGGCGAGCATGTCGAAGACCCCGCCCTCATCGGAGATCACCGCCATCCGGCCGCCGTTGTCGGCCATGAGGGAAATCAGCTTCTCCGGGGTGGCGTCGTCGGCGAACAACCTGGGCAGGGCCGGGACGGTGATCGCTTCGGCCGCAAGGGCCGCGGCGACCGCCTCGGCGGTGGCGCCGTCGCGCTTATCCGAGGTCGCTTTCGCCGCAACGGTTTTGGCGTGCTCGGCCTGCCGGGAGGCGATGTCTTTCAGGGCCGCGGCTTCTGCGACCGCGGCGCGGCTTCGGTCGGCGAGGGTCGCCTCGGCTGCTTCGAGCGGGTCGGTGAGCGCGCCGTGCACCGGGCTCTTGCGCTCGCCGGGCTCGGCGACGACGGACAGGAACAGGTTCACCGGTTCCCGCCAGCCAGGCCGGGCCTCCACGTCGAGCAGGCCGCCGGCGCATGCCGACAGCACCGCGAGCGCGACTCCGCCCGCCATCGCGGGATCGGTCTGGGTGAAGCGGGCGGTTGCGGTCACCATGTCGCCGAGCCAGGGCGGGAGCACGTCGACCGGGAACGGCGGTGGCGCGGTACTGCTGGTCAGCGGGACGGGCGGGTCCCATCCGCCGGTGAGCGGCGCGGGCTGGTCGGCGGGTGCCGGGACGATCTGGAGGCGTGCGGGTGGGGTCATCGGGTCACCGGCCTGGTCAGGAACAGAAAGCAACGGCTCCAGACGCGTCCACTGCACGTCGGTCAGGTCATGCCGCCGCAACACCGCTAAGGTGTCCACGAGGTCTCCGGTATTCAGGTGTTTCTTGGTCGAAAAACCTTCTACCGGAGACCTCGCCTATTTTCAGCCACGACGCGCCGCCACCTCGTGGACTTCGATACACGCTCTAGTGGGCTGTCCACGAACGTTCACCGGGTCTGAGACACGCCGGGCGGCTTGCGCCGCCCGGCGGTGGTTCGGGGGCAGTCTCGGCAGCGTTGTTCGCTGACGAGGGTGGGTGGTGTGGGGTGGCTGAGCCGGTACGGGCACGGCGGTTGACCCAGGACGAGGGCCGCAGGCTGCAACAACTCGTCCGGCGCGGGAAGCACGACTCGGTCCGGGTCCGCCGGGCGTTGATCATCATGGCGTCCGCGTCCGGGACCCCGGTCCCGGCGATCGCCCGGCTGGTCGCCGCGCATGAGGACACGGTCCGGGACGTGATCCACATGTTCAATCAGATGGGGCTGGCCTGCCTAAACCCTCAGTGGGCGGGCGGCCGTCCCCGCCGGATCAGTGAAGACGACGAAGCGTTCATCGTCACGACGGCCACGCAACACCCGCGCCGGCTCGGGCAGCCCTTCACCCGGTGGAGCCTGCGGAAACTCGCCGACTACCTCGCCGGCCGTGATGCCGCCCGGCGGGTGGTCGTCAGCCCGGAGCGGCTGCGGCAACTTTTGCATGACAACGACGTGTCCTGGCAGCGCACACGCACCTGGAAGGAATCGTCGGATCCGGACTTCGACGCGAAACTCGACCGGATAGAGCAGGTCACGAACGCGTTCCCGGACCGGTGTTTCGCCTTCGACCAGTTCGGGCCGCTATCGATCCGCCCGCACCACGGCAGCACGTGGGCACCGCGATCCGATCCGGGCCGGCTGCCCGCGACCTACACCCGCACGCACGGCATCCGCTACTTCCACGGCTGCTACAGCCTCGGCGACGACCAGCTCTGGGGAGTCGTCCGCCGCCGCAAAGGCGCAGATCACAGCCTCGCCGCGCTGCAATCGATCCGCGCGGCGCGGCCGGACGGGGCACCGATCTACGTCATCCTCGACAACCTGTCGGCGAACAAGACCGCGAAAATCCGCCGGTGGGCGGCCCTCAACAAGGTCGAGTTGTGCCTGACCCCGACCAGCGCGTCCTGGGCCAACCCGATCGAGGCCCAGTTCGGACCACTCCGCACGTTCGTCATGGCCGGCTCGGACCACCCGAACCACACCGTCCAGACCGGCGAGCTGCAGAAATACCTACGCTGGCGCAACGCCAACGCCCGCCACCCCGACGTCCTGGCCGCCCAACGACGCGAACGCGCCCGCATCCGCAGCGAACGCCAACACCGCTGGGGTCGACCACGCACCCAGACCGCCGCCTAACCCCGGACCCGGCAAACGTTGGGACTGTGCCACGAGGGGTGTTTCCGGCCCGACACGCCGGGCTGAAGTCCTGGCGGGATGGGCACCGTGAGTGATGACATCGAACGTTGTGAGTCCACGGAAGAAGATCGAGGGTGACGGGCGGCAGCTGTCGCCGGAGCAGGCCGCTGCGGCGGCGATGGTGGCCGAGGCGAAGGCGCGCGGGCTGGAACTGACCGGTCCGAACGGCCTGTTGAAGCTGTTCACCAAGAATGTCCTCGAGACCGCGTTGAACGAGGAGATGACTGAACACCTCGGTCATGCGAAGAACCAGGCATCGCCGGAGCGTGAGTCGACAAATGTGCGCAACGGCAGCCGCGGCAAGACGGTGATCTCGGATGCGGCCGGTGAGGTGCGTATCGACGTGCCGCGAGATCGGGAAGGGACGTTCGAGCCGCAGATCGTGAAGAAACGGCAACGGCGCCTGACCGAGGTCGACGAGATCGTGTTGTCGTTGTATGCGAAGGGAATGACGACCGGGGAGATCTCCGCGCATTTTGCGGAGATCTACGGTGCGTCGGTGTCGAAAGAGACGATCTCGCGGATCACCGATAAAGTCGTGGCGGAGATGACGGAATGGTCGACCCGGCCACTCGATGCCGTTTACGTGGCCGTGTTCATCGACGCCATCGTCGTCAAGGTCCGTGACGGCCAGGTCGCCAACCGGCCGGTCTACGCGGCCATCGGGGTCACCGTGGACGGCCACAAAGACGTCCTGGGGTTGTGGTCCGGCTCCGGTGGCGAGGGCGCCAAGTTCTGGATGAGTGTCCTGGTGGATCTGAAGAACCGTGGCGTGCGGGATGTGTTCTTCGTCGTCTGCGACGGGCTGAAAGGGCTGCCGGACACCGTCGAGGCGGTGTGGCCGCAAGCGATCGTCCAGACCTGCATCATTCATCTGATCCGGAACACTTTTCGTCTGACCTCCCGGGCGGATGCCGACGCGATCAAACGCGACATCAAACCGATTTACACGGCGGTCAACGCCGACGCCGCGCTCGCCGCTCTGGACGACCTCGAGGAGAAATGGGGGAGTAAATACCGGGCGATGATCCGGTTGTGGCGTAACGCGTGGGATGAGTTCATCCCGTTCCTCGATTACGACGTCGAGATCAGGAAGGTGATCTGTTCGACGAACGCGATCGAATCATTGAACGCCCGCTACCGTCGTGCTGTTCGCGCACGCGGGCATTTCCCCAGCGAGCAGGCCGCGTTGAAATGCCTGTATCTTGTGACCCGCAGCCTGGACCCGACCGGGGCCGGCCGCGCACGATGGACGATCCGCTGGAAGCCCGTGCTGAACGCCTTCGCCATCACCTTCGGTGACCGCTGGCCGGCCGCCGAAACCTACTGACCGAAGAGCCGGAAACACCGATCTTGGTACGGACCCCAAACGTTCGTGGACAGCCCACTACATGTAGTTGTACTGCCCAGAGAGGTTGGGTACGCGGCTGGCGGGTGGGCCGCCGATGGCGGTGTGGTGGCGGTGGTGGTTGTAGGTGTGTAGCCAGCCGGGTAGGGCTTTGCGTCTGGCGGTTTCGCTGGTGTAGGGCTTGGCGTAGGCCCATTCCTGAGTTCCCCCCGGTTTGGCGGAGCTTCTCAAGCATGATCGACTGATCATGGGGAGGAAGTATCCGTGGCAGCACCGAAGAAGTACCCCGATGAGCTGAGGGCGCGTGCTGTGCGTCTGTATCGCGAGTCGGAGCCGAAGCCGACGATCCGGAAGCTGGCGGAACAGCTCGGCGTGCATCACGAGGCGTTGCGCAACTGGATCCGGCAGGATCAGGCCGACCGAGGTGAACGCGACGACCGACCGAGCACCGACATGGCGCAGGAGAACCGCCGGTTGCGTGAGGAGGTCGCTGAGCTGCGCCGGGTCAACGAGATCCTGCGTGCGGCGTCCTCGTATTTCGCCTCGGAGCTCGGCCCGACCCGGCGACGGTCATGAGGTTCGTCGACGAACACCGTGATCGCTTCGCGGTCGCGCTCCTGTTACGGGTTCTTCAGATCGCTGAGTCGACCTACTACCAGTGGGTGAAACAGGCCGAGCAGCCTTGTGACCGGGAGCTGGTCGACCTCGGGCTGCTCTCCAACATCTACGACGTCTGGGAGGCATCCGGCTTCACCTATGGCGCCGACCGTGTCCACCGGCAACTGCGTCGCGACGGCATCCACGTGGGCCGCAAGCGGGTCGAGCGGCTGATGGCCGGCCAGGGCTGGCACGGGGCGTTCCTGCGCCGCGGCTGGCGTGGCGGCTCCACTCGGCAGGACCCGCGGCACACGCCGGCGCCGGATCTGGTCGAGCGCAACTTCACCGCAGCGGCCCCGGATCGGCTCTGGGTCGCCGACGCCACCCGCATCCCGTGCGGGGAAGGCGTGTTCTGGCTGGCCGCGGTGCGGGACGTGTTCTCCCGCCGGATCGTCGGGTGGAAGACCTCCGACCGCTGCGACACCGACCTGATCCTGGCCGCGCTCGAATACGGCATCTGGTCCCGCGACGTCCGCGACGGCCAGCTGATCCATCACAGCGACAGAGGCTCGAACTACACGAGCTTCCGCTTCTCACAACGCCTGACCGACAACGGAATCCGCCCCTCGATGGGCTCAGTCGGCGACTCGTTCGACAACGCGCTGATGGAGAACTTCTGGTCGACCCTGAAGATCGAACTCGTCTACCGCACGTCCTGGCGGACCCGCGACGAGGCCGAGAACGCGATCTTCACCTACATCGACACCTGGTACAACACCCGCCGCATCCAACGCGAACTCGGCTACCTCAGCCCGGACGAATACGAGGCGGCCTGGCACGCCCAGACCCAGCCAGATAACCTCACCCCTGCCCCAACCGGAAGCAGGTAACCACCGCTCCGTCGAAACGGGGGGAACTCAGAAGCGGACGGTGACCGCAAACGCGTGGTCCTGACCGACCAGCGCATCGAACGCCTCATCACGGCAACCGAGACACTGGAAGACGTCGCCGCGAACTGGACGTCGTGGATCGACTCCGGCGGCATCTCCCACCCTCAGTGGTGCATCGCGCCCACCGAGACAACACCGGGCCTGAACCACCGATCCGACAGACAGACCGTCTCCCACCACAGCCCCACGAAAGCGACCCGCTCAGAGGTCATCGACCTGCAACTCGTCCAGACCATCCAACGCCGAGGACAGCCCGACAACCCCACCCGCGTCCTGCTCAACACCTGTACCGACTACGAACACACCACCTGGTACCTCGAACTCCACCAACTTCCCCTGATCCGTCTAGCTCTCGCTCAAGTCAGCCGGTGGCGATCACGGGAAGCCGATCAGGACGACACTTGCGAATATTGATCGGCCGGTTGTGGCCGGACAGCACCGCGGGGACGGCGCGCAGAGCAATCCCGGATCGGCGCTGCGGGCGTGGGCCGGTCCGTACCTGGCTGACGGATCAGGTACGGACCGGCCGGCGTTCCAGCACGGCAACGACACAGGCACTCCCGGGTTCCGCGCTCCAGCTGTACTCGGATCAGCGAGCGCGCCCGCCTGCGTCCTTTCGCAAGCCGTGCGGCCCGCGCGGAACACAACCTAATCGATTAAGATATCTTCCGATATGCGGCCACCCGTTCGAGCGACCCACCCCGGCAGTCGCCTTCGGGCTGGCAGGCCATCACCGAGTCCTCCTCGGCGCGCCCGGACCAGTCAGTACGTCTGCTTAGCGGCTGCGGTCGGGAACCGGCCACCCAGTCAACGGCGCCGGCCCATGCAGACCTTCCGGGCGGGATGAAACGGCTCCCTGGGGCCGCCGAGATCGTGACGGCCGGTCCGGCCCCGGCTGCGCCGCTGGCGCCGTCCTTCCCCGGTGCGGGCCGTTCCTCAGCGGCCGCGGTGGGGAACCGGCCAGGTGGTCAGGTCCGGTGGCCGGTGGAGTTGGTCCGCGGGGGCCGACGCTGGACCGGGCGCCGCCGCGTCGAGTTGCGCGGCGACGTCCGGGGCGGCATTGAGTGGCGCGGGTCTGCGGGTGGCCAGGTCGGAGAGGATGTCGGTGAGGTTCGCGATGCGTTCGTCAGCGGACGTCATCACCTCCCATTGCTTCTCCGCGCGGCGGATCAGGCCGGTGTGTGACGCACCGAGGACGTAGGTCTCCGTGACGAGCTGCCGTTTCATCAGTGCGTGTTCGAGCGCTTGCAGTGTTCCTCCGGCGAGATCGGCCAGCGCGTCCTTGAAGTGGTGCTGTTTGCCGGGCAGGTTCGAACTGTCCCGCGGTGGCGGCAGGGTCAGGTATGCCACGGTCTCCGCGATGGTGGCGCGCATCGGGTACTCGACCTTCGGCTGCGGCCCGTACTCGTCGACGAGAAATCCCGCTGTCCTCCACAGGGCGACCACCGGGTGGCTTCGCACCCTGCTCTTGCCGGCTCGCCAGCCGCCGAGGTGAGCCGCGCGTTCTGCCGCCCGAATGCCCAGCCTGCACGCATCCGAGATACTGAGTATGGTGGCCTGCTCCGGGTTGCGGTACAGGTCAGCGGCGACGGCCCGCACCACTCCGATCACGTCCCTGTTCCGTGCGACCCGCCACATCGCCGGCGCCACCGCGGACGCTACCTGGAGCTGCCGTATCACCTCAGGTGAGGCGTACCTGTGCCCTTCGAACTGCCTTCGGATCTCCTCGCCGAGAGGGCCGCCGATCCTCCGTATCTCACCTTCGTGCAGTGCCTTCAGCTCCGGGCTTCGGCGCATACCGCGCTCCAGCCACCGCCGTAGCTCCTGGTCCGTGGCACACGCGGTTTCCGCCACCAAGGCCAGATCGCCGATCACACCAGCCTTGCTGCCGGGCGACCGCAGGTGCACTCCCTGGCGGCTCCGGACCAGTGCGGTCGGATTGATATGGCTCGCAAGAACGTCACCGGCTGCGCGAAGCGCCGAAGCCGCCGAGACCAGCTGCTCCGCGACCACTCCGTGCGGCCGCGGCGCCGGCCACGAGGACGGCTCTTGCCCGGCCGCGAACACCGCCACGGCTCGCAGAAAGTGATCGATGTCCGACGGATACTCCACGCCGGCCCGCATCAAGATGCGAAGGCCTGCCACGGAAGGAAGCGCGATCGGCCCTCGACCGGCCCCCGTAGCGACCTGCTGCCGGACCCCATCCAAGGCCGCCCACACCTGACGCCGGGCCGCCAGCGCCGCCACCGCGTTCGCATGACCAGCTGCTGTGTCGTCGTGTGCGTCCGAGGCTGCCGCCTCCAGCGCGTCGACCGCACGGTCCAGTCACTGTCCGTAGCTCATTCCGGCCACCGTGCCGCAGCCCGTAACGCCGCCGCGGTGCTCACCATCACCCGCCGGCGGTCGTCCTGCTGGCCGGCCTCTGCGCACAAGACGTCCAGGGCATCCGCAGCGGCCAGGGCCAGATCACGGCCCTCGTTCAGGAGCGCGGCGTCATCGACGCGTGGGGTGACCAGCAGCGTGTAGTCATATGCCTCCGGGAACAGCAGACTGGCGCTCATGCCCGCCCCGAGGCCCAGCCGATCCCAGGCCAAGCCCACCAGCGTCTCCTGTGAGCCGCTCGTCCACCCGTGCTCCAGCAGCTGCAATGCCAGCGGCACCGCCTCGTCCATCGTCTCCCGGTCCGCCAGCGCTGCCCGTACCCGGCGGATCGCGTCTGGGAACTCGTCGTAGATGATCTTCTCCGCGTCGGACATGGAATGCCTCCTCAGACATCGGGCGCGGTCAGTCAGAGATCCGCGCCGAGCAACTCGAGAATCGACGGGACCGGCACCCGGTACCGGCGGCCGATCCGCAGCAGCTGCACCGGGAACTCGCCCGCCTTCGCAAGCTGGTAGGCCTTCGACCGGCCGATCCCGAAGATCGCCCCGGCCGTCTCCACGTCCGTGGTCGCACCCAACCGCCGGACCGCATCGATCGTCCACACCCTCCTGCGAGGCCGTACCGACTCACCGGTATCCGCCGCAGACGTAGTCATACGCTCCTCCGCCCTGCCGACAGCGGTGTCTGTGGACGACCCCCGCTGTTTGTGGATGACGCGTAGGAGGCTTCCGTTCAGGCGTTAGCGGCACCGCTACACCGCAAGACCGCCTGCCGGACAGCGGTCTGTCGGGGTGCGACAGCAGACCCGCGCGCGGGTCGCGACCACGCATGCCGAGCCCGCCCCGACCCGGATGTTCGCCTCAGTTGCTGCGAGCGAAGCGCGGGAGAAATCACCGCTCGGCTGGGGAGCCGGGAAGGTAGACGGTCGAGTTGTTGCGGTGCGCATGTAGCGCTGCCGTGACGCGGTGGCGTTCGGTGGCGGGCAGCCGCTCGGCGGCTTCGTCCGCGGTGAAGAACGCCCACACGCTGAGTTCGCGCTCCTGCAAGCGGATCGTCGTGTCCGGCGGCAGCTCGCCGCAGTCGAAAAGCATGCTGACCAGCGAGCGCCGGCGGTGTTCGGTGGGAGGTGCGAAGTCGACCAGGAGCAGCCGGCCGGGCGTGATGCTGAGTCCGAGTTCTTCGGCGAGTTCGCGTGCGCATCCGTCATGCGGGTACTCGCAGGCGTCGAGGTAGCCGCCGGGCCACGCCCACGCGTCCTTGTAGACGGGCTTGACGAGCAGGATCCTGCGCGAACCGGGTTCGGTGATCAGCGCCGCAGTCGTGGCGTGGAACGTGGCCAGCTGAGCGTAGAACACGTGTGGCTCGGTCCAGGTCATCGGCAGGACGGTAGCCGATTCCCGGCTGATCCCGTAGCGGCCAGCACGTCCGGGTGACGGTCGAAGAATGCGGCGGCAGGATGCGTTCGGCGAGAAGAGGCCCGTGAGAAGAGCGCGGGCGTGCAGGACTCCACCACTGTGTCACGGTCACGGCGCGAAACTTAACGGTGCGGCGGTGGAGCGCGGCCCCCGAGCGTTAGTGGACAGGATCGGATCGGTACCTCGACCAGGACTCGGCTGCTTGTGCGAGTGGGAGGTGGTGGCTGGCGCCGATCGTGCGGTGCCAGCCGTGCCAGAGGTCGGCTGCGGCCGCCGCGAAGAGTGTCAGCGCGGCCGGTGCGGCGCGTTGCCAGGCGTCGGCGCGGTGGACGGCGTGTTCCGCCGTTTCTGGGGTGTGGCCGGCGCGGATGAGTCTGATGGTGAGGAACGCGTAGGGGATCCAGGCGGCGCCGGTGCAGGGTTCGGTCCAGTCGACGATCCAGGTGTGATCGTCGCTGACGAGGAGGTTGCGTGGGGTCAGATCGGTGTGGATCAGCGTCTCGCCGGCGACTGCTTCCGGGCGGATGCGGTCGGCCCATCGGCGTGAGAAGGCCAGCGCTGCGGCGGGCGCGGGTGTCAGGGTGTGGGTGAGTTCGTCGAGGGCGGTGAGGACCGAGGGGATGTCGGGTGAGCCGGGGCTGAGGTCGGCGTGCCGGCCGGGGACGCGGTCGTAGCCGTGCAGCAGCCAGCCGTCCGATGCGATCGTCCAGCGCAGCCGCGGAACTCTGCTGGCGGGGAGCAGCGGGTTGAGGGTGGCTTCCCGTTCGTGGCCGCGGATCGCGCGGGGCGGGGCGGTTCGTGTGTCGAGGCCTTTGACGAAGATCTGACCGTGTGTGGTGGTCAGGATCGTGGCGATATCGGTGACGGAGCCCGCCGCCAGATCCTCCGCCTCGGTGATGTCCCCGGTCGCGCGTGCCACGGCAGCGCGCAGGTGCGGGGTGAGGTCGGACCACTGGCGGCGGGGCATCCTTCGTTCTCCTGCTTGCCGGCGTGACGGGTTGTGCCGAGCTTAAGGGCCGACACGGCCCACTACGGGCCGCCTTCCCGGCGCCCGGATCAGCGGGTGGGACTGTCGGTGCATCCGGCGTGGCATTGCGTGCAGTCGGCGGTGCCGCTGCTGGTCCACAGCGGCAGGTCGAGGCGGTACCCGGCGGTGGTGATCGCGGCGGTCGTCGTGCTGATCGGCGCGCTGTCGCCCGTGCCGGCGGGGTTGTCGGGGATGTGGTGGATGAAGCGGCCGGCGATGCGGTGGCAGAGGCTGTTGTAGAGATCGGTGTGCAGGATGAGGGTGTGCCAGCCGATGTCGACGAGGTCGGACGGGCCGATCGGTGTGGTCGTCACGGCGCAGGTGCCGAGGAACGCGAGGGCCTGGTCGAGGATCCGGGCCGGCATGTCGCCGATGAGGTCGGGACGGTCTGCGGCGATGCGCGCGGTGAGCGTGGCGAACAGCGCCGGGTCGAGCAGGTCGCGGGCGGTGCGCGCGGCCGGGTCGGGTGTCTCCTCCGGCCAGCAGTCGGCGCCCGTGGCGGCAGGCGGTGGGGGTGCGGTGGTGCGGTAGGCGTCGGATGCGGTCGTGGGGTTCACGGGATCCTCCGTTTCCGGTGCGGTTGCTCTCAGCATCCGGCGGCCGGCGGCGGGCGGGAACGGACCGATGTAGCACCTCCGTGGCACCTTCGATGCCACGCCCGTCGATGCGTGGTCCCATGAGGGTGCTCCGAGGGAAGGAGGGCCGGCCACGATGATCGCGGTGGACCGCTGGACCGGAGCCCACGCGCAGGCGCTGCGATACGCACTGCGAATGAGCGTGCGCGCCTACGCCGCCTATCTCGGCGTCGCCGTGCGGACCGTCTCGAAATGGGAACGGCTCGGCGCGCACACCTACCCGCGCGGTGTCTCGCAGGAGGTCCTCGATGTCGCGTTGAGCCGCTGTGACGAGGACACGTGCGCGAGGTTCACCGTGGCTCTCGCCGCGCGTACGGGTGCGCCGCTGGTGTCCGTACCCTCGGCGGATCTGGATCTTGAGGGTTGGGTCGACGACATCGAGCGGGCGGCCACGGCGCTCGGGGGACAGAACTTCGCGTTCGCCACCGCGCTGCTGCAGCGTTGGACGGCGGTGGCGGACCCGCACCGCCTCGACGAGCGTGGCCTTGCCGAGAGGCCTCGTCGCGGTCGGACTGGTCCCATTCTTCGAAGGGTACTAATGCCTGATGGGGTATCAAGTCGAGCACATCGCGGCCCGGGGTGCGCAGCGCACCTGCAGGTCGGATTTGCTCATAGGCGGCACTGCGGAGCGTGGCGATCACGCGGACGTCGTCTATAGAAATGATTCGTTCAAGTATGGCGGCAGTGACGCCTGAGTCGATATGGCGGTCCAGGTCATCGAGCCAGACTATCGCCCCAGGCGTAATCGTGTCGGACTCAAACATCAACTGAAGCGCGTTGGGCTCTATCTGGGGTACCAGCACTCGCAATTTGCCAAAAAGCGTACGAGCGGCCTCGGCGACAGATCGGGACTTGCCTGCGGCTGAAGGGCCGTGCACAAGCACGAATACGTGCTCGGTCAGCGCAGCATGCAGGAAGCTGTCCATCCGGTGCCGCCGGGTGTATGCCAACTGCCGATCGGAACCGTCCGCGCCGTGCCGCGGACGGCGCACCCCCAGCGTCTCCAGCGCTACATTACCCATCAGCGGCAATAACCCACTCTGCGCTCCCCGCGCCAGCCGATCGACGACCGCCACCCGCGCGGCAGTCTCCGCCGTGCGAGCGTCCGCCTTGGCTTTGAGCTTCTCGACGGCCACACCTGCCCAGCGCCACGTAGCGGTGACCCCGCCACCGACCAGCATCAGCACCCCTACGACCGTGCCGACTACTTGGGCCGCATTGGCGGGATTCGAGCTCGACCAGATGAACGCCAGCATCCCGCCGCCAACGAGCATCATCGACCAGATCAACAGCACCGCAGTGGGGAATCGCCACCTCATTTGACCAGTGTGAGGCGTCAGCGCCAGGAGTACTGTGCCACGCCCCCATCCAGTCCGCCTGCGGCCCGAATACCAGCGGACGGCTAGTCCGAAGCGATCCACTTCCGCCCAGTGCGATCAGCATCTACCACTCCGCTGAAGGGGGCATATCTTGGCTGCGTTGTCAGTGCACCCCGACCCGGCGAACCAGATCGTGACGTCCTCCGTAGGCGGCACCCCGCGGGGCAGCCGCCGGATGTCGTCGACGAGCGCGCCGAGGACGTCGTCCCGGCCCGCCGTGGCGTGCGGGCCGCCCGAGTCGAAGTGGAAGTCCGACAGGTGCAGCCAGGTGAGCTTGAAGTCGGAACGGCCCGGTGCCGGGTCATTCATCGTAGGTGAACTCCTCGAGCTTGCGACGTACATCGTTACTGAAGAACAGCTGCGAGAACAGGTCGCGGTCACCCATCCACTCGTCCGGAACCCAGATCCGGTCCCTGATCATCCTTGTCAAAGAACCCGAACCCGCCCAGAAGTAGCGCGGCTGCGATGAGAAGAGTGGCTGATCTGCGCATCTTGACCACCACTCGGATCGTCTCTCGGATGGAATACGACTCTAATAACGACACGGTTGGACTCATTTGGCTCACCGGCTCGGAAGGGCGACCCAGCGTGTGATGCGCTGGCCCACTCGGGTGAGTTCCATGCGCCGACGAAGAACGATTTCACGATATCGTTGTGTTCCCGTATGCATATGTCGGGCCTCTACTGGGTCGGAGACCGTTCCACCGGGCTGGCGGCGTACGAGTCGGCACTCGAACCGAGACTCCTGCTCCTGTTCAGTACGGCATCCTTTGGCGCATCCATACGCCGAGATGTCGTCCGCCAAGCGCCGCACCCCGACTACGGAATTGGCGCTTGACGGAGAAATCGTTCTCAGGCACTCGCCCTCAGAGCGGCACGCGAATCGGTTCACTGGTTCATACTGAACGCTGACAGGCGATCTCCCGGAAAGGGAATTCGCCGATCGGCGACTCGTGCAGCCCGGCGGGCGAGTGTGCGATCGCCCATGAGCGCGGAGTGGGCCGATGTCGCGTAAGGAACCGAACGCCCCGACCTCGGCGACCCGGTGGGGACCGCGGACGGCGTACCCGGATGACATGTCGATGGCGGAGCTCTTTCAGCGGCAGGCGGCTCGGACGCCGGTGGCGACCGCCGTTGTGCACGGTGATCGGCGGATCACGTACGCGGAGCTGGACCGGGCCTCGGACCTGCTCGCGGCTCACCTGGTCACGAACGGCGTGCGGCCGGGCGAGCCGGTCGGCATCCTGGGTGATCGATGCCTGGAAGCTCCGGTGGCGATGCTCGGCATCGTCAAGGCCGGGGGCGTTTACGTGCCGCTCGACCCGCGAGACCCGGCTGGCCGGCTGGGTGTGCTGACCAGTGAGCTGTCGCTGAGCCGCGTGGTCATCCTGCCGGGGGAGGGCCCGGCGCCGGCCGGGCTCGACGCGTCGCCGGTGATGATCACCGCGGACGGTCACGACCCGGAACCGGTGACCGTCGCACGTCGTGGCGGCGACGCCGTCTACGCGCTGTTCACCTCGGGTACGACCGGCGTGCCCAAGGCCGTGGCCGTGCCCCATCGGGCGGTGGTCCGCCTGGCGCTTGGCCAGGGCTTGACCCGGATCTCCGCCACCGACCGGGTTTCCGGCACCGGGCGCCTGACCTTCGACGCCTCCGTCTTCGAGATCTGGGGCGCGCTGCTCAACGGCGCCGCACTGGTGATCGTCGACGACGAGACCGTGCTCGACCCCGAACGCCTGGCGGCGCTGCTCACGGCCGAGCGGGTGACCGTGTCGTGGTTGACGGCGGGGGTGTTCCACCAGTGCGCGAGGCTGCGCCCCGCGATGTTCGGCCGGCTTCGGTGCCTGATCGCGGGCGGCGATGTGCTTCGTCCCGACCTCGTACGGCAGGTGCTGGCGGCCGGTCCGCCCGGTGCGCTGCTCAACGGCTACGGGCCTACCGAGAACACCGTCTTCTCCACCACCTACCACGTCCGCGAGGTGCCGCCAGGCACGGCCACCATCCCGATCGGGCAGCCGATCAGCAACTCCAGCTGCCTGGTCGTCACCGACTCCGGCGTTCCGGCCGGCGTGGGCGAGGAGGGTGAGCTGTGGGTCGGCGGGGACGGGCTCGCCGTCGGTTACCCGAACGATCCGGCGCTGACGGCGGAGCGGTTCGTTCCCGGCCCGTCGGGGCGGCCTGCCGACGGCCGGATGTTCCGCACCGGGGACCGGGTCCGGTGGTTGCCGAGCGGTGACCTGGAGTTCCTCGGCCGCCGCGACCGGATGGTAAAGCTTCGCGGGCTACGGATCGAGCTGGACGAGATCGAGGCGGTTCTCGCGCGGGCGCCGGGGGTCGCGGAGGCGGCGGTGACGCTGACCACCGACGATCCGGAGCATCGGGCGATCGTCGCCTACTACGTGCCGGTCCAGGGCGCCGGTGCGGCGGACGGTGCGGACCTGCGCGCGTATCTCGCGCGCCTGCTGCCGGGATTCATGGTCCCGGCCCGCGTGGTGCCGGTGCGACGGATACCGCTCTCGGGCACCGGCAAGATCGACCGTGCGGTGCTCGTGGCCGAATCCGGCGCGACGCCGGGGCGCGCGCCGAGCACGCCCATGGAGGTCGGCATGGCGCGGATCTGGGCCGAGGTGCTCGAAGTGGACGAGAACGAGCTGACCGCCGACGACGACTTCTTCGCGCTGGGCGGCAACTCGCTGCTGGCGGCCCGCGTCTTCGCCCGGCTTCGGACGACCTTCGCCGTCGACCTGGCGGCGAGCCGGTTCCTGACGGCGCGTCTGCTGGCCGACCCGTCGCTGGAGGGCTGTGCCGCAGCGGTGCAGGAGGCGCGGACCGGTGCGGCCGACGGCGGAGGCGGGTCGTCGCGGCTCGATCTCTGGCAGGAGGCGAGGGCGGCGGCGGTGCCGCTGAGAGGGCTCGGTCCGCGTCGGCCGCAGCGGCCCGCTGATGGGGTGTTCCTGACCGGTGCGACCGGTTTTCTCGGCAGCTACCTGCTGCGCCGGCTCGTCGAGCGGACGGACGATCGAGTGGTGTGCCTGGTGCGGGCGGAAGACGACGCGCACGGTCGGCGGCGGCTGGAGGCGGCGCAGGCCGCCTACGGTCTCGGGCAGCTGCCGGCGGACCGCGTCGTGGTCATGACCGGCGATCTCGGCACGCCGGGGTTGGGCCTGTCCGACGGGGATCTCGATCAGATCGCCCGGCAGACCCGCTTCGTGCTGCACGCCGGGTCGTACGTGAACTTCACCTACCCCTACGAGCGGCTGGCGGCAGTGACCGTGCAGGGAACGCGGGAGATCGTACGGCTCGCGGGGCGGCACGGAGCGGTACCGGTGCACTTCGTCTCGACGCTGGCGGTGCTGTCCGGTTTCGGGGCGGCGGGGGTACGCGACGTCGCAGAGGACACGCCGCTGCAGCATCCGGAACAGCTCATGATGGGATACCCGGAGAGCAAGTTCGTCGCCGAGCAGGTCCTGGCTCAGGCGGCCGCGGACGGGCTGCCGGTCGGTGTTCACCGGCCGTACGAGGTGTCGGGCGACCTGGTCGGCGGAGCATGGAACCTGGAGAACGCGACGTGCGCACTCTTCCGGCTCATCGTCGACCTCGGGCTCGCACCGGATGCGGACGTCACCCTCGACCTCGTGCCGGTGGACGTGCTCGCGGCGCAGATCGTCCACATCGCGCTGCACCGCACCGCCGACACCCGTACCTACCATCTGGCGAACCCGCGGCCCGCGATGCTGGGGGACATGGTGGAGGTGCTTCGCGCACAGGGATATCCGGTGCGGTTCCTGCCCCTTGCCGACTGGGTGGCGCGGGCCATCGCGTACGTGTGCGACCATCCTGAGCACCCGTTCACGCCGTTCGTCCCGCTCTGGGTGGACCGCACCCCTAGCGGACTGCTGGTCAAGGAGCTGTACTTCCGCTCGGTGTTCCCGCGCTTCGGGCGGGAGAACGCCGAGCGGGCCCTGAGCGGGTCCGGCATCCGGATGCCCCCGGTCGACACGGCGCTGCTGGAGCACTACGTGCGATTCTTCCAGCGGTCCCGGTTCTTCCCGCCGGCCGCGGTGGGCGCACGATGACGCTGCCGCGGATCGCCGTGCTGCTCGATTTCGGCGCGGCCACCCCGCTGAGCGTGCTGGCCGCCGCGCGCGGCCTGGCCACCGTGATCTTCTTGTGCGACCACGAGTCGTCCTACGTCCGCGGTGTGGCGGCGGAGGTCGGTGCGCTGGCAACCGCCTGCGACATCACGGGTCTGAGCGACGACGAAATCCTCGCGCTGGCCGACTGCGCCGAACTCGACGGCATCATCACCTTCAGCGAACGGCAGATCATGCGGACCGCACGGCTGGCCGCGCGACGCGGCCTGGCCTTTCACGACCCGGACACTGCGCGGGCGGTGACCGACAAACTCGTCCAGCGGCGCCGGCTTGCCGAGGCCGGGGTCCAGAACACCCGGTGCCGGCTCGTACGCGAGCCGGCCGGCCTCGGCGCCGCGCTGGACGAGGTCGGGCTGCCGGCGATCCTCAAACCGCGGTGCGGGGCGGGCAGCGCGCGTACCTGCCGGGTCGACACCCGGGGCGAGGCCGTCGCCCGTCTGCGGGAGTTCGGTGACGGCGAGTTCATCGTCGAACAGGTGCTGGCCGGTGAGCCGACGATCGCCGGGGCCGACTGGGCCGACTACGTATCGGTCGAGTCGGTGACATCGCACGGGCGGATCGAGCACATTGAGATCACCGGAAAGTTCCCGCTGGCGGAGCCGCTGCGCGAGACCGGATATGTCGTCCCGAGCACCCTCGGCGAGGCCGCGCGGGAGGCGGTGCGCGACGTGACGACTCGCGCTCTGCGGGCACTCGGGGTCACTCACGGGGCGACCCACACCGAGGTCAAGCTGGGGGCCGACGAACCGACGATCATCGAGGTCAACGGCCGGGTCGGTGGCTACGTGGCCGACCTCATCCGCACGGCACGCGGGTTCGACCTCATCCGGGCCGCGCTGCTCGCGGCGCTGGGCCGCGGCGGCGGCGCGCCGGAGGGTGGTTACCGGCGGCACGCCTTCCAGCTCTTCCTGACCCCGCCGATGGCCGCAGTCAGTTTGCGCGGCTTGGACGGCACGGAGGAGCTGCTCGCGCGCCGGGGCATTCACGCGGTCGAGGTCTTCAAACGGCCCGGCGACCGGATCGACTGGCGGGACGGCACGCTGGCTTACGTGGGGATCGTGCACGGTGCCGGTGCCGACCATCATGACGTGCGGAGACTTGCTGAGCTGTCGCTGCGGACGCTGAATATCACGTACGAACTCGCGAAATCGCCATAAGCGGCAAGTTGCCCTATAGGCTGATATTCTGGTCCTAGCTATGTCGCCGGCCGAGGCGCATCCGGGGGAACGGCTATGGCAGTCACGCCGACGGTGAGCAGGCCCGCTGGAGACCCGCCGACAGATCCCGTCCAGACGGTCGACGCGCGCTCCGACACCTCCGCGATCACTGCCGGGCGGTCTCCGACATCGACTCGGACGGTGGTGGCCACCGCGGCCGGTGCGCTGGCCATAGCCCTCGGTGCCGCGCTCCTCGCCGGCTGGGACGTCCTGCTCTCGGCCCCGGGGATGCTGTCCCGGACCCAGCCCGGCATCGCCGCGACCTTGATCGCTCTCGGTCTCGGCCTGCCCCTGCTGGCGACCGCCACCACATCCCCCGGCAGGGTGGCCTTGACCCGCGTCGTCACGCTGGCCGGCCTGCTGACCGCGGCCCTGGCGCTGACCCTGGCCGTCGGCGGCGGGCACGGCAGCCGCTCCGGGCAGATCGTGATCGCGGCCAGCCTGCTGTTGACCGCCGCCGCTCAGGCAGCCGTGGCCGTTCTCGATGGCCAGGCGCCGACCGTCGCACACAGCCTCCTGGGCGCCGCCGCGTGTCTGTGTCTCGTCACCTGCTTCGGGTACCTCTTCGCGGCGGCGGACGGACGCTACGGCGAAGACCCGGTCGGCGCGTTCGGCGCCGCTGCCCTGCCCGAGGCGGCCGGACTGGGCCTCGTGGTGCTCGGCACCCTCGTGGCCCGTCCCCGCGAGGGAATGCTGGGCCGGCTCAGCGTCAGCGGCCCCGAATCCCGTCGCCTCGTCCGCGCGCTGGCCGTGGTGCTGGCCGGCACGCTGACCGTCACCGGGGCGGCGATCTGGCTCGGGCTCGACAGGTTCGCCCCTCTACTGACCGGCCTGGGCGTCGCCTCCCTGATCGGTTTCGGGCTCTACGCCGCCTGGGCGGTGGCCCGGATGGAGCGGGCCCGCGCCGACGCTCGGCAGGAGGCTGCGGCCAGCCACAGCCAGCTGCTGAAGCTGATCGACAACACCAAGTCGAACATCTACATGAAGCGCATCGACAACGGGCAGTACATCCTCGTCAATCGAGAGTGGGAACGACTGTTCGGGGTGCGCCGGGAGGAGGTCATCAACCTCACCGACCACGGCGTCTTCGCGCCGGAGTTGGCCGACCGGCTGCGAACGAACGACCTCGACGTCGCCCGTGCCGGTACCACCGTGCAGTACGAGGAGACGGCGGACAGCGCAGACGGTCTCCGCACCTACATCTCGGTCAAGTTCCCGGTGCTGGACAGCAACGGCGAGCCGTACGCGGTCTGCGGCATCTCCACCGACATCACCGATCGCAAACAGGCCGAGGAGCAAGTCCGACGGCTCAACACCGAACTCGAGAAACGCGTCCGCGAACGCACCGCCGAGCTGGAGGCGTCCACCCGCGAGCTGGACGCGTTCGCGTACTCCATCTCGCACGACCTGCGCGCGCCGCTGCGATCACTGCACGGGTTCAGCGAGGCGCTGCTGGAAGACTACGGCGACGTCCTCGACGACACCGGTAAGGACTACCTGAGCCGGTTGCAGCGCAACGTACGGCGCATGGGCCGGATGATCGACGATCTGTTGAACCTCTCTCGCGCCACCCGCGTCGAGCTTGCCCGGGAGGTCTTCGATCTGACGGCGATGGCGAAGGACATCGGCGCTGACCTGAGCGAAGCCGATCCCGGCCGGTCGGTGCGGCTGAGCGTCGCAGACGACCTCACGCTCTACGGGGACCCGCACCTGGTGCGCCTGGCCCTGCAGAACCTGCTCGCCAACGCCTGGAAGTTCACCGGGCGGTGCGCTGATCCGGCGATCGAAGTCGGCCGCTGCCAACGCGGCGGGGAGGATCTCATCTTCGTGCGCGACAACGGCGCGGGCTTCGACATGCAATACGCCGACAAGCTCTTCAACGCCTTCCAGCGGCTGCACTCCACCGCTGACTTCGAGGGCACCGGGATCGGTCTTGCCATTGTCGCCCGCGTCGTACGTCGGCACGGCGGGCTCATCTTCGCTGAGGCCGAGCCCGGCCGCGGCGCGACCTTCTACTTCAACCTGATGAGCGAGAGGGAGGCGTGATGACGAGCAGCCAAGGCCGGATTCTCCTCGTGGACGACAGTGCCGACGATGTAGCGCTGACCCTGCGTGCGCTGCGCAAGAACCACATCACCAACGCCGTGGAAATCGCCTCCGACGGTGAAGAGGCGCTGAAATGCCTCTTCCCGGAGGACAGGCAGCAGCCGCTGCCGGCGCTGGTCCTGCTCGATCTCAACATGCCCAAGATCGGCGGTCTGGAGGTGCTGCGAAGGATCCGCGGGGACCAGCGCACCCGCTACCTGCCGGTCGTCGTGCTGACCACATCCTCCGAGGACCAGGACATCGTGCGGACCTACGATCTGGGCGGGAACAGCTTCGTGCGTAAGCCGGTCGCTTTCGACGAGTTTCTCGACGCCATCCGGCTGCTCGGCTGTTATTGGCTGCTGGTGAACCAGGTAGCGCAGCACCGGGCCGCGGCGGGTTGAGCCATGGCCACCACCCGGGTGCTCCTGATCGAGGACAGCGAGGACGACGCCTTGCTTGTCATCAACCGGCTACGCCGCTCCGGGCTCGACATCGAGTACGAGCGGGTCGAAACCGCCGAGGACGTGACCCGAGCCTTACGGTCCTCGCCACCGGAGATCATCATTTCGGACAACAGCATGCCGTCCTTCGACGCCCGAGCCGCCCTGGTGCTGCTGCACGCCTCCGGCCTGGACATACCGTTCATCGTCGTCTCCGGCCAGATCGGCGAGGAGCCGGCCGCGTCGCTGATGCGCGCGGGAGCGCACGACTTCGTGCTCAAGGACAACCTCACCCGGCTCGCGCCGGCGGTGCAACGGGAGCTTGCCGAGGCTCAGGAGCGCCGTGAGCGGCGTCGGGCAGAGGCGGCGCTGCGCAGCAGCGAGGACCGCTTCCGGCTGGTCGCCGAGCATCTGATGGACGTCGTGTTCCGTTACCGGCTGGGTGCCACACCGCGGTTGGAGTACATCAGCCCCGCCGCAGCCGCCCTCACCGGTCACTCGCCGGAGCAGTTGCAGAACGACGAGGAGCTACTCTTCGCCGCGGTCGACCCCGCCGACCGAGACGCGCTGCGCCGGTCCTGGCAGTCGCCGCCGGATGCGCCACTCACCGTGCGCTGGCGGCTGCCGGACGGCAGCCTCGGCTGGATCGAACAACGCCTGGTGCTCGTCGTGGACGACGGCGCCACCATCGGCGAGGGGGTGCTGCGCAACATCACCGAGCAGGTGCTGGCCGCCCGCCGCCGAGAGGAACTGGAGCATCAACTGCACCAGGCCGAACGCCTCGATTCGCTCGGCCAACTGGCCGGCGGCATCGCGCACGACTTCAACAACCTCCTGGGAGTGATCAGCGGGTACGTCCGGTTCGTCCTCGAGGATCTCGGCGAGGACCACCCGAGCCGGCACGACATGGAGAGCATCGATCACGCCGCACGCCGGGCCGCCGCGCTGACCCGGCAGCTGCTCATCTTCAGCCGCCTCCAGCCGTCGCAGCCCGAGACCGTCGACCTCAACGCCGTCGTCGCCGAGATCGAGCGTCTGCTACGCAGGACCATCGGAGAGGACATCGACTTCCGGATCGCTGTCCAGCCGGACCTTCCGCGGGTCTTCATCGATTGCAGTCGCTTGGAACAGATCATCATGAACCTGGTGGTCAACGCGCGTGCGGCGATGCCCGACGGCGGGCGGCTGATCCTTGCCACCGGTACCGATGACGACGGACATGTCTGTCTTACCGTGAGCGACACCGGCTGCGGGATGACCGAAGAAGTGAAGCGGCGTGCCTTCGAGCCGTTCTTCACCACCAGGGGCCGGGGACAGGGCAGCGGACTCGGGCTCTCCACGGTCTACGGGGCGGTGACGGAGGCCGCCGGCACGCTCGCACTCACCTCCCAGGTCGGCGTGGGCACGTCGATCACCGTCTGCCTGCCCGCCTCCGGGCACTCGGACGCCGAGCAGCCGTCCGAGGACAAGGACGGCCCGGGCGCGCGAGGTGACGGCGAGCGCGTCCTGATCGTCGAGGACGACGACGGCATCCGGCGAATCGCCTGCCGCATCCTTTCCGGGGCGGGCTACTCCGTACTCGATGCCGCGACGCGGTCCGAGGCGCTGGAACTCGTCCGCGATACCGGCCAGGCCTTCGATCTGATCCTGTCCGACGTCATCATGCCCGGGATGACGGTGACGGAGTTCATCGACGCCGTGCAGGAATCGCGGCCCTCGCTGCCCGTTCTGCTCATGTCCGGCTACACGGCCGATCACACCGCGAACAGCCAACCCCTGCCCGGCCATATCCCGCTGATCGCCAAGCCCTTCAAGGCGGCGGCACTTCTCCGGCGGGTGAAATCCGTGATCGAAGCCCGGCGGGTGGACATTCCCGTTCACCGTTGAGGCCCGTGTCGCCGGACGCCGACTCGACCGTCTTGGCCCTTCGTCCACAAGGCGCGACTCGCCGCATGCCGGCGCCGCTCACCAGTTCGAGGGCTCATGGGCCGTCGGCCTGCCGGCCCGCCGCCACCGGTTCCCGGGCTGCCCCGGGAGGGTCCCGGCCTGCCGTCCGGGGCCAGGGGGAGCGGTGCGCCGCGCCGGCCTCGCATCGCCGCCTATAATGAAAACCGTTTCTAGCAGGAGGTGGCGGGCAGGTGCCCGCCGGGCGAGAGAGGACGCCAACCGTCATGAAGCGCGACAGGCATTCCGAATGCCGGCCGATCATGCACGTCACGTGCTTCCCGGCGAGGGACGTTCGCCACCAGTCCGCCGGCGTGAACGCGTGAGCGACGAGTACCGGGACTCGGCCGAGTTCCTGGACCTGATGAGCCACGGCATGTGGGACGCGCTCCGCGGCCCGGTGACCGCGGCGCTGCACGGAGCGGATCCGGCGAACGGGCCGGTCGTCGACCTCGGTGCGGGCACCGGGCTCGGCACGGCCACGATCGCCGCCGCGCTACCGAAGGCGCTGATCACGGCGGTGGAACCGTCGTCGTCGCTGCGCGCGGCACTGCTCGCCCGGATCGGCGTGGATCCGGACCTGCGTGCCCGGGTCAGCGTGCTCGGCGACCCGGCGGAGACCGTGGCGCTGCCCGGCCGCGCCGCCGCCGTGCTGGCGCTGAATATGATCGGCCACCTCGCGCCGGACGCGCGCCGGGACCTGTGGCGGCGCGTCGCCGGTACGCTGCCGCCGAGCGCGCCGCTGGTGGTCAATGTGCAGCCGCCGGACGAGGCGGTGCCGGTGGAGGAGACGGTCTTCGCGCGCGTGCCGGTGGGCGGGCACGTGTACGAGGGCGGCGGCCGCGCCGAGCCGTCCGGGCCCGGACAGCTGACCTGGCACATGACCTACCGCGTGCGGGACGCGGCCGGCACCGTCGTCCGCGAGGCCGCGGTGTCGTACGCCTGGCACGTGTTGTCCGTCCCCGCGCTCGTGACGGAGCTGGCCGCCGTCGGCCTGGAGGCGCAGCCGGTGGAGGGTGGCCTGGTCCGGGCCGTGACCGCCCCCACCGGCTGATCGTCAGCCCAGCGGCACCGGCAGCCCAGCCCGGAACATCCCCTGCTCCAGCCAGACCGCCGCCCGCACCCCGTCCGCGGCGGCCTGACTCACCAGGGTCAGGCCGTCCGGCAGGGCCGCGAGGCGGGCCACGTCGCCGGCCGCGGACACCCCGGGCACGCTGGTCGCGGCGAACTCGTCCACCCGCACGTACCCGTCCGGCAGCAGCTGCGCGCCGAGCTGCGTGGCGAGCGCCGTCTGCAGCTCCACCGGCGCCCGGTGGAAGACCACCTGGCAGGGGAGCGCGCCGCCGTCCGCGAGCGCGACGGTCAGGTCACCGTGATCCCCGCGCAGCTCCACCACCGGCGTTTCCACCACGCGGACACCGAGTGCGCGCAGGTTCGCCAGGATCGGCTCTGGCAGCGTGTGAGGGCCGTCGGTGGCCACCACGACGTCGTCGCTGTACCGGTCGGCGACGTACGCGGCGAGCATCACCTCGGCCGGCTCCCGGCCGAGGACCACGATGCTGCTGCCGCGGGCCTCCCACCCGTGGCAGAACGGGCAGTGCAGCACGCTGCGGCCCCACCGGTCGGCCAGGCCGGCCACGTCCCACGGCCGGTCGGTCTGGCCGGTCGCCAGCAGCAGCCGCCGGGCGCGACGGGCGGTCCCGTCGTCGAGCGTGACCGTGAAGTCGTCGATCCCGCCGCCGGCCGACGTCGCCCTGGCCCGCACCACCTCGACGGACGAATAGGACTCCAGCTCCCGGTGCCCGGTCCGGAGCAGCTCCAGCGGGGAGAAGCCGTCCCGGCTGAGGAACATGTGGACGCCGTCGGCCTGGCGGTTGCGCGGCGGACCGCCGTCGACCAGTAACGTGCGACGCTGCTGACGGCCGAGCACCTGCGCCGCGCTGAGCCCGGCGGCGCCGCCGCCAATGACGACCACGTCGTACCCGTCGGTCCCGGTTGTCATGATGTTTCTCCCATCGGTGTCTCCTGAATGCGAAGTGTGCGGTCGGCGCGTGCGGCGACCGCGGAGTCGTGGGTGGCCGCGAGCACGGCCAGCCCGTCGCGGCGCAGCGCGTCCAGCAGATCCAGCACGCCGGCCGCGGATGCCGGATCGAGTGCGGCGGTGATCTCGTCGGCGAGCAGCAGGCGGGGTCCGGCCGCCAGCGCGCGGGCGAGCGCGATCCGCTGGCGCTGACCGCCGGACAGCCCGGCCGGTCGCCGACCAGCCAGGCCGGGATCGAGACCGACCCGCTCCAGCAGCTCCCGCACGGCCGCCGGCCGCAGGGCCCGCGGCATATCGCGCAGTGTCCGCAGTGGACGGGCGATCGCGGCGCCGACCGGATGCGCCGGGTTCAGCGCGTCCGCCGGGTGCTGGCCGACCAGCTGCGCGGCCCGCAGCAGGCCGGCCGGGCGACGCCGCACCGGCCACGGCAGCGTCTCCCCGGCCAGGCACGCATCCCCGCGTTCGACCGGATGCAGGCCGGCCAGCGCCCGCAGCAGCGTGCTCTTGCCCGACCCGGACGGCCCGCGCACGGCGACCAGTTCGCCAGCGTGCACCTGAAGGTCCATGTCGGACACCAGCACCGGGCCACCGGCCGGCTGGGCGAGCGTCAGCCCGCGCACCTCCAGCAGTACCGGTGCCGGCGCCGCCGGGCGCGCGACGGGTGCCATGTCCCGCGTCGCCATGGTCGGTGCCGCCGGGGCCGGGCCGAGGCGCACCACCCGGTCCGCCACCGAGGCGACGAAGTCCGCGTCGTGCGAGACCACGAGCGTCACCCGGTCCGGGTCGCCGCGCCGCGACCGGATCGCGTCCGCGACCAGGGCGAGCGCGGCCGGATCGAGCGCGCTGGTCGGCTCGTCCAGGATGAGCAGCGGCGGCCCGGCCGCGATGGCCCGGGCGATCGCGACGCGCTGTGCCTGACCGCCCGAGAGCTGGTGGACCCGCCGACGGTGCAGCGACGGGTCGAGCCCCATCCGGGTCAACGTCGCGGCGGCCCGCGGCCCGGACACGCCCGCCTCCACCACCGCCGCCACCGCGGTGAGCAGCGGATGCAGCGTCTGCCGCGGATCCTGGCCGACCACACCGGCGTGCGTGCGTCGCCACCGCCGCGCGACGCGACCGGGGTCAACCGGGACCCCCTGCCACCGGACCGTGCCCGCGGCGCGGCGCAACGGCGGCTCGAGCGCGTCCAGCAACGCGGTCAGCAGCACGGTCTTGCCGACGCCGGAGGCGCCGGTCACGGCCACCACCTCGCCCGGCGCCGCAGAAAGATCACCGAGCACGCCGACGGTACGCCCGGCGGCGTCGACCACCCGCAGACCGTGGACCTCCAGACTCCGGCTCATCGCCGTCCCCTCGGCGACGCGGCGATCGTCGAGCGTTGCGTCGGGCCGCACTCGCCGTCGCGGTTCATCCCGGCCGGCGCGCTCATCGCGGTCCTCGGGAGCGTGCGACCGCCGCGTGCCCGGCCGCGCTGACCGCCAGGCAGAGCAGCGCCAGCGCCGCCGCCGGCGCGACCAGCGCCGCGGGGTTCAGGCCGGCGCCGCCCAGATTCTCGCGGATCATCGCGGCCCAGTCCGGTGCTGGCGGCGCGAGGCCCAGCCCGAGCAGGCTCAGCGCGGCCGCGATCTGTAAGGCCACCACGAACCGGGCGCCCAGGTCCTGGCCGGCCAGGCCGGCCAGCGCGGGCAGCATTTCCCGGCGCAGGATCGCCGGCCCGGACTCGCCGCGGCCGAGTGCGGCCTCGACGTAGCCGGCCGTCCGGACACGCCGTACCGCGTCCGCCACGATCCGCAGCGTCAGCGGCGCGCCGCCGCACACGGTCGCGGCGACCACCGCGACCGTGCCGGGCAGCGTGACCGCGAGCAGCATGGCGATCAGCAGCAGTGGGATCGCCAGCAGCAGATCGGCCAGCGCGGACAGCGCGCGGGAGACCGGGCCGTCGCGCCACCCGGCGAGCAGGCCGCCGGCGATGCCGGTCGCGGAGGCGATCAGCGCGGCCAGTCCGGCGGTACCGGTCAGGTGCCGGCCGCCGGCCAGCACCCGGGAGAGCACATCGCGGCCGAGCGCGTCCGTGCCCAGCGGCGTGTCTCCGCTCGGCGGACCCCACGGTGCGCCGAGCGGCAGCAGCGGGTCGTGCGGGACCAGGGCGGCGCCGCACAGCGCGACGCCGATCATCAGCGCCGCGAGCGCCGGCCGCAGCACGCGCCTCACGACCGAGCCCGGTATGGATCGGTGGCGGCGGCGAGCACGTCCGCCACCAGCAGCCCGCCGACGGCCACGGCCGCCGCGAGCATCGCGACCGCCTGCACCACCGGGGTGTCCCGGTTGGCGACCGCGCCGGCCAGCAGCTCGCCCAGGCCGGCGTAGCCGAACATGGTCTCCACCACGGCCGTCGCCGCGAACAGCCCGGCGCTGACCAGCGCCAGGATGCGGACCGTCGGCGCCAGGAGCGGCGGGAGGGCGTAGCGCAGCGCGACGGTGAGCCGCGACAGGCCACGGCGCTCGGCGTCCCGCACGCACGGCAGCGCCAGGGTGTCGGCGACCACTCCGCGCAGCAGCATCGCGCCGTACGCGGCGGCCGGCAGCGCCAGCGACACCGCGGGCAGGATCAGTGTCGCCGGTGGGGGAGCGCCGCCGGCCGGCACCAGCGACACCGGCGGCAGCCAGCCCAGCACGCCGGCGAACAGCGCGGTCAGCCCGGCCGCGACCACCACCTGTGGCACCGCCGCGGTCGCGGTCACCAGCGCGGTCGCGTACCGGCCGGCCACCGAGCCGGTGCCCGCCACCCAGGCCAGCGACAGCATCACCGGCACGGTCACGGCCAGCGCGGCCGCGGCCAGGATCACGGCCGCGGGCAGCCGCTGACCGATCAAGTCCGAGACCGGGCGGTCGGACAGCAGCGAGACGCCGGCGTCGCCCCGCAGCAGCCCCCACACCCAGCGCAGATACCGCAGCCAGACGGGATCGTCCAGGCCGCCGTCCGCGCGCAGCGCGGCGAGCTGCGCGGCGGTCGCCCGCCCCGCGGTCCGGGCCAGCGCGGCGTCGCCGGGCAGCGCCTCGGTGGCGGCGAACACCGCCACCGAGACGCCGGCCAGCAACAGCGGGGCGCGGACCAGCGCCCACCGGATCATCCGGAGATCCGCACCTGATCGATGAAGAGCCGGCCGAACCCGGCGCCGGTGGGCAGTCCCTCGACGCCGCGACGGGTCAGGTCCAGGCCCTCGCCGGTGCCCCAGACCACGTACCCGCCCTCGTCGCGGATCTGCTGCTGCAGGACGCCGAGCGCGGCGTTGCGCGCGGTCTCGTCCGGCTCGGCCAGCGCGGCGTTCAGCGCCGTGTCGAACTCCGGCCGCCGCCACGCGGTCTCGTTCGTCGGCGAGCCGGACAACAGCGCCACCCGGGCCACGTCGAAGAACGGGATG
The DNA here is from genome assembly GCF_031458255.1 of Catenuloplanes niger. Lineage (NCBI taxonomy): Bacteria > Bacillati > Actinomycetota > Actinomycetes > Micromonosporales > Micromonosporaceae > Catenuloplanes > Catenuloplanes niger. The sequence goes on from NZ_JAVDYC010000001.1 coordinate 8,795,838, forward strand.
CCGCCGAAGTAGCCGGTGTAGAAGTCCTTCTGCGCCCAAACCGTGGTGAAGTACGTGTCCGGCGGTTCCAGCCGCACGTTCGCGGTGATGCCGGCCTCGGCGAGCTGCCCGGCGAACAGCGTCGCCGCCGTGTCCATCCCCGGGTACGACGTGGTGGTGTGCAACGTCAGCGCCAGGCCGCCCGCGTGCCCGGCCTCGGCCAGCAGCTGCTTCGCCTTGGCCAGGTCCCGGGCGCGGCGTGCCGGACCGTTCGGCGCGGACGGGTCCGCCGGGGCGAGCACGTCGTCGGCGGTCTGGCCGTAGCCGAGGTACACCGACTCGACCAGCGCGGGGCGGTCCGCGGCCAGCTTGATCGCCTCGCGCACACGCGGGTCGTCGAACGGCTTGCGGTCCAGGCGCATCACGAACGGGTACATGGTCACGGCCGGCCGCCGGACCAGGCTCACGTCGTCGCGCCCCTCGGCCTGCTTCGCAGCGGCCGGCGCGATGCTGGCGGCCACGTCCACCTGCCCGGAGAGCACGGCCTGGGCGCGTGCCTGCGGATCGGCCACCGCCCGGACCTCGACGCGGCGCAGTGACGGCGCGGGTCCCCACCAGCCGTCGCGGCGTTCCAGCACCGCGGTCTGGCCGTCGTTGCCGACCAGCCGGAACGGCCCGGAGCCGGGCACCGCGGCGGTGAAGTCGTCGCTGCCGTCCGGCACGATGAACGTCATCGACTCCAGCGCGCGCGGCACCTCCGCGAACGGCGTACGGCTGACGATCTCGACGGTGTGGTCGTCGATCACTCGGGAGGCGGCCATGTCGAAGCTGGACAGCCGGCCGTAGTTCTCCGCGGCCTTGCGTTCGATGCGGCGCAGGGAGTAGAGCACGTCGGCGGCGCGGACCGGGCGGCCGTCGCTGAAGGTGGCGTTCTTGCGCAGCGTGAACCGCCACCGGGTGAGCGTGTCGTCCGGCTGCCACGACTCGGCAAGCCGGGGCACGGTGCGCCCGTCCGGCCCCTGGCCGGTCAGCACGTCGTAGACCAGGGCGAAGCGGAGGGCGTCGGACTCGTTGCCGAGCCCGCCGTGCGGGTCGTCGCTCGCGGTGGCGGGCGAGCCGATCGACACGTAGCGCAGGGTGTCGGTGGTGGCCGCGGTCGCGTCGCCGCCGCTGCTGCCGCAGCCGGTCGCCGAGGCGCCGCCGATCAGCGCGAGGGCGGTGAGGATGGTGCGTCGCTTCATCGGGTGCTTCCTGTGTGTTCCGGATTCATCGGGTGGCGCGTGCGGCGGCCGCGCGTGCGGACCGGCGCCCGGCCGCCCGCCCCGTCGCGGCGGGCGGGGCAGTGGAGACGGCGGCGACGGCAGCCGGCGCCGGGTGTGCGGCGGTGCGACGGGCGTCGATCAGGCGAGCCAGGTCACGGACCGTCGGATGGGCGAAGAGATCGACCATGACCAGCGGTACGTCCAGGCGTGCGACCAGCCGGCGGTGGGCGCGCACGAGCGTGAGCGAGGTGGCGCCCAGATCGAAGAACGGCGTGGTGACGTCGATCGGCACGGTGAGCAGCTCGCCGAACACGTCCCGCACCGCGCGTTCGGTGGCGGCGTCGGGCGCGTCGGCCCGCGGCGCCGCCGTCACGACCGGCTCCGCGCCGGGCCGCGCCGGCGTCACCGGCTCCACGTCGGGCAGCGGACGTGCCGCGATGCGCAGGCCGAGCAGCGACCCGCCGTCCAGCTCCGGGATCACCTCGTAGGCGCCGTCGGCGGTGCGGGCGGCCACGGCCAGCTCGGTTGCGGCGCGCAGCGCGGCGATCGGGTCGAGCCGCCCGCCGCCGACCGAGATGCGGACCTCCAACCCGGCCCGGGCGGCGTCCACCAGCAGTGCGGTCAGGCCTTCCTCGGGCACCGCGGCCGGCCGCCCGGGGATGAGGCCCGCCGTCGGCCGATCATCCGGCGCGGCGGCGTCCCCGGCCTGTGGTGCGGCCTCCGCGTCCTGTGGTGTGGCGTTCACGCCCTGCGGCGCGGCGTTCGTGGGCGGCGCGGGTGCCGGGCGGACGCCGTCGCGGAACGGGTTGCCCAGCCGGTCGTAATCCACCTTGCCGTTAGCGGTGACCGGCAGGTGCGCCAGCCGCACGAAGCGGCTCGGGACCATGTACTCCGGCAGGTGCGCCCGCAGCCGCCCGGCCAGCGACTCGTCGGTCACTGCCGCGCCGTCGCCGGCCGCGACGTAGGCGACCAGTCGCGCGCCGCCGTCCGGTCCGGGCACGGCGCGGGCCACACACTGCCGCACGCCGGGCGCGCGGCTGAGCACCGACTCGATCTCGCCCAGCTCGATCCGGTGCCCGCGAATCTTGACCTGCCGGTCGACGCGGCCGAGGAACTCGATGGTCCCGTCGTAGCGCCAGCGGCCGAGGTCGCCGGTGCGGTAGACGCGCCGCCGCAGCACCGGATGGGTGCTGAACCGCTGTGCCGTCTGCTCAGGGTCGCCGAGGTAGCCGCGGGCCACGCCGTCGCCGCCGATGTAGAGCTCCCCGGGCTCGCCGGCCGGGCACGGGTGCCCGTCGGCGTCGAGGATGTGGAAGGACTGCCCGCGTAGCGCCCGGCCGTACGGGATGCTGGGCCAGGCCGGGTCGACCGTGCCGATCGGGTAGCAGATCGACCAGATGGAGGCCTCGGTCGCGCCGCCGAGGCTGAGCAGTTCGGCCTTTGGCGCGAGCGCGCGGACCCGGTCCGGCAGCGTCACCGGGATCCAGTCGCCGGACAGCAGCACCAGGCGCAGCGACGCCAGCGCCTCGGCGGCCGCCTCGGGGTCGATCTCGGCGTACTCGACCAGCATCTCCAGCAGCGCTGGCGCGGTGTTCCAGACGGTGACCCGGTGCCGGCCCATCAGGTCCAGCCAGTGTCCCGGGTCCCGCTGGCGGCCGGGGTCCGGCAGCACCATCGCGCCGCCGGCGCCGAGCACGCCGAACACGTCGTAGACCGACAGGTCGAAGGAGAGCGCGGACAACGCCAGCACCCGGTCGTCCGGCGTCAACGGGCAGCGGTCGGCGAGGTCGTCCAGGGTGGTGCGGGCCTGGCGGTGCTCGACCGCGACGCCCTTCGGCCGTCCGGTGGAGCCGGAGGTGAAGATGGCGTACGCCAGCTCGTCCGGGCGGGCCGGCGCGGGCGAGGCCGCGGCGGTGAGGCCGGCCGGCACGCCGTCGGCGTCCAGCGCGTGCACCCGCACGTTGTCCGGCCAGGAGCCGTCCGGCACGTCGAGGGCCAGCGCGTGCCGGATCCCGGCCTGCGCGCAGACCGATGCGATGCGGGCCGCGGGCCAGTTCGGTTCCACTGGCACATATCCGGCGCCGGAGGCGGTCACGCCGAGTGTGGCGGCGATCTGCGCGGCGCCCTTGGGCGCGGCGACCGCGACCATGTCGCCCGGTCCGAGTCCCAGGCCGGCGAGCGCGGCCGCGGTACGGGCGGCCCGGTGACGCAGCGCGCCGTGGCTGACGGTGTCGTCGCGGTACACCAGCGCGACGCCGCCGGGGTGCCGGTCCGCGGCGGCGCGGCCCGGGCCGTCGATCAGCGGTCCGCAGTCGCCGAACGGCGTCACCTCGAGGGGCTCGTCCGGCCGGAACGACGGGTCCCAGCCGAGCGCCGGATCGGTCCAGGCGTGCTCCTCGTCGGCGAGCCGGTGCAGCAGGCGCAGGTGGGCGTCGCGCAGGCCTGCCGCGAACCCGTCCGGCAACGCGCCGTCGACGACGTCCCAGGCGACGCGCAGCCGGTCGCCGTCCTCCCAGACGATGTGGTCGATCAGGATCTGCGGGGTCTGTGAGATGCCGAACACCTCGGTGCCGAGCCAGGCGGTCGGCGGCTCGCTCTCGTCGGCCAGGCCCACGCCGCTGGTGAACACCACCGGGTACGCGGGTGTCAGGTCGCCGTGGCCGCGCAGGATCTCCACGGCCGACACCGACCGGTGCTCCAGGTCGCTCCAGAAGCGACGGTTGAGCGCGGCCGCGTACCGGTCGAAGCCCTCGGCACCGGACACGTCCAGCGGCGCCGCCTCGGTGAGCACGGTGGTGGTGAAGTCGCCGACCACCGCCAGCGCGTCCGGGTCGTCGTGCGGCCGGTCGAACAGCGTGGTGTTCAGGCAGAACGGCGCGGCGGCGCCCCATCGGCCGAGCACCGCGGCGAGCGAGGCCAGCAGCACCGCGGTCGGCGACAGGCCGCGCGCGGCGGCCTGCCCGCGCAGCCGTGCCCACCGCGGCGCGCTCAGTTCGCCGGCGTGCCGGGTGAAGCGGGGCACGCCGCGGGTGGCCGCGTCCGCGGTCCACGGCAGCGCGGGGCCGGGCGGGAGCGTGCCGGCCCGGCCCGCCCAGTACGCGCGGTCGCGGTCGCGGCGGGCGGACTCGGCCGGGTCGTGCGCGCGTCCCTCCAGCAGCCGGGCGAACGTGGTGGCCGGCGGCGGCAGGCATAGCTGGGGGTCGGCGGTGAACCGGCCCCACTCCCGCATCACCCGCATCCAGCCGGCCATGTCCAGCGCGATGATGTCCATGCCGACGAACAGCCGGGTGCGTCCGTCGGGCAGCAGCGCGGCCCGGATGTCGAACAGAGGCCAGCGCTCCACCGGGTGTACGCGGTGGGAGAGATCCGCGCGCATGGCCGCCAGCCGCCGGTCCGGGTCCGGCGCGTCGCGTAGGTCGGTGACCGGGATGCGGTACGCGGGGACCTCGGGCAGCACGCGCTGGCGCGCCTCGTCGTCGATGACCACGCGCAGCATCGGGTGCCGGGCCACGACGCGGTCCCAGCCCTCGCCGAGGCGTGCGAGGTCCGCATGCGGGTCGCCGCCGGGACGCCGGTCGTACTCGAAGTAGAAGTGGGTGGCCACGCCGCCGAGCGGGAACGACGGGTCCCGCCCGACCAGGTAGGCGGTCTGGATCGCGGTCAGCGGGAACGGCTCGCCGTCCTCATTGGACGGCGCGTCGCCGGTGACGGCCGTGGCCGGCGCCTCCGGCCGCGGTGGCGCGGCGGTCATGGACGCGGCGACGGCGACGGCCACAGTGGCCGGTGTCGCCGCGTCCAGAAAGGCCGTCAGCGGCAGATCCACCCCGAAATCCTCGAGCAGCCGGCGACGCAGCCGCACGGCCGCGAACGAGTCGAGTCCCAGCTCGGTGAGCCGCCGGCCGGGATCAACCGCGTCGGGGTCCAGATCGAGGATCTCCGCGAGACAGGCGAGCACCTCGGTCTCGTGATCGATCGGCGGTACGTACGACGCGGGCATGCGTGTCCCTCCCAGAGCGGCCTCAGCGCCGGTATTAGAACATGAAAATGACAATTATTTCCAGTATCGTGATTCACAATCGCCACCTGCTCCTGGAAACGATTGTCAGTACTAGGTATAACCATGGAGCCCCAACTCCGTGCAGCGCCGAGGAGTGCGATGACACCGCCACCCACCGTCCGCATCGAACCGCCCGCCGGCGCCGAGCCACCGCCGCTGCTGGCGGTCACGGCCGTTGCCGGACGGTTCCCCGGTGCCCCCGGCGTCGACGACTTCTGGCCGCTGCTGCGCGACGGCCGCAGCGGCCTCACCCGGTTCACCGACAATGAGCTGGCCGCGCGCGGCGTACCGGCGACGCTGCGCCGCCGCGCCGACTACGTGCCGGTCGGAGGGCTGATCGACGGCCAGGACCTCTTCGACCCGGTGCCGTTCGGCCTCACCGACGCCGAAGCCGCGCTGATGGATCCGCAGCACCGGCTGTTCCTCGAGACCGCCTGGGAGGCGCTGGAGCGCGCCGGGCACGGCGGCGGGGCCGGTATCGACTCCATCGGCGTCTTCGCCGGCGCCGCGCAGAGCGCCTACCTCGCCAGCAACCTCACCGGGCGTTGGGACCCCACCGGCGGCCGAGATCCGATCGGCAGCCTGGAGACCACCATCGCCACCCAGGCGGACTACCTGCCGCTGCAGACCGCCTACCGGCTCAACCTCACCGGCCCGGCGATGAACATCACCACCACCTGCTCCACCTCGCTGGTCGCGGTGCACGTGGCCGCCCAGGCGCTGCTGGCCGGCGAGTGCGACGCCGCCGTCGCGGGCGGAGTGTCGCTGATCGTGCCGCAGGGCCACGGCTACCGGTACGTCCCGGACGGCATCTTCGCGATCGACGGCACGGTCCGGCCGTTCTCCGCCCGCGGCACCGGTGTCGTCTACTCCCAGGGGGTGGGCGCGGTCGTGCTGCGCCGCCTGGACGAGGCGCTCGCCGACGGAGACCCGGTCCTCGCGGTGCTGCACGGCAGCGCGATCGGCAACGACGGCGCCGACAAGGTCGGCTTCACCGCGCCGTCGCTGCGCGGACAGGCCCGGGTGATCGCCGAGGCGCTGGCCGTGGCCGGGCTCACCCCGTCCGACGTCGGCTACGTCGAGGCGCACGGCACCGGCACCCGGCTCGGTGACCCGATCGAGATCGCGGCGCTGCGGACCGCGTTCGGGCACGCGGACGGCGGCACGGAGGCCTGGTGCGGGCTCGGCTCGGTCAAGAGCAACATCGGCCACGCGAACTCGGCCGCCGGCATCGCCTCGTTCATCAAGACCGTGCTGGCGATCCAGCACCGGACCCTGCCCGCCTCGCTCCACGCGGAGCCGATCAACGAGCAGCTCGGCCTGCACGGCTCGCCGTTCTCGGTCGTCACCCGCACCCGGGCCTGGGACACCGCGCCGTACGCGGGCGTCAGTTCGTTCGGCATCGGCGGCACCAACGCGCACGTGCTGCTCGGCCCCGCCCCCGACCGCCCGGCGTCCCCGCCCGACGAGCGGCCGCAGATCCTGGTCTTCTCCGCCCACGACCGCGCCGCGCTGGACGCCACGGTCACGGACACCCCGGGGGGCGACCTGCCGGACACCGCGCACACGCTGCAGCGCGGCCGCACCCACTTCCCGCACCGCCGCGCGGTGGTCACCGGACCGGAGACGCCGACCCGGCACACCCCACCGGCGCGGGCGGACGGCGTACCGCGGGTGGTCTTCCTGTTTCCCGGCGGCGGCAGCCAGTACCCGGGAATGGCCACCGGCCTCTACGCGGCCGAGCCGGTGTTCGCCGCGGCCGTCGACGAGTTCGCCGCCCTGTTCCGCGAGCGGCTCGGCACGGACGTGCGCACGCTGATCACCGGCGGCGACGACGCCATGGCGTACTCCGCCGCGACCGGGCTGCCCGCGCTGTTCACCGTCTCGGTCGCGACCGCGCGGCTGCTCGGCTCCTGGGGCATCGTGCCGGACGCCCTGCTGGGGCACAGCCTTGGCGAGTACGCGGCCGCGGTCGTCTCCGGCGCGCTCACCGCACCGGACGCGGCCACCCTCGTCGCCGTGCGCTCACAGGCGCTGGCCGGTGCCGCCGGCGGTGGCGCGATGCTCTCCGTCCCGCTGCCGGAGCCCGAGATCGTCGCGCTGCTCGACGCCCACCCCGGCGCCGACCTGGCGGCCGTGAACGCGCCCGACTCCGGCGTCGTCTCCGGCCCGGCCGAGATCATCGACGCGCTCGCCGGCGTGCTTGCCGCCCGTGGCCTGTCACCGTCCCGGCTGCCGCTGAACTCGGCGGCCCACTCCCGCCTGATCGACCCGGAGCTGCCCCGCATGCGCCGGGCCGCCCGATCCGTGCGCGCTGGCCGTCCCGCCGTGCCGACCATCAGCTCGCTCACCGGCGGCATGGTCGGCGACGACTTCGCCGACCCCGAGCACTGGGTACGCCAGCTGCGCGCGCCGGTGCGGTTCTCCGCCGCGCTCCGGACGGCGCTGGCCGAGTCGACACCCACCGTGCTGGTCCAGGCCGGGCCCGGCGCCGCCCTGGTCGCGGCCGCCCGAGGGCACCGCATCGCCCACCTGGCCGCGACGGTGACCACGTTCACCCGCGACGACGTATCCGACCTGGCCGCGGCGCGGCTCGCCGCCGGGGAGCTGTGGACGCACGGCGTACCGGTGGACTTCTCCGCCACGCATCGGCCCGGCCGACGCCGGGTGCTCGCCCCCGGCTACGCCTTCCAGCGCCGTCGCCTGTGGATCCAGCCGGCCGAGCGCGCGCCACAGCCGGACGCGGCCGCCGCCGAGCTGCTCCAGGTCGCCCGCTGGACGCAGGAGCCCACGCCGGCCCCGGTCACCGCCCTCGGCGGGCGCTGGCTCATCCTCGGCGACACCGCCGGCGCCGCGACGGTCGCGGCCGCGTTGCGCGGGCACGGCGCGGAGGCCGGCGGCACCGACGAGGTGTCCGCGCCCGTCGACGGCGTGGTGCTGGTCGCCCCGGCCGGAGGCGACCCCGACCGCGCCGCGGAGCTGATCCTCGGCCACGGCGCCGCTGCGGCCACGGTCGCCGCGCTGGACCCGCCGCCCCCGATCCTCTTGCAGGTCACCGAGCGGGCCTGTCGGGTGGAGAGCGCCGACCGTCCCGCGCCCGCGGCCACCGCCGCCCGCGCGCTGCCCCGCGTCATCGCCCAGGAACAGCCCGGCCTGTCCTGGCGCACGCTGGACGTGCCGGACCTGCCGGCCGCCGGTCCCGCCATCGTGGCCGAGCTCGCCGACCTGCGCACCGGCCCGTCGCTGACCGAGGTCGCCGTGCGCGGCGGGCTGCGCTGGTCCAGCCGGATGGCCCCGTGGCCGGCCCCGACGGACGCCCCGGCCGTCCGGCCCGGTGCCACCGCGCTGATCATCGGTGGTCTCGGCGACGTCGGCCTGACCGTGGCCGCGCACCTGGCCGCGAAGGGCATGCGCATCGTGGTGACCTCCCGCTCGGGCGCCCGCACCGACGGCGTGGACGAGCTGCGCCGCCGCGGGCACGACGTCTCCGTCCGGGTGCTCGACGCCGGGGACGCCGCAGCCACCGCCGCGCTGCTCGCCGACCTGAGCGCCGGATCAGCGCTGGACGTGGTGGTGCACGCCGCCGGTGTGGTCGCCTCCGGTGACCTGCCGCCGATGCGGCGGATCGAGGCCGCGCACGTCGACGGGCACCTGCACGCCAAGGCGCGGGGCGCGCTGTCGCTGCACGCCGCCATCGCCGCGCTCGCCGACGAGGACCGCCCGCGCCGGGTGATCCTGATGTCCTCGGCCGGCACGCTGGTCGGCGGCATCGGCACCGGGCCCTACTCGGCTGGCAACGGCTTCCTCAACGGCCTCGCGGAACGACTGCCGGCCGACGGCACCCGCTGGGTCAGCGTGGTCTGGGACGCCTGGAAGGTCGGCCCGCTCGGGACCGAACGCGAGGTCAACCTCGACTACGCGCTCGACGCCGCCACCGGCATGCGGGCGCTGGACGCGATCCTCGCCGCCTGCGACGCTGGGGTCGCGCCACCGGTCGTCGCGGTGTCCACCACCGACCTGCGCGCCCGGATGGCCGTCGCCGACCGCCCGGCGCCGCGCCGGGAGGCCCGCCTGGAGCACTCGCTGACCGGCGTGGCGGCGGAGGTGGCCGAGGCCTGGTCCGAGCTGTTCGGCACGCCGGTCGGGGAGAGCGACGCGGACTTCTTCGCGCTCGGCGGCCACTCGCTGCTGGCCACCCGCATGCTGGTTGGCCTGGCCGAACGGTACCGGATCCGGCTCAGCCTGCGTGATCTGCTGGCCCGGCCCACCGTGGCCGGCCTGGCGGAGACGATCGCCGCCGCCGCCCGGGCGCCCGAGGACCCGGTCCCGCAGCTCACCGGCGGGGTGGCCGAGGACGGCACGTTCGGCATGACCCGGGTGCAGCACGCGTACTGGATGGGCCGCTCCGGCGGCTACCGCTTCGGCGACACCGCCTGCCACTTCGCGCTGGAGTACGACTGCGAGCAGCTGGACCTCGACCGGTACGAGCACGCCTGGAACCGGGTGATCGCCCGGCACCCGATGCTGCGCGCCATCACCACCGGCCAGGGCCGGATGAAGCAGCTCGACCACGTGCCACACTACCGCATCCGCGCGACCGACCTGACCACCGCCGACCCCGGCCGGCGGGAGGAGCGGCTGGCCAAGCTGCGCGAGCAGGTGTTCCGCAAGCCCGGCCCGTCCGACCGGTGGCCGCTGGTCCAGGTGCGCGCCGCCCGGCTGCCCGGCGGCCGGGTCCGGCTGTTCCTCGGCGTCGACGTGCTCGTCTGCGACGCCGGCAGCTATTGGATCATCAACCGCGACTTGCGGCACTTCTACGAGCACCCGGACGACGAGCTGCCGGCCGTGCCGGTCACCTTCGCCGGCTGCGTCGCCGCGATGGACGCGCGGCGCGGCACCGACGAGTGGGAACGGGCCGCCGGCTACTGGCGGGAGCGGCTGGAATCGCTGCCGGACGCGCCCGCGCTGCCGGTCTCCACGGTGGAGGAGGGCGCCCGGTTCGTCCGGCATGCGGCCCGGCTCGACGCGGAGCGGTGGGCGGCGTTCAAGCGGCACGCGGCCGCCAACGGCGTCACACCGACCGCGGCGCTGCTCACCGCGTACGGCGAGCTGCTGGCCGGCTGGGGCGGCGACGACCGCTTCGCCGTGATGCTGACGCTGTTCGACCGTCCCGGCCTGCACCCGGCCGTCGGCGACGTGGTCGGCGACTTCACCTCGCTGGTGCTGCACGAGGTCGACCGCCGTACGCCCGGCACGTTCGGCGCGCACGCCCAACGCGCCCAGCGCACGCTCTTCACCGACCTGGACCACCGGCTGTTCTCCGCGCTCGACGTGCTCGCCGAGAAGTCGGCCGGATCCGGGACGGTCGCCTCCGTCCCGGTCGTGTTCACCAGCGCGCTCGGCCTGGACGACGTGATCGGCGGCGAGCACGACCTGGAGTGGGCGGGCCGGCAGATCGGCGCGCTCAGTCAGACGCCGCAGGTGGTGCTGGACCACCAGGTCATCGAGCGCGACGGCGAGCTGCTGGTGCAGTGGGACACGCTGGAGCCGGTGCTGGACCCGTCCGACGTGGACCGCGCGTTCGACCGCTACCTGGACCGGCTGCGCGAGCTCGCCGATCCGGAGTCCTGGCGGCGCCGGCCGGTTGCGGCCGAGGACGTCGCCGTCACGCTGCGAGCCGCGGACACGGCGGGGCAGACGCTGTTTCTCATCCACCCGTCGGGCGGCGACGTGACCTGCTACACCGAGCTGGCACTGCAGCTCGACGAGCGCGTCACGGTGGTGGGCCTGACCGATCCAGGTTTCGCCGGCGCGGACGTCCCCGCCGAGCTGCCCCGGCTGGCCCGGCTCTACGCGGACGTGATCCGTACGGTCCGGCCGCACGGGCCGTACCTGCTCGGCGGCTGGTCGATGGGGGGCAGCCTCGGTCAGGATGTCGCCCGGACGCTGCACGCACAGGGCGAACACGTCGCGCTGCTGCTCATGCTCGACTCCAACGACCCCGGGTACATCACGGCGATGCCCGGCGACGCCGACGAGGCCGAGGGCCAGGTGCTCGTCCGGCACCTCGGCGCGCTGGAGGCGTACCTCGGTGTCGACCTCGGCGTGGGCACACCCGGCGCACGGGCGGAGTTGCTCGCCGAGCCGACCGCACGCCGCTGGGAGCGGGCCACCGAACGGCTGCGCGCCCACCGGCTGCTCGGTGCCCGGGAGGATTTGCGCGCCCGGCTGGCGGTCTTCGACCGGCACCTGCGCGGCCTGGCCGGGCACCGTCCCGCGCCGCACACCGACGACCGCACGCACACCGTGCTGATCCGCGCCGACCGGACGGCCACCCGCAACTCCGGCATCGGCATGGGCGTCGACGACACCCCCGCCGGGCTGCCGGACCTCGGCTGGTCCGCGCACCTGGCCACGCCACCGGAGGTGACCGGCGTCGACGCCGACCACTACTCGCTGATGCGCCGGCCGGCGATCGACACGGTCGCGAAGCTGATCAACGCCGCGCTCGACCGGCACCTGTGAGACGGAATCGGAGATGACCACCACCATGCTGGATCTGCTGCGGGCCCACCCCTGGATCGGTGCGGCCACCCACGACGACACCGGCGTACGGGTGCGGCTGCGACCGGACGCGACCGCGGTCCGCCCGCAGCCGGGCCCGCTCGTCCGCGAGTACCTGGACCACTGGGCCGAGGTCTACGACTTCACCTACGCCAGCGCCGGCGACACCTCGGTCCTGGCCGGCTGGCGCGCCTCGGACACCGGCGCGCCGCTGCCGGAGGAGCACATGACCGACTGGATCGCGCGCACCGTCGAGCTGGTGCTCGCTGGCCGCCCTCGCCACGTGCGCGAACTCGGCTGCGGCACCGGCCTGCTGGCCGACCGGCTGTACCCGCACCTCACCACGTACGTCGGCACCGATGTCGCCCAGGAGATCATCGACCGGCACCGGACGCGGGCCAAGCCGGGCCAGGTCTTCGTCCGCGCTGCCGCGCACGACGCCGTTCCCGCCGACGGGCTGCCGGCCGCCGCACCGGACTGCGTACTGATCAACTCGGTCACCCAGTGCTTCCCCGACCTGGCCTACCTGACCCGGGTGGTGCAGGACGCGATCCGGGCCGTGGCGCCCGGCGGCACCGTGGTCGTCGGCGACAACCGCCACGCCGGGCTGCTGGACGCGTACTGCCGCTGGCTGGAACGCGCCGCCGACCCGCACGCCGACGACGACGAGATCGCCGTGCGGGCCGCGGCCCGCGCCCGCCGCGACGACGAACTGAACTTCGACCCGGCGGCGCTGGCCACCGCGGCCGCGGGCAGCGGACGTGACGTACGGCTGGCCGTCTACCCGAAGTTCATGGCCGCCGACACCGAGCTGACCCGCTATCGCTTCGACGCCGTCCTGCACGTGGACCCGGCCACCACGACGGTCCGGCCGCCGGTCCGGCCGTGGGCCGGGATCGACGACGCCGTGGCCGCGGTCACCGCCGGACCGGTACGCGTCCAGGGCATCCCGAACCGGCTGCTGGACCCGGCCCCGGACGCGGTCACCGCCCTCGAACTGCGCGGCGCGCTCGGCGCCGTGGACGCCGCGGTGGTGCTGGACGACACCGACCCGGCCAAGCTGGCGGTGGTGGCACCGGCCGCCGCCGCGTTCACGCCGGTCGCCGCCGGTCCGGCACGCGCGCACGAGCCGTTCGCCGCGTTCGTCGACCGGCGCGTCGGCGAGGTGGTGCGCGCGGCCTGCCGCCGCTCCGGCATCAACCACCGGGGACTGGCCGTGACCGTCGAGCGCGATCTGCCCCGCGGCCGGATCGCCCGCGCCGCCGCCGCGGCGGTCGACGACGCGGACGCCACCGGGTTGCCCGCCTTCCTGGCCGAGATCGACCACGTCGCACGGCTGGCCATGGCGGATACGATCGCCGCCGGATTGCCGGGCGCGGATCCGGCCGACGCCGAGGCCATCGCGGAGAAGCTCGGCGTCGCGCCGCGCCACCGGTGGATCCTGCGCCGCTGGCTGGCCGTGCTCGCCGAGGAAGGGATGATCACCGAGGACGGGGGGCGCTTCCACGGCCTGCGCGCGCCGGGCCGGGCCGCGCTGATCGCGGCCGCGGACGACCTCGACCGCCGGCGTCGCGGCCTGCACTACCCGCCGGAGCTGACCCGCTTCTTCCAGAGCGCGGTGCAGTATCTGCCCGCGCTGCTGCGCGACGAGATCCCGCTCCAGGCGCTGCTGTTCGCCGACGGCGAGACCAGCACGGCCGAGGGCGCCTATCGCGACAACGCGGTCAACCGGTACGTCAACGCGGCCGCGGCCGAGACGGTCCGGTGGGCGGCCGGCTGGCACCCGGCGGACCGGCCGTTCCGCGTGCTGGAGGTCGGTGCCGGGGTCGGCGGGACCACCGCCGACGTGCTCGGCGCGCTGACGTCCGTGCCGATCGACTACCTGTTCACGGACGTGTCCACGTTCTTCCTCAACGACGCGCGGCGCCGGTTCGCCGGGCGCGACGGCCTGCGCTACGCCCGCTTCGACATCAACGCCGACATCGGCGGCCAGGGGGTGCCGGCCGGCGAGCTGGACCTCGTGCTGGGCGCGAACGTGCTGCACAACGCGGTCGACATCGGCGCCACCCTGCAGGGATTCCGCGCGCTGCTGCGTACCGGTGGACTGCTGGTGTTCGTGGAGACCACGCGGGAGATCCCGGCGATCCTGACCTCGATGCAGTTCCTGATGTCGGCGCGGGCGGGCGGGGACCGGCCCGGCGCCCGCGACCGCCGCGCGGGCACCGACCGGATCTTCCTGGACGAGGCGGAGTGGCGGGAGGAGCTGAGCGACGCGGGCTTCCGGTCGTTCCTCAGCGTTCCCGGCCCCGACCATCCGCTGCGCGCGACCGGCGTCCACCTGTTCGCCGCGCTCGCCTGATCAGCGCGCCGGCTCCGGCACGGCCAGCTCACTGACCAGCGCGTCGGCCGCCAGCTCCGCGGCCGTGCGCCGGGGGTCCAGCGCCTCGGAGGCGTAGTGGACCCCCGGTGGCACGGTCCCCGCCGCCACCTCCCGCGCGGTGATCGCGGCGGTCACCCCACTGAGCCGGTACGAGTCCGGGGTGCGCAACAACACCCGGCGCGGCAGCAGCCCGGACCCGGCCGGCGGGCGCGCGTAGGCCAGCACCGCGTAGTGGTGGCCGTGCGCCGCCACGTCCCGCGCGGCCGCCCACACGATCGCGTCCGCGTGCGCCTCCGGCGGCCGCTCCTGGTCCGCCCACGCGGTCGCGAACGCCTCCGGCAGGTTCTCGGTGGCGTACACGGTGTAGTTACGCAGCTCGCCGACGCCGGCCCCGGACGCGAGCATGACCATCTCGGCGGACAGGAACGGCACCGCGTGCACCCGCCCGCGGAACCCCGGCAGCGACACCCCGCGCAGCGGCGCCAGCGAGTGCGCCGCCACGCCGCCGTCCCGCCACATCGCCAGCGCGTGCCCGAACTTCGGGCCCCGGGTCAGCAGCGCGTCCACCGCGGACGCCGGGCTGATCTCCACCGACCCGCCGACGTAGACGTCCAGCCGTGCCACTGGCGTGCCGTCCAATAGCAACCGGGGCAGCAGCCCGGACAGCCCGGGCATGAGGCCGGCGGAGAAGACCACGGCATGCCGCGCCGGTGTGTCCCCGAGCGCCTCCACCGCGACCAGGTCGCCGGCCGCGTCGACGTACCCGGCGTCCGCCGCGAGCGCGGCGCGGGCCACCCGGTCCAGCACCCGGTACGACGGCCCGGCGCAGTTGACCACCACGGCGCAACCGTCGCAGAACGCCGCCAGTGAGTCGTCGTCGAACAGGTCGACAGCGACCGCGTCCCCGCCGCCCGGCCCGGCGACCGCCTCGGCCCGCGCGCGGTCGCGGCCGCCGACGCGCAGCGGCAGCCCGAAACCGGCGAGGCGTTCCACCGCGGTCCGGCCTACCGCGCCGGAGCCGCCCAGCACCCCGATCATCGGGCACTCGCGGGGGCGGTGGTGGCCGCGGCGGCCAGGCCGGCCACGGTCGGGTCGGCCAGGAAGTCGCGTACCGGCACGGTCACGCCGGTCTGCCGGGCGAGCCGGGCCAGCGCCCGCACGGCCAGCAGTGAGTTGCCACCGGCCTCGAAGAAGTGGGTGGCGCGGTCCAGGACCGGCGTGTCCAGCAGCTCCTCCCACAGCGCGGCGATGGTCTGCTCCAGCTCCGTGGCCGGCGGGCCGTCACCGGCGTCGACGCGCTCGTCGGCGTACCGCCCGAGGCGCAGTCCGGTCTCATCCTCCCGGACGGGCAGGTCCACGACCCGGTCCCAGCCGTCCCCGTCGGCTAGGCTGCCGGCCAGCGCGACCAGCTCCGCGTAGGCGGCGTCCACCTGCTCCAGGTCGAACAGCTCCTCCACCAGGGAGAAGACGATGGCCAGCGAGCCGCGCAGCTCGTAGAAGCGGGCCTCCAGCGCTACCTGCGGGGTGCGCAGCTGGTGGAAGAAGTCGTCCATCGCGACCTGGCCGAGCGGTCCGGCGGAGTCCGGCTGCTGCGCGCCCATCGCGGCGTCCATGCCGAGCGTGCTCTGGAACACCACGGGCGCGACCGGCCGGTGCGTGCCCCGGCGGCGGCCCAGCTCCCGGGAGACCTCGACGCCGGTGACCAGCGCGTGCCCGGCGTACTCGGTGAACCGCCGCTGCGCCTCCCCAGCAAGCTGCGCGAACGTGGCGCCGGCGGTCAGGTCGGTGGGCAGCAGCATGGTCGAGGCGAATGCGCCGAAGACCCGGTGCACATCCGGGTGCAGCGGGAGCCGGTTGAGCTGCAACGAGTTGAGCAGCATGCGGCGCTGCCCGGACCAGCGCGCGATGACGATCGCGAACGCGGTGAACATGGCGGTGGACGGCGTGACGTCGTGGGCGGCGCACCGGTCGCGCAGCGCGGCCCAGCGGCCGGGGGACAGGTACCGTTCGCGGTTGGCCATCGTGGTGGCGCGCACCTCGCGCGGATCGGCCACCAGCGGCAGCGCGGGCGGCTGCGGCATGTCGTCCAGCCGGGACCACCACCAGTCGCGGTCATCGGCCCAGGCGTCGCTTCCGGGCAGCGCCGCCACGGACGAGACGTAGTCGTCGAAGCCCATGTCCAGTGGTGCGGGCAGCGCGTTCCAGTCGGCGCTGAGCTCCAGCAGCTCGCGGTTGAGCAGCGTGGCCGACCAGCCGTCGAACAGCAGCAGGCTCATGTTGGTGTGCAGTCGGCCCGCGCCGCCGGGCAGCAGCGACAACCGGATGTCCAGGCCGGGTCCGTGCGCCGGGTCAGGGCCCGCGGCGATCATCTCCGCACGCACCGTCTCCAGCTCCGTGCTCACCGCCTCGGCCGGCTCCTCGCGCAGGTCGTAGACGCGCGGCACGGGTATCGCACCCGGCGCGTCCAGTGGCAGGACGTGCTGCATACCGTCCGGTGTAACCCGGCCGCGCAGCATCGGCTGGTGCTCGGCGAGCCGGCGCAGCGCGTCGGTCAGCGCCTCCTCGGCCTCGTCGCTGTCCATGTCGCGGAGCGCGACGTCGCTGTAGAAGTGCGCCGACTCGTAGGACAGCTCCCAGCCGCCCTGCTGGCCGACGAAGTAGCCCTGTTGCAGCGGCAGCAGCGGGAACGGCGCATCCTTGTCCGCCCGCCGGTGCAGCTCGACCGGCAGCGCGCGGATCGCCGACCCGGCCGCGGACCGGCGGCGGACGAGGGCGGCCAGCTCGTCCAGCGTGGACTCCGCCCCCACGTCCGCCAGGGCCAGCACCACGCCGAGGCGCTTGCGGATGAGCGCGGCCATCCGGACCGCGAGCACGGAGTCGCCGCCGTAGCGCAGGAACGACACGTCGGGGGAGAAGGCGTCGGCGTCGATCCCGAGCAGCTCGGACCAGATATCGGCCAAGGCGGGTACGGGATCGCCCGCCCGGTCGGTGTGCGAGACAGGGGCGAGTGACATGACGCAGCTCCTCATGATCGTAGTACGGTGCCCTGGAGCCTAGTAGAAATGAATGCCATTATCGACAGGGGCTCTTGTGCGTCCCGGACGGCGCCCGCGCCCGGTCCGGGCCGCCCCGTAGCCGGATGCGCTGTGCCTGGCCGATCACCCCGCGCTATTGCCGGAGACGACGGTCCACGTCCTCAGCGCGGTCACCGCCGCCGCCGGCATCGCCATTGCCGCCAGCCGCTTCTGCCGCATCGCCATCCGGTCATCATGGTCGTCATCCGGCAGCGTGACGACGGTCCACTATGTCGCTAGTGGGCTGTCCACGAACGTTTGCCGGGTCCGGGGTTAGGCGGCGGTCTGGGTGCGTGGTCGACCCCAGCGGTGTTGGCGTTCGCTGCGGATGCGGGCGCGTTCGCGTCGTTGGGCGGCCAGGACGTCGGGGTGGCGGGCGTTGGCGTTGCGCCAGCGTAGGTATTTCTGCAGCTCGCCGGTCTGGACGGTGTGGTTCGGGTGGTCCGAGCCGGCCATGACGAACGTGCGGAGTGGTCCGAACTGGGCCTCGATCGGGTTGGCCCAGGACGCGCTGGTCGGGGTCAGGCACAACTCGACCTTGTTGAGGGCCGCCCACCGGCGGATTTTCGCGGTCTTGTTCGCCGACAGGTTGTCGAGGATGACGTAGATCGGTGCCCCGTCCGGCCGCGCCGCGCGGATCGATTGCAGCGCGGCGAGGCTGTGATCTGCGCCTTTGCGGCGGCGGACGACTCCCCAGAGCTGGTCGTCGCCGAGGCTGTAGCAGCCGTGGAAGTAGCGGATGCCGTGCGTGCGGGTGTAGGTCGCGGGCAGCCGGCCCGGATCGGATCGCGGTGCCCACGTGCTGCCGTGGTGCGGGCGGATCGATAGCGGCCCGAACTGGTCGAAGGCGAAACACCGGTCCAGGAACGCGTTCGTGACCTGCTCTATCCGGTCGAGTTTCGCGTCGAAGTCCGGATCCGACGATTCCTTCCAGGTGCGTGTGCGCTGCCAGGACACGTCGTTGTCATGCAAAAGTTGCCGCAGCCGCTCCGGGCTGACGACCACCCGCCGGGCGGCATCACGGCCGGCGAGGTAGTCGGCGAGTTTCCGCAGGCTCCACCGGGTGAAGGGCTGCCCGAGCCGGCGCGGGTGTTGCGTGGCCGTCGTGACGATGAACGCTTCGTCGTCTTCACTGATCCGGCGGGGACGGCCGCCCGCCCACTGAGGGTTTAGGCAGGCCAGCCCCATCTGATTGAACATGTGGATCACGTCCCGGACCGTGTCCTCATGCGCGGCGACCAGCCGGGCGATCGCCGGGACCGGGGTCCCGGACGCGGACGCCATGATGATCAACGCCCGGCGGACCCGGACCGAGTCGTGCTTCCCGCGCCGGACGAGTTGTTGCAGCCTGCGGCCCTCGTCCTGGGTCAACCGCCGTGCCCGTACCGGCTCAGCCACCCCACACCACCCACCCTCGTCAGCGAACAACGCTGCCGAGACTGCCCCCGAACCACCGCCGGGCGGCGCAAGCCGCCCGGCGTGTCTCAGACCCGGTGAACGTTCGTGGACAGCCCACTAGACGGCACCATCCGGTCAGGGGCACCGGCCACGGATTCATCAGGCGTCGTCCATCCGCACGACCCGGTTCCGCCTCGGCGGTCACCGGTGTTAGCGGGAGCCGTCGCACAGCTGCGCTCGGGCATGATCCAGCCTGCTCGCAGAGCCACCGCGCGGACCGCCCCGAACACCTCGTCGTCTGCCGACAGCGGCCCGCGCCCGACTCACCGGCGCGCGGGTCTTCCTCGGGCCTGCGTTAGGTCGTGGTGTGGCTCCCTGCCGCCTCGCGTTCGATCGCCGCCAGGCCGATGCCTACATTGCCGTCGCGATGTTCGTCAGGTCATGCCGCGGGTCGACGCTGTTGCAGGTGGGCCAGGCTGGCCGCTTCCGACTCCAGCCAGGTCTGGAATCCGGCGCGGCCGGGCAGTGTGGTGTGCGGGGTGCTGCGCCGCACGTCGAGCAGA
The DNA here is from genome assembly GCF_031458255.1 of Catenuloplanes niger. NCBI lineage: Bacteria > Bacillati > Actinomycetota > Actinomycetes > Micromonosporales > Micromonosporaceae > Catenuloplanes > Catenuloplanes niger. The sequence goes on from NZ_JAVDYC010000001.1 coordinate 8,815,115, forward strand.
ACGGGGCGGGCCCCGCGAAAGCACTGGGTCATGGCTTGCTGCAGTAGCCACAGCGTCGCGCCGGCCGCCTGGGAGGTGGGCGGTTCAGCCTTCATGTATAGCTTGATCGCATCGTAGGAGCCGTCCGCGCGCCGCACGGCAAGGTCCGGGGTGACCTTCACCGCCAGGTCGCAGGTGTGCCACCGGCCGGTGGGGAGGTCGGTGATCGTGTCGGAGCCGCAGGAGGCGACGTAGCGCAGCCAGCCCTCGGCGATCTCCTGGTAGTGCTGTTTCCACCGGCGTGCGCACGAGTCGAGCACGCCCTGCATCGCGAGTTCGTCCTTGCCCATGCGCCGGCCGCACCGGATCGCATGCCGGATCTGACGGTACGGATCCCGCGCTGGCGAGTAGTCCTCAGCCATCGCGGTCACGAGGGAGAGCCTCTGATCTGCGGGGGCGTCCAGGAAGGCGATGAACGCGCCCATGCTGACCCTGACCTTCGGTCCAGTGGGAACCGCTGGCGTTTCTGCCACTGCTGCGTCCTTTCGCGGCCCCCGTGGGGACGGCGCAGCCCGGCGCACCGGCACCGGTGCCTGTGGACCCGGTCACGACCCGAATGAGGGGTCGCGCTGATCCACAGCAGCCAGTAGGGTTAGATCCAGCGCCTGATCGAGCCCCGGTACAACGGCCTGCCCCGAGGCAGACCTTCCGCCTGGGGCCGACTGCTCTCAGCGGGTCGATGCGAGAGCGTATTCCCGGCTGTTGATCTCTTGTCGGCGGCTAACGCAGCTCACCGAAGCTGAAAGCGTTACGTTTTGCCGTTCGCGTTTCGTATCCTGCGGCGGGCGTCAGCCGCAGCGGCACGCACCCGCCTTCGCCAATCCCGGGCGCGACAGCGGCTCGAGCAGAACTGCGCCGACGGATCCCGCTGCTCGCAGTCCCAGGTCTGCGCACAGCTGCGACAACGCACCACGAACCCCGGCGAGGCGGCGGGCGCGGCAGCCGACCGGCGCCGATGCGCCCTGGTCCGGCACCGTGCAGAGCAGTAGACGGCGTGACGGCGCTTGCGTACTGGCAGCGGGTCACCACACTCAGGACACTCCACCACCGGCATATAGCCGAAAGTAGTTGACCAAACACGCTAAGGGAAGACTGGGGCGCCAGTACCGCCCACCTACTACCCGACTCCTGCGCGACCGTGACACCGGGCCCGTCTTCCTCTCCGAAGGGTCTGCTGCACCGATAGGTGACATCTGAGATGGCTTGCCGTGACGGCGGGCTGGAAGGATGTTGCTGTGCCCAAGCCCTACCCTCGTGAGTTCCGCGACGATGTCGTGCGGGTCGCCCGTGACAGGGACCCCGGCGTGACGGTCGAGCAGATCGCCAAAGACTTCGGGGTCCACCCGATGACGCTGTTCAAGTGGCTGCGTCAGGCCGACGTCGACGCCGGTGCCGCGCCCGGGATAAGCCGCACTGATGCGGCCGAGCTGCGCGAGGCCCGTAAGCGGATCAAGCTGCTCGAGCAGGAGAACGAGGTGCTGCGCCGGGCCGCAGCCTATTTGTCGCAGGCGAACCTGCCGGGAAAAGGCTCTACCCGCTCGTGAACGAGCTGGCCGCCGACGGGATCCCCGTCGCGGTCACGTGCCGGGTCCTGAACTCTGCTCGACAGCCCTACTACCGGTGGCTTGCCCGCCCGGTCACCGACGCCGCACTGGCCGAGGCGTACCGGGCGAACGCGTTGTGCGACGCCCATCGTGACGATCCGGAGTTCGGCTACCGGTTCCTCACCGACGAGGCCCGCGCCGCTGGACAGGCGATGACCGAGCGCACCGCCTGGAAGATTTGCTCCGGCATGGGCTGGTTCAGCACGTTCAGCAAGAGGAAACGGCGAGCCAAGGGCGGTAAGGCCGGCCCGCCGGTCCACGACGACCTCGTGTGCCGTGATTTCACCGCCGACGGCCCGAACCGGTTGTGGCTGGCCGACATCACCGAACACCGCACCGGGGAGGGCAAGCTCTACCTGTGCGCGATCAAGGACGTCTGGTCGAACCGCATCGTCGGCTACTCCATCGACTCACGGATGAAATCGCGGCTGGCAGTCAACGCTGTGCGCAACGCCGTCGCCCGGCGTGGTGACGTGGCCGGTTGCGTGCTGCATACCGACCGCGGGCCGCAATTCGCAGCCGGAAACTCGTTCACGAACTGCACCGCCATCACATGATCGGTTCGATGGGCCGGGTCGGCGCCGCCGGCGACAACGCCGCCATGGAATCGTTCTTCGGCCTGCTGCAGAACAACGTCCTCAACCGCCGCACCTGGAGCACCCGGCAGCAGCTGAGAACCGCGATCGTGACCTGGATCGAACGCACCTACCACCGCCGTCGACGCCAACGGAACTTGTCCCGGTTGACCCTATCGAGAACGAGACCATCATGACCCCACCGGCCAGTCAGGCCGCGTGACTTGCCCTGTCACCTATCGGTGCAGCAGACCCTTGCCTTGTGTCATGACATCGTTGACCAATTCGGGTCGCGTGCCCACACCGGAGCAATTGTGGCTTTGTCTACCGTGCCGGCCGCCAGCTTGCTCATCATCGCGGTGAGTTCCCCGGCTCTGTGGTCTCGGCCGCGTCGGTGCCGACACAGGTCGATCACCGCCTCCTGGCCTCCGCAATCGACCGGGTCCACTGGGAGCTGGACCTGGTGCGTTCTCTGCTCGAACGCCGAATATTGAGAGATGCAGCGGCGTCCGCCAATGGGAAGCGGCGACTCTGGACAACGTCGCTGCATAACACCTTTTCTGATGCGCGATTCACCAGCTCTTCCCCATTGATGACTTGGGAGCGCTCCCGTAATCTGCCGGAAACGGTCTATCGGCGGTAAGGAATTGACCGTCGTGCACGCGCGCACCGTCATCCCCTCAGGAGAGGACCATGATTGTGTCGAGAAGAGCCCGGGCCGGCCTGGTGTCGGCCGGTGCCGCCCTGCTGACCTCGGCGGCGGTCGTTGTGGCACTGCCGGCCGGTGCCACGGTGGCCGGCTGCGCGGTGAACTACGCCGTGTCGTCGCAGTGGCAGGGCGGTTTCAACGCCGACGTGTCGATCACCAACCTGGGTGATCCGCTGTCCGGATGGACGCTGACCTGGTCGTACGGCGCGGGGCAGACGGTCGGGCAGGCGTGGAACACCATCCTGACGCAGAGCGGCGCTGCGGTGACGGCGAAGAATGTGGGCTACAACGGCGCCGTCGCGACCAACGGCACGGTGACGTTCGGCCTCAACGGCTCGTGGACCGGCAGCAACCCGGTACCGACGAGCTTCGCGCTCAACGGCGTGACCTGCACAGGCGGGACCGTGCCGTCGACCTTGCCCCCGGTCAGCCCGTCCGCCTCGCCGTCGAACCCGGGCGGCACGTGCACCCTGCCGTCGAGCTACCGCTGGTCGTCGACCGGACCGCTGGCCCAGCCCAGGCCGGGGTGGCTGTCGCTGAAGGACTTCACCAACGTCGTGCACAACGGCAAGCACCTGGTCTACGCCTCGAACGTCTCGGCCTCCGGGTACGGCTCGATGAACTTCACCCCGTTTACGAACTGGTCCGACATGGCCACGGCCGGGCAGAACGCGATGAGCCAGGGCACCGTGGCGCCGACCCTGTTCTACTTCGCGCCGAGGAACATCTGGATCCTGGCGTACCAGTGGGGTCCGACCTCGTTCAGCTACAAGACGTCGACCGACCCGGTCAACGCCAATGGCTGGTCCGCGCCGCAGACGCTGTCGACCGCCACCATCACCGACGCCCCGTACGGCGTGATCGACCAGACGGTGATCGGTGACGGCCAGAACATGTACCTGTTCTTCGCCGGGGACAACGGCAGGATCTACCGCCAGAGCATGCCGATCGGCAACTTCCCGGGCAGCTTCGGCTCCTCGTACACCCAGATCATGAGTGACACCCGGGAGAACCTGTTCGAGGGCGTCGAGGTCTACAAGGTCGCCGGCCAGAACCAGTACCTGATGCTGGTCGAGGCGATCGGCAGCCAGGGTCGCTACTTCCGCTCGTTCACCTCCACCAGCCTGGGCGGCACGTGGACCCCGAACGCGGCAACCGAGAGCAACCCGTTCGCGGGCAAGGCCAACAGCGGCGCCACCTGGACCAACGACATCAGCCACGGTGACCTGGTCCGCAGCAACCCGGACCAGACCAAGACCGTCGACCCCTGCAACCTGCAACTGCTCTACCAGGGCAAGGACCCGAGCGTGAACGTCCCGTACGACCAGCTGCCCTGGCGGCCGGCCCTGCTGACCCGGCAACGCTGATGGCCCGCCGCATCCGGACCGCCCTCATCACCGCCGTCGTCTCGGTCACCGCCGCAGTCCTGGTGCTCGGGGCAACACCGGCGCCGGCCGCCGCCGGTGGCTCGGGGCCGTACCCGGCCGACTACGAGACCTCAGCCGGCCTGCCCAACCACACCATCTACCGGCCACAGAACCTCCCGGCGGAGCGGCTGCCCGTCTTCGTCTGAGGCTACGGCGGCTGCTCGGGCAACGGCCTGTCGCAGCAGAACTTCCTGCGCGAAATCGCCTCCCACGGTTTTCTCGCCATCCCTGACGGGGCCCCGAGCGGCTCCGGCGCCACGACAAGGTTGACGCCACCGAGGGCGGCAACATCGTCGGCGCGAACTGAGCCCGATGACCGGGAGAGCCCGTTCCCGGCTCTCCCGGTCATCGGCTTCGCGTGATTCGTGGGGTGGTGGTGCAGGACGACATGCCGAGGCCCGGGTTGAACGGAGCGTCACCTGAGTACGCGACGACGCGGCAGACAACCGCGCGGCCCGGCCGGATGCCGGGACGACGGACTCAGGCCGGCCGGTGCGACGCGTCGCCGGAGGTGCTGCGCCTGCGCCCGCGCTACCGGGACGCCTGGAGAATTAGGGGATGCGGCTGGTGCCGCCCATCCTCATCACCCGAGACCTGCTGCACCCGGGAACCCCGGGCCTGCAGGTGATCGAGGGTCGTATGCGCGGGTGCCGGGTTCGGCGTGGGCGAGATCCGTCGCGGCTGGGCACCGGCCGCGGGCGCGCGCCAGCGGCGGTTACGACACGCATGGGCGCCAGGTGTTCCGATAGCCCGGCAGGTGCGACCGTGCTTGCGCGAGCTCGCGGATCACGTCGGCAACCGCTTGGTCGTAGCCGGTCGTCGACGTCGAGCCAAGATTCAGCCACGTAATGAGATCGGTAACGTGCGTCCACTCGCTCCCGGTGCATGAGCCGTACCGCCGGATCACAGTTGATCTTTTGGATGGGATGCGGGATCGTCTGCGTCCGTGAAGCGACGTGTCTTCCTCCTTGTCATGCCGTTGGTCCTCGTGGCGGGCTGTGGCGCCGAAACGGCACCATCCACAGCGGAACTCGCCTCGCCGGTGCCTGCGGTGACCGATGCCCGGGCACCGTTGGCGAAGGCGTGGGACGCGCTGCGGGCCGGGCGGTACCGGGTGGAGATGACGGTTGACTCCTCGCAGTACGGGGTGTATAGCAACGATGCGACGATCGACGTGGATGCGGACGTCACGCACGTGGTGACCGGGTTCTCCGGCGAAACGAACGAACTCATGACGTTCGGTGACGATGTGTTGTTGGAGTCCACGCGGATGCTCCGAGGCGCTCCGGGTGTGCCGCCCGGCACGAAGTGGATCCACCTGGACGGGAAGCGGCTCGAGGGTTATGCCCCACGGGCGGCGGCGTTCGCGGGGCTGGCCGACGGGGTGGGCGGTGGCGTGTCGCAGCCGTATTGGGCCGGGCCGCGTGAGATCAAAGGGCGGCTGGATACCGGGAAGGTACGGCTCGGCGCGCTCGTCAGCACCTCCGGCGATCTCACCACCGTGGTGCACGGGCCTCGGGAGGACACGGTACGGATCCCGTTCACCGCGACCGTCGACGAGCAGGGCCGGCTGGCCACCATCACCTGGGACCTGCGCCAGAGCAACCGGCCGGTCGAAGTCTCGGTCACATTCGCGATCAGCGAGTACGGGACCGCGCGGACCCCGGAGCCGCCCGCACCCTCGACCGTCATCGAGGCGCCGGAAGAGTCCTACCAGGCGTTGGCGGACAGCATCGCGGAGCGGCAGGAGTAGCTTTCAGGCGCCTCTCATCGGACCCAGCCAGAACACCGGCGCCGACGAAGGTCACCGACGCGCCGCTGGGTCGGCGGGGCAACACGGAGCGGGGCAGGCCCCGGGATCGTGTCGGGGGCTTTCAGGTCCGGACCCGGGAGGTGACGTACCGGTGGCGGCTGCGGCGCTGCTCTCCGCGACCGCGCTCACCTACCGCTACCCGCCCCGATCCGCAGCGCCGGCCGGGCGCTTGAGACGTCGATCAGGTCGTCGGGGCGGTGTCCGGGCCGTCGACGCGCCGGGGGAGCCGCAGCGTCAGCGCGACCGCATCCAGCAGCGCGAACGCCGGGGTTGGCACGACGTACAACGTCGCGATCTGCGGTCCCGGGCCGGTGGCGGCGGCCGGCGGGCTGAGCAGGGGGAGGGCCGCCGCGGCTGGCAGACCGACGAGGGGGTACGTCGGCCAGGTGATGACCCGCCGACGGTGACGGCCAGCGGCAAGAGCAGCTGGGACAGCAGCAGGTTCAGCGCATCAGGAATATCAGCATCGGGCGGAGCCGGGCGTCGCCCCATACGTACCTGAGCCCGGTGTCGATGGTTGCCGGTTCCAGGGCGGTCACGAAGAACACGACCGTCTTCCCAGACTCTTCACGATGGATCAGCATCCGGCCTCCACGATGGACCCGGACTGCCACCACGCCCTGCCTTGGCGACCACGAACGACCGGGCACCGTCGGCGTACACGTGAGGGACGAGGTCATCTCACGAACGACGGCTGCCGTACTAGGGTGATCACCCGGCGGCGACGGTGGGATGCCGGACCATATGAGCGAAGGGTGCGCGGGATGCGGTTTGTCAAGGCGATCGTCGCGGGGTTGTGCGCCGGGGTACTGACAGCTGTGCCCTCGCAAGCCTCCCCTTCCGGTCCTGACCCCGCCGTGCCGGGCCCCTATGCGACGGTCGCGGGTGAATACGACCTGCCGCCGGTGGTGATGCCGGAGCTGGACGAGCCGGTGGAGATGCGCGCGAAGGTGGTCGCCCCGCGTGGGGGCACCGGGCCGGTCCCGCTGGTCGTGCTCGTGCACGGCTTCTTTCCTGCGTGCTACGGCGAAGGCAGCGTGCTCCAGCTGTGGCCGTGCGCCGAAGGCTCCTCGGAGTTGATGAGCTACCGCGGGTACGAGGCCATTCAGCAGCAGCTGGCGTCGTGGGGTTACGTCACCGTCGCGCTCTCCGCCAACGGCGTTACCAACCAGGCTTTCGACCTCCTCGTCGACGAGCGAACCCGTTCCGCCCTGATCAGACTGCACCTGTCTCGGTGGGCCGACTGGTCGGGCGCGGGTCGCGACCAGTCGCCCGAGGCGGTCCGTGCCGCGCCACCGGTCGACCTCTCCCGGGTCCTGCTGATCGGCCACTCCCGTGGCGGGGACGCCGCCAACCGTGCCGCCATGGACAGCATCGTGGCCCCGCCGGACGAGCTGGACAACGCGCGCGTACCGGTGCGGTGGCGGATCCGCGGGACGATCCTGCTCGGTGCCACCTCCGTCGGCCGTAATCCGGTGGCCGACGTGCCGTCGCTGAGCATCCTGCCCGAGTGCGACGGTGACGCCAAGGATCTCGCGTCGCAGGTGTACGTGGACGGGACACGCGACGTCGGCGCGGGAGTCGCCCTGCACAGTGCGGTCTTCCTGCCCGGAGCCAACCACAACTTCTTCAACTCGGCGTGGACACCCGGCGAATCGGCCGGTCCGGGGGCGGACGATTTCACCGACACCACCGACCCGCGGTGCTCGGCCGGGTCGCCGCATCGAATGACCGCCGCGGAGCAGCGTGCGGCGGCGGCCACCTCCTTCGTGGCCGCGGCCCGGCTCTTCGTCGACGGCGACGACCGGATGCGCCCGTTCCTGGACGGTACGGCTCCCGTGGCTCCAGCCCGCAGCCACGCGCTCGGCGGCTTCCGGGCTCCGCTGGTGATTCCGGCAGCGGATTTGAGCGTGACCGGGGACGGCTCGCTGTGCCGGCTGAGCGTGTGCGGTCTCGTGAACTCCCCGCATGTGCTGTCCGGCGCCGATCCGGGCCGGTTCGGCGTATCCGTCTCGTGGTCCTCCCCGGGCCGGCCGGTGATCCTCCGCCCGGCGCACCCGTCCGTGATCGACGGCGCGACCGCCCTGACGATGCGGGTCGTCGTGCCGCCGAATTCCATCGGCACGACCTTCGACGTGGCGGTCAGCGATCGTGCCGGACGGCGTTCGGCACTCGGCCGGGTCCACCTGAACGGACTGCCCGGCACCGAGCTGACCAAGGCGGCCTGGGCGCAGGAGGTGCGCGTGCCGCTGAATCCGGCGGTCGACCGCCGTGGCATCACCTCAGTGGAAGTGGTGCCCCGCAACGCTGACGGCCGGCTCTGGCTGCTCGACGCCTGGGGCTGGCGGCCGGGCATCCCCGATCCGGGCACGCCCACTGCACTCCGGGTCGATCTGCAGGACGCCAACGGCTCGGTGGAAGCGGGACAGCTCACCGTCCCGGCACTGGTGGCCGGCGCGGGCGTCGGTGAAGTGTTCGTGACCGTCTCGGGGCCGAACGTCACCCGCACCTCCCATGCGGTGACCGTGCGGCCCGGCGACTCGTCGATCGTGGTGCCGAGGGAAGGGCTGGTCGCCGGCAAGTACACGATCACCGCCGTCCCGCTCCGAAACGTCGTCGTCGGGGACTACAGGAGCATCGTCAGGATGTCGTAGCCGTCTCGCGCCCGCCTGGAGGTTCGCCAGATTCCGCCTTCTGGCGGCCGTGCTGGTGGTGGCCGCATCTCCAGCGGGTGATGGTGGTGGAGGCGGATGTGGTGCACCCGAACCGGACCGGGCAGGAGGTTCATCCTGCGCCGGATCCTCGCCGGGCTCATCCAGCCAGCCCGGCGGCGCTCACCCCTTGACCGCGCCGGTGAGCCCGCCGACGATGCGGCGCTCGAAGAGGCTGAAGAAGACCAGTGCCGGGATCATCGACAACGAGGTGAAGGCCAGCACCTTCGCGGTGTCCACGGAATACTGCGAGGAGAAGGCCTGCACGCCCAGCGGCAGCGTGAAGCCGTCCTGGTCGTTGAGGATGAACAACGGTAGGAGATAGCTGTTCCAGCTGCCGATGAACGCGAGGATCCCGGTGGTGATCAGGCCGGGCACCGAGAGCGGGAGCACCATCCGCCAGAGGAATCCCAGCCGGCTGCACCGGTCGATGGCGGCGGCCTCCTCGATCTCCTTCGGGATCGCCTGGAGGAACGGGACCAGGATGATGATCGTCGTGGGCAGGCCGAAGGCGATCTGCGGCAGGACGACGCCGGGCAGCGTGTTCACCAGCCCGAGGTTCTTCACCAGGATGTAGAGGGGCGTGATGGCGACCGTCGCGGGAAACATCAGCCCGGCGGCGAACAGGGCGTACATCGCTCCCCGGCCGCGGAACCGGTAGCGGGCCAGGACGTAACTGGCCATGACGCCGAGCACGACGACGCCGACGGTGGTGGCGAGCGCGGCGATCGCTGAGTTGCCGACCTGGCGCCAGAAGGTGTCGCCGGTCAGCACGTCGGTGTAATTGCTGAGCACCCACGGGTCGGGAAACCCTGCCGGGTCGGTGGTGATCTGCGAGTTGGTCCGGAACCCGCCGATGATGATGTAGAGCACCGGTCCGAGCATGACGCCGATCAGCATCAGCGCGGCGGCGTACACGATGGGGTTGCCCCAGCGGGATTGCGCCATTATCGCCCCTCGGTAAGCGCGCCCTCGGTGTCCCGGCGCAGCACGAAACGCTGGTAGAGCAGCGCGATGATCATGGAGATGAGGAAGAGCACGACCGCCACCGCGTTGCCGAACCCGTAGTTGCCCGCGTTGCGGCCCTCGACGACCATGTACGTCGCCATCGTCGAAGTGCCGGCGGTCGAGGCGACGTACTGGCCCCAGATGATGTAGACCAGGTCGAACACCTGGAGCGAGCCGATGATCGACAGGAACGCCCAGATCCGCAGGGTCGGCCCGAGCAGCGGCAGGGTGATCCGCCACTGGGTCTGCCAGTAGGAGGCGCCGTCCACCGCCGCAGCCTCCGACAGTTCCTGCGGGATGTTCTGCATGCCGGCCAGGAACAGGATCACCGCGAACCCGACGTATTTCCAGGTGAGGATCAGCATCAGGGACCAGATGGCCAGCCGCGGGTCGGCCAGCCAATCTGCGGCGAACCGGTCCAGTCCGATCGAGCGGAGCACGTCGTTGACCGCGCCGGTGGTCTGCAGCATCAGGCTCCAGGCCGTGCCGACGATGACCTCGGCGATCACGTACGGCACGAAGATCAGCACCCGGATGATCGACTGGCCGCGGATCTTCTGGTTGAGCAGCAGGGCGAAGCCGAGGGCCACCGGCGCCTGGAGGACCAGCGACAGCACGAGGATGATGCCGTTGTGCCACAGCGCTTCGCGGAACGCGGCGTCCTGGAGGATGGTGACGTAGTTGTCGAGGCCGACGAAGTTGGTCGGCGGCCCGAAACCCTTCCATCGGTAGAAGCCGTAGTAGGCGGCCATCAGGATCGGAAAGATCACGAACCCGACGAACATCAGGATCGCCGGGCCGGTCAGCAGCACGACCTCCAGCCGTTGCGCCCAGCCGATGCCGCGCCGTCGGGGACGGAGCGGGGGCGGCGCCTGTACGTCCCCGCCCCTGTTCCGTGCGCGACCACCGGTCTCGGTGATCGTCACCCTCAGTCCTTCTTCGCCGCGTCGTTGACGGCCGTGATGATCCCGGCGACGTCTCCCTTGCCGGCCAGCAGGTTCACCACACCGAGATTCAGCGCGTTGCCCACGTTCTGGCCGTAGACGGTGTCGAGCCACTGGGAGACGTAGGGCGCCTTGTTGTAGGCGTCGAGCACCGCCTTGAGGTAGTCCTCGGTGACGGCGCTCTGCGCCTCCTTGGTGATCGGCAGCGAGTTGAAGGCCTTGTACTGCTCGACCTGCACGTTCTTGGTAACGAGGTAGTCGAGGAACTGGACGCACTCCTTGGGCGCCTCGGCCGAGCAGGAGTAGCCACCCGCGCCGCCCATGATGGCCGCCGGGTCACCCTGACCGCCCGGGACCGCGGGGAAGGGGAAGAAGCCCAGATCGGGCATCGGCTTCTGATCCTTGGTCAGCGAGCCGAGCACGCCCGGGTTCCAGGCGCCCATCAGCTCCATGCTGGCTTTGTAATTGGCGACCAGGCCTGCCGAGCTGCCCGCGCCCTGCTGGGCGGAGGTGGTCAGGAAGCCGTCGTTGAACGGCTCGGTGTCGGCGAACGCCTTGAGGTCGTTGCCGGCCTTGGTCCAGCAGGGATCGCTGAAGTCCTTCTGCTTCGCGGCGGCGTCGAGCGAGACCTGATTGCACGCGCGCAGGGCGAAGAAGTAGAACCAGTGGGCCGCCGGCCAGGCATCCTTACCGCCGAGTGCGATCGGGGCGCCGATCGCCTTGAGCTTGGTCACCGCGGTGTTCAGCTCGTCGATCGTGGTCGGGGGCGTGGTGATCCCGGCCTCGGCGAACAGGTTCTTGCTGTACCAGAAACCCCCGGGCATGATCGACACGGGTACGGCGTAGACCTTGCCGTCCACCTCGCCGGTCCCCAGGGCGGCGTCCCCCACGGCCTGCGTGGTCTCGGCACTGATCTCGCCGGTGATGTCCTTGAGCTGGCCCGCCTCCACCATCGCGGTCATCTTCCCGCCGCCGCGCTGGAGGAAGATGTCGGGCGCCGAGCCGGAGTTGAGCGCGGTCTGGAGCTTGCCGTCGAGGTCCTCGTTCTGCACCTGCTGGATCTCGATCGTGACGTTCGGACGGGCGGTTTGGAAGTCGGCGACGGTCTTCTCCCAGAACGCCGCGCCGGGCCCGGTCGTGGCGTTGTGCCAGAACTGCATCGTGACCTTGCCGTCCGGCCCGGACCCACCGTCGTCACCCCCGCAGGCGGCCAGACCGGCGGCGGCCAGCACCATCACGGCGGCTACTGCGACGGTCCTCTTCGGAGTCATAGATAGCCTGCCTCTCGATACCGAAAATTCCGGAGTGTTTCCGGAAGATGGCGCCAAGTTACGAGCCGTTCCGCAGCACGTCAAGATATCGATGGAGATTAAAATAGTGGGCGAAAAAGTGTTATCCGGGCCGGAGCGACCAAGTCTCCTGAGGTGCTCGGGCGGGACGGGGTGCTGGTAAGACCTCCGATCTCTGTAAGTGTCAAGAGCAGGGATGATGTTGCGGTGGAGATGGACGAGGCCTTGAGCCTGGCTCGGTCGCCGTTGTGGTCGGATAGGGTCCGTGCCGGGCGGCATCTGGGTGCTGTCGTGGGGCGGGAGCCGGTCAATGCCGTGGTCCGCATGCTCCTTCTCGACCGCGTAGCGCGGCCGCATGTCGGTCGCCTTGATCTCGGCGGCGTTGGTAGTGCGCCTTGGCGGGTTCGGCGTGGGTGGTCGCGATGAACGCCCAGACGAACCCGGTCGCGTCGAGCCGGTCGTTCTTGATGCGACGGTGGGTGATTGAGACGCTGCGGCCGGAGGCGCGGGTGACCGGCACCGATCCGGCGTATGCCTTGACCGCGCGGGCGTCGGCGAAGCGGTTGCGGTCGTCGCCGAGTTCTGCCAGCACGCGGGCGCCGGTGAGGTCACCGAGTCTCGGGAAGCTGGTGATGATGTCGTAGTCCGGGTGCTGGGCGAACGCTTCGGCGCAGGCTTCACCGAGCTGGTCGACGTTGGCGCAGGCGGTGTCCAGTGCGGCGAGCAGCGCGAGCGCGGCGGTGCCCATGGCCTGCTCGACACGCTGCGGCTGGCGCAGATGCGGCAGCCGCAGCGCCGCGTGAAGCTTGATGGCGAGGTTGTCGACACCGCGCTTGCGACCGCCGCGACGCAGCGCGGCCGCGATCCGCGCCTTGGTCAGCCTGGCGGCCCCGGCCGGCGCTGGTGCGGCTGCCAGGATCGCGCGGGCGTCCGCGCTGTCTAGGAAGTCCTTGTGGTTGGCAAAGGCGTCAAGGAACGCCGGGAAGTACTCGCGGATGGGACACCCGCGCCGGGACCGTGGAGCTGGCGATTTCCCCGGGTCCGTAACAAGATCGGTGTTTCCGGCTCTTCGGTCAGTAGGTCTCGGCGGCCGGCCAGCGGTCACCGAAGGTGATGGCGAAGGCGTTCAGCACGGGCTTCCAGCGGATCGTCCATCGTGCGCGGCCAGCCCCGGTCGGGTCCAAGCTGCGGGTCACAAGGTACAGGCACTTCAACGCGGCCTGCTCGCCTGGGAAATGCCCGCGTGCGCGAACAGCACGACGATAGCGGGTATTCAATGGTTCGATCGCATTCGTCGAGCAGATCACCCTCCTGATCTCGACGTCGTAGTCGAGGAACGGGATGAACTCATCCCACGCGTTACGCCACAAATCGCGTTTGATCGCGTCGGCGTCCGTCCGGGAGGTCAGACGAAAAGTGTTCCGGATCAAATGAATAATGCAGGTCTGCACGATCGCTTCCGGCCACACCGCCTCGACGGTGTCCGGCAGCCCTTTCAAGCCGTCACAGACGACGAAGAACACGTCCCGCACGCCGCGGTTCTTCAGATCGATCAGGACGCCCATCCAGAACTTGGCGCCCTCGCCACCGGAGCCGGACCACAAGCCCAGGACGTCCTTGTGACCGTCCACGGTGACCCCGATGACCGCGTAGACCGGCCGGTTGGCGACCTGTCCCTCGCGGACCTTGACGACGATGGCGTCGATGAAGACGGCCACGTACACGGAATCGAGTGGCCGCGTCGACCATTCCGTCATCTCCGCAACGACTTTATCGGTGATCCGCGAGATCGTCTCCTTCGACACCGACGCACCGTAGATCTCCGCGAAATGCGCCGAGATCTCCCCGGTCGTCATTCCCTTCGCATACAACGACAGGACGACTTTGTCGACCTCGGTCAGGCGCCGCTGCCGCTTCTTGACGATCTGCGGCTCGAACGTCCCTTCCCGATCTCGCGGCACGTCGATACGCACCTCACCGGCCGCATCCGAGATCACCGTCTTGCCGCGGCTGCCATTGCGCACATTCGTCGACTCACGCTCCGGCGATGCCTGGTTCTTCGCATGACCGAGTGTTCAGTCATCTCCTCGTTCAACGCCGCCTCGAGGACATTCTTGGTGAACAGCTTCAACAAGCCGTTCGGACCGGTCAGTTCCAGCCCGCGCGCCTTTGCCTCCGCCACCATCGCCGCCGCAGCAGCCTGCTCAGGCGACAGCTGCCGCCCGCCACCGTCGATCTTCTTCCCTGGACTCACAACGTTCGATGTCATCACTAACAGTGCCCATCCCGCCAGAACTTCAGCCCGGCGTGTCGGGCCGGAAACATCACTCCTGGCACAGTCCCCCCCACACCGTGGGTGTCCGGACTACGGGGTCAAGCTCACAGCCGCGAGCGATCAGGCGTTGCGCGGCGGGCAGCATGCGGATAGCAAGGGGATCGTCGTGCAGCCGCTGTCGGGGTGGGCGGCTGTGCTCGGCGGCGGCGATGACCATCGGGCCGTACGCGGTCTGCGCGGCAGGGTTGCGTGGCGCCACGGGTGCTCCTTCACGGTGCGGGGGGTGAGGAGGGGCGGTCAGTCGGTTTCGGCGAATCGTTCTACCTTGTCGATGGCGCCTACGACGAGGACGATGTCGCCGTAGGCCAGCACGGTGTCCGGTGTGGCGTAGGTGAACCCACGTGTGGCACCGGGTGCCGGTGCCTGCGGTTTGACGGCGACGACGGTGACACCCCAGCGGCTGCGAAGCTTCGATTCGCGCAGCGGGACGCCGACGACGTCGCGGGGTGCTTTGGTCTTGATGACGGCGAAGTCCGCGTCGACTTCGACGTAGTCGAGGATCCGGCCGGAGAGCAGGTGGGCGACGCGTTCGCCCATGTCGTTCTCCGGGAAGACGACGTGGTGGGCGCCGACGCGGGACAGGATGCCGGCGTGCTGGGTGTTGATGGCTTTGGCCCAGATGTCGCGGATGCCGAGGTCGGCCAGTAGCGCGGTGGTCAGGATGCTGGCCTGGATGTCGGTGCCGATGGCGACGACCGCGCGGTGGAAGGCGGTGATGTCGAGCTGGTGCAGGGCATCGGCGTCGGTGCTGTCCGCGGTGACCACGTGCGGCAGCCGCCCGGCGAGCTTCTGCACGACGACGGGGTTACCGTCGATGGCGAGGACTTCGGTGCCCCGGCGGTCTAGTTCGACGGCGAGGGCGGTGCCGAATCGGCCGAGTCCGATGACAACGACGGGGGCGGTGGGTGTGTCAGCCAACGATGGTTCTCTCCTCGGGCAGTTCGTAGCGCTGGTCACGGTCGCGTAGCGCGAGCGCGGAGGCCAGAGTGAGTGGGCCGATCCGCCCGGTGAACATCAGGGCCACCAGCAGCAGTTGGGCCTCGGTGGGGAGGTCCGCGGTGATGCCGGTGGACAGACCGACGGTCGCGAACGCCGAGATCGTCTCGAACAGCACCGCGTCGAGGGTGTGCGTGGTCACGGCGAGCAGGGTGAAGGTGGCGGTGACCACCGCGCCGACGCTGAGCAGGGCGATCGCGAGGGCTTGCCGTTGGTTGGTGGCGGGGATGCGGCGGCGCCCGGCGTTGACGTGGGCCTGGCCGCGGACCTCCGACCACAGCATGAAGGCCAGCACACCGAACGTAGTGACTTTGATCCCGCCCGCGGTGCCGGCGCTGCCGCCGCCGATGAACATCAGCACGTCCGTGGCGAGCAAGCTCTCCGGGCGCATCGCGCCGATGTCGACGCTGTTGAACCCGGCAGTTCGCGCCATCGCGGACGCGAAGAACCCGGCCAGCAGCCGGTCACCGAGGTCGAGTGCGCCGAGGGTACGGGTGTTCGTCCATTCCGCCGCGGTGAACACGGCCGTGCCCGTAGCGAGCAGGACGGCGGTCAGCGTGACGGTGATGCGGGTCATCACCGACCAGCGGCTCGGGCGCCGCCATCCACGGGTGAGCTCGAAGACGACCGGGAAGCCGAGACCACCGACGATGACCGCCGCGGCTACGGTCAGGCAGATCCACGCATCGTCGGCGTAGCGAACCAGCCCGTCGGCGTGGATGGAGAAACCGGCGTTGTTGAACGCGGACACCGCATGGAACACTCCGCTGTAGAGCGCATCCGACGGCGCGAGCCCGTAGCCGGCGACCAGCCGGACGGTCAGCACCACCGCGACGAGCGCTTCAATGCCGAGGCTGAACAGCACGATGCGGCGCACCAGCCCGCGCACATCGTGCAGGCTGAGGCTCTTCGTCTCCGCCTGCGCCAGGAACCTCGCGCGCAACCCCAGCCGGCGTGACAGCAGCAGGGTCAGCATCGTGGCCAGCGTCATGATCCCCAGGCCGCCGGTCTGGATCAGCAGCAGAATGACTGTCTGACCGAACGGTGACCAGTGGGTGCCGGTGTCGACCGTGGCCAAACCCGTCACACACACTGCGGACGTCGCCGTGAACAACGCGTCGACCAGCGACGCGGGCTCGTCCGCCGTGGTCGCCCACGGCAGGCTCAGCAACCCGGTGCCGGCCGCGACGGTCGCACCGAACCCGACCGTGATCACCTGCGCGGGATGCCGGAACCGGTCGGCTCGCCGCCGCCACGCGCGTGCTGACCCGGCAAGGATCGCGCGTCCGCGCCCGGTCAGCATCCGCTGCGGCACAGCGCGCCCGACGAAGACAGCGCCGAATCTGGCACTCGCCGCAGCGCGCGACGGCACGACGTGGAACCACGGCAAACCGATGTCGGTGACACGGACGGTGGCAGCAGGGACATGGTGGTGGCGCTTCCTGTCGGCACGATGAATCGCACATCGCCGACCAGGCTTCCCGGCACACCTGCGCGCAGCGTACCAGCGAGACGTCTCTCAAGCGGCGCACATGGCAGTTCGGCGGCATCGCGCTTGCGACAGCGGGCGACGGCGGTGTCATGATCCGGCTGCTGTTTGCGATCTGCGGGATGGTGCTGCTGGCGGCGATGCTGATCGCCGGCCGGCGTCGGGACCGGTGTGGCAGTGGCGTCTGCTGGGCGTGGTGGCGGTGGGCCTGGTCGTGGCGGGGGTGTTCCCGACGGATCCGGCTCTGGGATATCCGCCTGGTGCCGCGGAGACGATCAGCGTCCCGGGGGCGGTGCATCAGGTGGGCGGCACGATGCTGTTCGCCGGGATGATCGCCGCGGCCGTCGTGACCGGCCGGGATGCCCGGCGACGCGGCTGGATCCGGTGGGCGGCCGTGTGCCTGGCCGTGGCCTGGGCTGGCGGTCGCGGCGGGGGTGGTGATCCGGCTGGTGCACCGGGACGTCATCGGCACCGGACCGGCCGGGCTGCTCGAGTTGCTGTCGATGGGCGTGCGGATTGCGCTGGGTCAGCGCGGCCATGCTGCGCGACGGACCGTCGTGGGCGTACGCTGACCGCCGGTGAGCCGGGAAGTCTGGTCGGCACGACGTTTCCGTGCGACGAAGGGCTCACCCGTGAAGGTTCTGATTCTGACGCTGGGCACCCGCGGCGACGTGCAGCCGTTCATTGCCCTCGCCCACGAACTGCGGCAACGCGGCCACGAAGCGATCGTCGCGGCTCCGCAGCGGTTCGCCGGGCTCGCCGCCGCACACGGCGTGCCGTTCTCTGCCCTCGATGACGGGCCGCTTCGGGTGCTGGATGACGGTTCGGGGGTCGAGGACGTCGCCAGGGGCGGGTTCCGGGGGAAGGTGGCGCTCATGCGGCGGATGCCGGCGATGTTCGGCCGGGTCCTCGACGACTGCTGGCAGGTGGCCGACACCGGTGCGGGCGCGGGCGCTGATGTCGTCGTGCACAACGGCCAGGTCATCGCCGGGCAGCACGTGGCCGAGAAACTCGGCGTGCCCGCCGTGCTGGGGCTGCCGTTGCCGATGTATGTGCCGACCCGCGAGTTCCCGTGGCCCGGCCAAGACGTCTCCGATCGGCTGCCGGGTTGGCTGAACCGGATTACCTACGCCGGGATGCGCGCCCCGGCGCTGATGTTCGGCCACACCGTCGACCGGTGGCGCGACCTCCTCGGCCTGCCGCGCCGGCGTGGCCGCCATGACCCGGCGTTGCGCCCTGACGGCGGGCCGGCCCCGGTGTTGCACGCCATCAGCCCCGCGGTGCTGCCGCGCCCGGCGGACTGGCCTGCCACGGCGCAGGTCACCGGCTACTGGTTCACCCCGCCGGCTCCGTCCACCGGCGGCCTCCTTGACGTGCAGGTGCGGGCGCTGCTGGACAGCCGGCCGGCGCCGGTGTTCGTAGGGTTCGGCAGCATGGCCGGACCGGACCCGGCCACCGCTTCTCGCACCGTGCTGGAGGCGCTCGATCTGGTGGGTCTGCCCGGGATCGTGGCCGGCGGCTGGGGCGGCCTGCAATCGTTCGCCTCCGATCGGCACGCGTTCGTCGCTGGTGACGTGCCGCACGAGGTGGTGTTCCCGCGGTGCGCGGTCATCGTTCATCACGGCGGCGCCGGGACCACCGCGGCCGCTGCGCGCGCCGGCGTCCCGCAGGTGATCTGCCCGTTCGTGGCCGACCAGCCGTTCTGGGGCCGGCGCATGCACCGGCTCGGCGTCGCCCCGCCACCGGTCCCGCAGACACGCCTGGATGCCCTCGCGCTGGCCGCCGCGATCCGGCAGGCCACACGGGATGCGGGCATGGCCGAGGCGGCGCGGCTGCTCGGTGAGCGGATCAGGGCGGAGAACGGTGCCGCAGCCACCGTGGACGCGCTGGAACGCATCACCGGCACACACCGGTGACCTGTGCCGCTGCGCACCCCCGGGGGCCACGGTAGGTTAGGACCAGGTGTGCCGGGAAGGCTGGTCGGCGACGGATTTTTAGTGCCTTCCTGAAGGAGTCTCATGTCTGGTGTGCCACCACGTTCCCGTCACCTCTTCGGCCGCCGGAGTTGGCCCGAGGCCCGGCGGATCGCCGAAATCCTGCGCGCGGAGACCGTCGGTGGTGCGCTGCTGCTGGGTGCGGCGGTGCTGGCACTGCTGTGGGCGAACTCGCCCTGGTCCGAGGCGTACCGCGCGCTGGGCGAGGTCACGGTCGGCCCGCACGCGCTGCACCTGGACCTGACGCTGGCGCAGTGGGCCGCGGACGGCCTGCTGGCGATCTTTTTCTTCGTCGCCGGGCTGGAGCTCAAACGCGAGTTCGTCGCCGGTGATCTGCGTGATCCGCGCCGAGCGGTGATGCCGATCGCGGCCGCAGCGGGCGGCATGGCCGTACCGGCGATCATCTACACCGTCATCAACGCCACCGCCGACGGTGGCGCGCTGGCCGGGTGGGCGGTGCCGACCGCAACCGACATCGCCTTCGCGCTCGCCGTCCTTGCTGTCGTCGGCTCGCACCTGCCGGCCGCGCTGCGCACGTTCCTGCTCACCCTCGCCGTGGTCGACGATCTGCTCGCCATCGTGATCATCGCGGTGTTCTACACCAGCTCCCTGCAGCTGCTGCCGCTGGCCGCGGCGCTGATCCCGCTCGCGGTGTTCGGGGTTCTGGTGCAGCGGCGGGTCCGGTCGTGGTGGCTGCTGCTCCCGCTCGCGGTGGCGGTGTGGGCGCTGGTGCACGCCTCCGGCATCCACGCCACGGTCGCCGGCGTCCTGCTCGGCTTCCTCGTTCCGGTCGTCCGCCGTGCCGACGGGCCCGGGCCCGGGCTGGCGGAGCACTTCGAGCACCGGTGGCGTCCGATCTCCGCCGGGGTGGCCGTGCCGGTCTTCGCGTTCTTCGCCGCCGGTGTCTCGGTCGCCGGCGCGGGCGGGCTCGGTGCGACGATGTCCGATCCGGTCACCATCGGCATCATCGCCGGTCTGGTGGCCGGCAAGGCCGTGGGTGTGCTCGCCGCGACCTGGCTGGTGCAGCGGTTCACCCGGTCCTCGCTCGGTGACCAGCTCGGCTGGTGGGACGTGCTCGGCCTGTCGTTGCTGGCCGGGATCGGGTTCACGGTGTCGCTGCTGATCGGCGAGCTGGCGTTCGGCGCCGGCAGCGAGAAGGACGAGCACGCCCGGATCGGCATTCTGGCCGGCTCGTTCGCCTCCGCGGTGCTGGCGACCGTGGTGCTGCGGATGCGCAACCGGCACTACCGGCGGTTGCACGAGATCGAGGAACGCGACGCCGACGCCGACGGCGTGCCGGACGTGTACCAGGGTGAGGCACGCTCCTGACACCTCCCCGGGAACGCGCTGTCCGTGCTGGTTCCGGTGATCCGTGGCGACTGCACCGGACTGGTCGCGCCCGGAACGGGTCGAGGCTCTGGCCGTCATCCGACTGTCACCACATCGCGGAGAGCACGCCACACACACGGACAACACTGGATGTCGGACGGGACCGGTATGCCAGCGAAAGGAGCGAGGAACGGCGGTGCTGCCGCTGCCGGCTGTCGGTGTGGGTGGGCGAGGGTCCGTTCGCCTGGTCACGCAGAACCCGCTCGACGGTGACCCGCGCCGGTGGATCACGGATTCCGTGCGGAGCGCCTTGCTGGTGCTCAGGCGCGACCACGCGTGAATGTGCCCGGGCCGATCGGCGCGGTCACCGCCGATCGCATGGGCGGGATCCGTGCCGTGCTGATGGCGCTGTCGGTCCTGTTCGCCGCAACCAGTGCCGGCGCGCGTCCTTGGGCGTACCGGCAAAGTGGCTGACCATCGTCGGCGTCCCCCTCCCGACCAGGCCACGCTGTTTCGAGACATGCGCAAGGGGAGCCATGCGTCGGCTGGCGTGGTGAAACGTCGTCTCCGTGACGCGGGCGTGCGACGACAGCCACATGATCGACAGAGTGAGACGGAGGTTCGTGACATGGAATGGTGGGCGTGGCTCATTCTCGCCGTAGTACTGCTTGTCGTGGCGGTGGCAGCGGTCCTTGTGACGCAGTTGCGGCGGCGGCGCGGAGGCATCGTGGTCGTGGACGCGCGGGCCCGGGCGGAGGATCGATCATGAGTGATCTCGTGCGCGCCACCGACCTCCTCGGTCGCCCCGTGGTAACGCTCGGCGGCGAGGACGTCGCCCTGGTCAAGGACATCGTGTTCGCCTCGCCCGGAGGGCGCATCCTCGGCTTCACGCTCGCCGGTCGCGGTGCCTTCGCCGGGCCGCTCAGCCAGGCGCTGCCCTGGAAGCTCGTGCACGGTGCCGGGCGGGACGCCATCATGATCGACGATGGTGCTCTTCCGACCCGCGACGCCCTGGCGGACCGCTCCGAGGTGCACGACGGCGAGGTCCTCGGCGACGTCGTGCTGACCGACACGGGAACCGCGCTCGGGACCGTCACCGATGTGATCGTCGAGCTCGGCACGGAGCCGCGGGTCGTCGGTTATGAGATTCGCACCAGCGAAGCGCTGCCGCCGGCGGGCCGTGTCGGCCTGATCCCGCTGCCCGACACGATGGCCGCGTCGGGCGAGGCGGTCGTTGTGCCGGCCGCGATCACCAAGCACATGGCCGACGACCTGGCCGCTTTCGGCGCCACCGTCGCATCGTTTCGTGCCCGGCAGGGGAGTACCCGATGACCCGCTACTCCGGTATTCACGGCCTTGGCATCGTCGACACCGGCAACGCCACTACGGTCGCACGGGTCGACGGCATCATCATCGATCCGGTGACCGCGACCGTGGTGGCCATCGAGGCACGCGCCGGCCGAAGCCACAGCGCCGTGCACTGGCCGGACATCGCCGGTTTCGGCGACGCGGTCACGGTGGCGTCGCCCGGCGCGATCCGGCCCGCCGACGGGCGCGCCGCCGAGCTGCGCGGCGCCCGGCACGATCTGCTGCGGAAGCGTGTCCTGACTGATGCGGGGGACGAGATCGGGCGCGTGGTCGACATCGACTTCGATCCGCGCACCGGGACGGTCACCGGGCTGGTGACCGACAACGGCACGGTCGACGGTGCCCGGCTGATGGGCTGCGGCTCCTACGCCGTCGTCGTGCGCGGACGCTGAGAAGCGCCGGCCGGGCCACGAACGGCGTCTGCTGTCCGGCCGTCATTCCGTCCGTCCTGGGGTTCCGCGCCCGGGCTCCACACGGACGCGGCGACGCGGTCGGCGAAGGAGGGGCTGGCCTTGGAGAAACGCACGGCGTGCAGCACGGAGTGTGGCGTCGCGTCCAGTCGGAGCGCAGGGAACGCCGCCGTCGCCGCCGGGAAACGGCCGCGGACGGCTTCGGCCGCGCGCCCCTGGACCTGGACGGGCTGCTTCGGACGCCGCACGAGGTCGACGGCCAAGGCGTGCCTGTTTTCCGCGACGTCGGCCGCTGACGGCTCCCGCCGCCCGCGCCCTCATCCGAAATCCGTGTCGGCCTCTCCGCCCCTGTCCACACCGGTGAGTACGCCACCGTCCCCGAGCTGAGCCATCGGCACCACGCTGAGCGTCCCGTCGGTCTCGAGCACCACTGCGGCGACCCCGGACAGATTGCCCATACCCTGCGTGCGGACGGCCTGTGAGAGTTCGGCCTCGGTGACCCGCTGCCGCCTCATCGCTGCGGTCAGCATCCGGCCGCGGTGCGCCAGCAGGGTCGGATCGGACTTCAGCAGCCGGCGCGTCACCGTCGACCGCACCGACAGCCAGGTGCCGGTCAGCTGGAGGAGCACCAGCAGGACCAGCGCCGTGACGCCCTCGGCGCCTTGATCTCGGTGTCGTTCCTGGCGGAGATCTCGTGGCCGGGCTGGCTCTTCGCCGTGCTGGCGATCTTCGTCGCCCGTCCTCTGGCACTGTGGCTGTCGTTCATCCGGTGCGGTCTCGGCATGCGGGAACAGGCGGCCGCCATGTGGTTCGGCCCGAAGGGGTTCGCCTCGGTGGTGTACGGCCTGCTGGTGCTGGAGTCGGGTATCACCGCGGCGAACGAGATCTTCCATCTCGTCGCACTGACCATCGTGCTGTCGATCCTGCTGCACTCGTCGACCGATGTCGTCGTGGCCCGCACCTTCGACCAACGGAAGGAGGCCCCGGCGTGGCACGGCGTGCTCCGTCGCGTCGTGCGCCCCGGGACAGGCGGGGACACCACGCCGGACGGCGATTCCGGGACCCGGCTGTGACATCCGGCATCCCGCGGCTCAGCGCGTGATCCGGGCTGCGCGTGCTCAGGACCGGGTGCGCACCTGAATCAGCCGGTCGCCGGCGGCGAACACACCGATCTGGTCATAACGGATCAGGGCCTCGTTCCGCACGGCGGCGAGGATCACGTCCTCGCACTGTCCGGGCGACGAGCCGATCTCGTCCTCCCGGACCGGCCGGTCGACCAGGTGCAGACCACGGCCCTGCACGAGCAGGTCACCGATCACATCGCTGGCCGCCGGACTGTGCGCGGACAAGCCGAGCAGCCGCCCGGCCGCCTCCGACGACGTGATGACCCGGGTCGCGCCGCTGCGCCGCAGCAGCGGGACGTTCTCGGCGGCCCGGACCGCCACGGCGATCGGCGCGTCGGGGTTCAACTGCCGCACGCTGAGCGTCACCAGCGCGGCGGTATCGTCGCGGTCCGCGGCGACGATGATCCGGGCGGCATCACCGGCCCCGGCCTGCATCAGGATCATCGAACGCGTCGCGTCGCCGATCACCGCGGCGTGACCGTCCTCGGTCGCCTCCCGCGCGGCGTCCGCCGAGACGTCGATGACGACGAACTGCTCGGCCGTGTCGGCACTCTCCCGGAGGACGCTGATGGCCGCCCGCCCCTTGATGCCGTAACCGACGACCACCGTGTGCCCGCGCAACCGCGACCTCCAACGCTTCAGCTTCCACCGACGTCGGGTGCGCTGGGTCAGCACCTCGAACGTGGTGCCCACCAGCAACGCCAGGAAGAACACCCGAAGTGGCATGATGACGACGACGTTGACCAGGCGGGCCGAGTCCGACACCGGCACGATGTCGCCGTAACCCGTGGTCGACAGGCTCACTCCCGCGTAGTACATCGCGTCGAGCACGGAGACGACGCCGTCACGCCCGTCGCGGTATCCGTCGCGGTCGAGCAGTACCGTGACGGTCATGGTCGCCAGTGCCGCCAGGGCGAGCGCGAGGCGGCTCGCCATCGTCGTGACCGGACCGACCTGGTGGAGCGGAAGTCGTACACCCTCCTCGACCACCCCTGCACTGTAGCGGCCCGTTGGCCCGCCCGCCCGTGCCGGCCGCCGGAGCCGGCGGCCGGCACGGGCGGGCGTCGCTCACATGCGGTACGGCGGGAATCCACGGTAGATGTACCCAGGACCCCAGTACGGCGGGTAGCCGTAGTAGTCGTACAGCGGCTCGTAGTGGGCCGGCTCGTCAGTGAGCTCAGGGTCGTATTCCGGTGCGGCCGTGACCCGCTCCCGCGACGGCCCGACGTGCACGGTGGCGTCCGTGACGCCGGTGACGGCGTCGACCGGGATGAAGACGGCGGTGGCGCCGATGCCGAGGATGCCGCCGTGCTTGACGCGCAGGAGGCGCACCTTGTGCTCGTCGGCGTCGATCAGCAATTCGTCGACCGTGCCGATCTCCTCGCCGTCGCGGTCGCGCACCTCCCGGCCGCGGATGTCGTCGCCGGGGTCGGCGAGCATCTGATCACTGTCGCTCAACTTGACCAAGGACGATGTGTGCGGAGAGGTCATCGTGCTTCTCCCTTCTCGTGTCGGAAAGCGCCGGCGGTGCGGCACGCCCGTACGCCGGTTCCCGTCCTCTACCGCTCGGCGGCGGCGGCGAATCGCAACAGTGTCCGTTTCGGGTGGTGGGGCGGATCCGGGAGTTTCTCCGGCGATGCGAACACGGACCCATGACAGGTTCGTGACGAATCCGGAGAGGAGTTTTGCCGCGTCGCACCAGGGTTATCCCGAACGCAGGACGTCCGTTGGGAACGTCACGGCGCGGCGGCGGATGCTGGATCGCCCGCCCGGAGGGCGCCGAATCTGTCGCGCACCGCCGATGTTCCGCCCCCTATCGACTGTCCGGGAGGTTCGATGCCTGTCGCCACCGACCACCGTCCCCGCGTGGGCGCGCCGATCACCGATGACCGGGAGCCGGCCACGGTGGAGGCGCTCCGGCGGATGCACCGGCCCGGCTGCCCGCCGCGCGAACGCGAACGGCTGCGTGAGGAGGTCCTGCGACGCAATCTGTCCCTCGCACACCGCCTCGCCGCCAGGTACCGCGACCGTGGCGAGCATCTCGACGACCTGCGCCAGGTGGCCGCTCTGGCGCTGGTGAAAGCCGTCGATGGATATGACCCGGGCCGGGGCGGCAACTTCACGGCGTACGCGCACCCCACGATCACCGGCGAGCTCAAGCGGCACTTCCGGGACCGGGTGTGGAGCGTGCACCTGCCCCGTCAGGTGCAGGAACGCAGTCTGGACGTCACCCGGGCCCGCGCCGAACTGACACAGCGGTTGCAACACACGCCGTCCGCGTCCGAGATCGCCACCGTTCTCGGCGTCACGGAGGCGGACGTGCGCGCCACCGATGCCAGCGCCTCCGCATACCGATGCGAGTCGTTGAACCACCGTTCCGGCTCCGACGACGCGCCGGAACGGCTGGACCTGCTCGGTGACCGGGACTCGGCCCTCGACGCGGTCAGCGACCGGGTGGCGCTGGAGACCACGCTGGCCGAACTGCCCGTCCGCGTCCGTCATGTGGTGCGGCGCTACTTCTTCGACAACCGCACCCAGGACCAGATCGCGTCGGAGCTCGGTACGTCACAGATGACGGTGTCCCGGCTCCTCGCCGGGGCGCTGGCGCGGCTGCGCACGCTCCTGTCGGACGACGCGGAAGTCCTCAGCGCGACACCCGCGGAGGAGCCGCTGCGTACCTGCGAGACCGAGCCGGGTGTCCTGGTGGCCACGGTCACCGGTCACGCCGTCTGGCGCGACGCGCTGATCGGGCTGGTCGTGAGCCGGCGCCCGCGCACCCTCGTGGTGGATCTGCGCCGCCTCCGATGCCCGGCCGCGGGGATCGCCCGGGCACTGATCGACCTGTACCGTGCCTCCGGGCACACCGGCTCGGGTCTGCGCGTCGTCAACCTCACCCCACAGCAGCACGCGGCACTCCGGGCGTACGGTGTCACCCGGCTTGTCGCCTGCCAGGTCCGGACGCCGGCCGTTCCGCCCCGCCCGGCGCAACCGTCCGACGGGTACGGAGACGACCGGCCCACCCGGCCGTTCCGGCCGAGCGCGGCACCCGCCGGGAGTGACCGTCCGGCCGCGCGGCCGACCGCCCGTACACCGGCGCCGCCTGCGGTGGGAGATGCCGAAGGGCGACGCCGTTGTTTCGCCTCCGTGCGTCCGGGGCAGGCCACCAGGACGGCGGAGCCGGAGCTGCCCGTTCCCCCCACGAGGCTCCGGCTCCGCCCCTGCCCAGCCGCCGTGAGCGCTCGCGGGAAAACCGCGTCTCGCGCCGATACGGCGGGGCCAACCCTCGTCCGTGGTTCGTGCGCCGGCCCGGGACTGCTCGGCCGCGGCCGAGACCGGATCCGAGCCGTCGCCGGCATCCGCATGCTACCGCCTGGCGATGGGCGGTGGGCGACGCCGGTGGTCACGCCCGGCACATCGCAGCCGGGGCGGATGGGCGCGTCGCCGGTGCCGAGCCGGCGGAAGGAGGAGGACAGATGTGGGAGAGAATCTGCCGCCGCGCAGCCGCGTGCACGCTCGCCCTCGTGCTGGTCGCCTGCGGTGACCCGCAGGAGGTGCTGCAGAGCGGCACCTACGGGGCCGACGGGCGGACCGGCGACGTGCTGCTGCGCGGAGTACGGGTGCAGGGCCCGGACGGTCACCGGCTCGCGACGGGCGGGAACGCCACGGTGTGGCTGCGCCTGATCAACGAGCGTGGATCCGAGGAGTTGCTGTCCGTCAGCAGCGATACCGCCTCAGCGGTCGAGATCCGATGGGACCGGGCCTGCGACGGGACGGCGGAGACGGTCAGCAGCCTGCCGCTGCCCGCCGCCGGCGGGGTCACCGACGATGACCCCGCCGGCGCCGACGAGTTCGCCCCGTACCATCTGCGCCTGGTCGGTCTGACCCGGGACGTGCCGGTCGGGACGACCGTTCCGCTGACGTTCGACTTCGCGATCGCGCCGTCGGTCACGGTGGAGGTGCCGGTCGTGCCGGACACCGATGTGCAGGCTTACCCCAGCACCACCTGCTCGTCCACGGGATGACGGCGACCGGGGCCGTGGCAGCCGCGACGCCCGATCCACCGATTTGATGCGTGCCCGGTCAGGGCAGCCGGGCCGGCACGGAGTCCACGACAGGAGGAAGACATGACCACATCGACGATGCCGATGCTCGAGACGTACCCGAAGGGCATGAGCCTCGACCGCGCGGTGCTCGCCGCGGCGATCGACGCGCTGATCGACTGCGCCGCCGCCTGCACGGCTTGCGCCGACGCCTGCCTCAGCGAGGACACGGTGGCCGAGCTCACCAAGTGTGTCCGCACCAACCTCGACTGCGCCGATATCTGCGGCGTCACCGCGCGCGTGCTGTCCCGGCACACCGGTTACGACGCGAACATCAGCCGTGCGCTGCTGGAGGCCTGTGCGACGGCCTGCGCCGCCTGCGCCGACGAATGCGGCGGGCACGCCGGTATGCACGAGCACTGCCGGGTCTGCGCCGACGCGTGCCGCGCCTGCGAGCGTGCGTGCCGGGACCTGCTCGCCGTGATGAGCTGACGCCCGGGTCGTCAGGCGCCGCTGGGAAGGGTTCCCGGGCGGCACCTGACGACCCGGACCCAGGGTGCGGTGTACGGCGCCGGGATCTGGTTCAGGAGGGGCCGGTGTGCTGGTCGGTGGCGCTGGCCGTGGTGCGGGTGGCGGTGCCGGAGAGTTCGCGGGCGGAGTTGACCAGGCCGACGAGACTGAACGCCTGTGGCGTGTTGCCCAGCTGACGTCCGGAGACCGGGTCGTACTCCTCGGCGAGCAGGCCGACGTCGTTGCGCAGGCCGAGCAGCCGTTCGAAGAGGTCCGTGGCCTCGCGGCGCCGCCCGGTGGCGTGGAGCGCGTCGACGAGCCAGAAGCTGCACGCCAGGAAGGCACCTTCGGTGCCCGGGAGACCGTCGACGTTGTCGTCCTGCTGCGGGTGGTATCGCATCACCAGCCCGTCCACGCAGAGTTCGCGGCGTACGGCGTCGACGGTGCCGGTCACCCGTGGGTCGTCCCAGGGCAGGAAACCGACGCGGGGCAGGAGTAGCAGAGCGGCGTCCAGCCCGGTGGAACCGTAGAACTGCGTGAACGTGTTGCGTTCCGGGTCGAAGCCCCGGGCGCACACGTCGGCGTGGATGCGGTCACGGATTGCCAGCCAGCGGTCGGCGGGGCCGTCGAGGCCGTGGTGGTGTACCGCCTTGACGGCCCGGTCGAAGCCGGCCCAGGCCATGACCTTGGAGTGGACGAAGTGCCGGCGCGGCCCGCGTACCTCCCAGAGGCTGTTGTCGGGCTGTTCCCAGTTGCCCTCCAGGAAGTCGAGCAGGGCCCGTTGCAGGTCCCAAGCGGTCTCGTTCGCGGCGACCCCGGATTCGCGGCTCAGATGCAGACCGTCCAGGACCTCGCCCCATACGTCCAGCTGGAGCTGGTCCGCAGCGGCGTTGCCGACCCGGACGGGTGCGGATCCCTCGTATCCGGACAGCCAGGGCAAGGTCTGCTCGGGGATGCGCCGGGTGCCGTCGAGGCCGTACATGATCTGCAGGGTGGCCGGGTCACCGGCGACGGCCCGCAGCAGCCATTCCCGCCAGGCGCGTGCCTCGTCCCGGTATCCGGTGCCGAGCAATGCCTGCAACGTGAACGTGGAGTCGCGTAGCCAGCAGTACCGGTAGTCCCAGTTGCGGGTGCCGCCGAGCTGCTCGGGCAGCGACGTGGTCGCGGCGGCGAGGATCCCGCCGGTCGGGGCGTAGGTGAGCGCCTTCAGCGTGATCAGCGCGCGGCGCACGGCCTCGGGCCAGCGGCCGTCGTAGGTGCAGCGGTCCATCCAGTCCCGCCAGAAGCGGTCGGTGCTCTCGATCGCTGTGTGCGCCTCGACCGGCTGAGGCCGGGGCAGGTGCGATGCCTGATGGGTGAGGACGAATCGGACGGTCTGTCCCGCGCCGACGGTGAAGTCCGCGACGGTGCGGTGGTCCTGCCCGTGTACGGGCGCATCCGTGTGCAGCCAGATCGTGTCCGGTCCGGCGATCGCGGCGAGATCGCCGTCGTGGCGCCGGACCCACGGTACGACGTGTCCGTAGTCGAGACGCAGTACCAGGTCCATGCGCATGGACACCGCGCCGTCGAGGCCCTCGACCACGCGGACCAGATCGGCGGCCTCTCCGCGCGGCGGCATGCAGTCGGTGACGCGTACCGTACCGTCGGGAGTGTCCCATTCCGTCTCCAGGACCAGCGTGTTCTCGCGGTAGCGGCGGCGCGTCGCCGGGCCGCCTTCCGCAGGGCCGATACGCCAGTGGCCGGCGGACTCGTCGTGCAGCAGTGCGGCGAAACAGGCGGGGGAGTCGAACCGCGGCAGGCAGAGCCAGTCGACGGATCCGTCCCGGCCGATCAGCGCGGCCGTCTGCAGATCACCGATGACGGCATAGTCCTCGATACGTCCCGGCATGTAGCCGCCTCCTCAGCACGGTCGTGTGGCTTCCGCGGTCCGCACGTCGGCGGAGCGCGGTCCCGGGCGGACGCGCACCGCGTGACGACCGGGTCGCAGCGCAGACGTCGCGGCCTGGATCGCACCGCACGCTGAGGTCCCTACCCGGCGGCCGTGCCGCGAAACGGCGAGATGACCATCCAGGCCGCTGGGAGCGCCGGCGAGGCCATGGACGCGGAGGTGCTCGCGGCGTAGGCTGACTGAAATACCAATCCGGTCAGTCGGTCAGACGGGCGGGCGCAGATGGGTGCGGCCAAGGCGGAGCGCATTCTGGACGCGTCGGAAACGCTGCTGCTGCGGTTCGGATACCGCCGCACCACGGTGGACGACGTCGCCCGCCAGGCTGGCGTCGGTAAGGGAACCATCTATCTCTACTGGCCCACCAAGGCGGAGTTGTTCGGGGCCGTCCTCACCCGTGAGTCGGCGCGGATGCTCGCCGAGCAGCTCGCGCGGCTCCGGAACGACCTCGCCGAGGCCCGGCTGCATCGGCTGATCCGTCACTCGTTCCGGCAAACCGTCAGTCGGCCGCTGGCCAGATCCTTCGCCACCCAGGACCGGGACGTGATGGGTGAGCTGCTGGCAGCCAGCGGATCGAGCGCGCGTTTCCTTGCAGGAAAGATCGACACGACGGCGCAGTATCTGATCGTCCTGCACCGCCACGGGCTGCTGACCGACGACCCGGTCGCCGACCGGACGGTCCTGCACCGGCTGTCCGCCACGGTGCTCGGCAGTCTCTTCCTCGAGGGTGGGCTCGGCCAGGACGATCTCAGCGTGGAGGGAAGGGCCGATGCGCTGGCGACCACCGTACGCCGCGCTTTTGAACCGGAACCGGAACCGGCCCCGGAGGCCCTGCGAGCCGCGGCGAACCAGCTGATCGAGTTGTGTGAGCGCTGGTCGGTGGATCTCGCCGGCGTGTTGCGGGGCGCATGGGCGCCCCAGATCGTACCCGGCGACGAACCAGGGAGGACCGAGCCGTGACACAGGTCAAAGTCGTACTGCCGGACGCCGTGGAACCGCGCTGATCATGCTGTACGGGTTGGCCGTGGACTACCGCGCCGAGCCGTCCATCCTCGGTGACTCGATCGCTGCGCAGGCATGCGACCGGATCGACTACGACTTCACTCGCCTGCGCTCGCGGCTGGTCTCACCCGAGAGCATGAGTGTCAAGGTCGCGGCGCGCGCAAGATTCTTCGACGCCTGGACCAACGACTTTCTCGCCGAGCACGAGCGGGCCACCGTGCTGCACCTCGGCGCGGGCTTGGACCCGAGGGTGTGGCGGATCGATCCGGGACCCGGTGTAGCGTGGTACGACGTCGACCTTCCCGGAATCGTCGACGCCCGCCGGGAGCTCTTTCCCGATCACGCGAACTACCGGCTGATCGCGGCGTCGGTCACCGAGCCGAGCTGGCTGGAGCGGATCCCGCCCGAACCGCCGGTCCTCGTCATCGCCCAAGGACTCACGATGTACCTGCGGCCCGAGGACGGGTGCACGCTCTTGCGGAGGATCACCGACCGCTTCGCCCGTGGGGCCGTCATCCTCGATACGTACAGCAAGCTGGGCGTACGCGTCGTCAACGGCATGCTGAAACGCCAGTTCGGTTCGGCGATGCTGTGCTGGGCCATCGACGACCCGCGCGAACTCGAACGAGCCGTGTCGCCCCTACGCTGCACCGACGTGGTCAGTGCGACGTCCCCGGCGGTGGTCGACGGACTGCCTGCCGGCACGGCACCGCGCGGCTCCCGCCTCTTCGCTCGCATCGCCGAGCTGGTTCCACCGCTGCGCGATCTCAGCCTGCACGTCCGTTACGAATTCGGGGCGGCGGACCGGACAACCACGGCATAGGTGTCACCGCCATGGCGTCCGGCCATCCTCCGGCCGGTCAGCGTGGGGCGCGGGGGCGCTGCGTGACGATGGTGGTCAGGCCGACTCCGATGACGGCCAGCAGAGCGGGCAACATGAGGCGGCCGAGCGCCGTGCTGCCGGTCAGCTCGGCTCCGGTCGCGCCCAGCAACGCGGCGCCGATCGACACCGCGATGACGAGCGGGCCGGGGACCGTCGTACGACGCCGGGTAGCGAGCCGGCCCAGCACGCCGACGAGCAGGCCGATCGTCACCGCCAGAAAGAATGGAAGGAGGATCATGACAACTCCTGTCACTGGGGGCACGGCGCGGTAGCCCTTCTCCTCGGGCGTGCCCCCTCGACGGCGCCCGAACCACCGTAGGATGTCTAACGCGAATCGGGCTGGTCCAGCAGACGGTCGAGCCCGTGGCGACTCAACCGGTCCCGGATCGCCGGTGCGGCGGCAATCACTGCGACGGTCGTGTCGTTGGCTGCGGCGTGTTCGCATCCGGTACGCAGTGCGAGAAGGCCGCTGTCGGAGATGGACGGTACGGCGCTGAGGTCCACGACGATGTGCGCCGGCCGCGTTGCGGCCAGGACCATGGTGAATCGTTCGCGGAGCAGGCGCGCGGCGTCGGAGGAGCCGATCTCGCCCTGCGGCTCGATGGCGATCACCACGTCCGGCTCGGGTAGCCGATGAGTATCGATCACGAGTGTCATCGTTCGTCCTTTCGGCTCGGCCGCCGCGAAGTCACGGCGGGTCCTGCACCGTCCACGTTTTCCCGGCTCTGTGACGAACCCGGATCGGAATCCCCGCGCTCGGATGACAGATCGAACACATCCCCGGCCGGGCGCCCGCTGCCGCCGGACCGGAGTCGGCACTACCGGACGCGCCGCATTCATCGGGCTTTCTCGTTTCCGTCAAGTCCGCGGGGGTAGGCGACCCGCTACCGAATCCCTGTGCACACCGTGCGGACCGCGACTCCGCCGGTCGAAGGAGCCGATCATGCGACGGACGACGATACTGCTGGTGGTCCCCGTTCTGTCCATGGCGGCGACCGGTTGCGTGGACCCCGGAGCGCCCCCGGTCGCCTCCGCGCCGGCCCCGGTGCCGTCCGCGTCCCGTGCATCGGTGCCGGCCGAACCGGTGACCACCTGTGTGCGCGGACGGTGGCGGACCACCACGGTCGGCTGGCACGACAACGGAGCGGCCGCCGGGGGCGACATCGGGGGAGGCGGCGGTGTCCTGGTGGACATAGCGGCGAACGGTGTGGTCACCGCGGACTTCGGCGGTATGCAGCCGGTCGAGTTCACCGTTCAGGTGGCCGGTGCGCCGGTCAACGGCACGTTCTCCTACACCGGCCGAGCCACCGGCACGATCGGTACCGGGCCCACCGTCATACCTTCCGCTTCCGGGCCGCCGAGCACGAACCCGGCGACGCCGCCGGCGCCACCGAGCACGACGGCAGAGCCGAATGAGCCGGGCGCCAGTGCGGGACCGAGCGGACCGGTCTCCGGATCGTGGACGGTGCAGGGGCCGGTGGACTGGAGCGGAGTCCGGCTCACGGTCGACATCACCGCCCCGGTGGCGGCGCGGCCGTTCGACGGTGTGCCGGTTGGCGATTACGCAGGCGCTGGGGCCACCCAGACCGGCAACGTGGTGGATGTCCGCCCGCTGCTCGACAACGGCCGCTACCTGTGCCAGGGACGTAGTCTCGTTCTGTTCTTCGGAGGAACCAAGAATCTCGGCTGGATCCTCTTTCCGCGACAGTGATCCGGAACGCCGGGCGACGCCGGTTCAGGTCATTGCATCGCTATTTCCGTCATCGGTTTTCTGTCCAGGCAGGCTTCAGGCTGTCCAACGTGGAGGCAGGTGCGGAGGCCCTTTCTCGGAGGGCCGTGAACGCGGTCGCCCTTACCGGGCCAGGGCCGCGGGCGCGCGCGTACCGACGGCCGTATGACGATGTTCGCGGTTCGGTGAAGTTCTCGTGACTCCTTGGCCGGCAGGGTTGCCGGGTTCGGTGACATCGGCGAGTGTGAGGGTAGGAGCTCAAGGAGGTGCACTGTGATAGCTGTGACCGACAATGCCGCTCGGGCGCTACGGCGAATGACGAATACCGACGTGTATCCGAATGCTGGGTTGAGTATTCGGAAGGTCAACGACAACAGATTCTCCCTCTCCGTCGTCCCGGCGCCCGCCGACAGTGATATCGCAGTTCCGGGCGTCAATGTGTATATGGACCGGTCGGCTGCCGCCGCGCTCGAGAACGCCAGACTCGATGCCAACGCGAATGCCGATCTCGCCAGTCAGATGCTGCTGTCCCGGCCGCACTGACCACGGCCTGCCGGTACCTCATCGTCCACACCGGACGAGGACCGTCATGACTTCGTCATCATCCGGGGCGAAGCCTGTCAAGAACGCACGGCACCATGGAGCCTTTTTCATCCTGCGCAGCGGTTGGCTTCGACGTGGTGCAGGGTGAGGATGGCCTGCACGATCGCGGTCGCGCGGCGTGGGCAGCACCGCAGTTTGGCCAGGATCTTCCAGGTTTTGAGGGTGGCGATCGCGCGTTCACCGCGGGTGCGGATCTTCGCGTGGGCGCGGTTGACGGCCTTCTGCCGGCGTGACAGCTTCGGTCGGCGGTGATGGCGTTTGAACGGCGTCCGGATGGCGCCGCCGGCGCCTTGGTAGCCCTTATCGGCGAAGGTCATCACATGTGCGCTGGTCAGCGCGTTGATGATGCCGTGGGTGCGGGCGGCGGTCAGGTCATGAACGGCGCCGGGTAGCGCGGCGGACGCACATACCAGGCGCCCGGCCGCGTCGGCGACGACCTGCACGTTGACTCCGTGACGTTTGTGTTTTCCGCCAGTTGTAGGGCTTCTGGTTGGCGACCCGGTCGATCGGGATCAGCGTGCCGTCCAGGATCGCGTACGCCAGCAGTCGGATGCGCCGCATCGCGGCGTCCAGGTCGTTGGCTGCTGCGCTGAGCAGGGTGATCGCTTCCTGGACGTAGCGCCAGGCGGTCGTGATCCCGATCTTGAACCCGGTGGCGAGGCGGGCGTAGGTGTCGCCGTTGCGCAGATGGGCCAGGGCGAGCAGGGCCTGACGGCCTGGGCCGAGTCGTCTCCACCGGGATTTGCGCTGCTGGCGGTAGCTACGGATGCGGTTGGCGAGGTGGTTCAGGGTCCGGCTGGACAACGAGATCGTGGACGGTAAGACAGCATGGCGAGGCTCCCGGTTGGGGCATCTGATCTTGGTCGATTGCTGTCTTACCGGGAGCCTCGTCCTACGTGGACACCGGCCTCCCACCCTGCCCGTGACCTGCACCGTCACGATGAAAAAGGCTCATGGTCTCCAGGCGGTGATCACGTACGCCGCCCGGTCCGGGCGGCCGCGGGCCGGACGGGCACCCGTGCGCCGGCGTACCGGTTCGGGCGCCGGCACACGGGTGCCCGGACATTCCGCTCACGGCCCCTGGACGCGTGGTGCCGCATCGGTGGCGAGTGCTGCGGAGCGCAGATCCCGTCGGGGAACTCGCCGTCGGCCCGGTTTGCACGCGACGCGCCTGCACACGCGTAGGAGTGAGACATGGCGGCGCTGCCTCTGCCGGACGACGGCACGGGCGAGGAAGCGCCCCGGCCCCGCGGCATATCAGGACTCGACGTACGGCTGACCTACCAGGTCGCGCACGACCTGCTGGCGGACGACCGGACCCGACATGAGCGAATCGTGGTCGCCGTGCGTGATGGTGTCGCCATCCTCAGCGGTCGCGCGGGCGCGGAGGTCCGGGAGGTGGCAGGTGGCATCGCCCTGCGTAGTACCGGGGTCCGTAACGTATGCAAGCGTATCGACGCGCCGGACACCGGTGTCACGGTCGAACGGCATCGATTCGACGCGATCGTGGCCGGACTCGTCTCGGAGCCGCCGCGGTGGGCCCGGCGGCCGCCGGCGGTGTCCCGGACCGGAGCGCTGGTGACGGCGGTCCTGTCGGCCGCCGTGTTCTGATCGCTGCTGCTTATCTCGGTGATACAGGCCGGCTGGCGGGGGATGCTGGTCGTGTTGCTGGCCCCCGTGCTGGCCGTCCTGGCTGTGCTGGCCGGGCGGGCGACGGTCGTGGCACGCCGCCGGTCACACCGGCGCTGAGGGTCCCGATCCGCAGCCGACGTCTCCATCCGGCACCGGCCGACCGGCGAGACGCGCGCGGCACCGCGGAACGTCATCGGACCGACATGCGTATGGAGATCTTCTGTCAAGCGCCGTGTGCAGGCTGAGGTATGTCATGGTTCCGGTACGAGGAAGGCGCGGCGATGGTAACGACGGCCTCCGTTGCGGCCCTGGTGGAGATCGAGATCAGGGACCGCTTCGACCAGCACACGATCGCGGGAGTGGCGGACGTCCTCGACGGTGCACAGGCGATCCGGCCGCACCGGCTCGTTCTGGACCTGGCCGGCTGCACCACCATCGACGCGTCTGCGGTCGATCTGCTGCTCGCCACCCACCGCAGGGTCTGGCACGACGGAGGCCGGCTGATTCTGCGACGCCCGTCATGCCGGGTGCATCGCCTGCTCGCCCTCGCCCACATCGCTGATGTCATCGAGGTGGAACTTGCCGCGGAGCCGGCTGTTGCCGTGTCGGGCCGCGCCGGGCCGGACGGAGAGACGCAATGACGGCGGTGCCGGGCGGGATCCCCGGGACGGTCCGGCTCATCTGCGATTCGTGCGGCGACGCGAACGACCAGCCTGACCACTTGGTGCGGGAGGACGAACTGGTGTGGCCGGTGGTCAGCGATGCGGGTTGGTCCGGCTCCGCCTTCGCCGCCGGACGTCATCTCTGCCCGGCCTGCCGAACCGCGCCGGAGACCCCGCCGGTCGAGGCGCCATCAGCAGTACCGGCCGGTGCGGTGGTCGCCCGGGGCGCCGGCGAAACTCTCGTCGCCGAGGTGACCGGCGCTGTCGATCGGCACGTCGCGGACACATTGCAGAACGCGATCGAGCGTGCGCCTGGAAGCTGCGCGAATGTCGTGCTCGATCTGGGTGGCGTGGCGATCGTCGACCCCGAGGGCCTGTCCGGGCTCGTTCGTGTGCGTCAGGCGTGTCGGCGTCGTAGCGGGCAGGTGTGCCTGGCCGCGCCGTCGAGATTCGTCCTGGCCGTGCTGCACACCATGCGCCTCTCCGGGGCCTTTCCGTGCTTCGCCGATCGTTCCGCCGCGCTGGCGTGGAGCCGGTCGTCCGCGCCGGACACCGTGAACGCCGCCGAGCCGGCTGACGGCGTCGGCTGATCCTCCGGTGCCCGACGGTACGAGCCGGCGAGTGCCACGCCTGCACCACCGGCGGATGGTCGCCGGCCTCGGCCGTCGGCTGGACCGCGCCCGTGGCCGTGACGGTTTGCGGACGTCAATGTGAGGTGCCGGGGTACGTAGCCGAAGCGGTGCGCCTCCGGCCGTGTTCTCCGGCATTCTCGTGCGACCGTGTTCAATGCGCTCAGGCCGACGCGGACCCAGCCGGAGCCGGCTGTGTGGCCGGCGGCGGAGCTGGGGCCGCCGACGGCACCGGCGCGGTCGCCGACGGCACCGGCGCGGTCGCCGACGGCACCGGCGCGGTCGTCGCAGGTGCTGACTCGGCTGGCTCGGGTTCTGACGATGGTGGTGAGGACGGTGGTGGTGAGGACGGCGGTGCAGCCGCCGAGGGCGAAGGCGACAACGGCCCGCCGACCGGCACGGAAGACGGGTCGGGTACCGCGTTGTCCTCGGTGGCACGGGTCGGCGGCGCCACGACGCCCGCCTCGCGTGAACGCACCTCGACCCGCACGCCACCGCACGGCGTACGGTCAATGGTGAACCCGGTGGGCAGGCCGGACACGGCCGGATCGAATCGGCCGCCGACCCGTACCGTGATTGCGGTGCCCACCGGCAGCCGATCCTGCGCGACGATGCGTACCGTCCGCTGATCCTGGGACCACGCGGTCGCAGGCCGCACCTCGGTCAGCGTGTGCCCGCGCGGTACCGCGAAGGTAAGGGCCCACCCCGTCAGCGCGAGGCGGCCGGTGTTGGTCACCGTCAGCGTCGCCGCGAACGTGCCGTCGGTGCCACGCCGGGTTTCGTACCGCGCCGAGCATGCCGGGCCCGCCGGCGCATCGTCCGCCGCCCTCACCCGGTCGGGAGCCGTACCACCGATCTGTGCCGCCACGATGGCCGCGGTCACCACCGCGGCGGACCCGGCCAGCACACCGGCGATGCGTCGCGGGCGTGCCGCCGGTGTACGCCCGGCCGGACATGCGTGCTCGGCCACCGCGGCACGCAGCTCGTGCGCGACATCACTGGCCGTGGGCCGCGCCCGCGGATCCGCTGCGACGCAGCGCCGGTGCAGGGACGCAACCGATGCGGGAAGTCCTCGCGCGTGCGGCGGCGCCGGCGACGGGCCGGTCCGCTGGCGGGATGTGGGCGCCGCGCGGCGCCCGGACAGGCACTCGCCGAGCGTTACCGCGAGCGCGTAGACGTCTCCGGACGGCAATGCCGGTCCGCCGTGCACCTGCTCCGGCGCGAGGAAGGCGAGCGTGCCCCAGACGCGGCCGGTCGGGTCGAGGGTTTCCCGGCCCGCCGGTGACGCTACACCGAAGTCGATGATTTTCGCGCCCTCCGCGGAGAGCATCACGTTGGCCGGCTTGATGTCCCGGTGCACGAGCCCGGCCGCGTGCGCCGCTGCCAGCCCTTCGGCGATCTCGGCGCACACGCGCGCCGCCTGCGCCCACGGTAGAGGGCCGCGGCGCAGGCGATCGGCCAGCGTCTCGCCCTCGATGAACTCCAGCACCAGGTACGGAGTGGTGTGGCCCCATGCCTCGTCCTCGCCGTAGTCGAAGATTCGGGCGACCCGCGGATGGCTCAACCGCGCCGCGGCGGCGGCCTCGTCGCGCATCCGCCGGGCGGAGGCCGGCTCCGGGTCCGATGCCGGCGACCACACCTTGACGGCCACCGTACGGCGCAATACGAGGTCGTGGCCGCGCCAGACGACGGCCATGCCACCGCGCCCGATCTGCGCGTCCAACCGGTACCGGTCTCCTATGCACCTCATCCTGGCCAACGCTGCCGGACCATCGTCTCGGATCTTCCGCGTCGGAGTGACGGATGGATGACTTTTCGCCGGAGCGGCCAGGTGCCGGCCGCCTTGCGGCCAGGACGATGGTGAATCATTCGCGGAGCGGGCGTACGGTGCGGGAATCCCGGCTGGATGACTTCGACTCCGGC
Source organism: Catenuloplanes niger (assembly GCF_031458255.1). NCBI lineage: Bacteria > Bacillati > Actinomycetota > Actinomycetes > Micromonosporales > Micromonosporaceae > Catenuloplanes > Catenuloplanes niger. Next base: position 8,853,837 of record NZ_JAVDYC010000001.1, read on the forward strand.
GGTGAGATCCGCCGTCGCCGGTTCGCGCTCATGCCATCTGCGGCACCCTTCACGCTCTCGTGCCAATCAGGTGCAGACAAGCACGGAATGTCGATCACGTGCACTGCGGCCGCGCGTAAGACCCTATTCCCACATCCGCTCGTGTCCGTGAGCGACCAGCTTCTCGTCTCGACTACGTGCCTGTATGTCACACGTTTGACATGGAAGCGATCGGTCGGCGTGAAGCGCGTGGGGCAGGGTCGTATCGATCGGAAGATACCTGCCTGCCCACCCGGAGAGCCGCCGACACGCTGGTCGTGAGTGACTGCCACGGCGGTCCCTCCGGGAGATCATCGCCAGATGCGCGGGGCAGGGAGCCACTGGACGCGAGCATCGGCGCGACTGACGGGACTGTCACGTTCACCGTCACCGGGCGTCGGTTGCTCGTGGCGGAGAGGACGTCTGATGAGGCACGTGCCTGACGGCTGTATCCGGCCGCCGCAGAACGGCACCGGTCGTCGCTGGCCGGTCGCCCCGGTGCTGCTGGTGCCCGCCGGGAGCTGGGCGGGACGCCCGGCGTCGCACCATCGTCGCGGTGGTGACCGTACCCGTACCGTCCTGCTCTGAGAGACGGCTGACGCCGCGCCGCCAGGAGGGTTGATCGACCGGCCGGTCACGGGCACGGACGCTGCGGCCGTGAGGAGAAGCATGGGTATTCCGTACCCGGATGATGACGACCACGACGATGACTACCACCCGGGGCCGCATGCGGACGGCACCGGGGAGCCTGCCGATGAGCGCATCCGCCGGATGGTGGTTCACCGGCTGATGCGTGTCGCGCACCTGCGCGCCCAGCTCGCGCGGGTGTCCGTGCAGAATCGGGTCGTCATCCTGGAGGGCGACGTGGACACCGCGGAGCTGGCGGTGCGGATCGGCGAGGAGGTCTGGCAGACCCCGGGCGTCATCGACGTCTGCAACGCGCTTGCGATCCCCGGAGGCTGGGACGACGCGTTGCCCTGACGCGACCCGGTGTGGCCGGCGCGGTCTGCAACCCGTTCTCCTGCCGATCCGGTCGTGGGCGACGCGGGTCCGTGTCACCCGGCCCGCGCCGGTCCGGTACTCCGGACGGGGCTACTCGTCCTCGGCCAGCAGGCCTGCATAGTCACCGCAGGTGAGGGCGCCTTCGGAGAGTGACCCGTCGGCGCGTGGCACGCGGAGTCGCTGGCCGTCGCGGGTGAAGGAGACGACCGCGGTGCCGGGTCGTGTCGCGAGCGTGCAGACGATCTGGCCGAAGGCGAGTGCCTCGTCGCTGCGGCTACTGCCGTCCGGAGGGTCGCCGACGGTCACGACGGCCTCGGCGCCGTTGGGCCGGACCTCGCCGATGGTGGTTGTGCCGGTCAGCGCGCTGGACAGCCCCGCGGCGGTCTCCTGCGCGGTCGGTCCACTGAGCAGGTGCTGCAGGTGCTCAGCGAGACCGGGGTAGGCGTCGACGCTGCGGGTGACCGCGGACAGCCGGGAGTCGGCGACGAAGTAGACCGTCTCGGCGATGGCGCCGGGGGTGCCGGTGTCCGGCCGTGCCGATGCGGCGGCATCGTAGCGGCCGTTGGGCGGGGCGATGTCGCGTGGTGCCGTCTCCGGGGGGATGCCGCACGCAGCGACCGCAGTCAGCATCACGGCCGGTAGCGTCACAGCGGCGAGCCGTCGGGTGCTCATGCCGGTACCTCCGGAAGCTGGACCCGGAACCGTGCTCCGCCGTCCGGGCGGTTCTCGACCGTTGCGGTTCCGGCGTGCGCGGCCGCGTGCTGCGCGACCAGCGCCAGGCCGAGCCCGGTGCCGTCGGTACTGCCGCGGGCGTGCGCCGGACGTCCGCGGACGAACCGGTCGAAGATGACCTCGCGCTCGGCAGGGCTGACGCCCGGGCCCTCGTCGTCGACGACGATCTCGTAGCGGCCGTCCGCGTGCCGTAGCAGCAGTGCGGTGGGGCCACCGCCGTACCGGACGGCATTGTGCAACAGGTTCGTCATGATCTGCAGCACCCGCCGCCGGTCGACGTGCCACGACCGGTCACCGGTGACCATGATGATGCTCTCCGGCACGGCGCTGAGCCGGCACGCCTCCGCGGCGAGTTCGGTGACGTCGATCGTCGTGCGGTCCGCGGGCCGGTCGTCGCGGGCGAGTTCGAGCAGGTCGTTGACGAGCGACTGGAACCGGTCGACCTCGCCGGTCATCAGGTCCACTGCGGTCGCCATACGGTCGTCGAGCCGGTCGCGGCCGCGGCGCAGCACGCTCGCGGTGGCCGCGAGCGTCTGCAACGGGGAACGCAGCTCGTGGCTGACGTCGGCGGCGAATCGACGGTCCCGGGCCATCCGCGCGGACAGTTTGTCGACCATGTCGTTGAAGGATGACATCAGCGAAGTCAGGTCGGGGTCCGCGGCCTCGTCGAGGCGGGCGTCGAGGTGTCCGTCCGCGATGTCCTTCGCGGCGCCCGCGATCGTGCTGAGTGGCCGGAGCAGGTAGCGGGTGCTGTACCAGCCGAGCAGCGCGCCGGCTGCGCCGGTCAACACCGCGACGGTGGTCAGGACCAGCGCGAGCGTACGCAGCGTGGCGGCCAGTTCGTCGAGGGAGTCCAGCTCGTAGAAGGCAGCCGACGCCGACAGAGGGATGCCGATGACCATGGCGGGCCGGCCACCCGTGTGCACCCGCTGCACACCGGCCCGGCCGCTCTCCACCTGCCGGACGAGCGCGGCCGGGATGGCATCGGTGATGCCGCCATCAGCGCTCCGGGCGTGCCAGTCGCCCTCGATGCGCACGATCGCCCGGCGGTTGCCGCCGGTGTCCAGCAGCCGTAGCACCTCCAGCATGTCACCGCGTCCGGACACCACCTCGGCCCGGACCACGGTGGCGTCGAAGTACGCCGCGCGGATCGCGGCGCGTTCGCGCTCCTCCAGCAGCGATTCGCGGATCAGCTGGTACGAGATGAGCGCGACGGCGGCGGACAGCAGCACCGCACCGGTGGTGAAGGCCGCGATCACCCTTATCCTCAGCCCGGCCCGTCTCATCCAGCCATTGTCTCCCCGGACGAAGGCGAACGGTGCCGTCAGGGCGGGCTCCGACCGACATGTCACTCAATCGTCAAAGTGCCGCGCACCAGCGGGCACACGAAGACGCGCCCAGTCCGCGGGTGAGCGGACGTCGCTCGACGGAATGCCGGAAGAACTGCTCGGTGGTCCTGCGTCGGCGGTGATCGTTGCCGGTCGAGACGAGTGGCGGTGAAGAGAACGGATACGTCGGTGATGCACGTCCGCCTCCGTCATCGGATTGTCATGATGCGGAAGGGGCTCCGCCACATACGCGCACCAGGGTGAGTACGGACAACCCGGGACGCTCATCGAAGGAGCAGGACGTATGGCGACGCTGCCCGTGCCGGATGACGGTAGCGGCGCAGGCTCTCATGACCGCGATACCCGGCTCGCCTATCAAGTCGCACGTGACCTGATGGGCGAGGATCGGGACAGGTACCGGCAGATCGTGATCTCGGTGCAGAATCGCGTGGTCATCCTGACCGGTCGTGCGAGCGCGGCGACCAGGGACGCGGCCGCTGGGATCGCTCGGCACAGTTCGGGTGTCGCCGACGTGTGCAACCTGATCCAGGTCTGGGGAGAGCCGGCGGAGCCCGCCGGGGCCGGACACGCGGCGAGTGATCGGTCGCGTTTCGACGAGATCGTGGCGCCGATGGCGAAGGAAGCCGCGCGGTGGAGCGGCCGGCGGCCGGTCCACACGCTGGGGATCCGCACGCTCGTGGTGTCGGCGGTGACGCTGGGAACAGCCTGGTCTACATTGCTGATCGTCACTGTGGCGCTCGGCTGGCAGGCCGGCATCCTCGCCGCCGCGTTCGTGGCACTCGTCATGGTGATCGTGAATTCTCGCCGACTGTTGCGCTACGCGGCCGGTCGCCACACCGGCCGACCGACCGCACCGGGCACACCGCCGTCCTGACACGGCGGCGTCGGGCGCACTCCACGTCGGCGCTTGTGGCACTGCCATCGCGGCCGCCGATGGCTGAGCAGAAGACCTTCTCCCACGCGGGGAAATAGCCGTAAACCGTCTTCGCCGGCGGAAAATCATGCGGCAGGTACTCCCAGACGATCCCGGTCCACACCCCATACAGGATCGCGTTGACGATCTCACGAGATCATGCCGCCGGCGACCGATTCCCCAGTCCCGCCTGGTATCCAGCCATCCTCTGAGCACCGGCTCAAGCAGCGACCACCGCGCATCCGACAGATCACGGCGATACGCATGACGCTGCACCACAACAATCCAACGACTCGGCCCGATGCCGAAGCCCTCAAGAACGTGAAATTACCCGATTTAAGATCTGATGCCTTCTAACCGGACGTTGCAGGACTCCTTGCCGCCAGTGACCTTGCACTCCCTGACCCCGACCCGGAAGCTCAGTAAGGTGCACACATGCGGCGCGCACAGATCCTCACGGCAACGATCGTCATGATGACCGTCTCCGCGTGCGGCTCGGCCGACCCTCAGCCGGCCGTGACTCCGTCGGCAACGGTCGCGACCTCACCGCCGACGGCGATCGCAACCTCAGCCGCGGGTCCGGTCTCGTCGATCGCCGCGGAGGCTGGCACGGCGTGTGAGCTCGCGGCCGAGGCACCCAGGACCGGCGAGGCGATAGACATCGACGAACAGGCGATCAAAGCCATCATCGACAACGCCGGGAAGTCGGGCATCGAGAGCATCGCGCAGGCCGGCACGCAGGTACAGACCCGTTATGCGGCCTGGCTCGGCGCTCCGATCGGGGACGAGTCAGCGAACGCCCTCGACGATCTCCTGGACGCGGTAGCCGTGCTCAACGGCGCGTGCATCGACGCTGCCGTCCCGGCATCCTGAACCGCCTGTCAGGGCGGCCTGTTCGACGGCGACCTTCTCCGCTCCCGGACGGTGCCTTGTCCACCCGGACCACCGAGTCTTGGTGATCGCGAAGGCGAAGCGGCGAGATCCTTTGATCAGCCGGGCGAGTGCGTGCCGGGCCGGTGGCCTCGTCCACAACGATGATGGTCTGCGTGGTGTGGAAGTAGGTGATGAACCGGATCCGAGGGGCCTGTTCGAGGTTTTCGGAGCGGGGATTCGACGTGGTCCGCTATGGCTGTTCGTCCGGTGACTGCAGTCCAGTGGGGACATAGGCTCGGTCGGTGCGTGGTGTTGGATATGCCCGAGGCGGGCTGCTCTCGGTATCGCTGAAGATTTTCGCTCTCTGGTTTGTGGCGGCGTTGCTGGCCTGGCCGGTGGTGGTGCTGGTGAGTCCGGGTGGCACGGATTCCGCCGGTGAACGGCCGGGTACGGCTGCGCTGTGGCTGTCGGTCGCACTGGCGCTCGCGGTGGCGGTGGCGTGGTGGTATCGGCCGGTGTGGCCGGGCCTGCGGCTCTTTCCGTTGCTGAGCCGCGGTGCCGCGGTACTGGCGGCGACCTCGGGCACGGTGCTGGCTTGGCATGCCGCCGGGATGCCTTACTGGGGACTGGCCGGACCGGCCGGAGGGAACGCGCTGTTCGCCGTGATCGGATGTGTTGCGGTCTGGGCGGCGCTGGACCGGCTACCACCGGCCTGGCTCGCCCTGCTCGGCGCGTTGACGCTGGGCGCCGGCATCGCTCTCGCTGTGGCCGTGGACGCGCGTGGTGCCATGGCGGTGCTGACCGGCGAGGAGACCGGGCCGGAGTCGGGGCTGCGGTGGGGAATGGTCCTGACGATGGTGCAGATCGCGGCGGTGGCGCTGCTCGTCATAGCCGGGTGGCGGTTGTTCGATCAGTGGCGAACGGGAACGCTCGCGCACGCCGGTGATCGTAGCCAGGGACAGTGGCCGCCGAAGGCCGGCCAGGTCTGGTATGCCGATGTACCGTTCCAGGAGGGGGACGGCGAGTCGAAAGACCGGCCGGTTCTCGTGGTGCGTACCGGCCGTCGTCAGGCCGAGGTCCTGAAGATCACGAGCCAGGACAAGTCACGGTATCCGGACCACTACCTGTTCCTGCCACACCCGAAGTGGCGGCAGGTGCTGGACAAGAACAGTTGGCTGGAATTACGCCCGGTCACCCTGAGCTATCACCGTTTTCACAACCTTCGCGGGCTGGCTCGCTACGGCACGGTGCGTACGGTGCGCAAACGGGTGAAGACCCACCCGGCTTCCTGAACGCGTTGATCTTCTGTTCCGCGCCGGAATTGATAGAGTGCCGTCAATGCCGGGGGCGAACCAGCCGCTGGCTGCGCGGACTCCGGACCTGAAGTCCGGTTGGAATGAGTACTGCAACGGTGGTCGGCGGGCGCAACGTATCGATGATCGATTAGTTGGGTTTGGTCGTGATGGACGTCGATGTTGCGGATTGGTCGGCGCAACTGGACCGGTTGCATGACCGGTTCGGCTATCGATGTACGCGGTCCGAGCCTCGGCGGCGGGTCCGGCAGTACTGCCCGGGCTGTTCGCCGGCGTGGACCCGGATGAACGGCTGGACCCTCGCCGAACAGGACCGCCGTTGCAATACTTAGGAGAGGTAGCGGTCGTGGCAGCGAAGTTCGGCGTCGCGGCGACGTGCGACGCAGCCGCTGATTCCGCGGAACGGTTGTTCGCTTCCTTGCAAGCTCCCGGGCGGCGAGAGGCCGCCCTTTCGAACTTTGTCGATCACGTAATCCGTGCGGGAGACATCGCCAGGGCTGAGAAACTCATCGCCACCATTCCACCCGGATATCGACGGGCGGCCCAGGGGGGACTGCACGCTGCACGCCATGCGTTGAGGAGCGGCGGAGGTTGTTCGCCGAAGCGTGTGCGCGTGGCCCGTCCCGGACCGAGCAGGCGACGGATCCGGCGCGAACGTCATGAGGGCTTTCGCCGGGCCGTGGACAACTGTCAAGAAGACGCGGGATGTCCGGTGGCTGCCGCGCGCCACGCGACGCCTTCGGCGCAGATGCATGCATGATGTCACGCTATTGACATGTAACCGACCGGCCGACGTCAAGCCGGCTGGGCATCGTTCTCCCGGTCCGGGCGGCACGCGCCCGGGTCCGGAGGGAACAGTCATCATGCTGGTCATGACCGATACCGCCGCCAGTATCATTCGGGAGATCGTGCACGGGCACGCGCCGACGAGCGGCCTGCGGATCAGCCGCAACTCCGCGGACGGTGCGCTGGACGTGGCGGTGACCACCGAGCCGGTCGCCGGCGACCACGTGATCGAGCAGGACGGCGCGGCCGTGTTCGTCGCCGAGGAGAGCCGCGAGCCGCTGATGGGCAAGGCGCTGGACGCGAGCGTCAACATGCAGGACGGCACGGTCACGTTCCTGGTCACCGAACGGCCACCGGCAGCGGGCACCCGCTGAGCCGGTCCGCCGGGGTGCGGCCGGTCCGGCCAGTAGGCTTTCCAGATGGGTGAACCGGCGGACCGGCTCAGCGCGGCGGAAGAGGTGATCACCGACGCGCTGCTGGCGTTGAGCGTCGGCCAGCTGGTCGTCCGGGGAGGTCCAGCCGACCGCGTCGAACGCCTGGTAGGCCCCGGCGGAGTCACGCACGTCGTCGTGGTAGCCGAACGTGTGGGTGGTGAACGGCCGCCCGTTCTCGTCGAACTGTGTGATCGACCGCAGCAGCGTCTTGCCGAACGCTCCCGTGGCGTAATCGAGCTCGTACGCGCGGATCGGCAGGTTGTCCAGCGTGACCTCGACGCGACGCAACAGGTCCGCGGTGACACGCTTGAACCCGCCGCGTGCGTCGATCGTGACGTCCGGGCGGCGCGGCTCCTCCAGTTCCCGGTCGCGGATGAACGTGATCGCATACGGCCCGTCGGAGTCCGCGTCACCGGTGTAGGTGATCTTCTGCGGGTAGAGTGCGCGCCCCGGCACCGTGCCGCCGGCCACGCCTGCGTCCTCCTGGGTCACCGAGTGAAACCGGATGACGTTGCCGTGCGGGTCGCGCAGCTCGCGCAGCGCCCACTGGAACACGTTCCCGGCGCCGTCGGCGAGCGTGGACCCGGCCGCGCCGCCGTACAGCGAGCGGTTCCCGGACCGGTCGACGACCTCCCAGGTGTAGTCGCGCGGCGAGCCGCCGTGCCGGGTGATCCGCGCGAACTCGCCCTCGACGCGCGTGTGGAACACCTTCTCGGCGGTACGAGCGACCGGTGTGCCCCGGAACGCGACCGGGGTCAGCTGCCGGCCGCCTAGCAGGTACGTCTCGGTCTCCAGCCCGCCGTCGTAGCGCGGCACACCGAATCGGGTGTCCACCGTGATCGACGGGACGGCCATGTCCCATCCCACTCCGAGCCAGCCGTTGCCGCCCGCGGACGAGTAGCCCATCTGCAGCTGCGGTTGCAGGCCCGCGCGGCCAGGTGGCACCTCGATCGGGTACGACAGCCGCGCGTCACCGGTGTGCGTCGCGCCGGGCACGCTCACCAGGTTCACGCCCGCGCCCGGGTCGCCCGTGGTCAAGTTTTTGATCATGGTCGGGTCGAACGACGTGGCGCCCGGGCTCTCCGGCGCGGTGACCACCGCGTTGACCATGTCGGTGAAGTGGTCGGTGCGCGACACCACCGTGTGCGCCTCCTCGTCGACGCGCACCCGTTCCAGCGCCCGCCAGCATCCGGTCGACTCCTCGAAGAAGAACGTGTGCACGTCCTGCGGCCCGAACGATGCACCCACCCGCTCCGGGTCGTACGGGATGGACACCTCGACCGGTGCTGCGAACCGGAACGGATGCGGCGTGAACCGGTAACCCGCGCGTGGCCCCTCGGTCACGTTCGTCATGCCGGCGTCCAGCGGCGGCAGTTCCGCCTCGGTCAGCGGCGTGATGCCGATCGGGACCGGCTCCGCGACGGCGCCCGGCCCGAGACTCAGCGTGGCACCGTCGTAGGCCAGCGTCGCGGCCGTGTCGGCGACCGTGCGCTGAAACTCCGGGACGAGCGCGGCGGCGGCCGGTGCGGCCAGCCCGCAGGATACGGGCGCGACGATCCCGGCCGTGGGGCCCGGCGTCGCGGTGCGCTGCCGATCGCTGGCCGTGATGCTTCCGGCCGCGAGCGTGAGGACCAGGAATGCGGCGCCGGCCCGGCCGGGCGCCGTGCTGATGCGGGCGAGCGTGAGAGCCATGTCCGGATACATTTCCAGCGGCCTGTGCTGGAAATGTTGTGGTGGTGTTGCGGTGCTCGTGGATCGACGCATCTACCCGCGTGACTGCCCTCGCGCTACAGTGTGACGTCGCAGCAAAACCCACGATCGCACCTGAGCGGATTGCGGATGGAGTTCAAGCTGCTGGGACCGGTCCGGGCACTCTCCGGCGGCACGGCCGTCGACGTGGGCCCGCGCAAGCAACGGCTGGTGCTCGCCGTGCTGCTGTTGGAGGCCGGCCGGCTCGTCGACAGCACGGGCCTGATCCGCGCCTGCTGGCTGGACGAGCCACCGCCGACCGCCCACCGCGTCATCCACGCCCACCTCAGCCGGTTGCGCACGGCGCTGACCGGGCACGACGTGGCACTCACCCGGCACGGCGCCGGATACGTACTCGAGATCGACCGCTCACTCGTGGACGCGCACCGCTTTCGCGACCTGATCCGGCGTGCGGCCGTGGCCGGCACCGACTCCGAGCGCGTGGCGCTGCTGGAGCGCGCGCTCGGACTGTGGCACGGGCAGCCGCTGGAGGACGTGGCCGCCGGCGAGACACGGCAGCGGCTGTGCGGCGGGCTCACCGAGGCCCGGACGACCGCGATGCAGGACCGCTGGGACGCACTGCTGCGGCTCGGCCGGCATCGGTCCATCTTGGACGAGCTCGTCACCGCCGCGGGCGAGGACCCGGGCCAGCAGCGGGTGACCGGGCAGCTGATGCTGGCGCTGTACCGCGCGGGCCGCGCCGCGGAGGCACTGGAGACCTACCGCGCCTACCGGCGCCGGCTGGTCGACGACTACGCGATCGAGCCCAGCGGGGAACTGCGTGCCCTGGAGACCGCGATCCTGCGCGGCGCTCCCGGGCTGGACGCCGGCCACCCGCCGACGGGTCCGACACCGAACCAGTTGCCGCCCGCCGTACCCGGGTTCACCGGGCGCGCGGACGCGCTCGCCGTACTCGACGAGGTACCGGCCGGTGCCACCGTGGTGCTTTCCGGCCCGGCCGGCGTCGGTAAGACTGCATTGGCCGTGAACTGGGCGCACCGGGTCCGGGACCGCTTTCCCGACGGCCGCCTCTACGTCAACCTGCGCGGCTTCGACCCGGACGGTCACCCGGTCCGCGTGGCCGAGGCGATGCGCGACGTCCTGCACGCGCTCGGCGACCCGCACGACCGGAGCCCGTCGACGCTCAACGCGCAGACCGGCCGCTACCGCAGCCTCATTGCCGGCCGGAAGATGCTGGTGCTGCTGGACAACGCGCGTGACGCCGCGCAGGTCCGGCCGCTGCTGCCGGCCACGCCCACTGCGACCACGCTGGTGACCAGCCGCGACCGGCTCACCTCACTACTGGCGGTGGAGGACGCCTGCCCGCTGGCACTGGACGTGCTGCCGCCCGGCGAGGCGCGCTCGCTGCTCTCTCGCCGGCTGGGCGCGCGCCGCACACTCGCGGAACCGGCCGCCGTGGCCACGATCGTCGAGGCGTGTGCGCGGCTGCCGCTGGCACTCAGCGTCGCGGCTGCCCGGGCCCGCGCGAGCGGCTTCCCGCTGGCCACGCTCGCCGCCGAACTAACCGGCCCGCGCGGCCCGCTGGACGCGCTGGACGGCGGTGACCCCAGCAGCGACGTGCGCGCCGTGCTGGCCAGTTCGCTCACATTGGTCTCCGGCGCCGCCGCACGGCTGTTTCAGCTGTTCGGTGCCACCGCATGGCCGGAGCTGACCGTGGCGGCCGCGGCCTCGCTGATGGACCTGCCATCGGACCGGGTGCGCCCGCTGCTGACCGAACTGACCCGCACCGGCCTGCTCTCGGAGCACGCCCCCGGCCGCTTCACCTGCCACGCCCTGCTGCGCCGCGTCACACAGGACGTCCTTCTCCGGTAGCCACGTGGACTCCTGCGTGTCGTCTCGAAACCGGCGGACCTGTTTCTCTCGCACACCGTCCCGCCGAGCGATGCATCTCGCCCTGCTACCCCTTGATTGGGCTGTCTCCATTTGGTGGGCCGGAGTGTTGGAGCGCGGCGTTGACGAGCACAAGGACCAAGACGAGCGCTACTTGATCGCCGTAACCACCCACGGAGAACCTTCCGAACGAACGACGTGCACAGATCAACCCCTAGTGTGCTGCGGAGTCGAGGTCTTTGATGGAACATCTAGAGGCGGCCGCTACCGGACCGAGGCTTGTCGTGCCCCGGGGCGGGAACCACGAGCGTCATCCGTGCTCGTGGTTCCCGCCGACGCGCGGTTACCTGCGGCCGTACAGGCCGGCGGCGAGGCTGACGCCGGCGGCGGCCAGCGCGACTTGGATGGCCAGCTCGATCCAGTCAATGCCGCGGGTATCGGCCACGCCGAGCCCTGCAGCGATGAAGGTGCCGATAATGGCGGCGACGATGCCGATCAGGATCGTCAGCCAGATGGGGATGCGCTGCTTGCCGGGTACGACGAGCCGGCCGAGCGCGCCGATGACGAGGCCGATGACGATGGCGGTGAGGATGCCGGAAATCTCCATGATCGAAGGGTTCCCGGGCAGGGGGTCATCGCAAACGGCTGCGACGGTGATGAGCGGGAACCGTACGCACCGTGTCACGGAACTGTCATATGCCGGGCCGGAGAGATCCCCGGAACGGACCCGCGATTGACTACTGGCGATGCATTGGGAGCCGGTCGGCGGTCAGGATGACGCCCGCGACACCGAGTCCGGCGAGCACCGCCTGGAGAAGAATCTCGATGGGGCTCACGCCCGGGGTGGCGACGCCGCCCAGCCGTGCGGCGATGGTGCCGAGCACCGCGGCTCCGATGCCGGCGGCAAGCGGTAACCAGAACGGCACCTGCCGGTCCGCGGGAACGAGCCGGTAGCCGCTGAGTCCGAAGAACGCGCCGAGGACGATGGCGGTCACCAGGCTGCTGATGGTCATCGCATGCCACCTCCGATGACACCGTGGAAGCACCTCATGCTCATCCAGGGTGCAGGGTGCGGCCGTCAGTGCCCGGCCGAACGGGTGACAGTTCCGTGACAAATCCCGGCGACCCGACGCCCAGGTGCCAGCCGCGCGTCCGGCCAGGCATCATGCCGGTATGACTACCGTCTTGCTGATCGAGGACGACGACCGGATCCGCAGGTCACTGACCATGGCCCTGGAGGACGAGGGGTACGCCACCCGTGGCTTCCCGACCGCCGAGGAGGGTCTGGCGGCGCAGCGGCAGCAGGCGGCCGACACCGTGCTGATCGATCTGATGCTGCCCGGCATGGACGGTTTCACCTGCATCCGGGAGCTGCGCCGGCACGACGACGTACCGATTGTGGTGATCAGTGCCCGCGACAACACCCATGACATCGTAGCCGGGCTGGAGGCCGGCGCCGACGACTACCTGGTCAAGCCGATCGAGGTGAAGGAGTTGGCGGCCAGGCTGCGTGCGCTGCGCCGCCGGGCCCGTGGCACGTCGGCGGGCATCACCGTGCTGTCCTTCGGTGACCTGGAGATCCGGCCGGAGGCGGGAGAGGTGTTCTTCGGTGGCGTACCGGCCGCTGTCACCCGCACCGAGTTCCGGCTGCTGTGCGAGCTGGCCGCGCACCCCGGTCAGGTCATGTCCCGTGAGCTGCTGCTGGAACGGGTCTGGGGCTACACGATCGGTGACGACCGGCTGGTCGACGTGCACGTGCGGCGGCTACGGCCGAAGATCGAGACCGACCCGACTCGTCCGCGTCACCTGGTCACGGTCCGTGGTCTCGGTTACAAGCTGCAGCGATGAGGCCGATGGGGCTGCGCGCCCGGGTCACCGCGGCGTTCGCGCTCGGCGCGCTGCTGCTGTCGGCGTGCGTGACGCTGGTGTCGTACGAGCTGACCCGGCACACCCTCGCGGCGGAGCGGGAGAACACGGCGGTCCGGGCGGCGTACTTCGACGCGGCGGTAATCGACGCCGGCCTGACCGGCCGCACACCGGACGTCCTCGGGTTGCTGCGGTCGCTGGACACTGGCGCCGACCGCAACGTGCTGCTGCAGTGGGGCGATCGGTGGTACTCCCGCACCGCCGACCTGCCCGTCGGGGACGCGGTGCCGCTGTCGCTTCAGCAGATGGCGCAGCGCGGCGAGGCCGGCGCGCAACGCATCCACCGGGACGGGCAAGCCACGCTCGTGGTGGCCGTGCCATTGTCGGAGACTGCGGTCTTCTACGAGATGGTGTCGCTGCGCGAGCTCGAGCGCACGTTGCAGGTCCTCGCGCTCGTGCTGACCGCCGTCGCGATCATGATGGGCGCTGGCGGCGCCGCGGTCGGCTGGTACGTCACCCGGCACGCGCTCGGTCCGCTAGACGCGGTCGTGGACTCCGCCCGTAAACTGGCCGAGGGTGATCTCAACGCGCGGATAGACCCGCGCACCGAACCTGAGCTGGCTCAGTTGTCCGCCTCGTTCAACCACATGGCGGACGAGTTGAGCCGGCGGATCGCGCGCGACCGGCGGTTCGCCGCGGACGTCAGCCACGAGTTGCGCTCACCGCTGCAGACGTTGTCCGCGGCCGCCAGCGTGATCGACCGTCGCAGGGACGGACTCGACGACCGGTCCGCGGAGGCTGTCGTCATGATCACCGAGGAGATCCGCCGCTTCCGGGTGCTCGTCGACGACCTTCTCGAGCTGGCCCGCAGCGACCAGCCGGCGCAGCGGGAGGCGACCGATGTGCCGCGGCTCGCCGGGAAGGTGCTCCGGCGCCGGGACCTGGCCGAGGACCTCGTTGAGGTGCTGCCGGGAACACCCGCTGTCTGGCAGGTCGACGCCCGGCGCGTCGAACAGGCGCTGGGCAACCTCGTCGACAACGCCCAGCGCTACGGCGGCGGCGTGACGGCCGTCCGCGTCGGGCCGGGATTCCTCGAGGTCGATGACGCGGGCCCGGGCGTGCCCGCCGACCAGCGCGACACCATCTTCGACCGGTTCGTGCGCGGCCCGGCGGCTGGCGCCCGGGGCGGGACCGACGGCACCGGGCTGGGACTGTCCATCGTCGCCGAGCACGCCGCCGCCCACGACGGGCACGCCGCCGCCCACGACCGCCCCGGCGGCGGCGCGCGCTTCCGCATCGAACTCGGCGGGTGTCTCCCGTGAGGCGCGGGACTGCGTTGCTGGCCGTCGCGCTCGTGGCCGGGTGCGGTCTGCCGGCCGACGACGAACCGCATTCGGTCAGCCTCCCCCGGCAACCGTTGACCGCGCCGCTGCCGAGTGCCGTTCCCGCCCGTCCCGGCGCCTACGTCGAGATCCTCTGCCTGGTCCGCGACGGGCGCCTGGTGCAGGCGGTCCGCCGGATCGACACGCCGCCCGACGCGCAGCGGCACCTCGACGACCTGCTCGCCGGGCCGGACGAGTCAGAGCGCGACGCCGGCATGACGACCGCGCTCACCGGCCTGACGCTGACGGTCACCCGCTCCCCCGGTGGCGGCGAGGCACGCGTCGAGGTCGCCGAGACCGACGAGTCGAAGGCCATCACCGACGACACCCTCACCTACGGCCAGGTCGTGTGCACCCTGACCTCCCGCGCCGACGTCAGCGCCGTCGTCTTCACCCGTGACGGCGCACGCCTGGAGGTCCCGCGCGCGAACGGGGCGCTGTCCCGCGATCCGCTGACCGGGCCGGACTACGCCGCCCTGATCACCACGGCCTAGACGCTCTGCCCCGTTCACCCAGACGTGGTGACAGAAGTCGGGCGTTCATATGACAGAACAGAGACATCCGCGGTGCGCCGTGGCGGACATCGACCGGAAGCCGTAGACAGGAGTTGGCGCCGGCGCAGCTCGTGGAGCCTGACAGCCTTGAGATCTCCTGGTCAGCGACGGTTCCGGCAGGCAACACTCCATGCCATTGACTCAAAGTAGCCATATAGGCACTCACAGCAACTTTTCAGAGATTCTCGCTACGCTCACCCACGGTACAAGTGCTCCACAAAGGACGTACCAGGCAAAGCGCTTCATGTTTTCGAGTGGGAGTGTGCGTGGTCTTCAAGAGAATGCTGGGTGTGTTCGGCGTCGGGGGGCCGAGCGTCGACACGGTACTGCCCGATCCGAACACCCGTCCCGGCCTGCCGCTGGCGGGACAGGTTAATCTCACCGGCGGCAATCACGATGTCGAGATCGCCGAGATCGCGGTCGGGCTCGTCACCCGCGTCGAGGTCGAGGGCGGCGATGCGGAGTACGACGCGGCCACCGAGTTCCACCGGGCGGGTATCACCGGCGGGCTGATCCTCCGCGAGGGGCAGCAACTATCGGTGCCGTTCCAGATCATCATGCCGTGGGAGACCCCGGTCACCGACCTGCACGGCCAGCGCCTGCACGGCATGACCATGGGCCTGCGCACCGAGGTCGCGATCTCCGGCGCGGTCGACAAGGGCGACCTCGACCCGGTGTACGTGCACCCGCTGCCGGCCCAGGAACGCATCCTGGACGGCTTCGCCCGCCTCGGGTTCACGTTCAAGGGCGCGGACCTGGAAGTCGGCCGCATTCACGGCCTGCCGCAGACGCTGCCGTTCTACCAGGAGATCGAGTTCTTCGCGGCACCGCAGTACGCGCACGCCGTCCGCGAGGTCGAGCTGACGTTCGTCACCACGCCCGCCGCGGTCGAGGTGGTGTTGGAGTTCGACAAGCGCGGCGGCATCTTCACCGGCGGCCCCGACGCGTTCTCCCGCTACACGCTCACCCACGGCGAGGCCGACGGCCGGGACTGGGCCGCACAGGTCGACGCATGGGTGCGTGAGGCGGTCGAACGCCACCAGAGTCACCACGTGCCGCACCAGCCGGTCCACGGCGGCGGATACCCACCCCCGCCACCCGGATACGGTGCCGCCCCGGCCTACGGCGCGCCAGGACATGCGCCCGGGTGCGGACACGGCGGCGGGTACGGCGTGCCCGCATACGGCCACGGCGGCGGCCATAAGGACCAGCACCACGGCCATGGGCACGACGAACACAGCCACGGCGGCGGGCCGGGCATGGGCGGCGTGATCGCCGGCGCGGTCGGCGGCGCCGCACTCGGCTTCGCCGGCGGCATGGTCGCCGACGAGGTCTTCGACTCCTTCACAGACGACGATGACGACGCCGAGGCCGAGGCCGACGTCGAGGAATAAGCCGGCCGCGGCGACCCGCCGCGGTTCCATATCCACAAACGATCATGGAGGATCAATGCCGATCACCGCTAACCTGGCCAAGGCCGTCGACAAGGCCTATCAGGACAAGTCTCTGACCGAGCTCGTCGACGCCCCTGTCTCCGCGCTCGCCGGCGTCAGTGACAACGACGCGGAACTGCTGAAGAAGGCTTTCAACATCAGCACCGTCGGCGACCTGGGCCGCAGCCCGTACTTCCGCACCGCCGCGGCCCTCGTCGACCTGTCGACGGCGGATCACTAACCCTTGCGGTAGAGCGCGGGCCGCGCCGTGACTCCGCGGCCGGCCCGTCTCACCACCCCGGTGGGATCCCACCGTCGGATAACCTATCCCCAGCAGCGCCGACCTTGGTCGGAAACATGAGGCTCGGCCGGTGGCTGACCGTGTACTGCGCCGCCTGGTCGGTGACCGGGCTGACGTCGATCGGATACAGCGCGGCGCCGGCGTTGCCGGTGGCGCTGGCGGTCGGGGTTTTGTCCGGGCTGGCTAGCCCAGCGGCTGCGGTGACGCTGCGGACGCGGCTGGCCGACTTCGCCCCGGATCAGCGACTGCGGCTGATCACCGTCGACCAGACCGTCATCCGGGCGGCGGGCACCGCAGGCATGCTGACACTCCCGCTGGCCGTGGACGCGGCGCCGGCGTCCGCGTTCGCCGGCGCCGGACTGCTACTGCTGGCCGCGGCCGGGATCGGCCGGCCGCCGGCCGGCGTGTGGTCTCGATACCTGCCGGTGAGCCGGTCGCCACTCGGACCTGACCTACCGTGCGTCCCGCGACCGGCGTGGTCGCGGGACGCACGGGCCGTTGGCAGGGCGCGTTCATGCGTCGTGGCTGGCGCGGCGGCTCAACCGTGCAGGACGCGAAAGCCACGCCGGCGCCGGATCTGGTCAACGGATCTGATCCTGGCCGCGCTCGAGTACGGTATCTGGTCGCGTGATCTACGCGACGGGCAACTGATCCACCATAGCGACCGCGGGTCCAACTTCACGTCGTTCCGTTTCTCGAAACGGTTACGTGACAGCGGAATCCTGCCCTCAATGGGCTCGGTCGGCGTCTCCTACGACAACGGTCTCATGGAGAACTTCTGGTCCATCCTGAAGATCGAACTGGTCTACCGGAAGTCGTGGCGGACCCGCGACGAAGCCGAGAACGCGATCTTCGAGTACATCGAGACATCTCACCAACGGTGCGTGTCAAGCGGCAGCAGTTACGGGGTCCGTAAAGGCTCTCGCCGGGTCGTGAACGGTGTTGTGTTGCAGGCAGTAATGCAGCTTGCCGAGCATGAGGTTGAACAACCGGCGCAGCGCGGCGACGTGTCGGTCGCCGGTTTGCCTACGGGCTCTATAGCGAGCGTTCCAGTGCGGGTCGTGCCGCACCGCGGCCAGCGCCCACACGTATCCGGTAGCGGCGATCCGGTCGTCCTTCGCGCGGCGGGCATGCACGAAGCTGCTCTTGCCTGACGCCCTGGTTGCCGGGGCCGCGCCAGCGAACGCCCGAAGCGCTCGTGCGTCGGCGAACCTGCCCCGGTCGTCGCCGATTTCCGCCAGCAGCCGCGCGCCCAGCTGGACCCCGAGTCCCGGCACACTGGTGACGATCTTCGCGTCAGGGTGCGCTGTGAACATCTCACCGATGCGCGGCTCTAGCCGTTCCAACGTTCGCAGAGCGCATCGAGCTGCCCGACCAGGCCCAGCAGCTGCAGCCCCATCGCGTCTTCCACTGCCGCGGACTGGCGCATCTGCTTGCTGCTCAAGTGCGCATGAAGCTGGGCCGCCTCTGCGGCGATGCCGCGCTGGCGGCCAGCAGCGCGCAGCAACGACGCCAGCTCGTCGACGGTCAACGCGGCCGCGGCCTCCGGCGTGGACGCCGCGGTCAGAACGGCCCGTGCGGCCGGCGAGTCGAGCCGGTGTCGACCACCGCGCTCGAACGCGGCCAGCGCGAGCGACTCCAGGAGATCCTGGACCGCTGCCCGGAGCTACAATCCGCTGTCGAACTGGTCCGCTCGTTCGCAATAGGCTGTCCTACCTGTGTCAAGGACAGGCTCGACCGACAGCGGGCCGCCAAACTCGGTGCATGAGCTTCGATGTGTTCCGATGCGTATCGGTCGATCGCAAAGTGTGTCTGACGCACATCGCCCACCGTGAGAATTCCACGGGGTCCGGCCCGCATCCCGCGCTGGTAGCCGGAATACCACCACCGCCGATCTCTGAATGTGGTCGGTGAATCAGCGGAGAATGGTCGGATTCCGGAGCCGTCTGTCCGGCCCGGTCCCGGTCACCAGGTGCGAAGGGTTTGAGAAGTTCGCATGATCGAGATATTTGCGCTGCTCGGTGGGCTGAGCGCGACCGGTTCGGCCTGCATCAGCATCACGGGTATTGTATTCGACACCCGCCGGTCGGCACGTCGCCCGGCCTCTCGGACCCTGCGATTCCTGGCGATGGCCGTCATCGGTGGGGCGCGTTGCCTTCCTCGTCGAGTAGGAAACACGGTGCTGGATGCCTTCGCGCCGTTCTGGTTGTTTCTGACGACGGCATTCTGGTTGTTTCTCCTGCTGCTCGGGATCGGACTGCTCGGCCTTTTCGCCGAGCTGATGACCGTGCGGGTGTATCCGATGCGGCCGTCTCTCACGCCGCAGTCGGTCCTTGCCGTGGTGTGCGGCGCCGCGCTGCTGCCGCCGGTCGGGCTGGCCCTCGCCACGGCGTGCGTCTATCTCGGCACGTACGTCTGCGCGTACCGGCGGCGCGAGCGCGAGGTGGCCCGGATCGCCGTCGAGCTGACCCATCATCTGGACCCGGACCGGCTGGCGGCCAGCTGCGCGCACCCGGCCGCCGGGCCCCGGACGGACCGGCTGCTGGCCGAGTGGACGGATTGGCTGACCGATCTGCAGTCCAGCCATCTGAACTGCCCGGCGCTGATCTACTCCGCCTCGCGCGGCACGCTGACCTGGCCACGAGCCGCCGTGGCGGTGCTGGACGCGGCGGCTCTGCTGCGCGCGGTGGCGCCCTCGCACAGCCCGCCGCAGATCCCGGTCCTGCTCGCTGCCGGCACCCGGTGCCTGCAGGAGATCGCCTGGAAGGCGGGGCTGGTCGCCGGTGGAGCGGCGGTGAGCCTGGAGTACCGGGAGGAGCGCTCGTTCAGCGACTCGGTGCGGCTCGTGGTCGGCGCCGGGGTGCCCGAGGAACAGGATCGACAGGACACCTGGGCGGCGTTCCAGCGGATGCGCTCGGCGTACGCGCCGTACGCCACGGCCCTGGAATT
Organism: Catenuloplanes niger; assembly: GCF_031458255.1. Classification (NCBI taxonomy): domain Bacteria; kingdom Bacillati; phylum Actinomycetota; class Actinomycetes; order Micromonosporales; family Micromonosporaceae; genus Catenuloplanes; species Catenuloplanes niger. The sequence goes on from NZ_JAVDYC010000001.1 coordinate 8,873,342, forward strand.
CCGGTTCCTGCACCGGGCCGGCTGAATCCGCGAAGCCGACTCCGTGCAATCGGCATTGGCCGTTCCGCACCGGGGTCACATACTTCAGGAAGCCGGTTTCCGAAGCGCAGGTAATCGTCCGCCGATCGGCCGCACGGCGGATCCAGTATCGGGAGAACGAGATGCTGTTCTACGTCCAGATGAAATGGAATCACGAGGGTCGTATCACGCTCGACGAGCTGTGGGAGATCGAGGCCGAAGAGGCCGAACACGCGCAGGAGACGGTCGATTCCGGATTCTGTGTCGGTATCTGGAAGGTGGCCGCGCAGAAGCGGGTCATCGCGATTATCGAGTCGCCCGACGCGGAGGAACTCGACCGCACCGCGCTCGGCCGGCTGCCGATGCGCGAGTACCTCGAGTTCGAGGCGGTCTGGCCGCTGCGGGACTACCTCGGGTTCGCCGCCGACGTCCGCGAGCGGTACAAGGTCTGAGACAGGAGCGTCGCATGATTCACCAGATGATCTTCGCGTACCCGAAGCCGGGCATGAGCGAGGAGGAGTTCCAGCGCTACTGGCTCGAGGTCCACGCGGTCCGCTACGCCAGCAAGATCCCACAGATCCGCAAGTACATGATCGACACCCGGCTGCCCTGGGGCGGTGAGCCGCTGTGGAGCGGCGTCGCCGAGATCTGGCTCGCCAACGAGGAGGAGCAGCTGGCCTCCCTGCAGACCGACGAGTTCCTGCAGGGCGCCCGGCTCGACGAGCCGCGCTGGGCGGCGTTCTGGCGCACCGTCGTGCTGGACACCGACGCGCACGTGCTCGCCGAGCCGCCCCGGCACACCGGCACAGGTCCGGGCGTCAAGCTGATCCGCCTGGTCAAGCGCAAGGAGGGCGTCTCCCTCGCCGCCTTCCGGGAGCTGAGCCTCGGCAAGCACGTCGAACTGGTCCAGGCGGTGCCGGGCCTGCGCGGTTACCTGCAGGGGCACACCCGCGACGGGGCGTACGGCATCGGTGAGGCCGTGCTGGACGCGGCGTACCAGCTCTGGTTCGACGATCTGGAGTCGCTCGACGCGGCGCTGGCGTCGCCCGAGTTCCGGGAGGCGGAGGACGAGCTGCTCACCTTCGTCGAGCCGCGGTACGTCCACCAGCTGGCCACCCGGGAGCACTGGATCATCGGGCCGGAGAGCCGCTGACCAGACCCTCCACCCCTCCGGCCGCGGACTTCGCCCAGTGCGGACTCCGCGGCCGGGCCTTTTCCCGGCACTACCGAGGAGCACGATGACTGTCACGGAGGCACCACGCCCGGCCCCGGCGCGCCCGGCCCGGCCGCAACCGGAGTGGTACAAGCGCGCCATCTTCTACGAGGTCCTGGTCCGGGCGTTCCAGGACTCGGACGGCAACGGCACCGGCGACCTGCGCGGGCTGGCCGGCCGGCTCGACTATCTGCAGTGGCTGGGCGTCGACTGCGTCTGGCTGCCGCCCTTCTACGCCTCCCCGCTGCGCGACGGGGGTTACGACATCAGCGACTTCCGTGCCGTGCTGCCCGAGTTCGGCACCGTGGAGGACTTCGTCCACCTGCTCGACGAGGCGCACCAGCGCGGCATCCGGGTGATCACCGATCTGGTGCTCAACCACACGTCGGACGCGCACCCCTGGTTCGTGGAGTCCCGGCACGACCCGGACGGGCCGTACGGTGACTTCTACGTCTGGTCCGACACCGACACCCGGTACCGGGACGCGCGGATCATCTTCGTCGACACCGAGGAGTCGAACTGGACGTACGACCCGGTTCGCGGGCAGTACTACTGGCACCGGTTCTTCTCCCACCAGCCCGACCTCAACTACGAGAACCCCGCGGTGATCGAGGCGATGCTCGAGGTCATGCGGTTCTGGCTGGACCTCGGCATCGACGGGTTCCGGCTGGACGCGGTCCCGTACCTGTACGAGGCGGAGGGCACCAACTGCGAGAACCTGCCGCGCACGCACGACTTCCTGCGCATGTGCCGCAAGGTCATCGACGACGAGTACGAGGACCGGGTGCTGCTCGCCGAGGCGAACCAGTGGCCGACCGACGTCGTGGAGTACTTCGGTGACGGCGACGAGTGCCACATGGCGTTCCACTTCCCGCTGATGCCCCGGATGTTCATGGCGCTGCGCCGGGAGAGCCGGTACCCGATCTCCGAGATGCTGGCCCGCACCCCGCGGATCCCGGACGGCAGCCAGTGGGGGATCTTCCTGCGCAACCACGACGAGCTGACCCTGGAGATGGTGACGCCGGTCGAGCGGGAGTACATGTACCGGGAGTACGCGCCGGAGCCGCGCATGCGCGCCAACGTCGGCATCCGCCGTCGGCTCGCCCCGCTGCTGGACAACGACCGCAACCAGTTGGAGCTGGTCACCGCCCTGCTGTTCAGCCTGCCCGGCTCGCCGGTGCTCTACTACGGCGACGAGATCGGCATGGGCGACAACATCTGGCTCAACGACCGGGACGCGGTACGCACCCCGATGCAGTGGACGCCGGACCGCAACGCCGGGTTCTCCACCTGCGACCCGGGCCGGATCTACCTGCCGGTGATCCTGGACCCGGTCTACGGCTACCAGGCGGTCAACGTGGAGGTGCAGGCCGGCTCCGCGAACAGCCTGCTGAACTGGACCCGGCGCATGATCGCCGTCCGGCGTGAGCACCCCGCGTTCGGCTGCGGCGACCACACCGAGCTGGAGTCGTCGAACCCGAGCGTGCTGGTGGTCCGGCGGCACTACGACGGCGACGACGCGCACGAGGCCGCCGACACCGTCCTGTGCCTGTTCAACCTCTCCCGGCACCCGCAGCCGGTCGAGGTGCGGATCCCGGCCGAGGACACCGGCCAGGAGTTCGTCGAGCTGACCGGCGCGGTGCCGTTCGGCCCGGTACGGTCCCGGGCCCGCTTCACGCTGCCCGGGCACGGTTTCCTCTGGCTCGGCCTGCGTCCGGCGGCCGAGGGGGCGTCTTGAGCGCTCCGGCCGCCGCACCGGTCCGGCCCGACCCGGTCTCCGCGGAACTCGCCGCCGCACTGTGCCGCTGGCTGCCGGCCCGGCGCTGGTCCGGCCTGGCCGGGCGGACCGTGTCGCACGTCGAGACCCTGGCGTGGATCCCGATCGCGCCGGCCGGCGGCGCCGAGACCGCGGACGGCGCGCTCGTCGTGCTCGCCGCCCACCTGGACGACGGGGAGACGGTTCGGCTGCACGTGCCGCTCGGCCGGCGGCGGGACGCCTCGGCGGTCCCGGACGAGGACCTCGTGCTCTGGACCGGCCGGCACTGGGTCTTCGACGCGACCGCGGATCCGGAGCTGATGCGGCGGCTCGTCGCCATGATCCGGCGCGGCGACCGGGGCCCGGAGCTGGTCTGCACGGCCGAGCGGTCGCCGTACTGGCGGCCCGGCCGCGCGGCGACCGGTGTCCGGCGACTGGACGGCGAGCAGTCGAACACGTCACTGGTGATCGACGGCCGGATGATCCTGAAGCTGTTCCGGCGTCCGGGCCCGGGCCTCAACCCGGAGCTCGAGGTGCAGCGGCGGCTGCGGGCGGACGCCGGCATGCCGATCCCGGCGCTGCTCGGCGCGGCCGAGGCGCGACTGTCCGGCGGCCTGGCCACCCTGGCCGTGCTGACCCGGTACGTGCCGGGCGCCGTCGACGGCTGGCACCTGCTGCTCGACGACCTGGCCGGGCCGGAGCGCGGCGGCGCGGCGATCAGCGCCGCGGTCCGCGAACTCGGTGCGACCGTGGCCGGCATGCACCGCCGGCTGGCGGTCGCGTTCGGCTCCGCCCGGCTCACCGACGAGCTGCGCGCGGGCCTGCACACCGACCTCACCCGGCGGCTGAACGAGGCGGCCGGGGTCGCGCCGTCGCTGCGGCTCTACCTGCCGGCCCTGCGCGGTGTCCTGGCCCGGGCGGTGGCCGGACCGCCCGCCGGCCATGTCCAGCGGGTGCACGGCGACCTGCACCTCGGACAGGTGCTGCGCAGCGACGGCCGATGGCTGGTGATCGACTTCGAGGGCGAGCCGGCCGCGCCGGCCGTCGACCGGGTGGCCTGGCGCTCGCCGTGGCAGGACGTCGCCGGGATGCTGCGCTCGCTGGACTACGCGGCCGGGCACGCGGTTCTGGAGGGGGTGGTGCCGGTAGTGCCCGCCCGGGCCTGGGTGAGCCGGCTGCGCGGCGAGTTCCTGGCCGGGTACACCGCGGCCGCCGGCGCGGTGGGCGGTGCGCTGCTCGGCGCGTACGAGGTGGACAAGGCGGTCTACGAGGTCGTCTACGAACTGCGCAACCGTCCCGGGTGGACGGACATCCCGATGGCCGCGGTGCATCGCCTGGCCGGCTCATCGAGCCGTCCTCAACCTGGCGAGCGAGTCAGCGCCCGGAGCGGGTCGACGAGTTCCGGGGTGGCCGGTTCGGGCCAGGTCGAAGAAGGCTCATTCTCCGGCGACTGACCTGACGGAGTGCGGCGGCCGGGGATATCGACATCCGGAAGTAGCCCCGGCCGCCGCTCTTTTCCTTTTCAGGACCACCGCCGGCTGATTGAGTGGAATCACCGGTTAATCGCACGACGCTCGTGCGGAAAGGCACCCGGAAAAGCGTTAGTGAAAGGGAGAAGAAATGTCGAAGAAAATCCTCGCCGTACTCTCCGAGTACGGCTACTGGGGCGAGGAGCTGCTCGGCCCGCTGGTGGCCTTCGACCGGCAGGGGTACGGGGTGGTCTTCGCCACCCCGAACGGCAAGCGCCCACAGGCCCTGCCGCCGAGCCTCGACCCGGGCTACGTCGACCCGCCGCTCGGCCGGTCGGTCACCACGCCGGAGGTGGCGGTCGCCGCCCGCGAGCTCGACGAGTCCGACCGGCTGGCCTCCCCGGTGAGCCTGGCCGACTGGATCCCCGAGCGGCCCTACGACTCCGAGCCGAACGCGCTGCGCCTGATCGAGCGCTACTACCGTGAGCTGTCCACGCTGGACGAGGACATCGCGCAGTACGACGGCCTCGTCATCGTCGGTGGCAGCGGCCCGATCGTGGACCTCGCCAACAACGGCCGGGTGCACGAGCTGGTGCTGTCGTTCGTGCGCGCGGACAAGCCGATCCTGGCGCTCTGCTACGGCATCGCGGCGCTCGCCTTCGCCCGGGACTGGGACGACCGGTCCAGCATCATCTGGGGCAAGCACGTGACCGGGCACTGCAAGGAGTACGACTACAAGGACGGCACCGGCTTCCTGGGCGTCAACTTCAACATGGGCCCGCCGCCGTACCCGCTGGAGTACATCCTGCGCGACGCCACCGGCCCCGACGGCCGCTTCCACGGCAACGTCGGCAAGGAGACGTCGGTGATCGTCGACTATCCGTTCATCACCGCCCGGTCGACGCCGGACTCGTTCCTCGGCGGCGACAAGATGGTCGAGGTCCTGGAGTCGGGTCTGCGCCGCTTCGGCTGGTGAGCGGAATGCACGGGGAACCATCCGAGGGTGAGGATTTCGACGTGTATTCCAGACCCGGCAAGGTAGCGATTTTCGAACAGTTCGCGGCCGACGGAATCAACACGATGTTCGGCAATCCGGGAACGGTCGAGCAGGGCTTTCTGGACGTGCTGTCCGGCCTTCCCGGATTCGAGTACGTGCTGGCCCTGCAGGAGACCGTCGCGGTCGCCGCCGCCGACGGGTACGCCCGGGCCGCCGGCGCGCCGGGCCTCGTCCAGCTGCACACCGGTGTCGGGCTGGGCAACGGCATCGGCATGCTCTACCAGGCGAAGCGGGGCCACTCCCCGCTGGTCGTGATCGCCGGCGAGGCGGGCATCGCGTACGACGCGATGGACGCGCAGATGGCGGTGAACCTGGTCGACATGGCGCGCCCGGTGACCAAGTACGCGACCCGGGTGGTGCACCCGGAGTCGCTGCTGCGCACCATCCGCCGCGCCGTCAAGATCGCGATGACGCCGCCGCGCGGACCGGTCTTCGTCGCCCTGCCGATGGACGTGCTGGACGCGGAGACGACCGAGCCGGCGACGCCCAGCACCATCCCGAGCCGGGCGGTGGTGCCGGTGCCGGAGGAGCTGGACCGGGCCGCCGCGGCGCTGCGCCTGGCGGACAACCCGCTGGTCCTGATGGGCGACGGCGTCTCGGTCTCGCACGCGCAGGCGGAGCTCACCCGTGTCGCCGAGGCGCTCGGCGCACCGGTGTGGGGGGTGGACAACTCCGAGGTCAACATGGACGCCACCCACCCGCTCTACCGGGGCCAGCTGGGGCACATGTTCGGCGAGCACAGCGCCCGGATCGTCGGTGCCGCCGACGCGGTGCTGATCGTCGGCACGTACGTCTTCCCGGAGGTCTTCCCGTCCCTGGACAGCCCGTTCCGGGAGGGCGCCCGCATCGTCCACATCGATCTGGACGAGTGGGAGATCGCGAAGAACTTCCCGGCCACGGTGGCGCTCGTCGCCGACCCGAAACCGACCCTCGCGGCCCTCGCCGAGCGGCTGGAACGCGACGGTGCCGTCCCGGCCGGCATCCCCGCCGGCCCGGGGTGGACCCGGACCCGCCCGGCCGACGACGCGCCGATGATCGAACTGTTCGCCGCGGAACTGGCGGCGCACGGCGGCGACGACCTGATCGTCTTCGACGAGGCGCTGACCGCCTCGCCGGGCCTGCTGCAGCAGTTGCCGGCGCGCAACCCGGGAAGCTACTTCCTGACCCGGGGCGGCTCGCTCGGCATCGGCATCCCGGGTGCGATCGGTGCGAAGCTCGCCCGCCCGGAGGCGCGGGTGGTCGGGTTCACCGGCGACGGCGGCAGCATGTACACGGTCCAGGCGCTCTGGACGGCCGCCCGGCACGACGTGGACGCCAAGTTCGTCATCTGCAACAACCACCGGTACCAGCTGCTCGACCTGAACATCGAGCAGTACTGGCGGGAGCGGGGCATCGAGCCGCACGAGCACCCGGACGGCTTCGACCTGTCCCGGCCGGAGATCGACTTCGCGGCGCTGGCCCGCAGCCTCGGCGTGCCGGGGGAGCGGGTGCAGAAACCGGACGAGGTGGCCGGCGCGGTGCAGCGGATGCTCGCGCACACCGGGCCGTACCTCGTCGATCTCGTCACCGGATGACCGGTCGCCCTCCGCCCGGGCGCGTCCCCGGGCGGAGGGCGCCCACCACCAGCCACGATCCAGGAAGCCGGTTACCGACCATGGTTGACATCATCCTTCGCCCGGAGGGGCAACTGGCCGGACGAGCGGTCGCGATCCTGATGGAGAGCGACTACGTCGAGCCGGAGATCGACTACTACCGCCGGCGGTTCGCCGAGGAGGGCGCCGAGGTCGACCTCCTGACCCGCCTCTGGGGCGAGCCCCGCCTGACCTTCTCCGGCCACGAGCACGGCCTGCCGATCACCGTGGACGGGGACCTGGAGGCGCTCGACGCCGCCGCGCTGCGCCGGTACGACGCGCTCATCGTGCCGTCCGGCATGGTCGCCGACCGTCTCCGGTACGCCGAGACCGCCGGCGACCTCTCGCCCGCCGTCCGGCTGCTGCGCACCGCGTTCGCCGAGCCGAGCGTCCTCAAAGGAGTGATTTGCCACGGGATGTGGCTGCTCGCGCCGATCCCCGACGTGGTCCGCGGCCGCCCCGTCACCTGCCACCACAACCTGGTGCACGACGTGCGCAACATGGGCGCGCACTACGCCGACCAGGACGTCGTCGTCGACGGCGATCTGGTCACCGCCCGATCGGCCGATCACTGTCACGTCTTCGCCCGCACGCTGATCGACCTGATCGCCGCCCGCGCCGCACGCCGCGACCGGCGGTGGTGGCGGGCCAGCGTGCCGACCCGCAGGGAGGTCTCCGGTGCCTGAGTCATCGCGCCACCGCCTGACCGTGTCCGACCTGGTCACCGGCTACGTAACCGCGCACGACCCGGTCCGCCGCCTGATCGGCCTGCGCACGTCCGATCAGACCGCGGTCTCGGTCCGGTACTCGCCCGAGGTGTACGCCGAGCACCTGCGCAACCTCGGCGAGCCGGCCCGCGCGGCCACCTCCGACCTCGGCGCGCTGCTCGTCCCGGGCCGGCACCTGTTCGCGTACGGCATCCTCGACCTGCCGGACGGCGAGTTCGAGGCGCACCGGCTGGTCGTCTCCGGCGAGGCGGGCGGCGACTTCCCGTTCGAGCGGCCGCAGTGGTGGCCGGCGCAGGTGCGTGAGCTGGCCCGCTTCTACCGGCGGGCGCAGTTCGGCGACGGGCCGGTGGACATGCGCGACTACCGGACGGTGCTGCGGCTCGGCGGCGACAAGGCCGACTCGTTCCTGCAGGAGACCGACACGCTGTCCCGGCTGATCTACGGGATGAGCACCGCGTTCCTGCTCACCGGCGAGGAGGACCTGCTGTCGGTCGCCGAGGCGGGCACCGCGTACCTGCGCGAGCACATGCGCTTCGTCGACCGCGACCACGACGTCGTCTACTGGTACCACGGCATCGACGTGCGCGACGGCACCGAGGTGAAGCTCTTCACGTCCGAGTTCGGCGACGACTACGCGGCGATCCCGGCGTACGAGCAGATCTACGCGCTCGTCGGGCTGACCCAGACGTACCGGCTGACCGGCGACCCGGCGATCCTCGCGGACATCGAGGCGACGCTGCGGCTGATCCGCCGGTTCTTCCACGACCCGGAGCACGGCGGCTGGTTCTCCCACCTGGACCCGTTCGACCTGAGCCCGGACCACGAATCGCTGCGGCACAACCGGATGCGCAAGAACTGGAACTCGATCGGTGACCACGCGCCCGCGTACCTGATCAACCTGTACCTGGCCACCGGCCGGCCGGAGTACGCGGACATGCTCGTCGAGTCCGCGGACCTGATCGTGTCCCGGTTCGCCGAGCCGGGCAGCCCGTTCGTGCAGGAGCGCTTCCACGCCGACTGGACGCCGGACCGGGCCTGGGGCTGGCAGCAGGACCGCGCGGTGGTCGGGCACAACCTCAAGATCGCGTGGAACCTGATGCGGCTGTCGGCGCTGCGGCCGGACCCGGCGTACCGGCGGCTCGCGGAGCGGATCGGGCGCAGCATGCCCGGCCTCGGCGCCGACCTGCGCCGCGGCGGCTGGTACGACGTGCTGGACCGGACCCCGTCCGACTCCGGCCGGCACCGGTTCACCTGGCACGACCGCAAGGCGTGGTGGCAGCAGGAGCAGGGCATCCTGGCGTACCTGATCCTGGCCGGGCACACCGGCGACGCCGAGTATCTGCGCCAGGCCCGCGAGTCGGCGGCGTTCTACAACGCGTTCTTCCTCGACCACGACGAGGGCGGCGTCTACTTCAACGTGCTGGCCAACGGCCTGCCGTACCTGCTCGGCGACGAGCGCCTCAAGGGCAGCCACTCGATGAGCATGTACCACGCCACCGAGCTCGGCCTGCTCGCCACCGTCTACCAGCGGCTGCTGATCCGCCGCGAGCCGATGGACCTGTGGTTCCGGCCGCGCCCGGACGGCTTCGCGGACCGCCGGCTGCGTGTCGCGCCCGACCTGTTGCCCCCCGGCCGGGTCCGGCTGGCCGCCGTCGAGGTGGACGGCCACCCCTACCACGACTTCGATCCGGCGACGATGCACGTCACCCTGCCCCGCTCCGCCACCGACCTGGTGGTCCGGGCCCGGCTGGTCGGCGTCGAGTGACCGGCACCGAACGGAGGCGAGGACGCCATGCGCGTCGAGAAATCCGTCCAGCGGGACGTCACCATCCTGTCGCTCATCGGTGAGCTGGACGGCATGACGGCCGCCGAGGTCTACACCGACATCCAGGCCGACCTGCCGGAGCGGGGCGACCTGCTGCTCGACCTGGGCCACATGACGTACGTGTCCAGCGCCGGGCTGCGCATCCTGCTCCTGGTCTACCGGCAGGCCCGGCTGCGCCGGCAGCGGCTCGCCCTCGCGGCGGTCCCGCCGGACGTGCACGCGGTCATGTCCGCCACCGGATTCCTCGACTCGGTGCACGTCGCCGAATCGGTCCAGGACGGGCTGGAGGCGTTCGGCCGATGACCACGACGCTGCCCGTCGGAGAACGCATCGGGCCCTACGAGGTCCGGCCCGGCGCACCACTGCCGTTCGGCGCCACCGAGGTCGCGGACGGCATCACGTTCTCCGTGCACTCGCACAGCGCCGGCGCGATGGCCCTGGTCCTGTTCCGGACCGGGGTCCGGGAGCCGATCGCCACGCTGCCGTTCCCGCCGCACTTCCGGCGGGGCGCGGTCTACAGCATGACGGTCGTCGGACTGTCGGCGGACGGGCTCGAGTACGGCTACCTGGTCCGGGGCGAGGGCGACGACGGGACCGACCGGGTGCTGGCCGACCCGTACGCGCGGGCCTTCCCGGGCCGGGCGGAGTGGGGGCGGCCGGTGGACCCGGCGGACCCGTACCCGTACCGGGCCGGGGTGGTCCGCTCCGGGTTCGACTGGGGCGACGACGCCCCGCCCCGGATCCCGAAGCACGAGCTGATCGTCTACGAGGCGCACGTGCGCGGCTTCACCCGGCACCCGTCCTCCCGGGTGGCCGCGCCCGGCACCTTCGCCGGACTGGCCGAGAAGGTGCCGTACCTGCGCGACCTCGGGGTCAACTGCGTCGAGCTGATGCCGGTGCTCGAGTTCGACGAGTGCGACAACCCGCGCCACGACCCGGCGTCGGCGCACCGGCTCTACAACTACTGGGGCTACAACACGGTCGGCTTCTTCGCGCCCAAGGCCGCCTACGGCACCCCGGACGACCTGCGCCGGCTGGTCCGGCGACTGCACGCGGAGGGGATGGAGCTGCTGCTCGACGTGGTGCTCAACCACACCGCCGAGGGCGACGAGCGCGGACCGACCATCTCGTTCCGCGGCCTGGACAACGCGGCCTACTACATGCTGACCGAGGACGGCGGGTACCGGAACTACAGCGGCACCGGCAACACGTTCAACGCCAACGACCCGGTGGCCCGCGCGTTCCTGCTCGACTGCCTGCGGTACTGGGTGACCGAGTTCCACGTCGACGGATTCCGGTTCGACCTGGCCTCGGCGCTCGGTCGCGGCCCGGACGGCACCCCGCTGGCCAACCCGCCGCTGCTGGAGGCGATCGCCGCGGACCCGGTGCTGCGCGACGTCACGCTGATCGCCGAGGCGTGGGACGCGGCCGGCCTCTACCAGGTGGGCAGCTTCCCGGACTACGGCCGCTGGGCGGAGTGGAACGGCCGGTACCGCGACGCGCTGCGCGGCTTCCTGCGCGGCGACCCCGGCCGGGTCGGTGACCTCGCCACCCGGCTGGTCGGCTCGCCCGACCTGTACGGCGGCCGCGGCCCCGCCTCGTCGATCAACTTCGTCACCGCGCACGACGGCTTCACGCTGCGCGACCTGGTCTCCTACGACGAGAAGCACAACGACGCCAACGGCGAGGGCAACCGGGACGGCGACGACCACAACCTCTCCTGGAACTGCGGCGCCGAGGGCCCGACGGACGACCCGCAGGTGCTGGCGCTGCGCGATCGGCAGACCCGCAACGCCCTGCTGCTGTTGCTGTGCAGCCACGGCGTGCCGATGCTGCAGGCCGGCGACGAACTCGGCCGCACCCAGCTGGGCAACAACAACGCGTACTGCCACGACGGCGAGCTCACCTGGCTGGACTGGGGCCCGGCCGCGCGCGACGCCGGCCTGCTGCGCTTCACCCGGGACGCGATCGCGTTCCGCCGCGCCCACCCGGTGCTGCACGTCGCCACGCACGTCGGCGACGACGGGGACGGACCCGTCGACGTGAGCTGGCACGGTACGCGGCCCGGCCGGCCGGACTGGTCACCCGCGGCCCGCCTGCTGGCCGTCATGCTCCGCGGCGCACCGACGCCCGGATACGGGCAGGACATCGTCTACCTGGCCGCCAACACGCACTGGGAGCCGGTCGAGGTGCACCTGCCGGACCTGCCCGCCGGGCTGCGCTGGGCGCGCTTCGCCGACACGTACGACGCCGAGCCGTCGGTGCCGCCCGGCTGGGAGCGTGCCGTCGCCGACCCGGCCCGGCTGCCGGTCGGACCCCGGTCGGTGGTGGTGCTCACCGCCGTACCCGCTGATGAGGAGGACTCGAGATGACCCTGAGGATCGACACGACCGTCACGGAAGGGCTGGCCACAGTGGTGCTGGAGGGCGAGGCGGACAGCCGCTCGGCGCCCTCGCTGTACGAGACGATCCGGCGGATCAGCGCCACGCCGGTGACCCGGCTCGTGCTGGACGTGGAGCGGCTCACCTACCTCTCCTCGGCCGGGCTGCGCTGTCTGGTCTACGCCCACCAGCAGCTCGGCCGGTCGGTGCGGATCGTGATCACCAACGCGTCGGCGGAGGTGGCCGAGACGATCCGGCTGACCGGCTTCGACCACAGCGTCACGCTCGTCGACCGGGCCGCCACGTGAGCGGCTACCGGCTCCGGCTGAACGGCGGTCCGCCCGGCGCCCTGCCCGTCCTGGTCACCCGGCTCGCCACCGACGCCGGACTGAGCACCGCCCAGGGATACCGGCTCCGGCTGGCCGCGGACGAGCTGGTCACCAACGCGCGGGAGCACGGCTACCGAGGCCGGGACGGTCTGATCGAGGTCAGCGGCGGGCTCCGGGCGGACGCGGCGTGGTTGCGGATCGAGGACTGCGCGCCGCCGTTCGACCCCTCGGCGCACCCGCTGGGCGAACCGCCCTACGCCGGCACCGGCGCGCTGACCGGCCGGCTCGGCGGCTGCGGCCTGCTGCTGGCCCGGCGCAGTGTGGACGCGCTGACCTGGGAGTACGCGGACGGGCGGAACCGGACCACGCTGTGTGTCCGGCGGCGCCGGGGAGTCGGTCGGGGATGACCCCGGAGTCGCCGGTCAGCGGCCGGAGCGCGCTGGTCGTCGCGGAGTCCGTACCGCCCGCCGAGCTGCGGGCCGGGCTCGCCGGCCTCGGACTGCAGGTCCGGCACGCAGCCCCGGCGGAGCTGAGCGCGCGGCCGGCCCTGCTGCACGGCCACGCCGTCGTGCTGATCTCGGCCGCGCTGGGCCTGCAACGGGTGGCCACCCTGAGCCGCCGGCTCACCGCCCGCGGGGTCCGCCCGCCGGTGCTGGTGTTCGCGGACGGTGACCCGGCGGCGCTGGAGGCGTGCGCACGCGGCGGTTTCGACTACGTCGCGCCGCCCTACCTGCCCGGCCTGCTGCGCAGCCGGGTGTCGTCCGCCAAGGAACGGCACGACCTGGCCCGGGTGGTGGAGGCGATGGCGACCGAGGCGACACTGCTCGCCTACGAACGCGACCTGGTCAGCGCCCGCCAGTTGCAGACGAGCCTGCTGCCGGTGCCGATGCCGGTGCCGGACGGGTGGGACGCGGCGGTGCGGTACCGGCCGGCCGGCGAGGTGGCCGGGGACTTCTACGACTGTTTCGACCTGCTGCACGGGCTGCGGCTCGGGTTCGTCGTCGCCGACGTGTGCGACAAGGGGCTGAGCGCGGCGCTGTTCATGGCGCTGATCCGGACGCTGCTGCGGCACACCGCCGAGCACGCCGGGGCGTGGGAGCCGGCCGGCGGGCTGACCGGCGGCCGGTGGCCGGACCGTACGGCCCGGCCACCGGCGACGGGTGTGTCGCTCGGCGCCGGGCCGCTGCTGCAGGCCGTCACCGCCACCAACCGGTACCTCACCCGCAACCATCTGCGGGAGGGGTACTTCGTCACGCTCTTCTTCGGCGTGCTGGACCCGGTCACCGGCGCCCTGCTGTACGTCAACGGCGGGCACAACCCGCCGCTGCTGCGCCGGGCCTCCGGCCGGCTGGAGTCGCTGCCCGCCAGCGGCCCGGCGCTCGGCATGGTCACCGATGCGGCGTACTCGGTCCGGATGCTGCGGCTCGACCCGGGCGACACGCTGTTCGCCTACACCGACGGCGTGGTGGAGGCCCGGTCGCCGGGCGGCCGGCTGTTCGGCACCGACCGGCTCCGGCGGATCGTCGAGGCGCCGGTCGCCTCGGCGGACGCCCTGTTGTCCACGGTGGACCACGAGGTCGCCGCGCACGCCGACGGTGCGGCGCAGGCGGACGACATCACCATGCTCGCCCTGCGGCTGCCGGAGTCCCGGCCATAGCGGCGATGTCGCGCACCGTGCCGCGTACCAGCTGCCCCACCGTCGGCCTCGGCCGGTCGCCCCAGTCCAGGGCGGCGCGCAGCCGGGTGGCGCCGAGCGAGTCGACGCCCAGGTCGGTCAGCGACGCGTCCCGGTCGAGCTGGGCGGGGTCGACGTGCAGCAGCCCGGCGAGCGCGGCCGCCACCGTCTCCTCGGTGACGATCGGCCGGACCGGCGACGGGACCGGCAGATGTGTCGTGGCCGGGGTGGTGAGCGCGGTCAGCGCGCGCCGCAGCCGGTCGGTGACCGAGGCGGAGATGCCGCCCAGCGCCGCGACCGCGTCGGTGACCACGTGGGGCACCGGCGGGAACGGGGCACCGGCCGGTTCCGGGCCCGGGCGTGCCGGCTCGGCCCAGTACCGGCGGGACTGCCACGGGTAGCCGGGCAGGCGGGTCAGCCGCCCGGGAGCGGCGGTGGCCCAGTCCACCCGGCCGCCGTGCCGGAAGACGGCGGCGAGCCCACGGGCCAGCGTGACCGGCTGCGGCTCGTCCCGGCTCATCGAGGCGACGGTGACGGCGGAGGCCCCGGTCTCCTCGATGACGTCCTCGATGGCGGACCGCAGGATCGGCTGCGGCGCGATCTCGACGACGACCGCCGGCCGGTCCTCGGTGAGCACGGCGCGCAGGGCGGCGTGGAATCGCACCGGTTCCCGCAGGCCGGTCATCCAGTACTCGGCGCCGAGCTCCCGGCCGTCGACGATCCGGCCGAGCGCGGTCGAGTACATCGGCACGGCGGTCCCGACCGGGCGGATGCCGTCCAGGGCGGCGCAGATCCGCTCGCGCAGCGGTTCGACGAGCGCGCAGTGCGAGGCGTAGCGGACCGGCACGCGCCGGCAGTGCACCCCGGCCGCCCGCAGCGGCGCCAGCGCCCGTTCCAGCGCCTCCTCCGTACCGGACAGCACCACCGAGCGGGCACTGTTGATCACGCCGACCGACACCCGCCCGTCCTGGCCGGCGACCGCGGCGGCGGCCTCCTCCTCGCCGAGCGCGACGGCGGCCATCGCACCGGCGCCGTCGCGGCCGGCCAGCACCGCGCTGCGCCGGCAGACCACCGCGGCGGCGTCGGCCAGGCTCAGCGACCCGGCCACGCAGGCCGCGGCGATCTCACCCATGCTGTGCCCGATCACCAGATCCGGTACGACGCCCCGGCGGCGCCACGCCTCGGCGAGGCCGACCTGCACCGCCCACAGCACCGGCTGGATCTCGTCGTCCCGGTCCAGCGGTGCGTCGTCGGCGAGCCGCTCGATCACCGACCAGCCGGTCTCGGCCCGTACCGCGGCGTCGCACTCGCGCAGCCGGGCGCGGAAGCCGGCGTCGGTGGCCAGCAGCTGGCGGGCCATGCCGGTCCACTGCGCACCCTGGCCGGGGAAGACGAAGACGGTCCGGGCCGGTGCGGCTTCCGGGAGCGGGGTGTGCCGCCCGCCCAGCTGCCGGCGCAGGTCCCGGGCCAGCTCGGCCGGGTCGGCGCCGACCGCGGCCAGCCGGTACGGGTGGTGGTCGCGCCGAACCGCCGCGGTGTGCACCAGGTCGCCCAGCGCCGAGGCCGGGGCGGCGTCGAGCGTGTCCGCGTACGCGGCGGCCAGCGTGTCGAGCGCGCGCGGGTCGCGGGCGGAGACCGGCAGCGCGAGCACCGTGGGCGCGGGACCCGGCACGGCCGGCTCGCGGGTCTGCGGCGCCTCGACCAGCACCACGTGGACGTTCGTGGCGGACAGGCCGAACGAGCTGACGCCCGCCACGCCGGGCCGGTCCGGGCGGGGCCACGGCCGCCCGCGGGTGTTCAGCAGCAGGCCGGGAGCCTCGGCGAGGACCGGGTGCGGCTGATCGGCGTGCAGCGTGGCGGGCACGGTTCGGTGCCGCAGCGCGAGCGCCGCCTTGACCAGTCCGGCGAGCCCGGCGGCGGCCTCGGCGTGGCCGATGTTCGACTTGACCGAGCCGATCAGGCACGGCTGTCCGGCGGGCCGGTCGCTGCCCACCACGTCCCGCAGCGCGGTCAGCTCGGTCAGGTCGCCCTGCGGCGTCCCGGCGCCGTGCGCCTCGACGTAGTCCACATCGGAGGGTGCGATGCCGGCGTCCCGGTAGGCCCGCCGCAGGGTCTCGGCCTGTCCGTCGGCGCGCGGTGCGGCCAGGCTGGCGCCGCCGCGGCCGTTGTTGCTGACCCCGGTGCCGGCGATGGTGGCGTAGACCCGGTCGCCGTCGCGGCGCGCGGCGGACAGGCTCTTGAGCACGATGCTGACCGCACCCTCGCTGCGGATGTAGCCGTCGCTGCGGGCGTCGCCGAACCGGTGCCGACCGCCGGGCGAGAGGATCTCCGCGTCGCCGAGCACCCGGTAGAAGTCCGTGCCGATGATCAGGTTCGCGCCGGTGACCAGCGCCGCGTCGGCCTCGCCGGACCACAGGTCCCGGCACGCCAGGTGCACCGCCAGCAGCGACGAGGCGCAGGTGGCGTCGATGCCCATGCTCGGCCCGCGCAGGTCGAGCAGGTGCGAGATGCGCCCGGCCGGGATGCCCCAGGCGCTGTTGCTGAGTGCCGCGTGCATGTCGTACATGCCCGCCCCCCGCACGATGTCCCAGTAGTCGGAGGACAGACACGCCGAGTAGACCGAGGTCCGGCTGCCGCGCAGCGACGCGGCCGGCAGGCCGGCGTCCTCGAGCGCCTCCCAGACGGTGACGAGCATCAGCCGCTGCTGCGGATCGAGCCGGATCGCCTCGCGCGGGGTCAACCCGAAGAAGCCCGCGTCGAAGAGGTCGATGTCGGTCAGGAAGCCGCCGATGCCGGTCGGGATCCCGTCCGGGACGCCGCTGACGTCGACGCGGTGCGGCGGGATGCCGCGGACCTCGTCGCGTTCCGTCTCCAGCAGCCGCCAGTAGTCCTCGGCGCTGTCCGCGCCGGGCAGCCGGCACCCGATCCCGACGATGGCCACCGGTTCGTGGCGTGCTTCGGTGCCGCGTTCATGCATGGTGATTACCCCCGATTTACGGCCGCCGCCGGCCCGGGCGACGGAAACATCGCCACTTTTCCGGCCGTGTTTGTCGAGGGTCAATGTCGACTTAACGCAGTGCGCCCGGCTCGACCGGGGCGTCGGCGAGCGCCTCGGTGATCGTGCTCGCCTCCCGGCCCGGCGGCACGTGCACGACCATCGAGTTGAAGCCGTCGGTCATCCGCATCACGACCAGCTGAAGGGTCTCCTCGGTGCCGTCCGGCAGCCGGAACCGGCGCGGCCGGGTGTGCTGACCGCGCACGTCGTGGTCGTTCCACCAGCCGCGGAACTCCGGACTGGCCCGGTGCAGCATGCTGATGCGGTCGGAGAAGCGCTGGTCCCACGGGCGGGCGGCGGAGGCGATGCGGAGCCGGGCGATCACGTCGCGCACGTCGTCCGTCCAGTCGACGATCCGGCGCCGGGCCTCGTCGGCGGTCAGCAGCCACCAGAGCATGTTGCGGCGCTCGGCCGGCAGCCGGCCGAAGTCGGTGTACCAGCGGACCGTGGCCTGGTTCCAGGCGATCACGTCGCCGTAGAGGTTGCCGCCGTAGACCGGGTAGTCGACGTCGCCGAGCAGCCCGATCAGCCGGCGCATCATCGGCGTACCGGACGGGTCCGGGCCGTTCGGCTGGATCGGCGGCGTCTGGCCGTTGGTCAGCAGGTACATGTACCGCCGCTCGTCCTCGGTCAGCTGCAGCACCCGGGCGAGACTCTCCAGGACGTCGGGCGAGGGCCGGATGTCCCGGCCCTGCTCGAGGTACGTGTACCAGGTGGGGCTCAGCCCGGCGAGGACGGCGATCTCCTCACGGCGCAGTCCCGGCGTCCGCCGGCGGGATCCGGCCGGCAGACCGACCTGCTCCGGTGTGATCCGCTCCCGGCGGCTGCGTAGGAACTTGGCAAGGTCACTCCTGTTGCGAATCGCCACCGGGTTGGACCCCTTCCGTCCGGCTCAGGCCGCCCGACGGGCATCGTCGTCGACGCCGACACGATCAGTATGTTGCTGTGACGCTACAAGTTGTTCACCGGCGGTGGGGGGCCGGGCGGGTGCGTTTCAGGCCGGTTCCCGGTCGCGCACGGCCATGGCCTGGGAGATCAGCGCGGACAGCGAGACGGCGACGTCCCACCCGGAACCCTGCCGCTCGGCGTGGAACTCCGCGGCCTTCTCCGTCGCCTCGCTCAGCCGGCCGGCCAGCAGCAGCGCGTCGATCAGCGCCCCGGTGAGATAGGGCAGCAGCCACGGCAGCTCGTCGCGCAGCGCCTCGGCGCCGATGATCGCCCGGCGCAGGTGCGGGATCGCCTGCCGGGGCCGGGCGCCGCCGAGGTGCGCGACGGCCGCGGCCGACCGGGCGAAGACCTCCGCCTGCGGGTCGTACGCCGTGCCGGTGGCCGGCTCGTCGTGCGGAGCGTTCAGCACCGTGCCGAGCAGCGCGGCGAGCGCGTGCATCCGGGGGGCCACGGCCGGCCGGGCCCGGGCGGCCGCGCGCAGCAGGTCGCCGGCCTCGTGCACCCGGCCGGTGCCGATCGCCGTCAGCAGGGCGCGGGCGACGTCGATCCGGTCGGCGCCGGGCCCGTCGCCCACCTCGCCGCGAAGCTCGTCGAGCAGCCGCAGACCCCGCTCGGACTGCCCGCGCAGCAGGCAGACGAGGGCCCACATGGGCGCCGCCTCGGCACGGGCGCCGGCCCGCAGGGCGAGCAGCGCGAGGTCGGGCAGCCGTTGCAGGTCCAGCGTGCGCCAGGCGGTACGCAGGGCGGTGAGCAGATGCTCGCGGGCCCGGGCCGGCAGCGGCAGCGGGTCGGCCGGGTCGGCGCCGAGCCACCAGCGGCCGTCGGCGATCAGCGCGCCGCGGGCGAAGGCCGGGCCTGCGATGAGGTCGCGGAGCAGGCCTGGCACGCCGTCCGCGGCGGCGTGCAGCGCGGCCACGGTGCCGTCCGGCGCCGGCGCGCCGAGCCGGTCGCGGACGATCTCGCCGACGTCCGCGCAGGTGAGCGGCGGCAGCGGCACGATCCGCAGGCCCGGCTCGTAGAGCAGGCAGTCGACCGGGTCGGGCGCCCGGGAGGAGACCGTGTCCGGCCGGCTGATCACCAGCGCCGCACCGGTCCGGCGGTGCGCGTCGCGCAGCTCCAGCAGCATCGGGTGGGGCGCCTCGTGCGCGTCGTCGACGATGAAGATCGGCCGGGGTGTCGAGCGGGCCGCGGCCCGGATCTCGGCGGCCGTCGTGACCACCCGCGGACCGCCCCGGCCGGCCGGGCCGGACCTGCGGGCGTCCGGACCGGACCGCCGGGCGTCCGGGTCGGACCGCCGGGCGTCCGGGTCGACGACGAGGACCTCGCCCAGGCGCGGCGCGGCCAACCAGGCGACCTCGCGCAGCAGCGCCGACCGCCCGATACCCGGCCGGCCGGTGACGATCACCGGCTCCGGCCGTGGTCGCCGCAGGACCTCCTCGATCTCCGCCAGCTGTGCCGCTCTCCCCGTGAAGTGCACCATGTCCTTCTCCACCTCCGTGACCACCGGGCCCGTCGGCCCAGGCCCACGATAGTGATCGCCCGGGAGCCCAAGGCCCGGCAATTAACAGAGTGCGGCGCTTTTTGCCAGGCCGTTTCGACGGCCCCGGAAGTCGCAGCCTGGTACTGCCAATACTTAGACAACTACGGCCTGTATGAACTGCTGGCGCTGGAACATGCTACGTCCGGCGCAACGAGGTAATGACGCGCTCCGGCAATGCACCGAGGCGGCGGGGGGCGTCGTTTTCCGGAGGCTTTACAGATGTAGGGCGGGTGCCCCGCTGGGCCGGCTGGCAACCGGTTACCCACGTTTAACAGGCGGGCAACAAACGACCGGCCGACAGTGTCGTCGGAACGACTGGCCGGGGTTCGGATTTGTGGTATGGCCTATCCGATTCACCCGTCTCATGGTTGTAAGGAGAGATCTATGGGCTTTCGCGCCCGGTGGCCAGGAGGGGTGGCGGAGCAGGCCGGACGAACCGTGTCCGGCTAGGCGTTCTCGATCTTGGAGAGGCTCGTTCCCGGCAGGTCGGGGTCCGGTGGCAGCGGCGCCACGGACCGAAAGCGCGGTACCGCGCGGGCCCGGCTCTCACTCCGAGGTATCGATCTCACACGGTTCTGACACGCCACCGGACCGGCGGCCGGGGTCATTCGGAAAGTGGCGGAGAACCAATCGGAAAAATCGGCCGGAAGGCAGTCGCTCGCGGCTGCTCGCATACCATCATGGGGGAACAATGAATCTGACGCTCCGGACCGGGCGGACCGACCCGGTACGTGGTTACGAGAGCCTCACCGATTTCTGCAACGAAATCCTCATGGACCTTCCCCGGTCGGATCAGCGTAGATGGGGAGAAATCTATCTCCGCGGGCTCGTATCGCTTTGCGGGCGCAAATCCATACGACGGATCTCGGAGGAGATCGCGGGCGGTGGAGCGGACCAGGGAATACAGCAGTTCGTCAACCAGAGCCCCTGGGACTGGGTGCCGGTGCGCCGCAATCTCGCCGGTTACGCGGCCTCCCTGCTGGGCCGGCCGAGCGCCTGGGTGGTGGAGGAGGTGGTGACCCCGAAGAACGGTGCCAGCTCGGTCGGCGTCGCCCGGCAGTACGCGCCGTCACTGGGCCGCACGCTGAACTGCCAGCTCGGCCTCGGCTTCTTCCTCGCCGGTGAGGTGGGCGCCGTACCGGTGAACTGGCGGCTGCTGCTGCCGGCCACCTGGGACCACGACGAGACGCGCCGGGCGCGCACCCACCTGCCACCGGAGGAGGTGCACCGGCCACGCTGGCGGCACCTGCTCGACATGATCGACGAGATGCTGGGCGGCTGGGGCGCCGAACCGCTGCCGGTGGTGGTCGACGCCCGGCACGAGTCCTCCGTGGATCGCCTGGTCGCCGGCCTGGAGGAACGGGATCTGCCCTATGTGGTCTCGGTCGCGCCGGGCGGCCCGGTGCTCGCCGAGGAGCCGGTGCGCACGACCGGCCGGGCCGGCACGTCGCTGATCTGGCGGGACACCGCGCCCGGCGGTGCGGCCTCGCGCTTCTTCCTCCAGCAGCTCCCGCACCGGGCCGGCGCCGCCCGGGGCCGCTCCCGCGCGCTGCTCACCGAGTGGCTGGCCGGCCGGCCGCGCCCGTCCGGCGCCTGGCTGACCAACCTGACCACGGCCCGCCCGGACCGGCTGATCTCCCTGGCCCGGGCGCGGCACCAGACCCGGCAGGAGATGACCCGGCTGTACGACGAGTTCGGCCTCAACCACTTCGAGGGCCGGTCGTTCCGCGGCTGGCAGCATCACGTCACCCTGGTCTCCCTGGCCCACGCGTACGTGCTCGGCGCTCGACTGCGCCAGCGGTACGAGCCCTGGCACCTGCACCGGTCGCTGGCCTGATCGGACGAACCGCCGGTCACTCCCACGGGGGTGGCCGGCGGTACGGTTCGCACCCGCTCCCCGGCGCCATATATCGTCCTTTTCATCATTTTTGGGATGCTTTGGACGCTGTGCCGGACATGGTCGCCGAGGAGCAGGAGCCGCATGACACACGTACCCGCCGCCACCGGCGACCCGCAGGTCTGGCTGGTCACCGGCGCCACGTCCGGGTTCGGCCGGACCTTCGCCGAGGAGCTGCTGGCCGACGGGCACGCCGTGGTGGCCACCGCCCGCCGCCCGTACCTGCTCGACGACCTCGCCGCCCGGCACCCGGACCGGCTGCTGGTGACCGAGCTGGACCTCGCCGACATCGACCGCGCCGAGGCGGTGGCACGGGCCGCCGTGGACCGGTTCGGCCGGATCGACGTGCTGGTCAACAACGCCGGCCACGGCCAGGTCGGCGCGGTCGAGGAGACCACCGACCGGGAGCTGCGCGACCTGATGGACGTGCACTTCTTCGGCCCCGCCGCACTGGTCCGGGCGGTGCTGCCGGGGATGCGCGGGCGCGGGTCCGGTGCCATCGTGCAGATGAGCAGCTTCGGCGGCCAGCTGTCCTACGCGGGCTTCTCCGCCTACTCGGCCGGCAAGTGCGCCCTGGAGGGGTTCAGCGAGGCGCTCGCCGCCGAGGTGGCGCCACTCGGGATCACCGTGCTGATCGTGGAGCCGGGCGCGTTCCGCACCGCGTTCTGCGGTCCGGGGGTGGTGGTGTCCCGCCCGATGCCGGAGTACGAGGCGACCGCCGGCGCCACCCGGACCGGCCTGCTGGCGCTCGACGGCCGGCAGCCCGGCGACCCGCGCAAGGCCGTCGCCGCGATCCGGGAGGCGCTCGCCGCGCCCCGCCCGCCGCTGCGGCTGCCGCTCGGCGACGACGCCCTCGACGCGCTGCTCACCCACCTCGACGACGTCCGGGCGGAGCTGCTGGAGTGGGAGAAGGTCGGCCGGTCGACGAACCTGGCCTGACCGCGCGCACGCCTCCGCCGCGGGCCGGTGATCCGGTCCCGCGGCGAAGGCCCGGCTCACGCGGCGGCGCCCACCCGCCCGGTCAGCGCGTGGCCGGCCCCGAAGACCTCGACGGCCAGGTCGTGCGGGGTCTTTCCGTCGTGCCCACGCAGATCGGTGCGGGCACCGGCCTCGATCAGGATCCGGCTGCACTCCTCGTACCCGTGCCAGATCGCGTCGTGCAGCGGCGTGTAGCCGTTGGTCGAGCCCTGGAAGTTCAGGTCGACCCCGGGCCGGCCGGCGATCAGCTCGGTCAGCCGGGCGTGTCCGTTGTAGACCGCCTTGTGCAGCGGGACGGCGCCGAACGTCGGCTCGGTCGCGTTCACGTCCGCGCCCGCGTCCAGCAGTTCCGCCGCGATCTCGGTGTGCCCGTCCCGGGCCGCGACCAGCAGCGCGGTGTGCCCGTCGTTGAAGCCGTTCACGATCGGGAACCGCTCGTCGACGTCGACGCCCTCGGCCAGCAGCGCCCGCACCCCGGCCAGGTCGCCGGCGGTCACCGCCGCCATCAGCCGGTGTGCGCCGGCGCGCCGCTCGTCCTCGGCCAGCCGCGCCTTCAGGTGCTGCTCGGCCTCCAGGAGCAACTCCTTGCCGATCGTGTTGACGTTCAGCTCGTAGGCGAAGTGTTCCTGCAGGGTGAACCCGTAGTGGGTGGAGAGGTTCAGGCCCACCCCGCGGTCCAGCAGGTACCTCGCGACGTCCGGGAACTTGTACCAGAGCGCGTCCATCAACGGGGTGTGCCCGGTGGTCGGCGCCACCGCGTCGATGAACGCGCCCGCCTCCACCAGCGACCGGACCACGGCGACGCTGCCGCCCTGGCACGCCTTGTGCAGCGCGGTCGCGCCGGCCCGGCTGTCCGCGGTGAACACGTCGGCGCCCGCCGCGAGCAGCACGTCGACGGTGGCCGGGTCGGCCTGGCCGGCGGCGAGCATCAGGGCGGTCAGGCCGCTCGCCGGGTCCCGGTACGACGGATCGGCGCCGGCCTCGAGCCGGGCCCGGACGGCCGCGGTGTCCCGTGCGGCCACGGCGGCGTAGAGCTCGGCGCTCATCGGGCACCCCCGTCCAGCGCGCGCAGGATCGACGACGGGTCGGTGTAGGACTTCCAGCGCACGATCAGACCGTCCCGGACGGTCAGCCGCTGGATGAACTCGATCTCGAACTCCCGCCCGGTCGCCCGGACCCGGGACAGCTCGTGGATCACGCCGATCGCCTCCTCACCCTCCACGACCAGGGCCAGCACCTCCTCGGACAGCACCTCGCAGAGGCCGACGAAGACCTCGATGCTGCGCAGGACGGCCTCCCGGCCGCGGTGGGTGCCGATCCAGGCCATCGCGTCGTTGTAGCCGGGCACGGGCGTGTAGTTGACGAACTCGACGTCCGGGGCGAGGTAGGTCAGCGCGGTCTGCACGTCGCCCGTGGTGAGCGCGCGGAACCACCCCTCCGCGACGCTTCTCGTGGTGCCGGTCTCAGTCTCGGTGGTCATGCTCTTCCCTTCTGGAGAACGCATCTTCCGAGGGCCGGCCAATGGGACCGGAAGCACAATCCGGCCGCCGGCGCCGCGGCTCGTTCCATCGTGCGAACCATTCGTCCGCGACGCGACGACAAATGCACGGAGTACGCGCGCCGGATCGGTGCCGGATTCGCATTGCACGGAGTCCGCCGGAATTCGGTCCGGCACCGGCCGGAAATGGACGCCGCGTGCCTAGCCTCGGGTGACCGTTGCCGATTGACGGCGCATCGCCGTCGCCGAGGATCGGATGTGAACCACATGAGCGGAGAAACGGAACGGCCACCGGCGCTCACGCTGCCGGCGGCGGCCCGCGACCTGATCCGGTCCGGCCCGCTGGCCCACCTGGCGACCGTCAACCCGGACGGCAGCCCGCACCTGACCGGCGTCTGGGTCGGGCTGGACGGGGACGACCTTGTCTTCGCCTCGATGTACGCCTGGCGCAAGACCAAGAACCTGTGGCGGGAGCCGCGTTGCGCGGTCTCGGTCGAGGGCACCGGCATGCACGCCAGTGGCCTGCGCGAATACCTCGTCCTGCGCGGCACGGTGACCGTCGAGGAGGGGAGCGCGTTCGCCCTGCTGCGCCGCCTGGCCTCGGTCTACATGGGGCCCGGCACCGAGTTCCCGCCGGACGAGCTGAGCACGCTCGGCGGCTACGTCATGCGCATGCGGGTGGAGCGGGTCGGCGGGGTCGGCCCGTGGACCGGCGCACCTCCCGGCCTGCCCGAGGACGCGGCCCGCGGCTGACACCACCGCCCCGCACGGCCACCCATCACCCACCGAAGGAGACACGATGCACGACGACGACCGGCGCCGGCGCAACGCCGAGACCATGCGCACCTGGTTCCGCCTGCAGCAGGAGATGAACCTGGACGCCTGGCTGGAGCTGTGGGCCGAGGACGCCTCGCAGAGCATCCCGTACGCCCCGGCCGGCCTGCCCCGCGCCATCACCGGCAAGCGGACCCTCACCGAGCTCTACCGGAGCCTGTTCACGAACTTCAAGGAAATCAACATCCGGGATCTGGTGATCGACCCGCTGCACGACCCGGACCGGGTGCTGGTCCGCTGGCACACCCACGCGCCGCTGACCAACGGCGAGACGTACGAGAACGACCTGATCGGCGTGTTCGAGTTCGACGCCGACGGCCGGATCCGGCACCTCACCGAGTACCTGGACCCGACGCGCGTGAACATCGGAGGCTGAGATGAGCGCGACCGACGGCCGTCCCGTGCTCGCGCACGTGGCCCTGCTCTCCCCGGACATCGACCGCTCGCTGCGTTTCTACCGCGACGGGCTGGGCTTCACCCGCACCTACGGCTGGCGCGAGACCGCCACCCCGGAGGGTGAGGTCGTCTACCGCGGCCGCGGCGTGCTGGTCGAGCTCGGCGGCGGCAGCTACCTGGAGTTCCTGCTCGGCGACCCGGGCGCCGGCACCGGCCCGGTGCACCACATCGCGGTCGCGGTGGACGACGTGGACGCGGCGTACGCGCGCTGCCTGGCGGCCGGCGGGGAGCCGGTCGTCGACGGCGACTGGCGCGGCGACCCGGTCAGCGTCCACATCAAGGGCGACCCGCGGCTGCCGGTCCGGGACGCGTTCGTCCGCGGCCCCAGCGGCGAGGTCGTGGAGCTGTACCGGCCCGGCGGCCCGATCCCGGTCAGCTGACCGTCCGCACCCATCGACCGCATCGACCGACAAGGAGACCACTGTGCGTTACCAGATCCTGGGCAGGTCCGGCGTCCGCGTCTCGGAGGTGGCGCTCGGCACGCTCACCTTCGGCGAGGACTGGGGGTTCGGCGTGGACCGGACCACCAGCGCCCGGTTGCTCGACGTGTACGCCGAGGCCGGCGGGAACTTCATCGACACGGCGAACTTCTACACCGACGGCGACTCCGAGCGGATCGTCGGTGAGCTGCTGCGCGGCCGCCGCGATCAGTTCGTGCTCGCCACCAAGTTCACCGTCGAGACCCGTACCGGCGACCCGAACTCGGCGGGCAACCACCGCAAGAGCCTGACCGGCTCGCTGGAGGCGAGCCTGCGCCGGCTCGGCACCGACCACATCGACCTGCTCTGGGTGCACGCCCGGGACACGCTCACCCCGGTGCCCGAGCTGATGCGGGTCCTCGACGACCAGGTGCGCCTCGGCAAGGTCGGCCACGTCGGCGTCTCGAACTGGCCGGCCTGGGAGATCGCGCAGGCGAACACCCTGGCCGAGCTGCGCGACTGGTCGCCGTTCGTCGGCCTGCAGACCCGTTACAACCTGCTGGAGCGCAGCGTCGAGCGGGAGCTGATCCCGATGGCGAACGGGCTCGGCATCCCGGTCTTCGCCTGGGGCGCCCTGGCCGAGGGCCGGCTCACCGGCAAGTACCTGGACGGCGGACAGGGCCGGCTGACCACCATCGAGCCGGAGGAGCACAGCAAGGTCGGCAGCGACGAGGTGGTCCGCGAGGTCGTCAAGATCGCCGAGGAGGGCGGCTGGACGCCGGCCCAGGTCGCGCTCGCCTGGTTGATCGCCCGTCCGGGCGTGGTGGTGCCGATCCTCGGTGCCACCCGCGAGTCGCAGCTGGCCGACAACCTGGGCGCCACCGCGGTACGGCTGGACGACGCGCAACTGGCCCGGCTGGACGACGCGAGCCGCCCGGTGCTCGGCTTCCCGCAGGACATGCTGCGCCAGGAGGTGACCATCGCGAAGGTGTACGGCGACCGGTGGCGCGACATCGTGGACCGCCGCACCGTCGGCGCCCGGGGCATCAACGACGGGCTGCACCCGGCCCGCTGAGCAGGCTGGTACCGGCAGTTCTATCTTCCGCGGGTTCTGGCTGGCCCCACCCGGCGGTCCTAGCCTCGAACGGTCGGAGTCGCCAGCGACGGAGAGCGGGTGTGCGGTGGAAGAAGGGCCGGTCACGGTCATCGGAGGGGCCGGGCGGATCGGCCGGCGGATCGTCTCGCGGCTGCGGGAGCGCGGCGTGCCGGTCCGGGTCACCACCCGGGACGTGCGCCGGTCCCGGTCGGCGGTGCCCGGCGATGTCCCGCTCGCGCACGCCGACGTGCGCGAGCCGGCGTCGCTCGCGCCGCCGCTGCGGGGCTGCGCGGCCGTGGTGTTCAGCGTCGAGCCCGGCACCGCCGGCAGCGGTCCGGACCGGCCGGAGACGACGATGTTCCAGGGCGTGCGCCACGTGCTGGACGCGGTCGGCCCGGCGGCCCACGTGGTGCTGGTCAGCCAGATCTACGTGACCCGGGCCGACCATCCGCAGAACCGGTACGGCCGGATGCTCGACTGGCGGCTCGCCGGGGAGGAGCTCATCCGGGCCCGCGGCGGGCCGTACACGATCGTCCGGCCGAGCTGGCTGACCGACAGCCGGGGCGCCGGCGAGGCGGTCCGGCTGGAGCAGGGCGACACCGGTGACGGCCGCATCTGCCGGGACGACGTCGCCGACGCGTGCGTGCGCGCGCTGTCCACACCGGCCGCGATCGGCACCACCTTCGAGATGTACAACGTGGCCGGTCCGTCCGCCACCGACTGGGACACGCTGTTCGCACGGCTGCGCCCGGACGGTGCGGTCGCCGGCCGGCGTCCAAGGATCAACGGAACGGAGGTCCCCGATGTCGGGGCACACACCCCGCGCTGACGCGGGCTCGGTCACGCTGCACGACCTCCAGCGGCAGCGGGAGGCGACGATCACCACCTGGGGCCGGCGCACCGGCGTCGAGCACCGGGTCGTGGTCTGGTGGGCCGGCGGCGACGACGGCACCATCTATGTCATGGCCGGTTACGGCCCGCGCACCGACTGGGCGAAGAACAGCATGACCGAGCGGGGCGCCCAGGTGCGGATCGGCGGCCGGCGCTTCACCGCCCGGGCGCGGGTGGTCGAGCGGGGCCCCGAGCACACCGGCGCCGCCCGGGCACTGGGCCGCAAGTACGCGCCCTACCCGGGCGACTGGGAGAACGGGCACATCATCGCGCTGGCGCTGACCGGTGCCTGATCGGCGGCCAGCCTGCCCCCGACAGGTGCAGGCACAGCAGCCCCGGACGGGAGAATACTGACGTCATGAACCGACAGTCCGAACTCGGCGAGTTCCTCCGCTCCCGGCGGGCCCGGCTCCGGCCGGAGGACGCGGGCCTCATCGACTACGGCGACCGGCGTCGCGTGCCCGGTCTGCGGCGCGAGGAGCTGGCCCGCCTGGCCGGCGTCAGCGTCGGCTACTACACCCGTCTCGAGCAGGGCCAGAGTGCCAACGCGTCGGATGCCGTGCTCGACGCGGTGGCCCGGGTGCTGCGGCTCAACGACGAGGAGTGGGCGCACCTGCAGAGCCTGGCCCGGCAGCGGCCGAAGGCGCGGCGGCACGTGCGCGCCGAGCACGTCCGCCCGTCGGTCCGGCAGATGATCGACTCGTTCGTCGGGGTGCCCGCGCTGGTCATCGGCCGTCGCGCCGACGTGCTGGCGTGGAACCGCACGGCACACGCGCTGCTCGCCGGCCACCTCGACCTCGAGGCGCCGGGCAAGCCGTCCACCCAGCCCAACCTGGCCCGGCTGGCGTTCCTCGACCCGCACACCCGGGAGCTGTACGTCGACTGGAAGCGCAAGGCGCGTGACGTCGTCGCGTATCTGCGGGTGTCGGCGGCCCGGTGGCCGGACGACCGGCGGCTGACCGAACTGGTCGGCGAGCTGAGCGTGCACAGCACCGAGTTCGCCGCGCTCTGGTCGACGCACCCGGTGCGCGAGTGCGCGCACAACACCCGCGACTACCAGCACCCGATCGTCGGCGCGCTCACCCTCAGCGACGAACTGCTCCACCTGCCCGACGACGAGGGGCAGCGGGTCGTGGTGCTCAACGCCGAGCCCGGCTCGCCGTCGGCGGCCGCGCTGTCGCTGCTGTCCGGCATGGCCGAGACGCGGGTCCCGGCGCAGCAGGCCGACGGGGTGACCACCCGCCCGGCTGCCGTCCGCTGAGGACCGTCACCTAGCCCGTTCGACCGTCCGCACCGCCGAATCACGTTCGGCGGTGCGGTCGGCCGCGCCTTCCTCCAGCCGCGGAAAATGCCGACCGATTGGCGGCGGTATTGCGTTCGGTTGCCGTATCCGAATGCCTGCGGAATTCGTACCTTCGGCACGACGGAAACAGACTTCCGCCCGTTCTGCGGGCGGTTTTGAAAGGGGAGAGAAAGTGACTGCCGAAAGCAAACTCCGAGCCGCCGTCGCCGAGGCGTCGGACGGCTCCGATTCCCGGCGGAAGATACTGACGCTGATCGTCACCTGCGCGGTCATCTTCCTCGACTCGCTCGACACGTCCACCGTGGGCGTGGCCCTGCCGAGCATCCAGAGCGACCTGGGCCTGTCGGCCTCCTCGCTGCAGTGGCTGGTCTCCGGCTACGTGATCGCGTACGGCGGGTTCCTGCTGCTCGGCGGCCGGGTCGCCGACCTGCTCGGCCGGCGCCGGGTGTTCTTCATCGGCACCGCGGTCTTCGTCGCGGCGAGCGTGCTCGGTGGCGCGGTCTCCTCCGAGGAACTGATCGTCGCGTCCCGGGTCATCAAGGGCATCTCGGCGGCGTTCACCGCGCCGGCCGCGTTCTCGATCATCACCACCACGTTCCGGGAGGGTCCGGAGCGCAACAAGGCGCTGTCCGTCTACGGCGCGACCGCCGCGGTCGGCTACAGCGTCGGCCTGATCGCGTCCGGCCTGCTCACCTCGGTCAGCTGGCGGCTGGTCTTCTTCGTGCCCGGCGTGCTCGCCGTCGGCGTGCTGCTGATGACCCCGGCCGCCGTCCGCCGCGACGTCCCGGCCGACCGCACCGGCCGCTCGTTCGACTTCGGCGGCGCCATCCTGGCCACGTCCGCGCTGCTGCTCCTGGTGTACGCCCTGGTCCAGGCGCCGCTGATCGGCTGGCTCGCCCCGGCGACGCTCATCTCGCTGGCCCTCGCCGTGGTGCTCTTCTCCGCGTTCCTGATCATCGAGAGCCGGCACCACGACCCGACGCTGCCGCTGGGCATCCTGCGGTCGCGCGGCCGGGCGTCCTGCTACGTCGTGGCGCTGCTGCACGGCGCCGCGGCGATCGGCTGGCAGTTCGTCGCGGTGCTCTACCTGCAGCAGATCCTCGGGTACGGACCGTTCCTCACGTCCCTCGCGGTGCTGCCGATCGGGGTCACGATCTACCTGACCGCGCAGTTCCTGACCAGCCGGCTCATCGGCCGGTTCGGCATCCGCGTGGTCTGCATCGCCGGCATGACGATCCAGGCGGTCGCGGTCGGCATGTACGCCCTCGTCGGTCTGGAGGACTCCTACGCCACGCTGGTGCTGCCCGGCCTGATCCTGCACGGCCTGGCCTGCGGCGTGGTCTTCTCGTCGGTCAACGTCGGTGGGGTCGCCGGCGTCGCCGACCACCAGCAGGGCGTCGCGGCCAGCCTGATCGTGGCCGCGTACGCGATCGGCACCGGCGTCGGCGTCGCGGTGATGGCGACCATCATCTCGGCCCGCGCCGCCACCGACGCGCCCGCCGACCTGCTCGGCGCCTACCAGGCCGCATTCGTGGTCGCAGCCTTGCTCGCCCTCCTGGGTGCGGCGTTCTCGGTGTTCGGTTTGCCGGCCGAACGACGGGCGCCGGCCGCGCCGGAGGCGGTCCCCGCGAGCTGACCACCACCCCTGGCCCCGCTTCCCGCCCGCCGACTACGCCCCCCGGGGCGGGGAGCGGGGCCGTTCCGTACCGACGACACGGGGAAGAACACATGATGCGAGCCGGCCGCCGGAGCGTGCTCCTGCTCGGCGCACTGGCCGGGCTGTCCGCCGCCTGCCGGCCCGAGGCCCGCGGTGCCGCACCGGCCGCGCCCGCGCCGGGCGGACCGGACACCGGCTTCACCGACGACCTGCGGATCCCGCCGCTGGCACCGTCCACGATCGATCCGGACGGCGCCCGGCGCTTCGACCTCGGCCTGCGCGCCGACGGGCGCTCGGCGTTCCTGCCCGGCCGCACCACGCCGACGTGGGGCATCGACGGCGACTACCTCGGGCCGACGGTGCGGGTGCGCACCGGTGAGCGGGTCCGGATGACGGTCACCAGCGCCCTGCCCGAGCGCACCAGCATGCACTGGCACGGCATGCTGCTGCCGGCCAGGATGGACGGCGGTCCGCACCAGCCGATCGAGCCCGGCGCCACCTGGCGTCCGGAGTGGACGATCCGGCAGCCGGCCGCGACGCTCTGGTACCACCCGCACGCGCACGGCAGCACCGCCGTGCACGTCCACCGCGGGCTCGCCGGCCTGCTCTACGTCGACGACCCCGGGCGTGCGGGGCTGCCCGACCGGTACGGCGTCGACGACATCCCGCTGATCCTGCAGGACCGCAGCTTCACTCCGGACGGCGCGTTCGTCGAGGACGGCGTGGACAGCGGCACGTACGGGCTGCTGGGCGACACGATGCTGGTCAACGGCGTGCACCGGCCCCGGCTCCGGCTGGGCGTGCGGACCGTACGGCTGCGGATCCTGAACGCCGCGAACGCCCGCGTCTTCCACGTCGGGCTCGCCGACGACCGCCCGTTCCGGGTGATCGGCACCGACGCCGGACCGCTGGACCGGGCGGTGGAGACGACGCGGGTGCGGCTGAGCCCGGGGGAGCGGGCCGAGATCGTGCTGACGCTGGCCGCGGGGGAGCGGGTGACGTTGGACAGCCGGGGGCCGGCGGACGGTACCGAACCGGAGACCGGCGCGTTCCCGTTGCTGCTGATCGAGGTGGCGACCGGGGCCGAGCCCGCGGCCGCGCTGCCGGAGACGCCGGGTCCGGCCCCGGAGCCGTTCCGGGACACCGGCGTCGTCCGGCGGTTCCGGCTGGACCAGCTCGACATCAACGGACGCCGGGGCGATCCCGCCCGCATCGACGAGGTGGTCCCGGCCGGCGCGCACGAGACCTGGGAGATCACCAACGGGCCGTACGCGCACAGCTTCCACATCCACGGCGCCCACTTCCGGGTCCTGGCCACCGAGGGCGCCGCGGCCGGGCCGAAGGACACCGTCTTCGTCCCGCCCGGTGCGTCGCTGCGGCTCGCGGTGCGGTTCGGCACCGACACCGACCCGGCGACGCCGTACATGTACCACTGCCATCTCCTGCGCCATGAGGACGGTGGCATGTCCGGCCAGTTCGTCGTCGTCCCGCCCGGGACCGAGCGGCAGGTCTCCCGGTCGCTGCCCGGGCACCACCACTGAGCGTTCACCGACCCTGGAGGCAGATCGTGGCCGTCCATCCCGTCCGGTTCGGATACAAGGCGTCCGCGGAGCAGTTCGACCCGCGGGAACTGCTCGACCTCGGGATCCTCGCCGAGGAGCTGGGCTTCGACTCCGTGTTCATCAGCGACCACCTGCAACCGTGGCGGCACGACGGCGGGCACGCCCCGGCCGCGCTGCCGTGGCTGGGTGCGCTCGCCGCCCGTACCGCGCGGATCCTCATCGGCACGAGCGTGCTGACGCCGACGTTCCGGTACCACCCGGCGACCGTCGCGCAGGCGTTCGCCACCCTCGGCTGCCTCGCCGAGGGCCGGGTGATCCTCGGCGTCGGCTCCGGCGAGTCGCTCAACGAGGTCGCGCTCGGCACCGAGTGGCCCGCCGGCCGCGACCGGCTGGCCCGGCTGCGCGAGGCGATCGCGCTGATCCGCAGGCTCTGGGCGGAGGACCGGGTGACCGCCGAGGGCGACTACTTCACCACCCGGAACGTGACCATCTACGACCGGCCGCAGCGGCCCGTCCCGATCTACGTCGGCGCGTCCGGCCCGGTCGCGACGCGGTTCGCCGGCCGCGCCGCCGACGGCTTCATCACCACCGGCGGCAAGGGCCGGGAGCTCTACACCGGCACGCTGCTGCCGGCGGTCGCCGAGGGGGCCGCCGCGGCCGGGCGCCGGGCGGACGAGCTGGACCTGATGATCGAGGTCAAGGTGTCCTTCGACCCCGACCGGGAACGGGCCCTGGCCGACACCCGGTTCTGGGGTGCGCTGGCGCTCTCGGCCGAGGAGAAGACCGGCATCGAGGACCCGCTGGAGATGCAGCGGCGCGCGGACGCGCTCCCGCTCGCCCGGGCGGCGTCGCGGTGGATCGTCTCCGACGACC
The DNA here is from genome assembly GCF_031458255.1 of Catenuloplanes niger. Classification (NCBI taxonomy): domain Bacteria; kingdom Bacillati; phylum Actinomycetota; class Actinomycetes; order Micromonosporales; family Micromonosporaceae; genus Catenuloplanes; species Catenuloplanes niger. The sequence continues at coordinate 8,906,431 of NZ_JAVDYC010000001.1, forward strand.
CGGACGAGCACGCCACCCGGGTCGGCGAGTACCTCGACATGGGTTTCCGCCACCTGGTCTTCCACGCGCCGGGTCCGGACCAGCGGGCGTTCCTGCACCGGTACGCCGACGAGATCCTGCCCCGGCTCCGCAAGCACCTCGACGCCTGAGGCGGCGAGGAACACGAAGCGGCCCGGGACCCCCGCCCCGGGCCGCTTCACCGTCTCGCCGCTACGCCGGCCGCAGCCAGAGCACCCCGAGCGGCGGCACCCGCAGCACGGCCGAGACCGGCAGCCCGTTCCACGGCACGTGCTCGGTGTGCGGCCCGCCGGTGCCGGCGACACCGGAACCGCCGTAGGCGTGCGCGTCGGTGTTCAGCACCTCCGCCCACCGCCCGGCGGCCGGCAGCCCGACCCGGTGCTCGCGCGGCGTCGCGGAGAGGTTCGCGACGCAGACGAGCGTGCCGCCGTCCGGCGCGATCCGGGCGAACGCCACCACGTCGGCGCCGCCGTCCTGATCACCGATCCAGCGGAACCCGGCCGGCGTGCCGTCCTGCGCCCACAGCGCGGGGATGCCCCGGTAGGCCGCGTTCAGGTCCGCCACCAGCCGGTGCAGGCCGGCCCGGGCGGGGTCGTCGAGCAGGGTCCAGTCCAGCCCTCGCTCGTGCGACCACTCCCGTTCGTCGCCGAGTTCGGCGCCCATGAACAGCAGCTTCTTGCCCGGGTACGCCCACATCCAGGCGAGCAGCGCGCGGGTGCCGGCCAGCCGGTGCCCCGCGTCGCCGGGCATCTTGCCGGTCAGCGAGCCCTTGCCGTGCACGACCTCGTCGTGGCTGATCGGCAGCACGTAGCGCTCGCTCCACGCGTACGACAGGGGTGCGGTCAGCTCGTGGCGGTGCGCGCCCCGCCGCTCCGGCTCCCGCCCGAGGTGGGTGAGCGTGTCGTGCATCCAGCCCATGTTCCACTTGAACGCGAAACCGAGCCCGCCGTCGGCGACGTCCGCGGTGACGCCCGGGAACGCCGTCGACTCCTCGGCGACCAGCAGCACGTCGGGCCACTCCCGCCGTACCGCGGTGGTCAGCTCGCGCAGCAGCGAGATCGCGTCCAGGTCGTGGTTGCCGCCGTAGCGGTTGGGCAGCCACTCGCCGGGGCCGCGGGAGTAGTCAAGGTAGAGCATCGAGGCGACCGCGTCGACGCGCAGACCGTCCGCGTGGAACTCCTCGCACCAGTAGAGCGCGTTGGCGATGAGGAAGGCCCGCACCTCGTGCCGGCCGTGGTCGAAGACGTAGGTGCCCCAGTCGGGGTGCTCGCCGCGCGTCCCGGCGTGCTCGTACAGCGGCGTGCCGTCGAACCGGCCCAGCGCCCAGTCGTCGCGCGGGAAGTGGGCCGGCACCCAGTCCAGGAGCACGCCGATCCCGGCCCGGTGCAGGGCGTCCACCAGCGTGCGGAACTCGTCCGGCGAGCCGAAGCGCGCGGTCGGGGCGAAGTAGCCGGTGACCTGGTAGCCCCACGACCCGCCGAACGGGTGCTCCATCACCGGCAGGAACTCCACGTGCGTGAAGCCGGTGTCCCGCACGTAGCGCACGAGTTCGTCCGCCAGCTCGCGGTAGCCCAGCCCGGGCCGCCACGAGCCGAGGTGGACCTCGTAGACGCTCATCGGCTCCCGGTGCGGATCACGCCGCGCCCGCCGCGCCATCCACGCGTCGTCGCCCCACGTGTAGGAGGAGCGGTACACCACCGAGGCGGTCCGCGGCGGGATCTCGGTGTGCCGGGCGAACGGGTCCGCCTTGTCCCGCCGGCGGCCGTCCGCGCCCAGGATCCGGTACCGGTACCGGTCGCCCTCGCGGGCGTCCGGCGCGAGCACCTCCCACACGCCGGCGACCTGTCGCATCGGCAGCCCGTCGTCCGGGTCCCAGCCGGTGAAGTCGCCGACCACCCGGACCTCGCGGGCGTGCGGGGCCCACACCGCGAAGACCACGCCGGCGTCGGTGACCCGGGCGCCGAGCGTCGTTACGAGCCGTTCGGACAGCGCGGTCATCCGTCGGCCCGTTCCACGACGAAGATCTGCGCCGGGTACAGGAACGGGTCGAGGCGCAGCGCGTTGCCGGCGGCGCTCCACAGATGCTCCCCGCCGCCGAGCAGCTCGCGCAGCCGGACCTTGTCGTCCCACCCCAGCCCGAGCGCCGGCATGTCCAGGCCCACCGTCGCCCACTGCACCGCGCCGGGGTCGAACGAGCAGGCGACCAGCACCGTGTTCGCGCTGTCCGGGTCCTTCTTGGACCAGACCAGGATCGCCGGGTTGTCGCTGTCGTGGAAGCGCAGGTTGCGCCACCGGTGCAGCGCCGGGTTGTCGCGCCGGATCCGGTTGAGCCGGGTCAGGAAGTCCTTGAGCGAGCGTCCCTCGGCCTCGGCGCGCGCGAAGTCCCGCGGCCGCAGCTCGAACTTCTCGTTGTCGAGATACTCCTCCGCGCCCGGCCGGGCCTCGTGCTCGAACAGCTCGTAACCGGTGTAGACGCCCCAGGACGGCGACAGCATGGCGGCCAGCACCGCGCGGATGCGAAACATCGGCGGGCCGCCGTGCTGAAGGCTCTCGTGCAGGATGTCCGGCGTGTTCGGCCAGAAGTTCGGCGTCATGTAGTGCGCCGAGGCCACGATCTCCTCGCAGTACTCGCGCATCTCCGCCGCGCTGGTGCGCCACGTGAAGTAGCTGTACGACTGGGTGAACCCGATCTTGGCCAGCCCGTGCATGACGGCCGGCCGGGTGAACGCCTCGGCCAGGAAGATCACGTCCGGTGTCTCGCGCTTGACCTCCGCGATCAGCCAGTGCCAGAAGTCCAGCGGCTTGGTGTGCGGGTTGTCGACCCGGAACGCCCGGATCCCCTCGCCAACCCAGTGCCGGACCACCCGGAGGATCTCCGCCCGGATCCCCTCCGGGTCGTTGTCGAAGTTGAGCGGGTAGATGTCCTGGTACTTCTTCGGCGGGTTCTCGGCGTAGGCGATCGACCCGTCGGCGCGCGTGGTGAACCACTCCGGGTGCTCGGTGACCCACGGGTGGTCCGGCGCGCACTGCAGCGCCAGGTCCATCGCCACCTCGATGCCCAGCCCGGCCGCCGCGGCGATGAAGTCGCGGAAGTCCTGCGCGGTGCCCAGCTCGGGATGGATCGCGTCGTGGCCGCCCTCGGCCGCGCCGATCGCCCACGGCGAGCCGACGTCCTCCGGCCGGGCGATCAGCGAGTTGTTGCGGCCCTTGCGGTGGATCCGGCCGATCGGATGGATCGGCGGGATGTAGAGCGTGTCGAAGCCCATCTCGGCCACCGCCACGAGGCGCTTCGTCGCGGTCCGGAACGTGCCGCTCCGGTGGGGCAGCTGGGCGCCCTCCGACCGGGGGAAGAACTCGTACCAGGCGCTGAACAGCGCCTTGGTGCGGTCGACCCGGATCCGGTACGCCTCGGAGCGGGTCACCAGCCGGCGCACCGGCTGCCGCCACAGCATCTCCTCGAGCGCCAGCGCCGGCGCCACCCGCTCGGCGACGGCGAGCCCGTCGTCGCGCAGCGCGGCCACCGCGGCCCGGATCAGCGCCGCCTCGGACGCGCGGCCCTGCCACACGATGCCGTGCAGCAGCGCGGCGCCCTCGGTCAGGTCGTTGGCGAGCTCGGCGGCGCCCTGCCCCGCGTCGAGCTTCTTGGTGACCGCGTCGCGCCAGGTCAGGTACGGATCGTCGAAAGCCTCCAGCAGAAAACTCCACTCACCGACCCCGTCCGGCCGGACCGCCGCGGTCCAGCGGTCGAGCCCCGCGCCGAGCGGTCGCATGCGGACCCGGTCCCGCTCGGTGCCGTCCGGCCCGCGCCAGACCACCTGCACACCGAGCGCGTGGTGCCCCTCCCGGTAGACCACCGCCGAGATGGGCACCAACTCCCCGGCGACGGCCTTCGACGGATACCGGCCCCCCGCCACGACGGGGGCCTCCACTTCGATGGATATGCGTCCAGTCACGGCGTCAACGCTAGGTGTGACGGCGGCGCGGACCGGACGTGCGCGGGGATCGCACGCTCACTCGGGCAACTCGGCGGCACTCCGGCAGGTCGCCGAGGTAGCGATCACAAGCTGTTGGAGCTCGACGCCGTCTCGAGGGCGATCACGTTGCAGACCGAGTTGTCGCCCGGCGCCGGTGTGCCGGGACGGTGCTCCACGACTTGTCGTGCCCCGGCTGCGCGCATCATCCAGGTCAGGGTTCCGAGTCTCCCTCTACTGTGCGTGTCACGGATCCAGTCTTCCAGAGCCACGCATTGCGTTGTATCGCGCCGGAAGCTACAAGCGTCGTGGCTGCAGATCGTAATGCGGCCAAGGCCGCCGGGGACGGCCCGTGATCAGGCTACGGGCTGGCATCCGACATCAACGATGAAGGGGTGCGGCCGCGCCCCGACGCCCTCGCCCATGATCTCGCGCCGGTACCGGCCGCACGTCTCCCCGCACGAGGCTTCAGACGAGGATGACTCGTACGCACAGCAAACGAACCACGCCTCGGCGACCGAACCGCCGAGATGATCCATTCCCTGCGCCCCTGCTGACGGCCGAGCCGTTCCTACCGGCATGATGTGCCGCTGTGGAAACGTGTCCCCAGTGCGCCGCCGGCCTCGTCGCGCCCGGTGGTGGGCCGCCGTGGTGTCCCGCCTGTGAGTGGAACCTCGGTGCGTACGACGAGCGGCGGGTGCCGGAACTGGGATGGCGTGGGCTGGACCGGCGTGCGCACCGGCTCGCCTACCGGCTGACGACGGGCCCGTCCCGCGCCGGTGGGCACGCGCGGTGGCTGCTGCTGGGCGCGTCCGTGTTCCTCCTGGCCGCGATCGCGGGAATGGTCGGGCTCGGTGCCTGGATCGTCTACACGACCTGGCTCAGCTTCGCCACGGTGTTCGGCGTGCTGCTGTTGCTCCTCGGGTACGTGCTGCGGCCGCGCCTGGGCCGCCTCGACCGGGACGCCGACCGCCTGGAGCCGGCGAGCGCGCCGGCGTTCTTCGCGCTGCTGCGTCGCGTCGCCGAGGCCACGGGTGCGCCGATGCCGGACGTCGTCATGGTGGACAGCCGGCTGAACGCCTCCGCGTCCGCGGTCGGGCTACGGCGGACGAAGGTGCTGACCGTCGGCCTGCCGCTGTGGGCGGTGCTCGCGCCGCAGGAGCGGGTCGCGCTGCTCGGGCACGAGCTCGGCCACTTCGTCAACGGGGACGTCCGGCGTGGGCCGCTGACCGGCGTCGCCACCCGTACCCTCGGCGAATTGTCGTTGATGTTGCGCCCCGGAGCGCCGAGCGGCGGTTCACTGCTCATGATGGCCGCGGACGTGCTGGCGCGGGCGGTGCTGCGTGTTGCGCACACGGTCACGGTCGCGGCGCGGGTGTTGCTGGTGTGGCTGAGCATGCGGGAGAGCCAGCGCGCCGAGTACCTCGCGGACGACCTGGCGGCCCGCGCGGCCGGCACCGAGGCGGCGGCCTCCCTCCTCGACCTGCTGGCCCGGTCCGAGACGCTGGGCATGTACGTGCGGCGGGACGCGCGCGCCGGGCTGTCCCCGGCGGCGGCGCGGGCCTCGGTGGCGGCGCTGCGGGTCGCGGATCCGGTCGTGCGGCAGCGCTCGATCCGCGAGGAGGTGTCGATGTTCGCCAGCCACCCGCCGTCCGGGCTGCGGGCGCGCCGGATCGCCCGGCTTTCACCGGCGGCGCCCGCGGTGCTGCTCACGGACGCCGACGACACCGCGATCGACGCGGAACTGGACAGGCGGTACGCGTCCGCGCGGCGGGAGATCGCGATCGGCGGCTGAGCGGATCAGGACGCGGCGGCGTTCCTGGTCCTACGACGGTCCTCGGCCGCCGGAAGGCGTTCCCCGACTCAGGGGGCGGACAGGGCCGCGGTGGGTGTCATGCGCGCGGCCCGCACGGAGGGGTGGAAGCCGGCCAGTGCGCGAACCAGCAGCGCGCCGTCCAGCGCCTCGGCCGGGATCACGACGGGCCACGCGTGGGAGGCCGCGTAAGCGGCGGTGCTCAGGCTGCCCAAGGCGATGCCCGCCAGGCCACCCAGCGCGGACAGGGCGGACAGGGTGATCGACTCGGTCAGGAACCGGGCACGGATGTGACCGCGGGCGGTGCCGAGTGCCCACCGCAGTCCGATCTCGGCGCGCCGTTCGAGAACGGAGATGACCATGGTGTTGGCGACGCCGATCCCGCCGACCGGGAGGGTGACGCCGGCCGGCGCCAGGAGCAGCGAGGAGGAGGCGCTGTCGGTGACCCGCTCGGCGGCCGCCGAGCTGTCGGTGTGGGATCTGACTACGGGCGAACCCATCTCGAATCTCTACGTCGAAGGCTGGACCGGGGACGTCCGGACCGCGGTGGTGGACGGGCGTACCGTCGCCTTCGACGTGGTCGAATGCTTTGAATTGGGAACCGCCAGCCGTTGGTGGGCCGAGACCGATGGGACGTTCGGGCCTGCGGGATCCGGCTCCCGATGCCACCGCACCGCATGCCGGCGCACCGCACGCCGGCGCACCTCATCGGGGGAGGCTCGATTCGAGGCGCGTCTCACATCATGAAATGGAGCCGGTGGCCGATAGGACGGCCATGTCGCGGTTCGGTCTGGCAATCACCTCGCTGGCGCGCAAGGCAGCCGTCGGTTGCGCGGTGCTGCTCTGCATCGGCCTGGTAGCGGGCGCCGCGGTCTACCTGTCGACCACGCAGGCGTCGACGCGGCAGAGCGTACTGAACGCGTTCGACGACCGGGCCCGGCTGGCCGCCGCCCTGACCGGGGACACGCTGCTGGCCAGCGACCCGAAGACCCGCGAGTGGGCGACCAAGGCGTTCGCGGGCCCGGTCGCCGGGTTGGACGCCGCACTCGCCGCGGGTTCGGACGCATCCACTCCATGGCTCGCGGTGCTGAACGCCCAGGGAACGCTGCTCGGGGCGTCGTCGGCATCACACGCCAAGGCCGCGGCGGCAATGCGTGCCGACAGCGGATTCCGCCGCGCGGTGGAGTCGGGCACGATCGCGTTCGGCGACGTGGTGACCGGCACCGGCCCCGCGATGGTGCACGCCTTCCAGCCATATCCGGCGTTCGGCGACGTGGTGACCGGCACCGGCCCCGCGATGGTGCACGCCTTCCAGCCATATCCGGCGCTCGAAGGCACGCGGGTACTGGTGGTGCCGGTCACGGTGGACAGCCTACGGCTGCTGCTGCGTAGCGTCCTCAGCGTCACGGAGAGCCGGTCGTACCTGGTCGACGGCACCGACCAGGTGATCGTCACCGCGGCCGAGACGGAGACCGGCGCTGACGTGCGCGACGCCCGGCTGATCGCCGCGGCGGGGAAGACGGGCCAGGGCACGGTAGGGGACGACCACTTCTTCGCGGCCGCGGTGTCAGGCAGCGACTGGCGCACGATCGTGGTGGCCTCTCGTGCCACGCTGCTGGCCCCGGTCGACAGCACCGCTCGCGGGGCGTGGCTGGTCTTCACGGCTTTTGCCACCGCGGTGCTGCTGGTGCTGCTCATCGGTGCCAGCACGCTCACCAGTTGGGCGCGCCTCGCGCATGCCCGGTTGCACGACCCGCTGACCGGGCTTCCGAACCGGACCCTCTTCCTGGCCAGAACCGAGGCCGCCATCGCGCGACGGCGCCGGCAGGAGCCGTCCGGGAGCGGCCCGGTGGCAGCGCTGTTCCTCGATCTCGACGGCTTCAAACCGGTCAACGACACCTACGGCCACGCGGTCGGTGACGCGCTGCTGGTGCAGGTCGCGGCGCGGCTCGTCGCCGTGACCCGCCCGAAGGACTACGTGAGCCGGTTCGGCGGCGACGAATTCCTGGTGCTGTGTTCCGGCCTGGATGACGAGAACGACGCCTACGCCGTTGCGGACCGCATTCGGGAGGAACTCACCGAGCCGTACGACGTGAACGGTCACCACGTGCGGATCGGGACCTCGATCGGCATCGCCGTCCTCGACACCCCCACCGAGCAAGCCGATACCTTGATCAATAAGGCCGACCTGGCTCTGTACCGTGCGAAGAGCAACGGCCGAGGCCGCATCGAGCGCTACGTGCCCGACCTGGCCGACGCATGACCCGTTGAACGCTGGACCGGCCGACCGTCCGCCGTCGCCGGTTCGGCCCGCTCGCCCGAGGCCGGTCCGCCGTGACCCCGTGCCGTCACCGACCCCGGACCCCGGCGCACCAACGGGGGCATGCGTTGCACCGGCTCCATGGCTGACAAAGACTCGTCACCGCGGCCGGCCCGCTCACTGTGGCCGACCCGGCCGCGGCGCGTCATCACCGGCCGGCACCGCGGCGCGTCATCACCGGCCGGCACCGCGCGGCTCCCTCGACCCGGTGGTGACCGGCTGTGCTTCGCGTCAACCGCATCAAGGCACGGCCGACGCCGGACGATACGCAATTCCGGGGGCATCCATGGACGTGCGGGCGTCGAGGGCCGATAGTCGAGCTCATGATCTTGCGATCGCTCCCCGGGGCCGCCGTCTCCCGCCCGACGATGGCGGCCGCGTCGCTCCTTCCGGCCGTACCCGCTGCGGCCTCCCCGGAGACGCTGGTCGACTTCGTGGCGCTCGGCGACTCGTACGCCGCCGGAACCGGCTCGCACCGTTCCCCGGCGGGCCTACCGCATTCTTGAAGCGGATCGGCCGGAGAGGTCGACGAGCGATGAGAGGTGTCATGGAGAGCGTGGAGCTGGGACGGACCGGGATGCGGGTCAGTCGGATGATCTTCGGTGCCGGTTCGATCGGCGGCGTCGGCAGCCCACCCGCGACGCGTGGCCTCGGCCTGAGCGCCGGGCAAGGGCTGGAGCGGCTGGACGAGGCGTACCCGCCTGGGGATTCGCGCCGTCGACACCGGTGACGAGTACGGCGGCGGCGACAGCGAACGCGTGGTCGGCGAGTGGTTGCGCACTCGTGGGAAGGACGACGTCCTCGTCGTCACGAAGACCGGTGTGGCGCTCGACGGTGACCGGCGCCGCGCCGATCTGTCGCCGGCGCGGATCGTGAGCCGGCTCGGCCGCAGCATCGACCGGATCGGCCGGGCCGACCTCTACCTGTCGCACGTGTTCGATCCCGGTACGCCGGTCCGGCAGTGGCTCGAGGTGTTCGCGCAGGCTCAGCAGGACGGCAGGATCCGCGCGTACGGCGTGTGCAACGTGACCGGAGCGCAGCTGGCGGAGATTCTCGGCGCGGCCGACGACGCGGGGCTGCCCCGGCCGGTCTGCGTGCAGAGCTCGTTCAATCTGTTGCACCGTACGGACGAGAGCGAGGTGCTGCCCCTGGTGATCGGCGAGGGACTGGCGTATCTACCGGCGTCACCGTTGGCCGGTGGCGTGCTGTCGGATCGCTACCTCGACGGCGCACCGGTGCCGCCGGGCAGCCGCATCGCGGTGGCCGGCGATCTGCTCTACGCGGGTATGCACACCCCGGAGAACATCGCTCGCGTCGCACGGATGCGCGATGTGGCGAGGGAACTGGACGTCAGCGTCGCCGGGCTCGCGCTCGCCTGGCTGCTGGCGACACCGGGCGTGACCGCGCCGATCATCGCGCCGAGCCGGTCCTCGCAGTGGGCCGCGGTCGAGGAAGCGTTACGCATCGGGCTCGACGAGCAGACCCGTGGCCGTCTCTCGGCGCTGTTCGACTGAGACCCGAGCCGGGCACCGACGGCCGGCCCCGGCACCCGCGCGCCTGCTCCTCCGGTCACGCACTGAGCCCTCCAGCCCGTCGTCCCGCCGGGCCCTCGCCTCGCACATCTCGTGAACGGACGTTCGACCTTGACGCCCACCCCCACAACGCCGCTACGCCCGTCCGCCGTCGTCGTGCAGGATCCGCTGCGCCCCGCGCTTCCGGCCGGTGCGACAACCCCGGTCAAGATCGCCTCGACGGTACGGGTCGCCCGGCCCCTCGCCCGCGTCGCATGATCGCCGCCGTCCTCGCGGCTCTCGTCATCGGCGCGGTGTCCGCCGTCGTCCCGGTCACGCCGGTCGAGCCGTACCTGATCGGCGTCGTCGCCACCACCGGCACACCCGCCGTCCCGCTCGGCATCGCCGCGGGCATCGGGCAGACCGCCGGCAAACTGCTCCTCTTCGGTACGGTCCGGGGCGCGGTCAACTCCAGCCGGCTCCGCGCGCTCATCGCTCGCAAGGCCCCGGCCGTCGCGGCACCGCGCGGGCGCTGGGGCACGCTCCTGGAGCGCGGCCGCGTGGTCATGCAGACCCTGGACCGGCCACGGCAAGCGGTGCCGATCCTCTTCGTGAGCGCGTTCCTCGGCTTCCCGCCGCTCCTGCTGACCACCGTGTACGCGGCACGCGGGCCGATGCCGACGCCGACGTTCACGGCGGTGTGCCTGACGGGCCGGTGCGCACGGTTCATAGCGGTCGCGCTGCTGCCCGGCGTGGTGATGGAACTGCCGTTCGCCGCCCCGGCTACCTACCGGCCCGAGACTCGTTGAGACCGGAATCCCGCGCGGCCATGCCGTACCCGTCGCGTCTTCCTGTCCCAGGCGGGACCGAATGACTCGGCGTGGCGACAGATGATAGGTAAGTCGCAGCGGCGAATGCGGCCGGTCCTCGAGGCGCGGATTGAGCCACCGATCGATCGGGCGGGGTCGGCTGCGGTCACCATGCCGGCGGGCCCGGGGCATCGGTAAGCCGTGCGCAGCCGAGCTCGCGGAACGAGTCCAATACGTCCGCTCCCTCGCGCAAGACGACACTTCGGCAGCTTTGGATCACCTGAGAAATATCGCCTACGAGTCGATGGAGGCCGTCGCCAGAGCCTGAACAGCGCACGCATCATCGGCTGCGTAGAAGTGCGGCACTGTTGCCGGGTATCGCCGATCCCACGAAGCGGTGCTGCGGTACTGGAAAGAATGCGACCGGTGCCCCGTCGGACGTGACGATCCGCAGTGGTGGCCGCTCCGGAAGGCAGGACGGTCCGGCCACTGGGGCATTTCTAGCGCGACCGCGCGTCCGGCGGCAATCGCCCTCAGGTGGATCTAGAAAACTCCCTAGAGAACCCGGAAGCCTCCTCGCAAACCGCTTCGCACCAGTTTGAATGACCGGTGTCCCCAAGACCCACAACTCACCCGTGGAGCCTCCGTGCACGACGACGCCTTCGACCACGTCACCCGAATCCTCGCGGACCCGCCGTTGGTCCACCCCACCGCTGATGCGAATCCCGACGCCCCGCCGGACGGCGTCTGGCGTACCGAGCAGGACTGCTACGAGTTCATGGCCCGACACTGCCCGCCGGGAACCCGTACCCTCGAAACGGGTCTGGGTGTCTCCACGGCCCTCTTCGCCCTGTGGAAGTGCGAACACACCTGCGTCACGCCCGCCCGCCGGGAGAAGGAACACCTGTTCGCCTACCTGGAATCCCGGGCCATAGACACCTCCCACCTCCGGATAGAGGTCGGCCCTTCCCAGTTCGTCCTACCGGCCCTGAGCCGCACTCCGCTGGACCTGGTCTTCATAGACGGATGTCACGGTTTCCCCGTGCCGATAATCGACTGGTTCTACGCCGCTCAACGCCTCCGGCCCGGCGGGATACTGGTGATGGACAACCTCAACGCCCCATCGGTACGCCTGGGCCTTCTCGACTTCCTGCACGCCGACCCGCGCTGGACCCTCCTCGCCCGCGGTTCCTGGTGGGCGGCCTGGCAACGCGAGACGTCGGATTCGCTGAACGAGGAGTGGATCACTCAACCCTTCCTGGGCCCGGTGACCGCCACCTGGGAACTGGCCAGCTGAGGGCGTCGCCCGCCGACGACGAGGGTGCCGCCGGCGGTGAAACGACGGGCCGGGCCCGGGCCGATGCCGGAGATCCCCGCAGGTGTGGCGGCGCCGGCTCGCGGTGACTCAGCCGATGCCCCACCGGGGCAGGAGGTCGGCGTACGGGTGGTCGACCGGCCGGCTGTCGGCGTCGAAGAGCATGGTGGTGCGCGTTGCCGGGTGGTACGGCGCCCAGCCGGGGTCGAGGTCCGTGACGAACGAGACCCAGGCCGCGTGCATGACGGCCGCGACCTTCGGCGGCGCGTCCTCGCCGGCCAGCAGCGCGGCGTCGGGGGTGTCCAGCGCGTCGAACGTGAACGCGAGGTCCACCGCGTGCGCGGCGCCCAGCAGCCCGCCCGCCGCGGTGGAGCGCAGGTCGAAGCGGTACATCCAGGTGGGCGCGGTCGCGGCCCGTGCCTCGGCCAGCCGCAGCGCCGGGATCCGGTAGAACGAGTCGGTCAGCACCCGGGCCAGGACGTCACCCGGGGAGTCACCCGGCGCCGGCCGCGGCGCGATCCCGTGCGCGGACGCGGTGGCCCGCACGTCCGCCTCGGTCACGTGCGGGAGCGCACCGGAGGTGACCAGCGGCAGGCGGGCCTCCTCCTCGGTGGTGCCGGTCAGCAGCGCGACGCCGTGACCGGCGCCGTCGGTGATCGCCGCGAGCGGGTCGCGGGGCAGCACGTCGCCGTCGACCACCGGCGCGAACGGCAGCGACGTGAGCGGCAGACGCCCCCACTCGGCCGGGTCGGCCGAGGACTGGATGCGTCGCGTCACCGCTTCCGCGGCCGCGACCACGCGCGCGGGTGGGACCGCGGCGATCGCGTCCCGGGAGACCGCCACACCGAGCTCGTCGGCGAGCGCGGCGGCCACCTTCGCGCCGGTCCCGGCGTCCAGCGTGTTCCAGGCGGCGCCGCTCTGCGTGATGGCGGCGCGGAACAGCCCGGCGGCGCGCGGCACGGCCAGCAGCGTGGCGACGCTCATCGCGCCGGCCGACTGGCCCGCGACCGTGACCCGGCCGGGATCGCCGCCGAACGCCGCGATGTTGTCCCGCACCCACTCCAGCGCGGCGATCTGGTCGAGCAGCCCCAGGTTGCTGACACCGTCCGGTGTGTGCAGGAAACCCTCGGCCTGGAGGCGGTAGTTGATGGTCACGCACACCACGCCGTCCCGGGCGAAGGCCGAGCCACGGAACGCGCCCACCGCGCCCGACCCGCTGGTGAAGCCACCGCCGTGGATCCAGACCAGCACCGGCAGCCCGCCCGCGCCCGGGTCCGGCGTCCACACGTTCAGGTTCAGGCAGTCGTCCCCGGCGATGGTGGGCTCGATCAGGTACTGCCGCAGCGTCGCCGGATATTCGCTCTTCGGGACGGTCGGCCCGTACCGGGTCGCGTCCCGCACGCCGTCCCAGGGCTCGGCGGGGTGAGGCGGCCGCATCCGGCGCGCACCGAACGGTGGTGCCGCGTAGGGGATCCCGAGGTAGGCGGGCACTCCGTGATCGAGTGTGCCGCGCAGCAGCCCGCCGCGCACGCGTACCTCGGGAATCGATCGGTCGGTCATGTGTCGACCGTAACGACGTCGGTGTGCGACGGTCGATGCTCGGTCGGCTCGCGTCGTTACCCTTACGTCTCATGGTGGATCTTGTCTCCGACGTCCTGGCGGTCTCCGGCGTGCGCGGCGCGATCGGGGCCCGGATCGAGGCCGGCGGCGCCTGGGCGACCCGGGTCGAGGACGACGCGCACGTCTCGCTGCACGCGGTCACCGACGGCCGGGCCACGCTGACCGTCGCCGGCGACCGGCCGCGGGAGCTGGCCGAGGGCGACGTCGTGCTGCTCCCGGTCGGCGTCCCGCACGTGCTGAGCAGCGCGCCCGGCCTGCGCGCCGGGCCCCTCGACCGGCGGGCGTTCACGCACACGGAGGCGGTCACGCTCGGTACGCCGCCGGTGCACACCCGGATCGTCACCATGCACTACACCTGCGACCGCCGGTCCCGTACCCAGGTGCTGGAGTCACTGCCCGATCTGATCCACATCGGGCCGGGTCAGAGCACGCCGGGTCTGGCCGGCACGGTCCGGCTGATCGGGCACGAGCTCGCCCATCCGCAGCTCGCCGCGTCCGCGGTCCTCAACAGCCTCGTCGACGTGACGCTGATCCAGCTGGTCCGCGCGTGGCTGCCGACCCGCCCGGCCGGTCAACGCGTCGGCTGGCTGAACGCGCTGGACGACCCGATCGTGCTCCGCGCGGTGCACCACATCCATGCCCGGCCCGCGCTGCCGTGGACGATCGCGTCGCTGGCCGCGGCCGCCAAGGTGTCCCGCGCGACGCTGTGCCGCCGGTTCGCCGCGACGATCGGCCTGGCCCCGGCCGCCTACCTGACCCAGTGGCGCCTGGACCTCGCCGCCCGCCGCCTGCGCACCACCCGGGACCCGGTGGCCGCGATCGCCGCGGCGGTCGGATACGGCACGGTGCCGGCCTTCAGCCGCGCGTTCACCCGCTCCCACGGCCAGACCCCCGCCCACTACCGGTCACGGTTCCGCGGGAGCACCGCCGTGGGCCTCGACGCCACCGCTCTGCGCTGACCTCCCGAGCCGGACCGCTCGGCGGGTAGCGTGGTGCGGTGGACTGGAACGCTTTCGAGGCAGCCTGGCACGAGCAGGGCTGCCGGGCGCTCGCCACGCTGGCCACGGCGCACCCGGACGAACGCGTCTACGCGGCCGCCTTCCACCTCTTCTACGGCGACGGCGTCCAGATCCTGCCGCCGGCGCTCGCCGCCAACGCCGAGTCGGCCGTCGACGACGCCGACGGCTGCTCGACGCGTTTCGCCGCACCCGAGTGGCGCTGGCCGGTCCTCGACGCCGCGACCGAGGCGATGCGTCCCTGGTATCACCGTCTCACCGACGAGTTCCTCGCCGCCGCGCGCACCGACGCCGAGCAGCTCACGGCGATGGCCGCGCTCGAGGCAGCCCACGACACCGCCATGGCCGCCGTCTGCCGGGCGATCACCACGTCGGTACGCCAGGACGGCGTCCACCCGCTGCTCCCGCCCGACTTCGTCGTCCTCGTCCTGGAACCTCAGCGCGACGACCAGGCCGGCCTGCTGCGCGCCAGCGTCGACCCGCACATCCTGGCCACGGTCCCCGCCCTGACCGACTTTCTGGCCGAGATCGAGTGACGGCCGCCGGTGCTCAGGTGGTGCGGACGGGCAGGCTGCGCAGACTGCGCATCAGGGTCGTCGGGCGCCAGGACAGCTCGCCGGGGTCGACCGCCAGGGTGAGGCCGGGGACGCCGGTGAGCAGCTTGTCGAAGGCGACCAGCCCCTCCACGCGGGCCAGCGGCGCGCCCAGGCAGTGGTGGATGCCGTGGCCGAAGGCGACGTGCGGGTTGCGCGGGCGCTCGACGATCAGCTCGTCGGGGGACTCGAAGTGCGCCGGGTCCCGGTTCGCGGCGAGGAGGTTGACCATGACGATGTCGCCCGCCCGGATCCGCTGACCGCCGAGCGTGAAGTCCTCGGTGGCGACGCGTCCGGTGGACAGCTCGACCGGGCTCTCGTAGCGGAGGAACTCCTCGATCGCGGCCGGGAGTAGCGCCCGGTCCGCGCGCAGCCGCTCCCACTGCCGCCGGTCGCGCAGCAGCAACAGGTAGACGCCGTTGCCGATGAGGTTCATGGTGGTCTCGTGACCGGCGGCCAGCAGCAGGAACGCCATCGACGTCAGCTCGTCGGCGGAGAGGCGGTCCTCGTCGTCGCGCGCGCTGACCAGGGCGGAGAGCAGATCGTCGCCGGGGTGGGCGTGGCGGTGGGCGATCAGGCCCCGCAGGTAGGCGATGAATTCCTCGACGGTGGTCCGCAGATCCTCGCCGGTGATCTCGCCGGTCGGGTCGATGCCCGCGGCGATGGTGCCGGACCAGGCGCGGAAGGTGTCGCGTTCCGCCGGCGGGATGCCCAGCAGCAGGCAGATGACCTGTACGGGGAGCGGGAACGCGTACGCGCTGATCAGATCCACCCGGTCGGATCCGCGCATCTCGTCGAGCAGCGCGTCCGCGATCCCCTCGATCCGCGGGCGCAGCTCCTCGACGCGCCGGGTGGTGAAGGCCGCGGCCACCAGCCGGCGCAACCGGGTGTGGTCGGGCGGGTCGGCGGACAGCATGTGCCGGTTGATCGCGTTGCCGGCGTCGGAGTAGGAGTCCTGGTCACGGGGCGCCTTGGACAGCCGGCCGTCGGTCAGCGCCGCCCGCGCCACGTGGTATCCGGTGACCATCCACACCTCCTCCCCGGACGGCAGCTGCACGCGCCGCACCGGGCCTTCGGCACGCCACGCGGCGTACACCGGATGTGGATTCGTGAGAATGTCGCTGTCGTTCACGATGCCTCCGCTCAGGGGCCGACCGTGCGGACACCTCCCATCAGACCGCAACGGTCGTCGATGGAACAGGGCTCGCCGTGGCGGATCTGCTCGGCGGCGCCGGTCGCGGGGCGCCCGGGCCCGGGTCACCCATGACCCGGGCCGCCGACGAGGGGTGGGCTCAGGCGGTGAGCTCGGCGAGGAGCTTCTCCACGCGGGCGCGGATCTCGTCGCGGATCGGGCGGACCGAGTCCACGCCCTTGCCGGCCGGGTCGTCGAGTTTCCAGTCCTCGTAGCGTTTGCCGGGGAAGACCGGGCAGGCGTCGCCGCAGCCCATGGTGATGATCACGTCGGAGTCCCGCGCGGTCTCGTACTCGAGGAGGGTCGGGGTCCGGCCGGTGATGTCGATGCCGACCTCGCGCATCGCCTCGACCGCGGCCGGGTTGATCGTCTCGGCGGGTGCGGAACCGGCGGAGCGGACCTCGACGGTGTCGCCGGCGAGGTGGCGCAGCCAGCC
This sequence comes from Catenuloplanes niger, assembly GCF_031458255.1. Taxonomy (NCBI): domain Bacteria; kingdom Bacillati; phylum Actinomycetota; class Actinomycetes; order Micromonosporales; family Micromonosporaceae; genus Catenuloplanes; species Catenuloplanes niger. The sequence continues at coordinate 8,923,045 of NZ_JAVDYC010000001.1, forward strand.
GGCGGCCATCTGGGAACGGCCGGCGTTGTGCACGCAGACGAACAACACGCTGGGCTTGTCACTCATGGGGATTCTCCTGCTCAGACGGTGGTGGGGAAGAAGCGGCGGCGGGCCCACAGGGAGACGTAGACCAGGCCGACGAGGACCGGCACCTCGATCAGCGGGCCGACGACACCGGCGAGGGCCTGGCCGGACGTGACGCCGAAGGTGCCGATCGCGACGGCGATGGCCAGCTCGAAGTTGTTGCCCGCGGCGGTGAAGGCGAGGGTGGTGGTGCGCGCGTAGCCGAGGCCGATGGCCTTGCCGAGCAGGTACGAGCCGGCCCACATGAGCGCGAAGTAGGCCAGTAGCGGCAGCGCGATCCGCGCGACGTCCCACGGCCGGCCGGTGATGGCGTCACCCTGCAGGGCGAACAGGACGACGATCGTGAACAGCAGCCCGTAGAGAGCGGCCGGCCCGATCACCGGCAGGAACCGCTCCTCGTACCAGTCGCGTCCGCGGGCGCGCTCGCCGAGCCGGCGGGTGAGGTAGCCGGCCAGCAACGGGATGCCGAGGAAGACCAGCACGTTGCCGGCGATGTCCCAGCCGGAGACGTCGAGGGCGGCGCCGTCCAGGCCGAGCCAGCCGGGGAGGACGGCCAGGTAGAACCAGCCGAGCAACCCGAAGGCGAACACCTGGAACACGGAGTTGAGCGCGACCAGCACGGCCGCGGCCTCCCGGTCGCCGCAGGCCAGGTCGTTCCAGATGATCACCATGGCGATGCAGCGGGCCAGCCCGACGATGATCAGGCCGGTACGGTACTCCGGCTGGTCCGGAAGGAAGAGCCAGGCCAGGGCGAACATCACCGCGGGGCCGACCAGCCAGTTGAGCGCCAGCGAGGAGACGAGCAGCCGGCGGTCGCCGGTGACGGTGTCCAGGCGGTCGTAGCGGACCTTCGCCAGCACCGGGTACATCATGATCAGCAGGCCGAGCGCGATCGGCAGCGAGATCCCGCCGACCTGCACCGCGTCCAGCGCGCCGTTCACGCCCGGCACGAGACGGCCGAGCAGCAGCCCGGCCGCCATCGCGACGCCGATCCACACGGGCAGGAACTGATCGAGGCGGGACAGCCGGCCGACAACGGGGCTGGGACTGGTCGTACTCACGGTCGGTGCTCCTGAACCTGGGCGGGTGGGGCGGCCCGCCGGCCGGTCGGCCGGCGAACGGGTGCGGGACTGACTGGCGGCGGGAATCTCGAGTCGCTCGAGCGCGGTCCGCGGGTTCCCGTCGTCATCCGGCAGGAGGTGCCGGTCACGGCGCGATCGCCGGGGCCAGGCGGTCTATGCGCCCGGCCAGGTCGGTGTAGGCGGCCTCGAACGCGTCGTCGGTGTCGACCCGGGCCGGGTCCGGCACCGACCAGTGCAGCCGGGGACGGACCGGGCCGGTGAGGTCCTCGTGGGCGTTGTCGCACACCGCGATGACCAGGTCGCCGTCGTGGACGACCGCGTCGACGTGCGCGGTGCCGGCCGGGTCGAGGTCCAGCCCGTGCCGGTGGGCGACCGTGACCGCGCGGGGGTGCACCCGCGCGGCGGGTCGCGTGCCGGCGGACGCGGCCGGGGCGCCGGAGCGATGCCGCCAGAGCGCGGCGGCCAGCTGGGAGCGGGCGGAGTTGTGGGTGCAGACGAAGACCACCCGCTCGGCCGGCGGTAGCGGCGGCGACGCCAGCGACGCCAACGCGGCCGGGTCCAGTCGCAGGTAGGTGCGGCGCCGGTCGCCCTCCGAGCGGGTGCGCACGAGCAGGCCCGCGTCGCGCAGCACCCTCACGTGATGCGCGACGAGATTGGTCGGCAGGTCCAGGTCCGCGGCGAGTTCCCCGGGCGAGGCGTCCCCCAGGGTGAGCGCGTCGACGATCGCCAGCCGGGTCGGGTCGCCGAGGGCGGCGTGGATCCGCGCCCGGCCTTGCAGGGTCATCCGCTCAGCGTCCATTGACTCAATACTTGCTGAGCGATTCCACGAGGGCAAGGTGCGCCCGGGTGAACATCAGGTGCCGTCGGGGCCGGCTCAGGACGGTGAAGGCGCGTCCACGGCGAGGAGGCCGCCGAGCCGGCGCATCATCTCCGGCCGTGGCCGGTAGTAGACCCAGGTGCCGCGCCGCTCGGCGTCGACCAGTCCGGCCTCGCGCAGGATCCGCAGGTGGTGGGAGATCGTCGGCCCCGACAGGGCGAACGCCGGCGTGAGGTCGCAGACGCAGATCTCGCCCTCGGCCGCCGACGCGATCATCGACATCAGCTGCAACCGCACCGGGTCGCCCAGCGCCTTGAACGCCGGCGCCAGCGCCGCCGCGGCCTCCGCGGGGATCCGGCGCACGGAGATCGGCGGGCAGCACCCGCCCGCGGTGGTCGCGGGGCCGGCGAGGGTCACCGGTTCGGACTGATTCGACATGCGTCTAGGTTGACAGACATCTAATCACCGGGCAACCTTTGATTCGAGCAACGTCGAGACAGCCTCGTCCGCCCCTCTGCTTCGACAAGTATCAAGACAAAGGAGATCCGCTGTGAGCGTCAGCCCGCACGAACTACCCGTCGTCGTCATCGGTGCCGGACCCGTCGGCCTCGCCGCCGCCGCCCACCTGCACGAGCGTGATCTGCCGTTCCTCGTCCTGGAAGCGGGGGAGGGGCCGGCCGCGGCCGTGCGGCAGTGGGCGCACGTCCGGCTGTTCTCGCCGTGGCGGTTCAACCTCGACGCCGCCGCGAAGCGGCTGCTCGACGGCACCGGATGGGCCGAACCCGAGCCGGACGAGCTCCCGACCGGCGGCCAGCTCGCCGCCGACTACCTGCAGCCGCTCGCGGACCTGCCCGCGCTGAAGCCGCACGTGCGCTACGGCGCCCGGGTGGTCGCGGTGACCCGGCTCGGCATGGACCGGCTCCGCACCGAGGGCCGCGAGTCCGTGCCGTTCCTCGTCCGCCTCGACGGCGGGGAGGACGTCCTCGCCTCCGCCGTGATCGACGCGTCCGGCACCTGGCAGACCCCGAACCACCTCGGCGCCTCCGGCATCCCGGCGCACGGCGAGACCGGCGCCGCCGCCTTCGTCGCGCACGCGCTGCCCGACGTGACCGGCGCCGATCGCGACCGGTTCGCCGGCCGGCACACCCTCGTCGTCGGCGCCGGGCACTCCGCCGCCAACACCCTCCTCTCCCTCGCCGAACTCGCCGAACGGGCACCGGACACGCGCATCACCTGGGCGATCCGCGCGGCCGGCCCCGCCCGCACCTACGGCGGCGAGGACGCCGACGCGCTGCCGGCCCGCGGCGCACTCGGCTCCCGGCTGCGCGCACACGTCGAGTCCGGCGCCATCACGCTGCTCACCGGCTTCTCCGTCCGGTCGGTCGGCGTCACCGGCGACCGGGTGAGCGTCTCGGACGGCACCCGCACCGTGACGGTCGACCGGATCGTCGGCGCCACCGGGTTCCGGCCCGACCACTCCTTCGTCTCCGAGCTGCGCCTCGACCTCGACCCGATCATGGGCTCCACCCGGGCGCTCGCACCGCTGATCGACCCGAACGAGCACTCCTGCGGCACCGTCCCGCCGCACGGCGTCGACGAACTCACCCACCCCGAGCCCGGGTACGTCGCCATCGGCGTGAAGAGCTACGGCCGCGCGCCGACGTTCCTGCTGGCCACCGGGTACGAGCAGGCCCGCTCCGTGGTGGCCGCGCTCGCCGGCGACTGGGACGCGGCCCGCGACGTACAGCTGGATCTGCCCGAGACCGGCGTCTGCAACAGCAACCCCGTCACCGGCGACGACACCATCGCGGCCGGCGGTTGCTGCGGCGCACCCGAACCGGCCACGGCCGGACGCGGGCTCGCCACCGGCATCGGCGGCGGGCTGCTCTCCGCGCCACTGCCACTGATCACCGTTGGCACCGGCGAGCAGCCCGGCTGCTGCTGACCGCGGCGGCCGCCCCGCAGCGGGTCACCGCACCGCCGAAAACCAGGCTGCCGGCGTACGCGGGTGACACTGCGCCTTTTCAGGTCGTGCGGTGGTTGTCGGCCTGCAGGAGCCGCTGGGTCTCGCGCCAGAGGCGGCCCTGGAGCTCCGGGTCGTCGCCGGGCGGGGCGGGCGAGATCCGGCGGGTGCCGCGGACGGTGTAATAGCCGCCGGTACGCCCGGCGAAGCCCGGGTCGGTGGCCAGGGCGACGATCAGGCCGGCGCCGCGGGCCGGGTCACCGATGCCGAGCCGGGTGAGGAGGCTCCCGAGCGGGCCGGCGAACCGCAGTTCGCGGCCCAGGCCCGTTGTGTTGAACCCCGGGTCGAGGCAGTTCGCGGTGACGGTGCTGCCGGCCAGCCGCCGGGCGAGTTCCATCGTGAACATGATGTCCAGCAGCTTCGTCCTGCCGTAGAACTCGGCGGAGCCGCGGGCGGTGAACGGGACCGACTCGGTCAGGTCCTGGGGGATCCGCAGGGTGCCGTGGCGGCGGGACGCCTCGGAGGCGACGGTGACGATCCGGGCGGCGGGGGCTCGGTGCAGGGCGGGAAGCAGGGCCTGGGTCAGCAGCCACGGGGCGAGGTAGTTGACGGCCACCATCTCGGGGAAGCCGTCCGGGGTGGTGCGCGGCGCGAACGCGTGGATGCCGGCGTTGTTGACGAGCACGTCGATGCGCGTGTAGCGGTCGGCGATCCCGGCACCGATGCGCCGCACGTCGTCCAGGCGGGTGAAGTCGCCGTGGAACACGTCGACCAGGCCGGAGCCGATGTCGCGCCGGGCCAGCGCGGCCTTCTCCGGGTCGCGGGCGGTGATAACGACGCGGGCACCGCGGCGGGCGAGGTCGATGGCGGCGCGCCGGCCGATTCCGTTGGTGGCGCCGGTGATGACGATCGTGGGTGGCATGCCAGGGGTCCTGTTCGACGCTGCGGCGGGGTGGTGGTGCGGGGGCGGGCCACCACCTGGCCGCCCGGCGTTCGGCCGGGCGGCGCTGCCCCTCAGATGGTTTGCATATGTCCATCACGTTAGGCGTTATAGTGGGCATATGCAAACCACCTCTGGGGTCGGTGCGCCACGGCGCGACGATCTGGAACGGGCGCTCGGCGAACAGATCAACGCGGTTGTCAGCGCGACCCGCGCGTTGGGCGAGCGCAGCGCCGCGCACTTCCACCCGCGGTTACAGCCGGCGGCGTTCCACATCGCCCGGTGGCTCTACGCGTTCGGGCCCGCCACACCCAGCGTGGTGGCCGAGGCCGTGCACATGGACCGCAGCTCCACCAGCACCCTGATCGGCAAGATGCGCGCCCTGGGCCTGCTCGACGCCGCACCCAACCCGGAGGACAGGCGCAGCATCATCGTCGGACTCAGCACGGACGGCCGCGACCGGGTCGCCGCGACGCTGGCCGACCGCGGCGCCGTCTTCCGCGAGCACACCCGGAACTGGTCCGACGACGACCTCGCCCAACTCGTCGCCCTGCTCAGCCGGCTCACATCCGAACAACACCCCTGACCGGGGTACGCCGACGTCAACCCACCCGCCACCGGAGCGGTGCGGGTCGACGCGGCACCGACACCGGCCCCTCCGGCCAGTCGGCCACGACGACCAGAGGCGTCGTCACCGGGAAAGTACTCGATGCGCTGATGCCGGCTTTCCGCGACTCGCCGAGGCAACGCGCCGCCGGCGGTGTGTGGGAGTCAGGCGCGCCGTAGCTGGTCGATGCGGCGCAGGTCGTACGCGGTCATCGAGGCGATGAAGTCGGCGAAGTGGGTGAACCGGTCGGTTTCCTTGCCGCTGCCGATCCAGGACACCTGGCCGGCGCCGGGCCGGCCCTCGCGAATGATCAGGAAGAGGGTGGTCGAGCCGCGGCCGGCGCCGACCGGCATCACGTCGTCCGGGTCGAGGCCGGCGTCGTCGAGCACCTCCTCGTCGACGTACGTGTCGAGCAGTTGCTCGGCGATCGGCCAGGCGCCGCCGCCGACCAGCTCGTCGAGGCCGAACAGGTCGACGTCGTAGTAGAAACCCCGCCAGCCGTTGGCGTGCAGCAGGAACGAGCGGTACACAGCGGGAAGCCGCTCACCGAACGCGCGCTCGAACTCGGCGACGTCGGCCTCGGTGGCCTTGACGTTGGGCAGTGAGTCCGGCTCGCTGCCGTCGAGCGCGTGCAGCTGCTGCCGGACCATGATGGCGTGCCCGATCGTCGCCGGCCAGTCGAGCTGCTGCGGGTCGGTCATCGTCTGCTCCGTCTGCTCGGCGGGTCGTTGCCGCTGTCCGGCTCCCGGTGCTCGGCCGGTATGTCGTCGTCGCCCTCGAGATAGAAGCGCGTCGGCTGGTAACCCTCGGGATACTTCTCCGACTGTGAGCCCAGGCTGCTGTTAAGCCTACCGTCATGCCGGCCCCAGCCCCCGGGCGGCTCGGCCGTGCCGCTCCACGTCGTGTCGGGTAGATGAGCGGCGACCTTGTCGCCGTAGGACTCGTCACGGTCCTCCGCGGCGTTGCGCTCGTTCCTGGCGGCCCGCTCCTTGGCCCGCTCCAGCTCGCCGTCGACGGTGACCCGCCCCGGCGCGAGCCGGCCCTCGTCCAGGGCCTTGTTCGCCGCGTTCACGTACTCCCTGGCCTGGTCCTCCATCTCCGGCGTGTGATCGCGCGGCATGCGGAAGATGACCGGGCCGCTCGTCGCGCCCGCCTGGCGCTGCCGGGCACCGTGCCCCGGCCGCCGGCGGCGGCGCGGTGGTGAGATCGGCGAGACCGCGCGCGCCAGCATGCCGCCCGACGGCCGCTGCGGCGTACCACCGTCGTCCGTGGAGCCGCGGCGCGGCCGGTCGCCGCCGTCCGGGGAGGAGGAACCGGCTCCGGAGCGCCTAGGCATTGAGCAGCTCCGTGACCGCCATCATGATCAGCTCCTCGATGACCACCTTGGCGATCGCACGCGCGATCGGGATCCACGCCAGCGACGCCCCGAACGTCGGGCCGGCGCTGGCGATCGCGGTCGCGATCTGCACGACCAGCAGTACCAGCTGGACGATGACCTGGATCTTCAAGGCGAGCACGATCGCGGCGCAGGCCATCAGGCCGGCACCGAGCGCGGTCGCCGCGGGAGAACCGGGCTGCAGCACCGAGACCGGGCTGCCGTCCCCCTGCCACCAGGCGTCGAACGCCTGGATCGCGGCCCCCTCGTTCGCCGCGACCACCGCCTGCGCCGTCGACTGTGCCGCGGTGACGGTCGCGTCCAGCGTGCCGGCGAACTGCATCCACGCCTGTCCCAGCTCGAACAGCGCGGTCTCGTCCGACTCCGGCCAGCTCAGGCCCAGCACATCGAGTACGGCGACCAGCTCACCCGGTAGCTCCAGCCCCATGCCGTCACAGCCCTCGGCTCATGCCGGTGAACCGGTCCTCGTTCTGCTTCTCGGTGTCGTCGTAGGCCGCGGCCATCACGGTGAGGTCCTCGCCGGCGGCGGCCATCTCGTCGGCGGCGATGTAGAAGCAGTCCATCGCGTACCCGACCGCCGCTTGGTACGCCTGGCCGATCAACGCGCCGATCTCGTCGCCACCCCACGGCGTGCCGTACGAGGCCAGCGTCGCGTCGAAGCCGTCGAGCTGCACCGCGAAGTCGTCACCGACGCGCTGCAACGCCTCGCCACCACGGCGCAGCGACTCCGGCTCGACCGAGAACCCGCCGCTCATCGTCCCTCCGGTGCGATCCGGCGCATGGCCTCACCGATCGTGGTGGTGATCTGCCGCATCTGCCGCAGGCCCTCGTCCTGCGCCCGCTCGACCGTGGCGAACAGCGTCGCGATGTCCGGCACCGCGCCCACCGGCACCTCCGGTGCCTGCGCGTCGAGCGCCGCGTTGACCGCGGCCATGATCTCACCGGTCACGAACTCGACGCCCTCGCGCAGCACGGCCGGATGCGCGTCCAGCGAGGTCAGTCGCCCGTCCGGGCCGACCGTCACGCTGATCAGGCCGTTGGCCCGCTCGACCGTGACCGGTTCGGGCGGTGCGGCGGCCTGCACGGACGCCTGCAGTTCGTGCAGCGACGCCCGCGCCGTGCGCAGCTGCTGATCGAGCGCGGATTCGTCCAACACGTTGAGCCTCCCCGTGGCGAGCTACCGGCTGGCAGCCTATCGGCCGCCGTCCACCCCGGTGACGACCGCGCATCCCGCGTGGTGGTCCTCCGGCAGAGCCCGGACGGCTCCACCGGAGGACGGTTCAGCCGGGCGGCGCGTTCCACAACACGATGTGCGACGTGTAGTCGGTGAACGCGATGGTGCCGATCACGCAGCCGTGCACGTCCAGGCTCACCGTCGTACTCCAGGTGATCTGGTCACTTGTCAGGCGGTAGATCTTCGGGTCTCCCTGCCGCCGGCGGAACGGGTTCGTGATGGCCCAGTCACCGTCGATGCGTTCCAGGACGCCGGCGATCTCGCCGCGCTCGTTCACCGCCGTCGCGCGCCCGGAACTACCGGGAGCGAGGAAGGTAGCCCTGCCGTCCCGCCACAGTACGGGGCTGTAGTTGGCCTGACCGACGATGTCACCGCGCTCGCTGAGCGCGAACACCAGGCCGCTGGTGATCTCGTAGCCGTCGGTGAGCGGTGTCAGTACGCCGTTCTGCCACCGGAACGGCCTCATGAAGTCGCTGTAGCCGATCACCATGCCCCGGTCGTTGATCGCCACCGCGTCGGTGTCCGTGCCGCCGAGGTCGATGATCCGGTCCTGGGACCAGATCACGGACCGCCGGGAGTGATCCGTGTCGTCGTGAAGATTGACGAGCACCTGACCGCGGTTGTTGACGTCCACCGCGCTACCGGCCGTCATCCCCTGCCAGCCCGGGAAGTCGACGATCTCACCGTTCCGGAGAACCGCGGGGTGCACGACCTGGGAGTCGCCGATGGAGCGGTGCCCGACGACCACGCCGTGGTCGTTGAGCGCCAGACCGACCATCGGAGTGCCGGCACGGTCCTGCAACACGGTCAGCCGTCCGTCGCGCCAGAGGTGGCCGCCGAACACCATGTCCCCTCGTTCGTTGATGTCCACCTTGTCGGATAGCTGACCCTGGTAGGGCACCTCCACCGGGTCGTGGTGACGGTGGTTCAGCATGAGGTACTTCTGGTCGTCACCGGACCGGATCAGCGCGTCACCGCGCCCGTTCGTCGCGATCACCGATCCGGGTCCGAGATCGAACAGTTCCGGCTGTGACCGGGCCGTCGCCGGTGCGGCGGCCGCCGGCCAGGTGAGCAGACCGGCGAGCAGCGCGGCCGTCCATGACTGTCCTGGGCGCATGGCCTTCTCCTCCTTCGCGCGCCGTGCGTCGCGGAACGTCGCCCCCTCGTCACCGCTGGACCCAGCACAGCGCGACCGGTCTCGCCGGCACAGGGCCGTTCGGCCCGGCCGGACGCCGGCGTGGCGGGCCCGCCGGCCGGCCGTGGCGAGTCCGTGGCCGCGTACCGCCCGGATCGTCGTTGCGCGGCGATCGACGGGACCATCGACCCTTCTCCATGGGCGGCGTTCGGTGCACGCTGACGGTGACGACAGGACGAGGTGAGGACCATGAAGCACTCCTACCTGATCACCGTCGGCGTCGACGGATCCGACGGCGGCCGGCGGGCACTCGACTGGGCGGTCCGTGAAGCCGTGGCCCGCGGCGGCGCGGTCCGGGCGGTCTCCGTCTGGCTGTGGGACGGCTACGCCGACGGCGCCGTGGTCGGCCTCACCCCGCGGGAGCAGGCGGCGTACGTGACCGAGGTGCTGCACCGGGACATCGAGGACGTCACCCGCCGGTACGGCTCGAGCGTCCCGATCACCGCCGAGGTGGTCGAGGGAACTCCCGCCGCGGTGCTGACCACCGCGGCCCGCGACGGCGACCTGCTGGTGCTCGGTAGCCACGGGCACGGCCGGATCAGGCACGGACTGCTCGGCTCGGTCAGCGAGAGCTGCATCCACGCCGGCCCCTGCCCGGTGGTGGTCATTCCCGTGCCGGCCCCGGCCGGTGCCGCGGCGGCCTGACCGCGATGCCCACCACCGCGGTGGCACCGAGGTTGTTGCTGCACACTCCGCTGCTGCGCAGGCTGCTCGACGACCACGTGTGCGAGCTGACCTTCACCGTGCGGGCCGGGACCACCCGTACCGCCATGCCGGTCCGCTACGTCGGTACCGGCACGGAGATAGTGGTCAACGCTCCGGAAGCCGATCGCGACCCGTGGTGGATCGCGTTCCGGGACCCGGCGCCGGTGCGGCTGTGGCTGGCGGGCGAGCGGAGGCAGGGCCGCGGCCGGGCGGTCTGCCGCGGGCAGCCCGGCTGGGACCAGGCACGCCTGCTCTACCAACGACGATTCGCGCGCCCTTCCGTCACCGCACTGGACGTCCTTGTGGTGATCACGCTTGACCCGCGCGCGATCGAGTGAGAGACGATGGCTGGTGAGGGGAAGTGTGTGACATGACGGTCCTGGTGGCGTACGCGTCCGTGACCGGTGGAACGGCGGAGATCGCCGAATGGATCGCGGACGAGCTTCGTGCGACCGGTCTCGACGCGCACTCGGTCCCGGCCGGCGCGGTGCCCGATATCGCCCCCTACGAAGCGGTGGTCCTGGGCAGCGCGTTGCACATGTCCGGATGGCACGCGGACGCCCGTCGGTTCGCCCAGCGGTTCGGGCCGGTGCTCGCCGGCCGGCCCGCCTGGGTGTTCAGCAGCGGACCGCTGGAGGACGCCGGCGTCTGCGCGGCGGTGCCGCCCTGCACGCAGGCCGTCAACGCCATGCGGATGATGGGTACGCGTGACCATGCCACGTTCGGCGGCCGGCTGAGCGAGGAAGCGCACGGCTGGCTGGGTTTCGTGTCCCGGCGGATGGCCGCGAGCGGGCACGGCGGCGACTTCCGGGATCCCGCCCGGGTCCGTGCCTGGGCTCGTGAGATCGCCGGAGCCGTCCAGACCGCACAACGCACGTGACCGGCAGGCGCGCACCCCGGGTCATGCTCGCAGGCCGTGACCCGCGGGCTCAGCATGCATGCGCCGGATGATGCTGGACGCATGGACCGCCACCGGCTCCCGAAGGCCGTGTCATGATGCGGTGGTGGCGGCGGAGCAGACCGACTGGGGCGACCTGCTCGATGCCGTCGACTGGGTCGGCCCGGCGGACGAGTACTGGCCGTCGCACGCCGGCACGCGGACGTTGCTGCGCGGCCTGGCCGCCGATGATGCGCGGTCGGTGACGATGGGCCTGTCGCATCTGTGGGACTCGTTCGTCGAATATCCGAACGTGTTCCCGCCGACGGCGCCCGCCGTCGGGTACGTGCTGGCGCTGCTGGATCACCGGCCGGGCGGCGACTCGGTGATCCGGAGCCCGCGCGGGCAACTCCGGCCGTTGCGTGCCCATCTGCTGGCCTGGCTGTCCGCCGTGGCCGAGGCGGTCGGTGACGTTCGCGAGCGCGAGTTCGTCGAGCTCGCGGGGTACTCACCGGTGGAGTACCCGGCTTCGCCATGGCACACGATCAGGCAGCTGCGTCCCCGGATGTACGACACCGTCGCCGCGTTCCTGGACGACCCGCACCCGGCCGTACGGCAGGAGGCGATCGCCGCGGCGGCGGTGCTCGTACGAGTTCCGGAACTGGCCGTTCACCACCGGCGTATCGCTGCCGCGGCGCGGGCCTTCCTGGCCGCATGCACCGATCCGATCCGCAGGCGATGGGCGGAGGAAGCCTTCGGCGAGCTGACGGCCGGGAACTGATCCGGGCTGGGCGCCGGATCAGGGCCGGCGGGCCGGTGCGGCGCAGTTCGTGGTGGCCGGGAAGCCGGCCAGGCGGTGGCTGAGCCAGCGCACGGCGGTGTCCTGGTCGGTGAGCAGCGGCCCGAAGTGGTTGAGCAGCGCGCTGCTGCCCGGGGGCAGGGTGACCGGGGCGTAGACGACGGCGCCGCCGAGGCCGCACCAGGCGGTGGCCATCGCGCGGGCCTGGGCGTGCGGGACGAGGTTGTCGTTGACGCCGGTGGCGACGCGGACCACGCCGGTGGGCCGGCGGGTGCCGATGAGCTGGTCGTCGACGAAGTCCCGCAGGACGGGTTCGGCGGCGATGATCTCGGCCACCGATTCGCCGCCGGTGGTCCAGGTGGTGCTGCGCCGTCCCGCGTAGGTGAGGATGGCGTCGCCGACGCACATGGTGGACAGGTCCGCGAGTACGGCGCGGCCGGTGTCGTTGAGGTAGCGGTCGACCAGCGGCGCCAGGTCCGGCCGTGACTGCAGGAAGCCGTTGACCGACCAGCCGAGCGCGCCGAGCAGTTCGCTGCCGTCGATCGCGGCGGTGACCTGGGCGAGGTCGGCTGGTGGTGCGCCCGCGTAGGTGGCGCGCAGCGGGACGTCGGGGGCGTAGGTGGAGTGGAGTTCCGCGGCCGCGGCGGTCGCTCCGCCGCCCTGGCTGTAGCCGTACAGGCCGACCGCGGACCGGGCGGTGACCGAGGCGTACGGCAGTGCCACGGCGGCGCGGGCGGCGTCGAGGACGGCGTGGGCGCTGTCGACACGGTTGACGTAGGTGTGCAGCCGGTCGGTGGTGCCGAGGCCCACGTAGTCGGTCTGCACGACGGCGATGCCCCTGGCCAGCAGCCGGTAGATCGCCAGGATCTCGTAGCCGACGGAGACGGTGCTCCGCTCCGTACCGATGCCGAGGATAAGCCCTTTCTGCAGGGCCAGGGAGGTGGAGCACTGGTCGCCCTGGCCCATGGTGCCGGGTGCGAGCACGGCCAGCGGTCGCGGTCCGGGGCCGGGCCAGGGGAGTGCCGGTTCCAGGTAGGCGCCGGTGACGGCGACGGGCTCGCCCGCGGAGTCGGTGGACTTGTACATGATCCGGGTCGCGCTGCCCGGCATCGGGGAGGTGATGCCCGGCAGGCGCAGTGCGAGCGGCAGCGGCTCGGTGCGGACCAGCGCACCGTCGGCCGCGGGAAGGGTGGCCGGTGGGGTGTAGAAGGCGGGGATCGGGACGCCGCGCGACGTGACCGGCGGGTCGGCGGCGGCGGGGCGTGCGGCCAGGCCCGGTCCGGCGACGGTGGCGGCGAGCAGGGCGGCGCAGATGCGCGTACGCAGGGGCATGTCCGGCCTCTCGGTTCGGCGGGCCGTCGAGCGGGTGGCCTCGACGACTCCGGTTACCGGACGGTAACCCAGCCCTCCATGTGATTCAAGGCCATCTATTTGTCGACGTGGTGTGCCGGATCGGTCAGGGCGGACCGCAGTGCGGCGGTGAGGTCCGCGAGGGCCCGCGGCGCGCCACGGCACAGCCTCGGGAAAGCGAGGAAGCCGTGCGGCATGCCGGCGTAGGCGACCGTGCGCACGGGTACGCCCGCGGCGTGCAGGACGTCGGCGTACCGCAGCCCGTCGTCGCGGATGGGGTCGTGCTCGGCGACCTGGATCAGGGCGCGGGGGAGTCCGTGGTGGTCGGCGGCGAACAGCGGCGAGGCGTAGGGCTGCGTCGGGTCCGCGCCGCCCAGGTAGTGGTCGCGGTAGGTGACGATGTCGTCCCTGGTGAGGATCGGGGCGTCGGCATTCTCGTCGATCGACGGGCTGGCACCGGTGAGGTCGGTGGCCGGGTAGATCAGCGCCTGGAAGGAGATGGCCGGTCCCGAACGGTCGCGCGCCATCAGGGTGGTGACCGCGGCGAGGTTGCCGCCGGCACTGTCGCCCATGACGGCGAGCCGGCGCGGATCGGCGCCGAACTCCGCGGCGCGACCGGCCACGTCGGTCAGCGCGGCGTAGCAGTCCTCGGCGGCGGCCGGGAACCGGTGCGTCGGCGCGAGCCGGTAGTCGACCGACACGACGACCGCGCCCACCGCCGCGGCGACGTTGCTGCACAGCCAGTCGGCGGTGTCGAGAGAACCGACGACCCAGCCGCCGCCGTGGAAGTTCACGATCAGCGGCAGCGGTGTCCCGTCGTGCGTGGCGGGGCGGTAGCTGCGGATGCGCAGCGGGCCGGTCTCGCCGGCGGCGTGCGAGTCGGCGAGGGTGACGCCGCTCGCGACCGCGCCGAGCAGCAGGTCGGTGAGCGGATTGTGGCCGACCCGTACCCGCTGGTTGCGCAGGATCTGCTCGGTGCTCTGCCCGGTGATCGAGTTCCTGCGCAGCAGCCGGCCGAGCAGGCGTACGCGCAGATCGAGCTTTGCCATGGAGGCAGTCAACGCGCGCGGGACACGTCTGTCAACGCTGTTGACTCAGGCGTCCGGCGTGATCAGTTGCTGCAGCAGACCGCCGTACCGGCGGACGAACGCGGCCCGGTCGGTGGTGAGCCGGCCGTCACCGACGACCCAGAGCGCGTACAGCATCCCGCCGACCATCGCGGCCGCCATCCGCGCCCGCGCGTCGGCGTCCGGTCCGGACATCCGGGACCGCAGCGGCACCACGAACTCCCGCTCGTGCAGGCCGCGAAGATGCTCGGCGATCCGCGCCTCGGCGCTGCCCTGCAGCAGGGCGACGTAGGCCGGCCGGAACTGCTCACCGACGTCCAGCAGCATCTCGACGAGCCGGGTGCCCAGCGTCCCCAGCGGGGCGTCGAACGCCGACTCGTCGAGCCGCGGCCGTACGGCGTCCAGGAACAGCAGTTCCTTGCTGCCGAAATGACGGATGACCAGAGCGGGGTCGGCCTGGGCCGCCGCGGCGATGTCCCGGACCGAGGTGCCGGCGAAGCCGCGCTCCCGGAACAGCCGGGAGGCGGCCAGGTGGATCCGGTCGCGGGTCGGCGTGCCGGATCGTTGTCGGGTCATGCCGCATCCTAGGCCCGGGTCCGGTGTCCGGCGGCGTGTACGGTGACGGCGGTGTGCCACAGCCGATGTGAGGCGGGAACGACGACGTGAAGCGGAAACTTGTCACCCTGCGACGCCGTCACCGGGCCCCGTCGCTGATCGTTCTGGTTGCCACGTTGTGGATCGTCCTCATCGTCGTGCTCGTCACGGTGCAGCCGGTCCCCGCCCCCAAGTAGTCCCGCGCGCCGACCGCCGCACCGTGCCGGACCTGCCCGGCACCCGCTCGCCGTACGGGCCATAGGCTTGCCGTTCGGCCGGTATGGGGCCGGCTCACCGGCGATGGGAAAGGCACCGTGCACACAACAGAGGGAATCGTCGACTGCGCACTGTACGTCGGCGGTGTCCGCGCCCCCGGAAAGCATGATCTCGCCGCGCTGTACGAGCAGGCGCGGCAGACCCCAGGCGCGTTCGTGTGGATCGGGCTGCACGAGCCCGGCACCGCGCTGCTCGCCGAGGTCGCCGGGACGTTCGCCCTGCACCCGCTCGCCGTCGAGGACGTGGTGCACCAGGAGCAGCTGCCGAAGCTCGAACGGTACGGCGACACGGCGTTCCTCGTCCTGCGGGCCGCCGCCTACGTCGAGCACACCGAGCTGACCGAGAGCAGCGAGATCGTCGACACCGGCTCGGTACGCATGTTCGTCGGCCCGCGGTTCGTCGTCACCGTCCGGCACGGCCACGTCGGTGCGCTGCGCCAGGTCCGCGACGAGCTCGAGGCCACACCGGAGCAGCTGGCCGAAGGGCCGTGGGCGGTCGCGCACGGGGTGTGCGACCGGATCGTCGACGAGTACGTGCGGATCGCCGCCGCGATGCGCGCCGACGTCGACACGGTGGAGCGGGGCGTCTTCGCCCGCGACCGGGCGCTGCGCATCGAGCACATCTACCAGCTGAAACGGGAGCTGCTGGAGTTCCGCAGCGCCGTGCTGCCGTTGCAACAGCCGCTGGCGGCGCTGCAGGAGCCGCAGACCGCCGAGCTGCCCACCGAGATCCGGCGGTACTTCCGCGACGTCCGCGATCACCACTCGCGCGTGGTCGACCAGATCACCAAGTACGACGACCTGCTCAACTCGCTGCTCCAGGCACGCCTGGCGCAGGTGACCGTGGAACAGAACAACGACATGCGCAAGATCGCTTCGTGGGCGGCCATCGCCGCGATGCAGACCGCCATCGCCGGCATCTACGGCATGAACTTCACATTCATGCCCGAGCTGAAATGGCGGTACGGATACCCGGGCGTGCTGACGCTGATGCTGGTCGGCTCCGTCTTCCTGTACCGCCGGCTGCGCCGCGTCGGCTGGCTGTAGCCGCGCGCGGGGCCGGCCACCGGCGATCGGCCACCGGCGTACCGGCGGGAACGGTTCTGGATCGTCGGCTGCCCACCTTCGTGAACACCGTGGTCGCCAGTGGGCGAGGATCTGTGTAGATAAGAATCGAGAATACGCCGTGAGTGACAACATCCGAGCGCTTCGTCAAGTGACCAGCTGGTCGGCTGCGGTGCGGGCGATCGACTGGACCCATCTGTCCGGGCAGCTCGACATCGCTTTTCCCGACGAGTACAAGGCGCTGGTCGAAGCTTTTCCACCCGGCGAGTTCCAGACCTTCATAAAGGTTCTGCATCCGGAAGCATCCTCGGACGCCGACGCTTTTCGCGAAGAGGTGGCGGGCTATGCCGCTATTGTCGCCGACTGGGCAGCGGAACAGCCCCTTTCGTATCCGGTATATCCGGCCGTCGACGGGCTGATCCCCTGGGCGATCGTGGGATTCGATTACGTGTTCTGCTGGCGTCCGGGGGCAGGAGGCCCGGACACCTGGCCGACGATCGTCTGTAATGACGATGAAGAGCCGTGGCCGATTGTCGACCTGCCGACCGCAGCGGTTCTGAACGTACTGGTTACCGACCGGTCCGGCATCGAAGAGATGCGATACATCGCGGAGCATGTCCAGCCGCCGGACTTCACGCCGTTGCGAGGGTTCGAACCCGATCCGGCGGAGCCGGTGTCGAGACCTAGTGGGCAGTACTGGGTCAGCAACCTGCGGTCATACGCGCCGACGATCCTTGAGACCGTCCCCGTCGATGGACTTGCGCCGGTCGTCGAGGCCGTCGCGGTGCCCGGCTACGACATCTCCGAGTCCATGATGCGTGCGAAGCATGCGTTGCCCGGCGACTACTACGACATCGTCACAGCACTGGGCGCGGTGACAGCCGGCCCCGCTCGCCTCTGCGCACCCGATGGCTCCGTCAACGACTTCTTCGCGGTCGGCAAGGCCCTCGGCGACCGGGTCGCCGCCGAACGGAACCGCGGCGGCGGACCACCCGGAGCGATCGACCCCGAGGCCGGCGGCCTGATCCCATGGGGCCGGCTCGGTGGCGGGTACCTCGGCTGGGCGCGGACGTCAGGCAACCCCCACGAGTGGCCGGTAGTGGCACTCGATGCCTCACTCGGCCACCACGTGGCCTACCCGATGTCGACTTCGCGATTCCTCTATGAACTCGCCACGAACCCAGACGGGGTCGTGTTGCCGCCAGTGAGGTGATCTCAACGAGGACTTGCGGCGCGGTTCTGCTGTAGACACGGGCATATCGGGTCGAAGCGGATGGTGCTGGATATGGGCGTGGAGCCATCGATAGACAGGTTCTTGCGACGGAACAGGTCTACGAGAGGGCTCCACGTGATCGCTTATCCTGCCATGCTCGACGTGCCCAGGGAACTGGTGCGCTACCTTGCCCAGCTGCTGTCCGCCGAACGGCGGGCGAGGGGCACCCGTCGCGGGACACGGTCGTTGACCTGCTTCTACCAGGCGCTGCTGGTCATAGTGTGGTTCCGCAAAGCCGAAGACGCCACGGTGCTGGGCGCCGGGTTCGGGATCTCCCGGGCCACCGTTTACCGGTATCTCGCCGAAGGCATCACCGTGCTGTCCGCCCAGGCACCTGATCTGCATGAGGCGTTACAACGGGCCGCCGACGAGGGCTGGGCGTTCGTCATTCTGGACGGCAAGCTGTTCGACTGTGACCGCCTCGCGGAGACCGCCACCAGCGTGAAGGGCGAGACGATCGACGCCTGGTACTCGGGAAAGCACCGGGACTTCGGCGCGAACGTCCAGGCCGTCATGCGCCCTGACGGGCTGATCATCTGGACCTCACCGTCACTGCCCGGGCATATGCATGATCTCAGCTGCGCTCAGCAGCTGGGCGTCACCGCCGCGTTGAACTGGGCCGCCGCCGAACTGCAGCTGCCGGCCCTCGCCGACGCCGGCTACGAAGGAGCAGGTCACGGCATCAAAACCCCCACCAAACAACCGGCCGGCGGCCGGCAACTCGCGGTGGCGAACCGGACGGTGAACCGGCTGCTACGCGGCCTGCGCTGGCAAGGCGAACGCGGCTTCGCCATCCTCGTCGGCCGCTGGAAAACGCTACGCCATACCACCGCCAGCCCACGACGAATCGGTGACATCGTCGCCGCCGCACTTCACCTCACCCACTTCGAATACCGAATCCTGCCCGAAACTCACTGAGATCACCTCAGTGTGAGGCGGATTGTGATTTCTATCTGGGGGAGAACTGTAGTGAAATCGATACGAGGAACGACAGCTGTACTTCTGGCTGCGATTCTTGGCGGCGGGGGAATGATGGCCGGTGCGTAACACGTCGGGTCCTCGTTCCCTTGTTGATGAGGTTGCTTCGACTGATCACCTTACTTCTCGTTGTGCCTCGGAGCGGCGCACGCCGGCGCCGTGGAAGCCGGACATACCGAGGCGTTGCCGCACCGGTACATGCCGGATGACCACGTCGTCGCCGGCTCGGCCACCGTGGTGCGCCGGGTCATGACACGACACCGAGCGGGCCGCTGACGCCCAGTCGACTCTGCCTTCGCGGTGGTCAGCCGGTGTGGTGGGCTTCCTGTGGTGTTCGGGTGCCGGGCGGGTGTACGAAGGCGCGGACGCGGTTGAGGAGTTCCTGGCTGGTGAAGGGCTTCTCGACGATGGTGACGCCGTCGGGCAGGGTGCCGTTGCCGGTGAGGACGGGTTCGGCGTAGCCGGACATGTACAGCACGGGGATGCCGGGCCGGATGGCGCGGACGCGGGCGGCGACCTCGTTGCCGGTCATCTTCGGCATGATCACGTCGGTGAGCAGCAGGTCGATCCGGTCGGGGTGGGTCTGGGCCAGGTGCAGGGCCTGCTCGCCGCCGCTGGCGGAGAGGACGTGGTAGCCGGCGCGGGTCAGGATGCGGCCGGTGATCACGCGCAGGTCGTCCTCGTCCTCGACCATCAGGATGGTCTCGTGCGGTGCCTCGGCGGCGGCGGGCTCGGCGATCACCGTGGCGTCGGCGGGGGAGCCGGGCTCGGGGCGGCGGGCGTCGACGGCGGGCAGGACGACGGTGACGGTGGTGCCGATGCCGTTCTCGGAGTAGAGGTGCACGTCGCCGCCGGCGGCGGTGGCGATGCCGTAGACGGTGGCCAGGCCGAGGCCGGTGCCGGAGCCCTTGGGTTTGGTGGTGTAGAACGGCTCGAAGGCGCGTTCGATGACCTCCGGTGGCATGCCGGTGCCGGTGTCGCTGATCCGGACCCGCACGTACCGGCCCACCGGCAGGGGTGAGCTGGTGAGGTCGGCGTCGCCGATCTCGGCGTTGCTGGTGTCGATGGACAGGGTGCCGCCGCCGGGCATCGCGTCGCGGGCGTTGACGGCGAGGTTGACCAGGATCTGCTCGACCTGCCCGGGGTCGGCGTAGACCGGCCACAGATCCCGGTGCAGCGTGGTCATCAGGTGGATGTGTTCGCCGATCGCGCGGCGCAGCATCTGCTCGACGTCGCCGATGACGTGGTTGAGGTTGATCACCTCGGCTTGGGTGATGTCGCGCCGGCCGAAGGCGAGCAGCTGTTTCGTCAGCCGGGTGGCGCGTTCCGCGGCGCGGCTGATCTGGCCGAGGTCGACGCGGGCGGCGGCCATGTCCTCGGGAGCGGGGTCCGGCGACCCGATCACCTCGGCGATCATCGTGGAGTAGTTGCTGATCACGGCGAGGATGTTGTTGAAGTCGTGCGCGACACCGCCGGCGAGCTGGCCGAGGCTCTCCAGCCGGCGGGTGTGCTGCAGGCGTTTCTCGGCCGCGTCGCGTTCGGCCTGGGTGATGAGGCGTTCGCGTTCGGCCTGGGCGATCAGCCGGTCGGTGACGTCACGGATCGCGGTGGTGACGATCATGCCCTGGTCGGTGGTCACCGAGGACAGGCTGATCTCGGCGGGGAACTCGCTGCCGTCCTTGCGCACCGCGGCCAGGGCGGCGCCGGCGCCCATCGGGCGGCTGCGGGGATGCGCGAAGTAACGGTCGCGATGATGATGGTGCCCGCCACGATGGCGCTCGGGCACCAGGATGTCGACCGACTGGCCCACCAACTCGTCGCGCTGGTAGCCGAACAGCCGTTCGGCCTGCGCGTTGACCAGGGTGATGGTGCCCTCGTCGGTGACCCCGATCATCGCGTCCGGGGCTGCTTCCAGCACCTCTTCGAACATCGCCTCGGCGCGCTGGCGTTCGCTGATGTCGCGCGACACCGACGCCACGCCGGTGACCCGGCCGTCCGCGTCGGTGATCGGTGACATGGTCAGCACCGCGGTGATCACCGCACCGTCGCGGCGCCGGCGGGTCACCCGCTGCTGGTCGACGCGTTCACCCCGGGCGATGCGGGCCATGAACTGCGCTTCGACCGCTTCCTGGCCCGGCGGGAAGAGCATGGACGCGTGCCGGCCGACCGCTTCGCCGGCGGAGTACCCGTAGAGCCGTGCGGCACCGGCGTTCCAGCTGGTGATCACACCGTCCAGGGACTTGCCGATGATCGCGTCGTGTGACGATTCCACGATCACCGCCAGCTGTTCCCGTTCCGCGAGGGTCTGCGCCCGCTCGGCCAGCGCCGCGGCGTGCCTGGCCGGGATGGTGAACGCGGCGACGTCGTCCTCGGCGAACAGGCTGCGGTACCGGTTGAGCAGCAGTACCGCACCGCGGCCGTCCGCGCCCGGTACCGGTGCGACGGTGACGTATCGCGTGCCGGTGGCCTGGGCGAACCTGACCGCCACCGCGGGTGGATGAGCCCATCCCGCCAGCGCGTCGATCGTCGCGCCGACGTCCAGCAGCTCGTCGAGGCCCCGCCGGGTGCATACCAGGTCGACGAGCGTGCCGGCGCAGCCGGCCACGCGGACCATCTCGCCGGCGCCCGGCATCAGCACCACCACGGCATCCGTCCCGAGGACGCGTACGGCGCCCTCGCAGTAGCGCCGCCAGGTGCGCGCCGCCGGTTCCGCGGTCGGCGCGTCCAGCAGCAGATCGGTCACCGCGTACGCCGCACCGCGCGCCCAGATCCGGCGCAGCCAGCGCGGGGGCGCGAACGCCACCAGGTACAGCAGGCCGGAGACCACCGCCAGCACCCGGGATTGCAGCCACGTCTCCCGGCCGCCGGCGGACAGCAGCACCGCGACACCGAAGAGGCCGGTGCCGGCGGTCGCACACCACAACCGGGCGCGGGCGGCGCCGCCACGCCGGCGCGCCTGGGTGCCGAGCAGCCACGTCGCCACCGTCTCCAGGACGAAGAAGACCACCAGCGCCGGCCACAACTGCGGCCGGGGCAGCGGCCCGGCCGACGACGCCACGGCCGGCGCCACGCTCACCAGCCACGCCAGGACCGCCGCGTACCACCACCACGCCGGGACCGGGCAGAGCCAGCTCACCAGCCGCAGGGTGAACAGCGGTTTGGCCATCAGCAGCGCGACCGCCAGCATCGTCACCGGCTGTGGCAGCGGGCCGGTGAGCAGCCGGACCGCCCCGAGCACGAAGAGCATCGCGACCGAGGCGAACATCAACATCACGTCACGCATCAGCGGGTCCCGGCGGCGCAGGTACTGCCACGACACCCACGCCAGGATCACCGCGAACACCGACGTCACCAGGATCAACGCCATCGGAGCCTCAGTCCC
This sequence comes from Catenuloplanes niger, assembly GCF_031458255.1. Taxonomy (NCBI): domain Bacteria; kingdom Bacillati; phylum Actinomycetota; class Actinomycetes; order Micromonosporales; family Micromonosporaceae; genus Catenuloplanes; species Catenuloplanes niger. The sequence continues at coordinate 8,944,728 of NZ_JAVDYC010000001.1, forward strand.
GCCGGCAGGTCGGCCGACAATAGGGGCGAATTCCCCTCAGGCTACGACATAATGGTGAGCCTCGTTCGGAAAGCCGGGCCACCGGTCACGCCGTGCCGGGCCTCAGGTCGCGTACGCGACGGACCGGGACGGTGCCGCCGCGCTGTCGGCCGCGGTGTCGGCGGCGGGGACGGTGAACGTGATGACGGTGCCGGTGCCGGCCGGGTTGTCGGAGGCGGTGATGGTGCCGCCGTGCCGTTCGACGATGCGTTCGCAGATGGCCAGGCCCAGCCCGGTGCCGGTGTAGCCGGCGGTCGGGTGGGCGCGGTGGAAGTTGCCGAACACGGCCCGGTGCTCGCCGGCGGGGATGCCGATGCCGTTGTCGCCGACGGCGACCTCGACCACGTCGTCGTGACGGCTGGTGGTGACGGTGATGTGCGGGGTGATCCCCGGGGCGGTGTACTTGATCGCGTTGCTGATCAGATTCTCCAGCAGCTGGCGGATCAGCGCCGGGTCCGCGTGGACGGCGTGCAGGTCGCCGATGGTGAAGCGCGGGACGGGCGCGTCGACGCCCTTGGCCTGGTCGACGCGGGCGGCCGCGATGCCGGTCGCCGTCGCGGTCAGGTCGGTGCGGGTGGTTCTGAGCGTGGCGTCGCGTGCGGTGGTGTAGTCCAGGAGATCCACGATGAGGGTGCGCATGCGGGCGGCCGCGCGGTTGATGCGGCCGATCGCGTCGAGCGCGCGCTCCGGCGCGGTGCGGATCAGCTCGGGCAGGTCCTCGCCCCATCCCTCGACGGTGGTCAGCGGATTGGCGAGGTCGTGCGCGACCACCCCCGCGAAGGCGGCCAGCTCGTCGCGGTGGCGGCGTTCGGCGGTCACGTCGTGGAAGATGCTCAGCGCGTACGCCGTACCGGCGATCGGCTCCGGAAGTGGTGTCGCGTTGACCGCGAGGACACGGCCGGCGGGGAGCGCGGCGTTGCGTACCACCATGTCCATGCCCTGCGGTTGACCGGTGCGCAGGGCGCGCCGGAACGGCATTTCGTCGGCGGCGATCGGCCTGCCGTCGGTGTGGAACAGGCCGTAGAAGGAACTGTCGGCCATCCTGCCGGTCGGGCTGGTCACGCCACCGAGCAGCGTGGCGGCGGCCGGATTGCGCATCAGGAACCGGCCGTCGGCGTCCATCACGGCCAGGCCCTCGCCCATGGAGTCCACGATGGTGCGCAGCACGGTGGCCTGTTCGGCGGCGGTGGTCCGGGCCAGCCGCAGCGTGCGCAGAAGCTCCGCGCGCTCGTCGCGGCCGAGGGCGACGGCCAGGCCCACGACGGCGACGATACCGACGAACAGCTGCACGATGAGGGCCCGGGTGGGGTACGACTCGATCGCGGCGAACGGGCCGAGGCCGAGCAGGGTGTAGCTGACGGCGAGGCTGCCGAAGGCGAGGTCGTGCAGCACGACGAAGGTGGTGTGCAGGCGCAGGCCGGCCCAGACGGTCATGACGATCAGCGGGAACGCCAGCGGAAGGCCATGATCGATGCCGAAGGCGACGATGTACGCCGCGGCCGACACCGTCACGACGGCCGCGTACTCCGCCCGGCGCGGCCAGGACGTCGCACGCCACACCGCACGCAGCGCGGTACGCCGCGACGACGCCGTGGGGCCGGCGGCCGGGTAGGCGCTCAGCAGGTATCCGAGGCGCAGCCCGGCCGCGCCGATGAGCAGCATGCTGGCGGTGTTCCGGGTCAGCCACACGGCGGCGGCCGGCACCGAGTAGGCGCCGTCGACCAGCCACACCGCGGTGGGCCCGATCAGCGCGCCGCAGACCGTGCTGATCACGGAGACGGCCAGCAGCCGCCACAGGTGGGTGAGCCGGCTCAGCGGCCGGTCGCCACCGCCGCCCCACAGACCGGGCAGCCAGCGACGGAACAGGTGGGCGAAGATGAGCGCCTGCGCCAGATTCGCCAGGACGAACATGACGGCCATGACCGTGGGCGCGCCGGTGGCGACGTTCACCGCCATGGTGACGGCGGACAGACACAGCATGTCGAGCCGGCGCCATCGCGGATGCCGCGCGGTGAGGAACCACAGCGCGGCGACGCCGGCTGCGGGCCACACCATGCTCAGGTTCGTGCCGTCCATGACCGTCAGGCGGCCGGCCCACGTGGCCGCCAGATACAGGACCGAGAACCCGGCGGTACGCGCCAGCGCCGTGGCGACGCCGGGCCCGGCCCGCGCGTGCGGTGTCGCGTCGGCGTGAGCACCCGGGCCGGCGGTGCCCGTCGAGTCGTGGCCGAGATTCATCGCGCACCTCGCTCTCCCATATGCAGGCTAGGAGCAAGTGCAGCGGTTTATTGTCATTCCGACGCATGTGTGCCGGATCGGTGCGGGGGCAGAGATGGCTGGACCGGGTGGCTCGCCGCGCATTCTGCTGGTGGACGACGAGCCGGATCTGCTCGACGGGTTGCGGCGGCAGCTGCGGCGGGAGTTCGACGTGGAGACGGCGGTCGGTGCCGCGAACGGGCTCTTCACGCTCGGCAAGGGTGCGCCGTTCGAGGTCATCGTGTCGGACTTCATGATGCCCGGGATCAACGGCGCGCAGTTCCTGGCCGCGGCGAAGAAGGCGGTGCCGTCCGCGACCCGGATGCTGCTCACCGGGCACACGAACCTCGCGGACGCGGCGCTCACCGTCAACCAGGGCGGCGTGTTCCGGATGCTGCTCAAGCCGGTCGACCACGAGACGATGTGCGCGGCGCTGCGTGACTGCGTGGCACAGCACCGGCTGGTGGTCGCGGAGCGCGAGCTGCTGGAGCAGACGCTGCGGGGGAGCGTGCAGGCGCTGACCGAGGTGCTCTCGCTGGTCAGCCCCGCGGGTTTCGGCCGGGGTACGCGCATGCGCCGGGTCGCGTCGGCGATGCTGGACCTCGTCGAGGTGGAGGACCGGTGGGCGGCCGAGCTCGCCGTGCAGATGTCCCAGCTCGGCGTGGTGTCGCTGCCGCCGGTGGTGGCCGACCGGCTGGCCGCGGGGGACACGCTCAGCGACGCCGAGCAGGCGATGGCCGACCGGATGACCGAGGTCGCCGAGCAGCTGATCTCGCCGATCCCGCGACTGGGCCCGGTCGCGGAGGCGATCAGGTACTCACGGAAGGGCTTCGACGGCTCGGGAACACCCCAGGACGGGACGGCCGGCGAGTCGATCCCGTTCGGCGGCCGGCTGCTGCACCTGGTCGAGGACCACGACGAGCTCCTGGCCCGCGGCACCGTGCCGGCCGTCGCGATCGCGACGCTGCGGTCCCGGGCCGGCCGCTACGACCCGGTGCTGCTGGACGCACTGGCCACGGTCGCCGCCGCGGCCGGTGGGGTGCGCGGCGTCGCCCTGGCCGAGCTGCAGTGCGGGATGGTGCTGGCCGCGCCGGTGACCAGCCTCTCCGGCGTGCTGCTGGTCGGCGCCGGGCCGGAGGTCACACCGGGCCTGCTGACCCGGCTGCGGAACTTCGCGGAACTGGAGGACGGGGTGGCCGAGCCGCTGATGGTGGTGGACGCGCCGGACGCCGGACCGGCCGACCCCGGCGCCACCGGCTGACGAGCCGCCCGGACGATCGCGGGCCGGGCGTACCGCTCGGTCAGTGTGCGCGCTCCCGGCGCCACCGGCTGACGGCCGCCCGCGTGCTCGCGTCGAGCTCGTCCTCGTCCAGGGCGGTGCCGGTGTGCGGGCCGCAGACGGGCCCGAGGTCGGCCTCGGTGATCCGGTGGGCCAGGGCGACCGCTGAGGCGGGATCCGTGGCCGGGCCGGGGCCGGGCACCGTGGTGTGGCCGCCGACCGCGTCGATCACCGCCGTCGGCAGGCCCCACAGACCCAGCAGGCTCACCCCCACCTGGACGTGCGAGGCGTCGAAGGCGGTCTGCTCGTACACGTGCAGGTCGCGGTCCCCGGACGTCCAGTTGCCGAGTGCGTCGCAGAAGTCACCCGGCCGGGCCGACGCCAGCACCAGCTGGCCGACCTCGTGCAGCAGGCCCGCGGTGAACGCGTCGCTCTGCCAGCCGGCTCCGGCGCCGAGCAGCCGGGCCAGTCTGGACGTCTCGACGGCGTGCAGCGTGAGCGCGTCGATCCAGGTGGCCGGCAGGGCGGCGTCGGCGTCGAAGACCCGGATCAGGTCGTGCATCATCACGAGGCCACGCACGGTGTGCAGGCCGAGCAGCGTGACCGCCTGTGCCACGTCGCTGACCTTGTGGCCCGCGGTGTAGGCCGACGAGTTCACCAGGTGCAGGACCTTCGCCGCGGCGGCGGGATCCTTCTCGATCACCGTACCGACGGATTGTGCCGACGCCTCCTCGTCTTCGAGCGCCGCCAGCAGTTCGACGAACGTGTGGGACGGGCTGGGCAGGGACTCCACGAAGGCCACGGCGCTGTGCTGACCGCTGCCGGTCCGCATGCGCGCGTCCAGGAGGCGTTCGATGACGGCGATCAGCACCTCGGGCGTGGTGGGTTTGCTCAGCATCTCGTGTGCCAGCACCATGATCCGCAGCAGGTTGCTCTCGTTGGTCTGGCCGGACAGGATGACGCGCACCACGCCGGGGAATTCGGTACGTACCTGTTCCAGCAGGGCCGCGCCGTCCATCTCCGGCATCCGGTAGTCCGTCACCACCACGTCGCACGGCCGGGATCGCATGATGTCGAGCGCCGCCGCGCCGCTCTCCGCGAACGACATGGTCCAGCGGTCCCGGCAGATACGCAGCATGCGGCGCAGACCGTCGATGATCATCGGCTCGTCGTCGACGAACAGCACGTGCGGTCGCTGCGTCACCGTTGCGCCTCCAGCGACTTCGCGGACACGGCGGCCACGTCACCCGGGGAGATCGGCAGCCGGACGGTGAAGACCGTGCCCACCCCCACCTCACTGGTGAAGTCGACCGTGCCGCCGTGCCGGTCGGCCACCAGGCTCCGTACCAGCGCAAGACCCTGGCCCGTGCCGGTGCCGACCTCCTTGGTGGTGAAGAACGGCTCGAAGAGCTTGTCGGCGATCTCGGGCGGTACCCCGGTACCGGTGTCCGCGACGTTGATCACGACATGTCCGCGGTCCACGGTGGTGGAGACCCGGATGGTGCCCCGGCCGCGGTTCGCGGCGGCGATCGCGTGCGCGGCGTTGACGAGGAGGTTCAGCAGCACCTGGTTGATGTCGCCCAGGTGGCAGTAGACGAGCGGCAGGTCGGCCAGGTCGGTCTCGACGTCGGCGACGTACTTGATCTCGTTGTTGGCGACCACGAGCGTGTTCTGGATAGCTTCGGTGAGGTTCGCCGGCGCCTTCTCCTCGGTGCCGGGGTGACCGAACGCCTTCATCGCCCGGACGATCCCGGCCACCCGGTTGACGCCCTTGAGCGTCTGGGCGATCGCCTTCGGCACCTCGTCCATCAGGTAGTCCATCTCGAGTTCCTCGGCCAGCTCGTCGATGCGCCGCCTCGTCTCGGCCAGGTCGTCCGGCCCGGTCGCCGCCGCGGCCAGCTCGCGGTAGGTGTCCCACAGCCGTACCAGGTCCGCGAACGAGTTCTCCATGAAACGGACGTTGTCCCCGATGAACTGGATGGGCGTGTTGATCTCGTGCGCGATGCCGGCGGCGAGCCGGCCGATCGACTCGAGTTTCTGCGCGTGCCGCAGCTCCAGCTCCAGGCGCTGCCGTTCGGAGATGTCGCGTGCGGTCAGGACGATGCTGCGGGAGCCGTCGTGCTCGGTCGCGTGCTCGAGCAGGGCCTCGACCTCGACCCACGGCATGTCGTCGGTGCCGCGCATCCGGCACACGCGGGGGGACGGGCCCTCCGCCCTCGTCTCCAGCAGGGAGGCCACGTCCTGCGGGTGGAGCAGGCTCCACACGGGGGCGCCGACGAGTTCGTCCCGGCTCCGGCCGAACATGGCCTCCGCCGCCGGATTGACGAACCGGATGGTGCCGGCCTCACCGGCCAGCAGCAGCGCGTCCGGCAGGTGCTCGACGACCACGCTCAGCCGGGATCTGACCAGCATCTGGTCCAGCGTGAGGGCGGTCTCGCCGGCCAGGGTGAGCACCGCGGCGGACAGGTCGTCGATGGGGTGCCGGTCGAGCGCGAGCACCAGCATGCCGAACGTGCTCTCGTGCGCGACCAGCGGCGCCATGCCGATCGCGTGGTGTCGCGGCAGCCGCAGCACGTCGGCCAGCGAGCCCGCCGCGTCGTCCGTGACGACGGTGTAGCCGCCGGAGCGCAGCGTCTCCCGCGCCTGCGGGGGCAGCCGGTCGAGTTCGGTCACCCAGCCGACCGCTTCGGTGCCGACGTGCCCGGCCGCGGCGACCACGTGCAGGGCCGGCCCGGCGACGGTGAAGATCAGCGCGGCGTGCACCCGGCGGTCCAGGGCCAGCGCCGCGCCCAGGGCGACATCCAGCACGTCCGCCCGGCTGGTCGAGGCCGCGAGCCCCGCGCCGGCCGAGGCCATGGCGCTCTCCCGGGCGGCGGCGCGGTCCCGGGCCCGGCTGACGCGGGCCAGGAAGTGAGTGACGGTCAACGACAGCAGGGCGGTGAACATCAGCGACATGGCGCTGCCGGAGCCGGTGTGGAACACCTCGAACCCGGTCGCCATGATGCCGGCCACCACGCCCGCGCCGAGCAGCTTCTCCCGTGCCTGGCCGTAGAGCGCGCGGAAGCTGACCCAGATGAAACACAGCCCGACGGCGGCGACGAAGTCCGAGGCGCCGAGCACGAGCAGGACGCACAGGCCTTCGGGAATCCAGCTCCAGACGGGGAAACCCTGCCGGCGATATCCGGCGTACGACCATGCCTGCAGCACCACGATCAGGACGACCACGGTCACGGCCCGGGTCAGGTCGCCGTGTGCCTCCACGCCCCACAGGCCGAACGCCGGCCACAGCATCAGCAGCCCGAGGAAGAGGGTCCGGATCTGGCCGAGCATCGTGTCGGTCCCGGAGAGCCATCGATGCACGAACATATCTCTGGACAGCATCGTCGCCTCCCGCACCGGCCGAGACCGAACACCCCTGTCAGTGGCATCGGCACCGTAACCGGCACAGCTGAGTCAAACCCGCCGATCAGCGAACTCAACTGTCACCCGTCCAGGCCGATGGGCCCCGCAGGAGGCCGGTTCGTGACGGCGTGTCCCGGGAGGGGAGTTCCGCATGTCGAAGCAGGCGGAGGAGTTCCGCTCCATCGCCGTGGACAACATGGCGGACGGCCTGTACACCACGGACGAGCAGGGTCGCCTCACCGTCGTCAACCCGGCCGCGGCCCGGATGCTCGGCTGGGCGGAGCGGGAGCTTCTCGGCCGGAACGTGCACGAGACGGTGCACACGTGCGTCCCGCTGTCGCCCACCGGATGCCCGCTGACGCGGGTGTACGCCACCGGCGAGCCGGCGGAGATCGACAACGAGACGTACGTCCGCAGGGACGGCTCCGTCTTCCCGGTCCGGTACTCGGCCGCGCCGCTGCACGCCGGTGCGGTGGTCACCGGCGTCGTCGTGGTCTTCCGGGACACCACGGAGCAACGCCGCCGGCAGCGGCGCGAGGTCGAGGACCGCCACGACCAGAAGCTGGAATCCCTCGGCCGGCTCTCCGCCGGGCTGGCCCACGAGATCAACACGCCGATCCAGTTCGTCGGCGACAACACCCGGTTCCTCGCCGAGGCGTACCGGCAGATGCTGGAACTGCTGGTGGTCTACCGGGACTGCCTGGAGCCGGACTCCGGGCAACTGCCGTGGGAGGAGCGCAAGCGCCGGGCGACGGAGGCCGAGCGGGCCGCCGACATGGAGTACCTGACGTCCGAGGTGCCGACCGCGGTCGCGCAGAGCCTCGAGGGCATCGAGCGCGTCGCGTCGCTGGTGAAGGCGATGAAGGCGTTCAGTTTCAAGGGTACGGAGGACCGCGCGTACGCCGACCTGAACGAGGCGATCCGGACCACGCTCGCGGTGGTCCGTAACGAGGTCAAGTACGTCGCCGACGTCGTGCTCGACCTGGGCGAGATCCCCGAGATGCTGTGCCATGTCGGCGACCTCAACCAGGTCTTCCTGAATCTGCTGGTGAACGCGGCCGACGCCATGGAGGGCCGGGAGCGGCGTGGTGAGATCCGGGTGAGCACACGCGTCGAGGACCGGACCGTCGTGATCACCTTCGCCGACGACGGAGCCGGCATCCCCGAGGAGATCCAGAAATTGATCTTCGAGCCGTTCTTCACCACCAAGGCGGTCGGCAAGGGCACCGGTCAGGGCCTCGCGCTGGCCGTGGCGATCTGCGAGAAACACGGCGGCACCATCGACGTCGACTCCCGGCCCGGTGCGGGAGCCACGTTCACCCTCCGCCTGCCCATCGTCGGAAGGCGTACAGCGGCATGAGCACGCCCCGGATCGTCTTCGTCGACGACGAACCGAACATCCTCGACGGCCTGCGCCGGTCGCTGCGCGCCAAACGGCACGAATGGGACATGTCCTTCGTCCCGGGCGGGGAGCCGGCGCTCGAGATCCTCGCCGAATCACCCTGTGCGGTGATCGTGTCCGACATGCGGATGCCCGGCATGGACGGGGCCCAACTGCTGACCGAGGTCAGCCGGCTGCACCCCGGGACCGCCCGGGTCGTGCTCTCCGGGCACACGGAGCAGGACGCCGCGATCAAGGCGGCCATCGCCGGTCACCGGTTCCTGCCGAAGCCGATCGAGGGCGAAGCCGTCATCGACGTCATCGACCAGCTGATGATCCGCACGTCACCGAGGCACGGGGAACAGGCCCGTCGAGTCGCCGGGTCGGTACGGATGCTGCCCACGCTTCCCCAGCAGGACGCCGAACTCATCGACCTGCTCAGCGCGGCGGAGGTGGACCACGACCGGCTGGCCGGCGCGGTCGTCCGGCACATCGGGTTGACCGCCAAGGTGCTCCAGTTGTCCAGTTCGGGGTTCTTCGGGTCCCGGCCCAAGAACGCCTCCGTCACCGCGGTGATCAGCGCCGTGGGGATCTCGACGGTCCGGGCCCTGGCGCGGGCCGGCGCGGCGCACCGGGAACCGGTCACCCGGTCCCCGGCGGTCGCCGCGTCCGTCCGGTCGATCTGGCGGCACGCGGTGGCCACCATGCTGCTCGCGGAACAGGTCGCCTCGCCGGCCCACCGCCCGCACGCGCAGGCCGCGGCCATGCTCCAGGACGTCGGCCGGCTCGCCGCGATCGCGGCCCCGCCCGAGATCACCGAGGCGCGCACCCCGCCCGACACCCCGGGCGGCGACGCCGGGGTGCCGTTCCGGGACATCGGCGTGGAGCTGTTGCACCTGTGGGGACTGCCCTCGCCGATCGTGGCCGCGGTCGCCGAACGCGACCTGCCGCACGAGCCGGCCGAGTCGGGCCTCGGCGTGCCCGGAGCCCTGCGCACCGCCCACCTTCTGGTGCAACAGACCGATTCCTGTGACCCGGCCGACGGACAGCACGAGGATGAACTGGCACGGCTGCTGTCCCACCCGCAACTGGCCGCCCGCGACACCGACTGGCACCGGGCGGCCCACGCGGCATCCGCGCGCGCCACCGAGCGCCTCGAGTCCTGACCACAGCGCAGACGACGGAGAGAACATGGCGACGATCCTGGTGGTGGACGACGACCCGGGGATCCGGCAACTGCTCACCGACCTGCTGGAGATGGACGGCCACGTCGTCGCGGTGGCCGTGGACGGCCATGACGGCCTGCGGGCCCTGGAGGTCGTCCGCCCCGACTTCGTGATCCTGGACGTGATGATGCCGGGCCTGGACGGCTACGGCGTGCTGCGCAGCATCCGCGCCCAGGAGGGCGATCCCGTGCCCGTCCTGATGCTCACCGCCGCCGCCGACCCGGACTCGGCATCCCGCGGCTGGGCCGACGGGGTCGACTACTACCTGGCCAAACCCTTCACCGCCGAGGACGTACTGGACCTGGTCGAGGGAGCGCTCGGCACCCGCGTCCCGACCGTCGGTGAGGACTTTCCCGGCGCGTTCCGCCCGGAATCGCGACCGTGATGACGGCGCGTTCGGCGGTGCCGTCGTAGTCGGAGGGTTAGCGCCGTGGTTGCGATCCGGGGGTTTCCTCAGACACCCGACCGGGGCGCCGATGCTCAGCTCACCTATCGAATCCAGCACACCCCCGAAGGTGGCAGGAGCATGGAACGTAGCGATCGTCCGACCCGCCGCAGAGGCGCACTCATGGCGGCGGCCCTCATCATCACCTCCACCGCCGTCCCCCTGACGGCGACCCCCGCCGGTGCCCACGCCGCACCGACCTGGCGTGACGTCGTCGTCACCGGCCCGCCCGGAGCCGCGGACGCGGTCACGGCAGCCGGTGGCGAGATCATCGCGTCCCTGCCGGTCGCGGGCGGAGTCGCCGCCCGGCTGCCCGCCGCCGCCCGGCTCGACGCGCGCTGGGTCGTGGCTCCCCAGCGCGAACTGCGGGTCGCCGCCGCGTCCGACGCCACCACGGCCACGGCCGCGGCCACCCTGCGCGACACCCTCGGCCTGCCGGACGACGCGACCGGGGGCGCCGGGGTCACCGTCGCGGTGGTCGACACCGGCATCGCCGACGTGCCGGACCTGGCCGGCCGGATCAGCCGACGCCTCGACTTCACCGGGACCGGCAACGGCGACGGCTACGGGCACGGCACGTTCATGGCCGGCCTGATCGCCGGCTCGGGCGAGGCCTCCGGCGGCGCCTACCGCGGCGTCGCACCGGCCGCGTCGCTGATCGACATCAAGGTCGCCGACGCCACCGGCAGCACGGACCTCATCACCGTCCTGCGCGGCCTGCAGTGGGTCAGCGACCACTCCCGGCAGGTGCAGGTGCTCAACCTGTCGCTGTCCTCCGGCAGCACGCTGCCGTACCAGGTCGACCCGCTCAACCAGGCGCTGCGATCACTGTGGTTCCGCGGCGTCACGGTCGTCGTCCCCGCCGGCAACGACGGCCCGGGCACCGGCACGGTCACCGCGCCGGGCAACGACCCGCTGCTGCTCACCGTCGGCGGCCTCGACGACGGTGGTACCGCCGCCCGGGACGACGACGTCGTCGGGGTGTGGTCGGGGCGCGGGCCCACCGCGCAGGGCGACGCCAAGCCGGACCTGGTCGCACCGGGTGGCCACGTGGTCAGCCTGCGCTCGCCGGGCAGCGTCGTGGACACCGCCGCGCCGCAGGCCCGCGTCGGTGACCGGTACTTCAAGGGTTCCGGCACGTCGATGGCGACGGCGGTGGCCTCCGGCCTCGTCGCGGTGACGCTCGGCGAGCAGCCGAAGCTCCGTCCCGACTCGGTGAAGAGCCTGTTCACCAGCACCGCGTACGCCGCACCGGGTCTGACCCGGGCCGCGGGCGGCGGTGCCGGCGGGCTCGACGCGGCCCGCATCCTGAGCGAAGCGCCCGAATGGCGGTCAACCGGGGTCGAGCACGCGCAGACTCGGGACATGGCAACCTTGGCCCGCGACGCGAAGCAGTGGGCGGCCTTCGAAACGGTGCTGCTGAAGGGCGACGCGGCCGCGTCGGCCGCGCTCTGGGAGAAGCTCAGCCCCGCCTCCCGGGAATGGGCGGCCCGCGCCTGGGCGCAACTCGACCCGGCCGCCCGCGCCTGGGCGGCTCGCGCGTGGGCGGCACGGGCCTGGGCCGGCGCCGGCGCGGAGTGGGCCGCGCGGGCCTGGGCGGCCCGCGCCTGGGCGACCCGCACCTGGACGTCCGACGAGTGGTCCGCACGCGCCTGGGCCGCCCGGTCCTGGGCCGGCGCCGACTGGGCGGCCCGGTCCTGGGCCGCCGACCGCTGGAGCGCCCGGTCCTGGGCCTGGATCCACCCGGATCGGTGACGACGACGCCGACACCGGCCGGCCACCCGGGCATGTTCGCCCGGGTGGCCGCCGCCGTGCGGGACGCGAGCAAGGACCCGGTCCTGCGCCGGGTCGCCGCGGTGAGCCTGCTCGGTGCCGTTCTGACCACCGCGGTGCTGTGGCTGACCGGGGACCGCGTCAGCGTCGTCGACGGCGTCGGTCTGCCGGACGGCTGGCTGCTGCTCGGGCTCACCGCGCTGACCTGCGCGGCGGAACTGACCGTGGTGCGGCTGCGGCACGGCGACGCGGTGGAGGAACTCAGCCTGTACGAGGCCGCGCTCGTGGTCGTCGTCCTGCTCCTGCCGCCCGGGCAGGCGCTCCTGGCGGCACTGTCGGCTCTGGTCGTGGCCAGCGCCGTCCAGCGTCGCCCCCCGGTCAAGGCGGTGTTCAACCTCGGCACGTACGCCGCGGCCGTCTCCAGCCTGATTCTGGTGGTCTACGCCCTCGCCGGAACGCCGGGCCACATGACCGCCCGAGTCCTGGTCGGCGTCCTGCTGGGCACCCTGCTGTTCACCATGGTCAACCTCGGCTGCCTGGCCCAGATCCTCGGCGTGGTCGGTGGCGTCTCCCCGTGGCGGATCATCCGGGACGAGGTGCGGCTGTCGGCGTACATGGCCGTCGGTACGGTGGCCACCGGCCTGACCACCGTCGAGATCGCGCGGCACAGCCCGATGCTGCTGCCGTTCATGGCGATGCCGGCGCTGGCGCTCACCTACGCGTACCGGGCCGCGGCGCAGGAGGCGGAAGAGCGCACCCGGTCGGCGCGCCTGCTGGAACTGTCACAGGTCCTCGCCGAGCGGGAGGATCTGGTCCGCCGCTTCCTGCTTCTCGTGCGGGAGGCGTTCGGCGCCGACCTGGCCGTCGCCGACCTCGCCGACACCGGTGCGGCCGTGAGCGTCGACGTGAACGCGCCCACCGAGATCATGACCGGCCCGGTGCCGCCCTATCTCGCCCGGCTCCGGCACGGTGACCGGCCCGAACACCTGAGCAAAGGGCTCCCCGCGGACCTGCGCGACCTGCTGGTCGTGCCGGTCGAAGCGGGCGGACACCGGTTCGGGACGGTCGCGCTGGGCAGCCGTACCCGGCGCGGGCGGCACCGGTCGACGCGGGACATGACGCTGCTGGCGCCGCTGGGCGGTGCCCTGGCGGTCGCCCTTCGTGGCGCCGAGCACCTGGACCGGCTGGTGGAGGAGTCGAGCAAGCTGCACGCCGTCGTCGAGCAGTCCTCGGCGGGCATCGTGATGGTGGAGGGCGACGGCATCGTCCGGATGTGGAACGAGGCCTTCGCCGACCTGACCGGCATCAGCGCGGCCGAGGCCGGCGGCCGGCGGCTGGCCGACCTGCTGGACGTGCCGGACGCCGACGACCGCGCCCGGCTGTTGCCGGTGACACCGGGGTCCCCGAAGACCGCGGCCGAGCTCAGCATCCGCCGTGCCGACGGTGAGCCGCGCCGGTTGCGGCTCGCGCACTCCGCGGTCTTCCAGGCCGGCCGGCTCGTCCGCGACGTCATCGTGATCACCGACCTGACCCGGGAGTACCGCGCGGAACGGCTGAAGTCCGACTTCATCGCGACGGTGTCGCACGAGCTGCGCACCCCGCTCACACCGATCATCGGCTACCTGGATCTGCTGCGTACCCGCGGCGCGCGGATGACGCCGGAGAAGCGCGCCCAGGCGCTGGACCTCGTCGCCGACCGGGCCCGGCACATGTCCCGGCTGGTGGAGGACCTGCTGCTGGCATCGCGCATGGACGACGGGCAGGACGAGCCGGCGTTGCGAACGGATCTCGGCGTGCACGATCTGGTCACGCTCGTGCGTCAGGTGGCCGAGGACATGGGCGGCGCCGACGGCCGCGTCGTGACGGACCTGCCCGGCGAGCCGGTCGAGGTCCGGTGCGATGCCGGGCGCACGATCCAGGTGGTGGGCAACCTGGTCGGCAACGCCCTCAAGTACTCGCCGGCCGCCGAGCGGGTCGAGGTCCGCCTGCGCGCGTGTGACGGGCGAGCGTCGGTGGAGGTCGTCGACCGGGGGCGGGGCATCCCGGCGGACCAGCTGACGAAGGTGTTCGAGAAGTTCCACCGCGTCGAGGACCCGATGACGATGAGCACCGGCGGCACCGGCCTGGGCCTGTTCATCGCGCGCCGCCTCGCCCACGCGATGGGCGGGGACATCTCGCTGATCTCGACGCTCGGCAGCGGGTCGACCTTCACGCTGGTGCTGCCGCTGGCCCGTACCGACGCCGGGTAGACCGGCGCGACGATCACGTCGCTGCTCTTCGCCGGCGACGCCGTGGCAACGTACGGCGGCCATGGTCTGGGTATCCCGTTCCCGAGAGAAGGTGCCATGGCGACGATAGTCATTGCCGACGACGATCCGGACGCCGCTGACCTGGTGGCATACGCGTTCGAAGAGGCCGGGCACACGGTACGGACGGTGCTGGACGGCGCGAGCGCGCTCCGCCTCATCACGGAGCTGGAGCCGGACGTCGCCGTGCTCGACCAGAACATGCCGAAGATGACGGGGACGGAGGTCGTCTCCGCGATGCGCACGCACCGGCCGGCCCTGGCGACACGGATCCTGATGATCACCGGTCGCAGTCACTGCGAGATGACGGTCGACCGGTTCCTCATCAAACCCGTCACCCCACGCCAGCTGACGCTCGTCGTCGCCGACATGCTGCGCGAGTCCGCCGACCGGTGACCACCCGCCCGCCGGGACGGGCCACCGCCGGGACGGGCCACCGCCGGCCGGTGATCGCGACCACGCCGGGCCGGCCGGCAGGTCCGCGCCTCGGTCCCCGGTCGTGCCGGGAGAACTCGGGCGACGCCGCGGGTCCGCGGCGTGGTCAGCGGACCAGGCGGCGCAGCGCCGAACGCGCGATCGGCAGGTAGCCGAGCACCACCGGTGCGGGGCCCTCGAGCGTCAACCCGGTCCGGGTGCCGGTGGCGACCGCCTCCACGGTGTGCCGCAGAACGAGGCGCAGGCCGGCCGCGGACACTGCCCAAGACCAGCTGCGCACCGGGCCGGTCCCGTCGACGGCCACCACCCGGAACCGGACCCGCAGACCCAGCGGGCCGTGCACGATGCCGGTGCGGCCGGCCCCGAGCAGGTCGGCGGGGTAGTCCACGGACCGGATCTGCGGCGCCCACTCGGGCCAGCGCCGCGGCCGCACGTAGCGGTCCCACACGTCGTCCGCGGCACGCGCGCCGCACACCATCGCACTGCGGCGCGCGGTCGGCCAGGTCAGCAGCATGCCCACGGGATTCCCCCGGGCCGGCCGGGTCAACCGGTGCGCGCCCCGACGTCGCCGCGCGCGGACGCGGTCCACACGGTGAGCGCGTGGCGGACCAGGGCCGCGTTGCCGGCGACGGGTTCACCGGCCGGGCCGGTGACGGTGTCCTCCAGGCCGATCCGGGTGGGCAGGCCCCGGCGGCCGGCCTCGGCGATCAGCGGCCAGCAGGTCGCGTTCTCGCCGTGCAGCAGGCGCGGCCCGGGTACGCCGAGGTCGTCCAGGCGGGTGAGGATCGCGTCCGCGTCGCCGGCCGTACCGTCGATGATCTCGACCAGGACGCGGAACCAGGTGGCCCGCCCGGACGCGGCCAGCGTCTCGGCGTCGGCGGTCGACCACACGCCGGCCTCCACGCCGATCCCGGCCCGGCGCAGCGTCGCGCTCAGCTCGGCGAAGCCGGGCTCGCCGACGTTGACCGAGGCGAAGTCGGGCCGGGCCGCGGGCGGCAGGCCGGCCCAGCGCGCGACCGCGGCCAGCCGCCGGCCCGCGTCGCCGCCACCGATCCACAGCCCGGTCGTCACCCCGACCGGCACCTCGGGGCAGGCCCGGCGTACCGCGGCGACGGCCGCACCCACGTCGCCGGCGTCCAGCGACTCGTCGCCGGCGCGATCGCGCGGGTGCAGGTGCAGCGCCTCCGCGCCGGCGGCCACCGCGTCGGCGGCCTGCCCGGCCAGGTCCGCGGGCGTGATCGGCACGGCCGGGTGCTCGCCGGGCCGCCGGCCGCCGTTCAGGCAGGCCTTGATCCGTTCGAGCGGCGATCGCACGCGGTCCCCCTCCACCGACGCCGGCGGCCTAGGCGGTCAGCCCGAACCGTTCGATGACGTCCGGTAGCCAGTCCGGCTCGGCGAACCGCAGGCCGTAGCGTTCCGCGAGGTCGCCGCCCTGTCCGGTTGCCGCCGGGCCGGCCGCGATCAGCTCCGCCACCTCGCGGAAGAAGTGTTCGAAGCCGGCCGGGGTGATGATCTCGATCATCCGGGCGGGGACCGCGCCGGCGTTCCACATCGCGTGCAGCTCGCCGCGCGGCTTGGTGATGTAGCCGCCCGGCCCGAGGACCGCCTCCCGGTCGCCGGACCGGAAACCGATCTCGCCCTCGACGACGATCGAGTACTCGTCCTCCCGGGTGTGCAGGTGCGGCGCCACCAGCGCGCCGACCGGGAACGGGTGCTCGACGATCGCCAGCGCACCGCCGGTGTCCGCACCCCACAGCTTGAAGTGCACGCCGATGTCGCCGAGCTCGCCCACCTGCCCACCGCCCGGCTGCACCACGGTCAACGGCGGAGGTTTCGATGTCGTCATGTGCCGTGCCTACCGCATCGCGCGGGCCGCAGCCAGCGAATTCGGCACACCAGCCGCTCCGCCGGCGTTGCGATGGCGGTCGCGGTGACCGGCCGGCCACGCCGGACGAGTCCGGCGTGGCCGGCGGCGGTCAGATCTCCACCAGGACCTTGCCGCGGTTGCCGGAGCGGTCCACGTAGAGGCTCTGGTACGCGGCCGGGATCTCGTCGAACCCGCGGTAGACGGTCTGCCGGTAGCTGAGCTCGCCGCGCCGGATCATGCCGCCGAGCTCGTCGCGCATCGCCGTGAGGTTCTCCTCGGTGAACCACTCGTGGGCGAAGATCCCGCGGATCGTGGTGCGCGGCTGCATGATGTGCGGCAGCAGGCGCGGGCCGGTGTAGTCCCGGTTGACCTGGGTGGCCCACTGCCAGCAGACCGCGACCTGGCTGTGCACCGTGAGCATGCCGAAGACCACGTCGGTGATCGTGCCGCCCAGGTTGTCGAAGTACCGGTCGACGCCGTCCGGCGCGGCCTTGACCAGCGCCTCGCGCACCTGCTGCGGGTCGTCGCCGAGCCGGTACGGGACGACGGCGTCGAAGCCGAGCTCGGTCAGGAACGCGGTCTTGTCCGGTGACGACGTCGTGCCGACCACCCGCGCGCCGGCCCGCTTCGCGAGCTGGCCCACCAGCGTGCCGACCGCACCCGACGCACCGCTGATCACCAGCGTGTCGCCCGGCCGGATCGTCATGAAGTGCGTCAGCGTGCCCCAGGCGGTGATGCCCGGCCCGCCCATGATGCCGAGCGCGGTCGACACCGGCAGGACGTCGTCGTAGTGGTCCGGGTTCAGCAGCCGGTACGCCGGGAACACCATCGGGAACGACTCGCCCTGCCACAGCACCTCGCTGCCGGTCCCGATGACGTGGCTGCGCCAGCCGCCGTACCCCTGGACGAGGTCGCCGACCTGGAAGGCGGCGTCCGGCCCGGCCTCGAGCACCTCCATGATCGAGTCGGCGACCATGTGTGTGCCGACCGGGGTCTCCAGGGCGAGCCCGTGCAGGTACGGGTCGACCGACACGTACCGGGTCCGGAACAGCATCTCGTCGTCCCGGAGCGCGACCGGCACGTCCTCGGTGACCTTCTCGTAGATCTTCTCGGCGTCCGGCAGCCCGTCGAGGTGCGCGCGGACGACCCATTTGTCGATCTTCATGTCAGGCTCCTTGCCGGGTGAGGGCGGTCGGCCGTGCGCCGGCCGGGCGGTCCGGTGCGGGCACGGGTATCACGATCTGGGTGGGCTCGGGGGCGGTCTCGTCGATGCCGGCCGTGAACGGCCGGCCGTCGTCCCGGCAGATGAACTGGACGACGTGCCGCCCGCTGGCGGCGGCCCGGATCAGGCCGCCGATGGTGGTCCACACGCCGGAGAGGTAGAAGTTCGACAGGCCGGGCAGCACCGGGCCGTTGCGCTCCAGTTCCTGCTCCATGGTCTCGCCGCCGTCGACGAACGGCAGCCAGCCGGCGATCGACCCGTCGTAGTTGGCGGTGTAGCGGATCTGGGTCAGCGGCGTGGAGACGTCGTAGGTCACGATGGAGTCGGCGAACCCGGGGAAGCGCGCGTCCAGCAGCCGGATCAGGGTGTCCCGGATCTGGCGCTTGGCCGTGTAGTAGGCCCGGCCGCGGCGTACCCGCAGGGTGTGCAGTTCCTCGCCCTTGCGGACGCGGCTGGCCTGTTCCGGTCCGTCGGCCAGCTCCCGCCAGGTGGCGGTGTCGGAGAAGTACGTCACGAAGACGACGGACGTCTGCTCCGGCGAGTGCTCGGGATAGTGCCGGCTGCGGAACTGCACGTTGATGCCCGGGTGCGCGCCCATCCCGACCAGGCCGGCGGACTCCTCCTCGGTCAGCAGGTGCGTGGTGCACGGGTCCTCGTCCGGGAACGGCCGGTTGAGGGCGAAGAAGGCGCTGACGTACCCGGGGTAGGTCTGACCCGGCTCGTTGATCGTCTCCTCGTACAGCCGCCGGTAGGTCTCGTTGAGGTAGCGGCCCTTCAGCATCCGGGTGACCGCGGTGTGCCCGTCGCAGGCGGCGACCACGATGTCCGCGTGGTACTCGCGCCCGTCGCTGAGCCGGACCCCCGTCGCGCGGTCGTCCTCGACCAGGATCTCCTCCACCTTCGCGTTGTACGTGATCTCGCCGCCGAGCCGCTGGTAACGACGCTCGATCGACCGGGCCAGCTCCAGGGACCCGCCCTCGGGCACCCCGGCGGTCTGCCCGGCGTGCGCGCCGAGCTGGAAGTAGAACGGCAGCAGCGGGAAGGCGGGGTGCCGTTCGTACAGGATGAAGTTGAACGCCTCGCGCAGCAGCGGGTCCTTGAACCGCGCCGAGTAGTCGGTCATCAGCGTGGTGAGGGACTTGCGCACGGTGTTCCAGTACGGGAGGAAGACCGCCAGCATCCGCCAGCGTTCCAGCCGGCCCATCAGGCCCGGGGGCTTCAGGAACGGGTACGCGTTGAGCAGCTTCTTGAACGTGCGCACCCCGGAGCAGAACTCGCGGATCAGTCGCGCGTCCGCGGGGGAGTGCTCCAGCAGGTGCGCCTCCAGCCGGTCCGGGTCGGAGTAGAAGTAGACGGTCCGGCCGTCCCGGCCGCGTACGTTGTTGAACGTCTCGAAGGTGCGCATCTGCTTGCCCTGCAACGCGCCGAGCTCGAGCCAGATCTGGTACATGTCGTTGCCCGGCCCGCTGCCGAGCAGCCAGCTCACGCACCAGTCGAACGTGAACCTGCCCTGGTCCCAGGAGGTGCAGCAGCCGCCGGGCAGTTCGTGCATCTCCAGGATCTGCGTGCGGTACCCGTTCATCCGCGCGTAGCAGCCGGTGGCGAGGCCGGCGAGACCACCACCGATGATGATCATCGTTTCCCGCTGGGAAACCCGTTCTGACATGTGCGTCGACATCCCCTCGATGTGTGAGCCGGTGGTCAGCTGGGGTCGCCCAGGACCTGGCGGATCAGGGCGGCGTTGCGGACGGCGTGCTCCTGGTCGAGCATCTCGGCGTGCGTGCCGGAACCGGCCAACAGCTCGTCCCGGTGGGCCGACGCGCCGGTCCAGCTCCCGCGCTCGCCGGCCGCGTAGAACGCGGTCTTGTCCTGATCACTGAGGACCGTCACGGTCGCCCGGACCGTGCCGGTGTTCGGCGTCCGGCTGCAGAACTCGATGTAGTCCCGGGCCTGCTCCCGGGTCTCCCGGGCGACGATCTCCGACCCGGTGTGCCGGAACAGGTGCTCGGCCAGCTCCCGCTCGAACGCCGCGAACTCGTCCGGCCCGAACTCGAACGTCTCCGCGATCCGGTACGAGTCGACGACGATCACGTGGCGCACGGTCCGGCCGCGGCCCTCCAGCTCCTTCGCCACCTCGAAGGCCAGGTTCCCGCCGAGGGAGTAGCCGAGGAGCAGGCAGGGCCCCGCGGGCTGGAGCCGCTCGACCAGGTCCGCGTAGCGGGCGACCTTGTCGTCCCCGGCCAGGTAGTTCAGCCCGACCGTCCGCCACCGCGGCAGCTGCGCCGCGAACTGGCGGTACACCAGCCCGTGCCCGCCGGCCGGCGGGAAGCAGAACAGGGTCGCCCCGCCGTCGGGGTTGAACGTCAGGTAGGGCTGCCCGCCGCTGAGCCGGCCGGTGACGATCTGCTCGACCGTGCCGGCCATGCCGCGCAGCGTGGTGATCCGGAACAGCCGGCTCACCTGGATGTCGATGTTGAACTCCTGCCGGAGCCGGTAGATCAGCTCGACGAGCTTGATCGACGTACCGCCGGCCTCGAAGAAGTCCAGCCGCAGATCCGGTTCGCAGCCGAGCAGCGCGCGCCAGTGCTCGGCCGTCCGGACCTCGTACAGCGTGACCGGCGGTTCCGGTTCGCCGGCGCCGGCCTCCGGCCGCGGTGCCGGCAGCGCGGCGGCGTCGACCTTGCCGTTCGACGTCAGCGGCAACGCGTCCAGCGCCACCAGGTACGCCGGGATCATGAAGGTCGGCAGCCGGTCGGCGAGCCAGCGGCGCAGCTCCCGACCGTCGGGCGGGCTCTCGCCGGCCGGCACCCAGTAGGCGGCGAGCGCGGGCTCACCGGTGGCGTCCGGCCGGACCACGACCACCGCGTCCGCGACCTCCGGCCGGCTCAGCAGGTGTGACTCCACCTCGCCGGTCTCGATCCGGTGCCCGCGCACCTTGACCTGGTTGTCGGCCCGGCCCAGCAGGTGCAGCACGCCGTCGGCGTCCCACCGGCCGAGGTCACCGGTGCGGTAGAGCCGCAGCGCGGCCGCGTCCGGGCGGCGGCTCAGCGTCCGGGTGACGAACCGCCGCGCGGTCTGCTCCTCGTCGCCCGGATAGCCGGCGGCCACCCCGTCCCCGCCGACCCACACCTCACCGGGTACGCCGGGCGGGACCGGCTCGCCGTGCCGGTCGAGCAGATAGACCGCGCTGTTCGGGAACGGCCGGCCGATCGGCACCATCCGGCCGGGTTCCAGCCCGTCCGCCGGGCCCTCGAAGTACGTGGTGTCGATGGTGGCCTCGGTCAGCCCGTACGAGTTGACCACCCGGGTGCCGGGACCGCAGACCGCGCGCAGCCGCTCGTACTCCTCCACCTTCCACACGTCCGAGCCGACCACCAGCAGGCGCATGAAGTCCAGCCGCTGCTCGTCCCGTTCGCAGTGGGCGAGCAGGCCGCGGACGATCGCGGGCACGAACTCGCCGCAGTCCACCCGCTCCTCGGTCATCGTGCGGTACAGCCGGCCGGTGTCGAGCAGCAGGTTGCGGTCCGCGAGCACGAGCGTGCCGCCGGAGCAGAGCGCGCGGGTCAGGTCGCCGGTGAAGACGTCGAACGCGACGCCGGCCATCTGCAGGTGCACCCGGACGTCGGAGTCCAGGCCGTACTCGGTGCGCCAGCCCGCGTACACGGCGGCCAGGTTGCCGTGGGTGACCCGGACCGGCTTCGGCACGCCGGTCGACCCGGAGGTGTAGACCACGTAGGCCGGGTCGTCGCGCGTCACCCGCACGTCGAGCTCGGCCGTGGGCTCCCGGTCCGCCTCCGCCAGCAGCGCCGCCACGTCGCGTACGTCGCCGGACGCGGCCGACAGGCGGGCCAGTCCGGTGTCGTCGGCGAGCACCAGCGCCGCACCGGCGTTGCCCACCAGGTACGCGAGGCGCTCCGGCGGGTATCCCGGGTCCAGCGGCAGGTAGGCGCCGCCGGCCCGGAGCACCGCGAGGATCGACGTGACCAGGTCCGCGGACTTCTCCTGGCACAGCGCGACCACGGTGCCGTTGCCCACCCCGAGCCGCCGCAGCCGGTGTGCGAGCGCGCGGGACCGGCGTTCCAGCGCGGCATAGGTCAGCCGGTGCGCCGGCCCGGACCCGGCCGGTGACACGACCGCGTCGGTGCCGGGCCGCGCCGCGGCGGCCGCGACGATCAGCTCGTGCACCGGTGGGCCGTACTCGGCGTGCCGGTCCGCGCCGCTCCACGCGGTGAGCAGCCGCTCGCGCTCGTCGTCGGCGAGCAGTTCCAGCCGGGCGACCGGGGTGTCCGCGGCTGCCGTGGTCAGCGAGTCCAGCAGCCGCACGTAGTGCCCGGACAGCCGCCGGACCGTCTCCGGCAGGAACAGGTCGGTGTTGTACTTGAACACGCAGTGGAAGCGCTGGTCGGCCTCCTCCTCGTACACCGACAGGGTCAGGTCGAACTGGCCCTCCTCCTCCGGCAGTTCGATGTACTCCAGCCGATAGCCGTACTTCTCCGTCGCCACCTTGTGCGTGAGCAGGATGAACATCGCCTGGAAGACCGCCGACCGGCTCGGGTCGTGCTGCAGGCCGAGCTGCTCCACCAGCAGCACGAACGGGTACTCCTGGTTGTCGAGTCCGTTGAGGACGGTCTCGCGCACCTGGGCGAGCAGCTCGCCGACGGCCGGGTCACCGGCCAGGTTCGCCCGCAGCGGCAGCGGGTTGACGAAGTAGCCGTAGACCGACCCGAACTCCTCCTGGGTACGACCGGTCACCGGGCTGCCCACGATGACGTCGTCCTGCCCGCTGTAGCGGTGCAGCAGCACGTAGTAGGCGGAGAGCAGCACCATGAACGGGGTGACGTGGTGCTCCCGGGCCGTGGCGTGCACCCGCGCGCTGAGCTCCGCGTCGAGCGTGAAGAACTCGGACGCGCCGTTGTGGGTCTGCACCGCGGGCCGCGGATGGTCCGTGGTCAGCTGGAGCGCCGGGATTTCGGCCGGCAGGTGCGCCGTCCAGTAGTCCAGCGAGCGCTTCGCCTGCGGACTCGCCAAGAACCGGTTCTGCCAGTTGAGGAAGTCGAGGTACGACGACGCCACCGGCGGCAGCGACACGGTCTCGCCGCGCCGCAGCCCCTCGTAGACGGCGAGCAGCTCCTCGATGAACGTGAACGTGGAGATGGCGTCCGAGACGATGTGGTGGACGGCCTTCATGATGATCCAGCGGTCCTCGCCGCGCCGGAACAGCCGGAACCGCAGCAGCGGATCGTGCTCCAGGTCGTACGGGCGGCGGTACTCCCGGATGATCGCCTGGTAGACGTCGTCCCACTCCGCGCCGCGGACGTCGAACAGCGCCACGTCGGCCCGGGGCTCCGCGGAGATGCGCTGGACCGGCCGGCCCTGCTCCATCAGGAAGTTCGCCCGCAGGCTCGGGTGCCGGGCGATCAGCACCCGCACCGCCTCGAACATGAGGTCCGGCTCGATCGCGACGCGGACCTCGACCGCACCGCCGATGTTGTAGGCGAAGCCGTCCGGGTCCAGCTGCTTGAGGAACCACAGCGCGTTCTGGTTCTGGGTGAGCGGATACCGCGCCTCGTCCGCGTGGACCGTCACGTCCGCGGCGGTGACGTCGCCGGCGTCCAGCGCGTCGAGCAGGCCCTCGTGCACCTGCCCGATCAGGTCGGTGACCGAGACGCCGCTGAGCAGCGCGACCACCGGCAGGGTGACGTGCAGCTCGGCGGAGATCCGGGCGCGCAGCTCCATGGCCAGCAGCGAGTCGAGGCCGAGCGCGGTGACGCCGGCCGACGGGTCCACCGTCTCGGCGGGCGTGCGGAGCACGTCGGCGACGACCGCGACGAACCGCTCGCTCAGCAGCCGGTGCCGCTCGTCCTCGCCCGCGTCCCGGAACTCCTCCAGGAAGCTGCTGTGCGTGGTGTCCGCCGGCTGCGCGGCCGCGGCGGCCAGCTCGGCCACCAGCGCGGGCGGCCGGTCGTACCAGGAGAGGAAGGCCGGCCAGTTGACCACGGTCGCCACCATCAGCTGCGGGTGGCGCTCGCCGGCGACCCGTTCCAGCACCGCCATGCCGGCGGCCGGGGACAGCGAACTCATGCCGCGGTTGTTCCGGTAGTGGTCGACCAGGCCCAGCTCCTCGATCATGCCGGTGGCCCACGGCCCCCAGTCCAGGCTCAGCGCCGGCCGGCCGGTGGCCCGCCGGTGGTGGGCGAGGGCGTCCAGGAACGCGTTGCCGGCGGCGTAGTTCGCCTGCCCGGCCGTGGTCAGCAGCGAGGCGATCGACGCGAACAGCACGAAGTGGTCCAGCGGCTCGTCGCCCAGGTGCCGGTGCAGCAGGTAGGCGCCGGTCACCTTCGGGTCGTACGCGGCGTCGAACGTCTCCCGGTCCATCTGCGCAACGCGGGTGTCCCGGACCTGGCCGGCGAGGTGGAACACGCCCCGGATCGGCGCGGACCGCAGCCGCCGGTACTCGTCCAGCCAGCCGGTCAGCGCGCGCTCGTCGGTGACGTCCACCCGGGCCACGAGCGGCTGGCAGCCGAGCGTCTCCAGCTCGGTCAGGAACGCGATCCGGTCCCGGGTCGCGGCGTCCCAGCCGGGTTCGTCCCACCGCTCACGGGGCGGCACCGGCGTGCGCCCGGCGAGGACGAGCCGTCGCGCGCCGCGGCGCACCAGGGTCCGGCACAGCAGCCGGCCGAGCGCGCCGAACGCGCCGGTGACCAGGTAGGCGCCGTCCGGCCGCAGCCGCAGCGGCAACGGGCGGTGCAGCTCCGCCGCGGGCCGCAGCCGGCAGGTGAACCGGTCACCGCCGCGCAGCGCGACCTCGTCCTCGTCGTCGTGGGTCAGCTCCCGCCACAGCGCCACGGCCTCCGCCCGGCGGTCCGGGTCCGGCACGCCGAGATCCACGATCTTGCCGCGGTGGCCGGGCAGTTCCTGGTCCCGCAGCACGCGGGCGACACCCCAGGCGGGCGCGGCCGCCGGCTGCGGGACGCCGGCCCCGTCCACCGGCTGGCTGTTGCGGGTCACGACGTGCAGCCGCTCGCCGGTCTCCCGGCCGGACAGTGCCCGGGCGAGCGCGATCAGGGAGTAGGCGCCGAGCGTGCCGCAGCCGGGCAGGTCCGGGGCGGTCAGGTCGCCGAAGTCCGGCAGGTCGAGGTTCCACAGGTGCAGCACGTGATCGGCCGGGCCGCCGCTCTCGGCGAGCACGCGGCGCAGGTCGTCGGCGGAGTCCGGCCGTACCGTCGAGCGTCCCGCGGCCGCGTCGACGTGCGGCGCGGTGCCGGGCCGGACCAGGTGGCACCGTCCGCCGTGCGCGGTGACCAGGGCGGCGAACTCCTCCGCCAGGCCGGTGCCGTCGGCCAGGATCAGCCATCGCGCCCCGGCCGGCGTCGCGTCCGCCGCCGGTGCGGGCAGCGGCGGGAGCGGCACCCACGCCGGTGCGGCCAGCCAGCCGTCGATCGTGGCGACGCTGACCGCGGCCGACGCCTTCTCCACGTCGGCGGCCCGGAACGCGCGGACCGTGCCCACCGGTGTGCCGTCCGTGGCGTACACCGCCAGGTCGCCGACGAGCTCGTCCGCGGTCCGCCGGGTGACCGTGGCGTGCACCCACAGCTCCCGGTCGCCGAACGCGTCGAGGGAGACCTCCCCGATGGACAGCGGCAGCCGGATGCCGCGCCGGCCGTCGTCCCCGGCCGGCTCCAGCAGTTGCGGGGTGAGCAGCGTCTGGAAGGCGGCGTCGAGCAGCGCCGGGTGGGCGTGGAGCGCGGTGGCGTCGCCGCCCAGCGCGGCCGGCGGCCGGAGCCGGGCCAGTGCCTCGTCCGGCCCGATCCACACCTCGGCGATGGCCTGGAACGCCGGGCCGTACCCGTATCCCTGCGCGGCGAGCCCGGTGTAGCACTCCGCGGACGTCAGGTGCAGCGCGGTGCGGTCGCGGATCGCCGCCACGTCCAGCGGCGGCGTGTCCCCGCGCGGCCGGCCCGCGGTCAGCGCCCCGGTCGCGTGCACGGCGGGCTCGGCGGCGTCCGCGGTCAGCGAGGCCACCGTGAACACGCCGTCCTCCGCGGCGACCGCGGTCTGCACGGTCCGGGTGTCGCCGCCGGTGAGGAACAGCGCCTTGCGCAGCTCGACGCCGGTCAACGTGACCCCGGCCCCGCCGGTGACCGCGCGGGCCGCCTGCGCCGCCATCTCGAGGTAGCCGGCGGCGGGGAAGACGACGTTGTCCTGGATCCGGTGATCGTCGAGGTAGGGTGCGGCCTCGGTGTCCAGTTTCGCCTCCCAGACCGGGCCCGCGGTGGCCAGCCGCCGCCCCAGCAGCGGGTGGTCGCGCCGGCCGAGCCGGATCTGGGCCACCGGTGCCGGCTCCACCCAGAAGCGGTCGGTCCGGAACGGGTACGGCGGAAGCGGCACCGTGGACCCGGCCGGCTGCAGCACGTCCCAGGCGATCGGGAAACCCTCGGTGAACAGCGCCGCGAGCGACATGATCATCCGCTCCGGCTCGTTCTCGGCGCGCCGGATCGACGGCAGCGTCCGGCCCGTCACGTCGCGGTCGGCCAGGCACTCCTGGATCGAGTGGCCCAGCACCGGGTGCGGGCCGATCTCCAGGAAGAGCCGGTAGCCGTCGCCGATCAGCCGGTCGGCCGCGGCACCGAACCGGACGGTGTCCCGCACGTTGCGCCACCAGTACCCGGCGTCGAGCTCCGGCCCGTCCGCCACGCCGTCCGTCGCGGTCAGGTAGAGCGGCACCCGGGCCTGCCTCGGGGCCAGCCCGGCGAGCGAGGTCAGCAGTTCGTCCTTGATCGCCTGCATCCGCGCGCTGTGGTACGGCACCCGCACCGCGAGGAACTTCGCGAACGTCTGCTCGGCCGCCAGCCGCCCGGCGAGGTCGGTGAGCGCGTCCTCGTCACCGGCGAGCGTGACGGCGCCGGGGCTGTTCACCGCGGCCACCGAGATCGCGTCGCCGTAGGGCTGCACCCGTTGCCGCGCCTCGGGTTCGGTCAGGCCGACCGCGAGCATGGTGCCGGTGCCGACCAGCTTCTGCTGGAGCCGGCTGCGGTGGACGACCACGCGCACCGCGTCCTCCAGCGTGTACACGCCGGCCTCGTAGAACGCCGCCACCTCGCCGGTGCTGTGCCCGACGATCGCGTCCGGCCGGATGCCGTAGCTGCGCCACAGCGCGGCGAGACCGATCTGGACCGCGAAGTTGGCCGGCTGGGCCAGCCAGGTCTCCGCCATGTGCGAGTCGACCTCGTCCGCGTTCAGCTCGTCGACCAGCGACCAGCCGGTGAGCCGGCGGAACACCCAGTCGCATCGTTCGACCGTGGCCCGGTAGACCGGCTCGGTCTCGAACAGCTGCCGGCCCATCGCCCACCACTGCGGGCCCATGCCGGTGAACACCCACACCAGGCGCCGGTCCGCCGCGTCGCGGCGCTGGCCGGTCAGCACCCGGGGGTGTGGCTCGCCGCGCCCGTAGGCGGCCAGCGCCTCGTCCAGCGACTCGCGCGAGGAGTAGACGACCGACAGCCGGGAGTCGTGGTGCTGCCGCCGGTGCGCCAGCGTGTGCCCGAGGTCGGCCAGCGCGACACCACCCGCGTCGCCGCCGGTCAGTTCCGCGTGGACGCCGGCGGCCAGCCGCGGCAGCACGGCCGGATCGCGGGCGGTCAGCGGCAGCATCGTGTGACCCGGCACGGCGGACACCGCGGCCGGCCCGGTCACGGGCGGCGCCTCCTCCAGCAGCACGTGCGCGTTGGTGCCGCCGAACCCGAACGAGTTCACCCCGGCCCGTGCCGGCCCGGTGTGCGCCGGCCAGGGCGTCGGCTCGGTGGGGATCTCGAACGACAGCGACGCCTCGTCGATCGCGGGATTGATCCGCTCCAGGTTGATGTGCGGCGGGATGATCCGGTGCTTGAGCGCCAGCGCGGTCTTGATCAGGCCGGCGACGCCCGCGGCCGACTCGGTGTGCCCGATGTTCGTCTTGACCGAGCCCACGTAGCAGCGCTCGCCCGGGGCGCGGCCGATGGCCAGCGCGCGGCTGAGCGCGTTCGCCTCGATCGGGTCACCCACCGGCGTGGAGGTGCCGTGCGCCTCGATGTACTGCAGGCTGCCGGGCGACACGCCGGCCTCGGCGCAGACCCGCTCGATCAGCGACGTCTGGGCGTCCGCGTTCGGGACCGTGATGCCGTTCGTGCGGCCGTCCTGGTTGACACCGCTGCCGGCGATCACGGCGTAGACCGGGTCGCCGTCGCGCACCGCGTCGGACAGCCGTTTCAGCACGACGACCCCGACCCCCTCCGCGCGTACGTAGCCGTTCGCGGACGCGTCGAACGTGCGCGACCGGCCCTCCGGCGACAGGAAACCGCCCTTGGTCTCGGCGATCGTGTACTGCGGGGTCAGGTGCAGCAGCGTGCCGCCGGCCAGCGCGACCCGGCTCTCCCCGCGCAGCAGGCTCTGCCGGGCCAGGTGCACGGCGACCAGCGACGAGCTGCACGCGGTGTCGATCGACAGGCTCGGCCCGCGGAAGTCGAAGCAGTAGGAGATGCGGTTGGAGACCATCGTCATCATGGTTCCGGTCGCGGTGTGCGCGGCCAGGGTCTCGAAGCTCAGGTCGGCGAACTGCAGGATCTTGTAGTCCAGCGTGAACGCGCCGACGAACACGCCGACGTCCGTGCCGGCGAGGTCACCCGGGATCTGCCCGCCGTCCTCCAGCGCCTCCCAGGCGACCTCCAGCAGCTTGCGTTGCTGCGGATCCATGTGCTCGGCCTCGCGTGGGCTGATGCCGAAGAAGGCCGGGTCGAACTCGGCCACGCCGTCGATGTAACCGCCCCGGCCGCCGATCAGCCGGCCCGGCTTGGCCTTGTCCCGGCTGCCGAGCGTGCGTACGTCGTACCGGTCCGCGGGTGTGTCGGTGATGCAGTCCTTGCCGTCGAGCAGGTTGCGCCAGAACGACCGGTGGTCGGAGGCGCCGCCCGGCAGCCGGCAGCCGATGCCGACGATGGCGATCTTCTCCGGGGAGGTGGCGTCGAGGGAGTGCCTCATTGCTCAGTCCTTGGGGGTCGGTGGGATCGACGGATGGCTCAGTAGCGGCGGTCGCCGCGGAGGGGGTGCAGCAGCGTCGCGCCGACCGCGCCGACCGGTGGGAACGACGCCGGGTCGGTCACCCCGATGGCCGCCGGCCGGCGGCCCGGCCGCCAGGTGAAACTGCCGAAGAGCTGGTCCCAGACGGACAGGTCGGAGCCGAAGTTGCCGGCCTCCGCGAGGTCCGTGCTGTGGTGCAGCCGGTGCTGTTCCGGGCTGGCCAGGACGTGGTTCAGCCAGCCGATCCGCACGTCGATGTTGGCGTGGGTGAAGTAGCCCTGCACGACCACGAACAGGCCGACCAGGAAGACGGACGGCTCGGAGAACCCGGCGAACGCGAGCGTCAGCTGCACCGCGCCCTGGGCCAGCACGATGTCGAAGATGTGCGAGACACCGTTGTTGCCGACGTTGACCTTGTCGGGCAGGTGGTGGACGCCGTGCAGCTTCCACAGCCAGCTGTTGGTGTGGCCGAGGCGGTGCATCACGTAGCTGCCCAGGGAGCCGGCGAGCAGGGCGAGCGGGATCTCGGCGGCCGGTGGCAGCGCCGGCTCGGCGGTCGCCAGCGCCGCCACCAGCCACGACACCGCGAGCTGCGCGATGCCGCCGCCGAGCAGCGTGAGCAGGAAGTAGGTCCCGTACCAGCGCCACTCCCGCCGGCTCGGATGCCAGGCCGGGTCGTACGGGATCAGGCGTTCGAGGATCGCGAAGTAGGCCAGCGTGCCGAGCAGGAACGCGAAGTTCGCGACGCCGAGGTCCCAGCCGAGCCGCGGGCCGGCCAGGCCGACGACGGCCATGGCGACCAGGAGCGCCGGGTAGGACAGCACCCGCAGGCCCGCGCGGACCACGGCGGCGGGCGTCGACGTCGACGTCGACGGTACGGGAGTGTGTTGGGCTGAGATGTCCATATCGCCTCCATTGCGAAATGAATGCCGGATGGCGCCATGAACCGTCCGCCGATCGGAGCGGAAGGCACTCAGGAACGGGTTGTGGTGACACCGCGGATAAGTCGTCGTCCCGATTGTTCTCGTAGTCCGCTTTCTTATCGACGAGAGCGAGGGGCGCCGCCGATGCCATTTCGGGTGAGCCTGCCCGTGTGCAGGCGACGCTACTTAACGGAGTGGCGCGAACACGTTGCACAGTCAACCGGAGGTGCCATGGAGATCGGAATATCCCGCGACGGGGAATCTAGGTCAGGAAGCTGACAGGTGATTCGCCGATTGATTCACATCATGTTGTTGCGCTTTTCTTCCGGGTCGGGTATCGGCCACGTGGATGTGCGAATGCGGATTTCGAACCGCGAGGAAATCCCACGCGGGCGTGGCCCGGATTGCAATGCGGTTTCCGGGGTCTTGCCGCCGGGTTGCGGTCGCGCGGAATGGCGAGAACTTGAATTGGTGGCCAATTTGAGTGAATGAATAATTCGGTGTGACAATTTGAGAGGTGATCGGTGTGCGCGGCACTGCCGGCGGGCCCGCGTGCGACCTTCCGCCCGGAGCGCCGGCCGGCGACGCGGCCGGCCCCGGCACGTGGCCACCCACCTGCGCCGCTCCGACCGCCGTCCCGACCCGGCGGGCGGGGCGTCCCGGCATGCCGCGCCCACCGGGACGTCCCGCTGGGCGCGCCGGCGGCACCGCGGGGCTTCGCGACGTGCCGGCCCCGCCGTCCGGTGCCCGGCTCCGCCGCGACGGGCGCGGCACGCCGATCCCCGCCACCGCCCGGCGACCCCACGAGAGCCACGCCTACGCGGGATGATCGTCGGCCGCTACTTCTACGGCACCGCCGACATCGTCAGGTCCGGGTCCGGCTCGTCCGGCGGTGCTCGGCGCGGCGTTGATCCAGGGCCGGACGGCGCACAGCCCGCGCGATGCGATGCGCCGGACACGGCCACGTCGGAGTGTTTCTCCAGGTCAGGGTCGCACTGATCGAGACAGCGTCGCGCCCGGCCGGCCGGATGCGGCCTGTGCCGCGGCTATGTCGACAGCCGCTCACGAAGCCGGAGCATGATCCGGGACAGCAGGCGGGACACCTGCATCTGTGAGAGGCCGACGTCCGCGGCGATCCGGTGCTGCGGCAGTTCGGCCACGAAACGCAGGATGACGATCCGCCGTTCGCGCGCGGTCAGCTCGGCCAGGCAGGTGCGCAGCGCATCCCGGGTGGCGATGCCCTCGATGTCCGGATCCGCGGCGCCGAGCATCTCCCGCAGCGGCACCCGCCGGTCGTCCATGAGCTGGTCCAAGGAGCCGACCCACTGCACGCTGGCCTCGCGGCAGGCGGTGCGGGCGCGCTCGACGTCGACACCGAGCGCGGCCGCCAGTTCACCGAGATCGAGCGTGCGCTGTTCCCGCTGCGCCAGCCGTTCACCGGCGGACGTCAGCCGCGCCCACAGCTCCTGCGATCCGCGCGGGATGCGAATGCGGCACACGCTGTCCCGGAAGTGCCGCTTGAGCGCACCGGTGATGGCCGGCGTCGCATAGCCGGCGAACGGCACACCCAGCCCGGGGTCGAAACGGTCCACCGACAGGATCAGGGCTACGGCGGCGACCTGGCGAAGATCGTCGAGCGGCTCGCCGCGTCCTGCATAGCGGGCGGCGAGTCGGTTCGCCAACGGCAGCCAGTCCTCGATCACCCGTGCCCGCAGCAGGACGTGGAGGCTGTCGCCGGCTGGTAGCGCGGCAAGCCGGCGTAACCTGTCCGCGCGGGACTCCGCGGCACCGGGCGAGACCGGGGTACGTGTCGGACCAGCCATGATGCACCTCCGGGCGAGGCGGCGAGCTGTCGCCCTCTGGTTACGGTGATTGCCGCCGGCGCGCCAGGGCCGATCGGCCCTGGCCCGCGCGTGCACCGAGGGAGGCGCCGTCCGCGCACGCCTCAGGGTCTGGAGATCAGGACGGGGCAGTCCGCATGGTGGATCAGCTGCAGCGCCACCGTGCCGAGGAGTGTCGCGGGGGTGCGCCCGGTACCGTGGTGGCCGACCACCACCAGCGTGGCGGTGTGTGACAGTTCCACCAGCATCCGCGCCGCGCCTTCCTGGACGGCGGCGGCCTGCACCGGCGTGTGTGGGTACCTGCGCCGCCACGGGGCCAGCGTCTCGGCCAGCGCGGCCTCCTCCGCCTCGGCCAGCCGCCGCAGGTCGGGCACCGGCGGGGACCCGGCCGAGCTGTGGGCGCGCACCGCCAGCAGCGTCGCACCTCGCGCCGCCGCCTCGGCGAAGGCCAGGCCCACCGCCTGTTCGCCACCGGGGGAGCCGTCCGTGCCGACGACGACCGGCCCGGCGCCGGGGTCGGCGTCGGACCGTCCGCGGACGATCACCACCGGCCGGTCCGCGTGTGCCGCCACCCGCTGGCCCACCGAGCCGAGCAGCAGGCTGGCGAACCCGCCACGGCCGCGGTTGCCGACCACGACCAGCCGAGCGGACGAACGGCCCAGCAGCGCCGGGACCGTCTCCCCGACCACCACCTCGGCGCACACCGGCAGGCCGGGAGCGGTCTCCCGCGCGGCACGCTCCGCCTCGGCGGCGATCCGTCTGGCGTGCGCGTCCACTCCCTCCCGGTACTCGACCGCGCCGGCGAAGCGGTCGGCCAGCCAGCCGAAGTCGTAGGCGTGCACGACACGCAGGTGCACGTCGTCCCGGCGCGCCTGGCGTGCCGCCCACCGGACGGCGGCCCGGCCGTGCGTGGAGCCGTCCGTGCCCACCACGATCTCATCCATCGACGTCCACCTCCGCCTTCACCGTCCGCCGGCGGTGACCCGGCGGACAGGGGCGTTCGTCCCGGAGCCGCCGCACCGGTCGGCCCTGCCGTTGCGAAGGCGTGCGGCGCCGGCCACGCCGGCCGTACCGGCGAAGGTGGTGGCGGGATTCATGACCGCTGTCGCAGGGTGTGCGAGACTCCGCCGGTGCGGGCGCCGGGGTCCAGCACCGTCCAGTCCTTGCACATGCCGGCCATCATCACCGGCAGGTCCGGGAACCGGCCGGCGTCGGCCTGGACGGTGATGCTCAGCCGGCCGGCGTACGACATCGCCAGAACGGACACGGCCAGGTTCCCCGCCAGGCTCCCGACCGGCACGATGTCCTGGACCGGCAAACCGAGCACCCGGACCGGCTCCGCGGGACCGATCAGGTCGCTCTCCACCAGGTTGACCAGGTGCTGGTGCAGCGCGAACCAGCGAGCCACACCGAGCCGGGACAGCAGCGTCAGCAGCCGGTTGCCGGCGTCGGCCGCCTGCTCGCGCTTGGCCCGGCCGGTCTCGCGGGCGATCTCCCGCAGCCGGGCACCCGGATCCGGCTCACAGACCGGAAGCCGCACCAGGAACCCGCCGGCCCGGTTGCCGGTCGCCGGCCCGGCCGCGTTCCCCGGGCGCAGCGACACCGCGACCGAGGTGTGCAGCCGGACACCGTCCACCGGCTCGTGCCGCCCCCGCAACAACGCGCGGAGCCCACCCGTGGCCAGCGCCAGCACGAGATCGTTGATGGTGGCACCGTGCCGGTGCGCGGCCCGGCGTGCGTCGGCCAGGTCGACCCGCAGCACGGCCAGCCGGTGCTCACGCCCGACCGGCCCGTTCAGCGACGTCCGCGGTGCGCCCCGGGCCCGGCGAAGGATCCCGGCCGCCGGCCACCGGCCGCCCGGCCACCGTGCCCGGATCCGCCGGCTGCGCGGGTCGTCCCGGATCGGGTTCCGCCGGCACCGTACGTTGTCCAGGACCACGTCTCGCCACGGCGGCGCGGGTTCCGGCAGCCATGGCGCCGTGGATTCCGGGCCGTTCAGCAGGGCCGAGACCAGCCGGATCGCGCCGAGGCCGTCGGTCACCACGTGGTGCAGGACGAGGACGACCGCGACGGCCTCGCCGGCCGGCCCGGTGACCAGCCACAGGCGCCACAGCGGATGCGCGCGGTCCAGCAGCGGCATCATCAGGCGTTCGGTGAGCCGCAGCAACGCCGGTTCGTCACCGGGCGGCGGCGCGGCGACCTGGTGCACGTGCCGCGCGACCGCGAAGTCCGGGTCGTCGATCCACAGCGGCCGGCCGCCCGGGGACCACGGCCGATGGATGATCTGCCGCAGTCGGGGTGCCGCCGCCAGCCGCCGCTCGACCCGTGCACGCAGCGCGGCCAGCGGCACGTGGGAGCGCCGGCCCGGGGCCAGCACCGCCAGCGCCGCCATGTGCATCGGCGTCCGTGGCGACTCGACCGCGAGGTTGAGCAGATCCTCCGCGGTCAGACGCGGATATCGGCTGCTCATCGGATCCCTCCTCGGTGGCCGGCGGCGCCGGCGGGGCGTGCGGCCCCGCCGGAGCCGCCGGGTGGGTGGGGGTCATCGGCACCGGATACCGGGGACGAGATCACGCATGAACACGTCCTCGTGGCCGTTGGTGTCGGCGAGGACCAGGCCGGTGTCCTCGGAACTGAAGCCGATGTGCCGGCCGTCCGCGCTGATGTCGACGGGGTTGGCTCCGGTCTCGTACGTCACCTGCCTGCCGCCGGTGGAGACGCTGACCCGGATCGTCGTCGTGGTGGCCCGGTCGTGCACGAACACGTCACCGACACCGTTGGTGTCGGCGGGGACCAGGTTGGACGCGGACGACGTGAACGCCACGTAGCGGCCGTCGCCGCTGATGGCCACGCGGACGCTGCCGTTGTCGGCCTGCTCACCGGTGCTCGACGCGCTGACCCGGGTGGTCCGGCCCGCGAGCAGCTCGCGGACGAAGATGTCTCCGACGCCGTTGGTGTCACGGGGCACCAGGTCCGACGCGGACGACCAGAACGCCACGGAACGGCCGTCCGGGCTGATCGCGGGATCGCCGCTGCGCTCGTTGCCCGAGCTCGCGCTCAACGAGACGCTGACCAGGCGGGTGGTGCCGGTCAGCCGGTCCCGGACGAACGCGTCCGCCGCGTCGTTGACGTCGCCCGGCACCAGATTGTCTGCCAGCGACGCGAAGACGATGAAACGGCCGTCGTAGCTGAGCTGCGGGTGATAGCTGTGCCAGTTCCCCTGGGTGCCGTCGGTGGACGCGCTCACGCGTGTCGTCGTCGAGGTGACCAGGTCGCGGACGTACACGTCCATGGCGACGTTGTTCTCACCCGGGACCAGGTCGGACGCCCAGGAGGTGAAGGCGACGAACCGGCCGTTCCCACTGATGCCCGCCCCGGAACTCTCGTAGTCCGCCTGAGCGCCGCCCGAGGAGACGCTGACCCTGTTGGTCGTTCCGGTGATGAGGTCCCGCACGAAGACGTCCGAAACGCCGTTGGTGTCCTCCGGCACCAGATCGGACGCGTATGACGTGAACGCCACGTACCTGCCGTCGGCGCTGATGCCGTCGACGTAGCTCGACCCGTTCGCTGGTTCTCCGCCGACGGCGGCGCTGACCCGCGTGACCCGGCCGCTGCTCCGATCGCGTACGAACACGCCTACGCCCGCGTCGTCGTCGGCGGAGATCAGGTTGGTCGCGCCCGAGGTGAACGCGACATGGCGACCGGTGGCGCTCAGCCGGGGGTTGATGCTCGGCCCGTCGGTCTGGAGGTTCCGGTCGGTCACGCTCACCCGGCACGTCACCCCCTCGGACGCGGAGCCGTCCACCGCCCCCGCCGGAGCGGCCGGCACGGCGGCGATCTGCAGCACGATGGCGACGGCCGACAGAACCTTCCAGCCGGCGCCGATGCCCGTCGACAACATAGTGATCACCTCTGCTCGATGCGCTGATTCCCGGTCGAGGTCATTGACCCGCCCGGTGCTCGGTTGCCGAAGAGCCGAAGGTCCCGGTTTCTGACCGGCGAGGATGGGCCCTCACCGGCACGAGGGACATAGGGACAACATCCACCGCCCGCAGAGGACCTCGGCTACCTCGCGCCGGGCCGTGTTCTACCGGCGGCAGGACGCACACCACCCCGTCATTGCAGGGGTCATCGTGCGACGTCCTGCCGGGCGAGGTGGCCGGCGAGCAGTTCGGCGACGTCATCGGCGGCGGGTACGCGGCCGGCCACCAGCAACCGTTCGTCGACGACCAGCGCCGGTGTGTTCAGCACACCGAAGGCGGCGATCTGGGCGTAATCGGTGACGTGACCGATCGTGGCCCGGAGACCGAGCCGGGCCAGCGCGGCGTGGACGGCGTCCTCCATCGCGGCGCAGGAGGCACAGCCCGGACCGAGAATCTTGATGATCATGGTGCTTTCCTCTCAGAGCATGGCGTTGAACAGGTAGCCGACGGCGAGGATGCCGGTGGCGACGACGGCGACGAACGCGGCCAGCAGGCGTGGGCGCAGCACGCGGCGGAGCAGGATCAGCTCGGGCAGGCTGAGCGCGACCGTGCTCATCATGAACGCCAGCAGCGTGCCCATCGCCAGTCCCTTGGCATGCAGGGCCTCGACCATCGGCAGGATGCCGGCGGCGTTGGAGTAGAGCGGTACGCCGACGGCCACCGCGATCAGCGGTGCGAACGGGTTGCCGGGCCCGGCATAGCGGGTGAAGAACGCCTCCGGCACCCAGCCGTGGATGACCGCGCCGAGTGCGATACCGGCCAGGAGATACGGCCAGATCCGGTGCAGCGTCGCGCGGGCCTCGTCGCGGCCGATCCGCATGCGCTGGGCCCAGCTCGGTCGTGCGCCCGGACCGGCTACGCCAGGCACCGTGATGCTCAGCACGAACGGCTCGACCCACCGATCGGCGCGCAGCCGGCCGAGCAGCCAGCCGGCGACGATCGCGATCAGCAACCCGGACCCCACGTACAGCGCGGCGATTCTGAATCCGAAGAGACCGTAGAGCAGCACCACGGCGACCTCGTTGACCAGCGGACTGGCGATCAGGAAGGACATGGTGACGCCGAGCGGCACGCCGGCGGCAAGGAATCCGATGAACGCGGGCACCGCGGAGCAGGAGCAGAACGGGGTGAGCACCCCCAGCCCGGCGGCCAGTACGTTGCCCGCGCCCGCGCGTCTGCCGTCCAGCAGCGCGCGGGTGCGTTCCAGCGGGACGTAGCTGCGCAGGACCGCGACCGCGAAGATGATTCCGGCCAGCAACAGCGTGATCTTCACGGTGTCGGCGAGGAAGAAATGCACGGCCGAGCCCGCCCGCGTGTCCGCGCGCAGGCCCCACCAGCCGTAGACGACGGCGTCCCACAGCGGACCGTTGACGAGCAGCGCGGCCGTCCAGCACACAGTGGCCAGGACGGCTGAGCCGGCGTGGCGCAGTGAGACGGCAGTGACGACTGGTGTGCTCACCCGCTCATCGTCTTCCTCTGACCCGGTGTGCCCAGGGGCGAAGGTCCCGGCGTGGGCCGATCGGCCCCGCAGTCGTCGGCGGCCCCGGGCCAGCGTGGGACATGGCCGGTGCCGTACCGGTCGTCGAGGACGACCGGCAGCTGCGCGAACTGGTCCGGCGCCATCTGCAGCGGGCCGGGCACACGGTGCACAGCACGGGCTCCGGCCCGGCGGCGATCGGTCGTTGCGGCTGGGCCGCATCGTGCAGGATCTCGCCGACCTGTCCGCAGCTGAATCGGCCGTGGCTGGACGCGGTCGTGCGGGTGGCCGACACCGGGCCGGCCGTCACCGTCGCACACCGCCGGCGGCGGCCCGGCGGCGCAGGCCGGTGAGGACCACGCCGACGATGCCGGTCGCGAGCACGCCGATCGATGCCCACTGCGCCGGCGGGCTCCAGCAGCGGTCCGGCAGCTGCCCGGCGAGGACGAGGACACCCATCACCACCACGAGCCAGCCGAACGCCGCACGCAGCGTGGTTGCCGGGACGCGGCCGGACAGGCGTGCGCCGAGCAGGCTGCCGGTGACGGCGGCGGCGGTGACGGCGGCGGCCGTACCCCAGGGAATCTGCACGCTGGACAGGTGCCCGGCGAGTCCGGCCGCCGACTGTGCGGCGATGACGAGCAGGGACGTGCCGATGGCGACCGGCATGGTCAGTCCGCCGAGCAGCACGAGCGCCGGCACGATCAGGAAGCCGCCGCCGGCACCGAGTAGTCCGGCGACCAGTCCGGTGGCCGTGCCGGTGAGCACCGTGCGCCATGCCGGTGACGGCCGGACCGGGCGACCCGGCGCGGCGGGCCGCCCGCGGAGCATCGCGATCGCGGTGGCCAGCATCAGCAGCGCGAAGCCCGTGAGCAGCACCGCGTCCGGGATTGTGCCGGAGATCCGGCCCCCGGTGTAGGCCCCGGCCATGCCGGCCGTACCGAAGAGCAGACCGGTACGCCAGCGCACCCGCCCGGCCAGCGCGTGTGGGACCACGCCGATCGCCGCGGTGACGCTCACGACCAGTAGTGACGTGGCGATCGCCGGTTTGGCCGGCAGCCCGGCCAGGTAGACCAGCAGCGGTACCGCCAGGATCGACCCGCCGCCGCCGAGCAGGCCGAGGCTGACACCGATGCCGGCGGCCAGGACCACGGTGACCGTGAGCATCACGGTCACCGGTGGTCCAGCGGCAGTCCGGCGGCCGGGGCGTTGGCGAAGTCGTCGTCGACGGCGACCACCCGGTGGCCGGCCGCGGCCAGGAGCGAGGCGGCGATCGACGCGCGGTAACCGGCGGCGCAGTGCACCCACACCTCGTCGCGTGGTACCTCGCCGATGCGGCGGGGCAGCTCGTGCAGCGGGATGTGCACGGCGCCGTCGATACGCGCCTCGCCCGCCTCGAGGTTCCTCCGGACGTCGAGTACGACGACGGTCCGGTGGTGTCGTACCCGGCCCAGATCGGCGAACGTGGCGCGCGGGAAGGTCGCCGGATCACCGTCGGCCACCCACCCGGCCGGTCCGCCGGTGGCCTGTGCGGCGGGCCGGTCGATGCCGATGCGGACCAGCTCACGCTGTGCCTCAGCGATCTGTTCGGGAGTCTCGGCGAGCAACGTGAGCGGCGCATCCCAGGGAATGAGCCAGCCCAGGTACGTGGCGAAGCTGCCGTCCAGTCCGATGTTCAGCGTGCCGGCGACGTGCCCGGCCGCGAACGCGACGCGGTGGCGCAGGTCGACGACCCACTCGCCGGCGGCGATCGAGGCGCGGATGCCGTCGGCGTCGGCGCGCCGTGGCGGGCTCAGGTCCGGGGCGGCCGGGCCGGCGGCGTTGGCCGGTGCCATGTGCGCGTAGTAGGCGGGCCAGGCATCCAGGCCGGCCAGTAGATCGGCGACGAAGTCCTGCTCGGCGCGGGTCAGAGCCGGGTTGGCGCGTTTCTCGGCGCCGATGGTGGAGGCGGCTGCGTCGGCCTGGGTGGCGGCGCAGAAGCTGCCGAAGCCGTGGGTCGGATAGACGCCGGCGGTGTCCGGCAGTTCGGCCAGCCGGTGCACCGAGCGGTACTGATGGTGGACCAGGTCGTGGGTGTGGCCGGGGCCGAGCAGGTCGGGTCGGCCGACCGCGCCGTACAGCAGCGAGCCGCCGGAGAAGACCGCCACGGGTACGCCCGCCACCTCCAGCGCGTACGACAGGTGGGTGAACGTGTGGCCGGGCGTCGCGAGGACGCGGACCCGCAGCGTCTCCCCGACGTCGATCACGTCGCCGTCCCGGATCGGAACGCGGGCGAAGGACACGGGATCCGCCGCGTTGACGTGGTATGCCGCCCCGGTCTTCTCGGCCAGCGCGTGACCGCCGGTGACGTAGTCGTTGTGGATGTGCGTCTCGAAGACGTGGGTGATGCGGATCCGCTCGGTGGCGGCGAGGTCGAGCACCCGGTCGATGTCGCGCTGCGGGTCGACGACGAACGCTGCGCTGCCGTCGTGCACGAGGTAACTGCGGTCGCCGAGTGTGGGTGTGTCGATGGACAGAATCCGGAACACGGTACGGCCTCCGGCTCAGGCGGCGCGGCGGCCGCGGACGACTGGGTGACCTGCTCGCTGCCAGGCGGACGTGCCGCCGCGGACGGACCAGGCGTCGATGCCCGAGCGGTGCAGCCGGGCGGCCGCGGTGAGACTGCGACTGCCGCTGGCGCAGATGACGTACACCGGCCGGTCCTTGGGTAGTTCACCGGCGCGGACGGCGACCTGGCCGAGCGGCATGCGCACGGCGCCGGGTACGTGACCGGTCCAGTACTCGAACGTCTCCCGTACGTCGATCACCACGGCGCCGTTCCGGTGCCGCTCGGTGAACGTGGCCAGATCTACTTCCCGCATGTCTCCTCCTTGGCGAGCGCATACCCCCGGGGGTATCCATGTGACGACCATAGCGCGGTCCAGCTGCCTGGCGTCAAGGGTGGTGAGATACCCCATGGGGTATGCCGGGGCGGCCGTGCGATCGCGCCGCAGGCCGGTGCTCCTCATACCCCGTGGGGTATACTTGCCGCCTCGATCAAGGGAGGTCGGCATGGAGATCGACGGCGACGCGCTGACGGACGTGGTCAAGCGGTTGCGCCGGGCGGAGGGGCAGATCCGGGGAATCATCACCATGCTCGAGTCCGGCCGCGACTGCGCCGATGTGGTCACCCAGCTGGCCGCGGTCTCCAAGGCCCTGGACCGTGCCGGATTCAAGATCATCGCCACCGGGTTGCGGCAGTGCGTGACCGCCGAGAGGGACGGCGCGGAGCCGTCCCTCGACGTGGCCCGTCTGGAGAAGCTGTTCCTGTCGTTGGCCTGACCCCGCTCGCCCGCTGCGGGTGACGTCGTCGGCCGCAGCCGCACGGCGGGGGCGGCGGACCGTCCCCGCCGCCGTGGCGCCTACCGAGCTGCCCAGCGGGTGAACGCGGCCAGTTGCCGCTCCGAGGCCGCGAGCAGGTTCGTGTACGCCTGCGTGACGTCCGGGGCGGTCAGCCCGTCCCGGGCGGCCCGCAGGGCGGCGATGTCGTCGCGTTCCACCCGCTGACCGACGGCCAGGGCCGCGGCCAGACTCCGCCCGCCCCGGGCCAGCAAACCGTCGTAGACGCCTTGGACCACGCCGTCACTGAACGAGCCGGCCGGCCGCTCGGTGGTCGGGTCCGCGACGCCGTAACGGCGCAGCAGCACCCGGATGGCGTCCAGGTGCCGGGCCTCGGCCGCGACGAAGTGGTCGAAGACGGCAGCGTCGTAGCTGATGGCGAACGCCGCGTACAGGTCGTGCGCGAGCTTCTCCTCCTGCGCCATCGAGGCCAGCGTGGTCTTCTGCGCCGCGGTGAGAGTGCCCTGCGCGGCGGTGATCGCCTGCCGTGGGCAGGCACCGTCGCCACGACCGAGCCCGTAACCCATGTCGTGACCGAGCCCGGCCCCGTAACCCATGCCGTGCCCCGGGCCGGCGGTCGCGGTCCCCGCCGGGCCGGGACCGGACGGGCCGTTGCCGGCCAGAGCCGGAACCGCGACCGCCGGACCACCCAGCATCAGCGCCCCAGCCGTCACGAACGTGGCCGTACGGTGAATGACGATCCTCATGGCCTGCTCCTTCCTTCGCTGTCTGATACCCCTCGGTCGCGCACTGCCGTGAC
Organism: Catenuloplanes niger; assembly: GCF_031458255.1. NCBI lineage: Bacteria > Bacillati > Actinomycetota > Actinomycetes > Micromonosporales > Micromonosporaceae > Catenuloplanes > Catenuloplanes niger. The sequence continues at coordinate 8,985,773 of NZ_JAVDYC010000001.1, forward strand.
GACGGCGTGCAGCCGGTGCGCAGACCGAGTGGACAACCACCGCCAGGCGCGCTGATCAGGCGTAGCCGTGCGCCGTCTGCCCGGCGCGCACCAGGTCGTAGGCCTCCTCGACGGCCCGCATGGCGTCCGGCGCGCGACAGGCGCCGAACCGGATACCGGCAGCGGTCCGGACCGCGTCCAACCGCAGCCGGCCGGTCAACGCGGTGAACGCGCCGAGCAGCGCCGCGACCGGCTCAGGTCCGGCCGCGGGTACGCGCGGCAGCCGCACGGCCGGGACGACCGCCAGGTCCCAGCCGTCGCGCGGCGGGTCGAGAACGGCAGGCCCGGCCGAGCCGGCGATGACCAGTCCGCCGGGCGGCAGCCCGACCGTCGCATCCGGCAGGCCGGGTAGCCCGGCGTCGATCACGATCAGGCAGTCCGGCGTGCGTACCGGGCCGGACGCCCGGATCAACCGCCGGTCGAGCCGGCACCAGCCGACGTGGTCCCGGTGGGGCCGAGGAGCCCGAGGCGGCGGGCCGATCTGGAAGTACACGTGATCGACGACCGCGGCGAGCGCCATGGTCTCCATGGCGGCGCAGACGAGCAGGTGGTCCCGGCCGTGCACGCGAACCTCGTACATGCTCGCCTCCCTCCGATGCCGACCGTAGGCGCACCGTCCGGCTGTTCCAGGGTCGAACGCCCCGAAGCCGTCGTACGGGCCTCGCCCGGTGAGAGGGGTGCCGGCACCGGCCATGGACGGGCCCCGCGTGACAGCTGACCTCGCGCCGGTCCGGTCGTGCGACGGGCCGAAGGTCCCGGCAGGCGGAGTCGGCCGGCCGTGTCCGGCGCCGTCGGCGGACGTGACGATGCTGGTGGGCTCCGCGAGGCGAGGAGGCGTCATGTCGGTCAACATGGTGGAGGTCGGCCACGTAGATGCCGACGTCTACGACATCCGGGTACGCGACCACCTGCTGTCGGTCGACCAGCCGGTCGAGGCGGGCGGCTCGGACAAGGCGCCGACACCGGTCGAACTGTTCGTGGCGTCACTGGCCTCGTGCGTGGCGTTCTACGCCGGCCGTTACCTGCACCGGCACGGCATCGACCGGACCGGTCTGCGGGTGCACGCCGAATACGACCTGGCCACGGACCGGCCGGCCCGGGTCGTCAGCCTGCGGATCACGATCCGGCCGCCGGACGGGTTTCCCGCCGAGCGGGTCGCCGCGCTGACCGCGGTTGCGGCGCACTGCACCGTCCACAACACGCTCACCGTACCGCCCGATGTCTCGATCGTCGTGGGTTAGCACGGGCGTCGCGTCGCGGAACGGACTGGGCCACGGGCGGGGCGGGCCGACGTGCCTGGTACGTGCCGGAACCGTTCGGCGGCGTGGTCCGCCGGCGGCCAGCCGATGACCTGAATCGGATCATCCTCGGGGGACAGATCGTGGTGGTGGCCGGGCCGCCGACGATCCGTACGCTGATCCGGGCACCAGCCGCGAGCGGGTGTGCGCGGCACCGGAAGCCGGCCGGTGGACCACCCGCCGGCCGGCTTCCGGTCTACCCGAGCGGTACCCGCCACACCAGCGAGGTGCCGTGGCCGTCCGGACCCGGGCCGGCGTGCGGTCCGCCCCAGCCGCTCCGCACGGACGAGTGACCGCCGCGGCCCGGTGCCGTCGTCGACACCCGGGCCGGACGGCCCTGCCGGACCCGTCAGTCCCGGGAGAACCTGCGGATGAGGGCCGCCGGGCAGCGCGGCCACGGACCGAGGGGGTGCCGGCATGACCGTGATCTGGCTGGTGGCGTGGCTGATCGACAGCACACCTGAGGTGGCGTCCTGGGGACCCTGGAATGCCTGGGGCATCGCCCTTTTCGTCTGCCTCGCACTGGACCTGCTGGGCGCGTTGCGCGGGCGCCCGGTGCGAGAACGGGGCAGAGGAACACGATGAGCTGGATACGTGTCACGCCGGTGACCGAAAGGTCACCGGCGTGACGGCGCCTCATGTCGGCGCGTCCCGGTGGCGACCCGCCACCAGCAGCGCAAACGCCGTCCAGACGATGAGGACGGCCAGGTGGCCGAGCGCGACGCCGGAGCCGCCGGCGGCCGGGTCGGTAGCGGCGAGCACCGCGTGGAGCAGGTGACGCAGCGGGAAGACGTCCGCCGCGGTGGTGAGCCAGCCGGGCAGCGGAGTGTCGCCGACGACGAAGATCTCCGAGGCGAAACAGAGCGGCAGCAGTGTGCCGAGCGTGATCGCGACGATCGAACGAGCCGACGGTAGCAGCGCGACGAGCGCCAGTCCGATCGCGGAGAAGCAGAGCGACCCCACGACGATGGCCAGCAGCAGCGCCGGGACACGCGCCGGGTCGAGCCTGACCCCGAGGAAGGCCGTGCCGACCAGCGCGAGCAGCAGGGCGGCGAACAGCGAGATCAGCAGGGCCGCCGCGGTGCGGCCCGCGTAGTACCACCGGAACGGCAGCGGCGTGCCGCGCAGCCGCTTGAGCACCCCGGCCGACCGGGCGCCCACGACCGACTCCGGCATGTCGACATAGCCGGTGAGCGCGGCGGTATAGGCGACCATGCCCGCGAACAGGTACTGCTCCATCGGCATCCCGTGTGTCAGCCCGTGCCCGAACACGGCCGGGAACAGAGCCAGCAGGGCGGCCGGGAAGACCAGTGCGAAGAAGACCGCCAGCGCGTCCCGGCGCAGTCCGAGCAGTGCGTGTCCGGTTTGCGCGGACAGCACGGCCGTCCATGAGCGGCGCTGCGAGACCGGCGGTGACAGCTCGCGCCGGTACACCCTCGCTGCGTCCGCCGCTGCCGGTGGCCGCGCCGCGCCACGCGGCTGCCAGCCGAACCGCAGGCGTGCGACCACCATGCCGGCCGCGCCCCAGACGGTCAGCACGGCGAGATGACCGGGGGAGAAACCGTACCCGGGTGAGGTGTCGAAGGTCTCGGCCATCGCCAGGGCGAAGTGCTTCAGCGGGAACACGGTGCCGAGCGCGTCCAGCCAGCGGGGCAGCGTCGCACCGACGATGAAGACCTCGGAGACGAAGGCCAGCATGACCAGGACGGCCTGGGCCAGGGACTGCGCGGCCGCCACCGTGCGGGTCAGCGAGGACAGGGCCAGGCCCAGCGCGGCGCAGCAGGCGATGCCGATGAGTAGGGTCAGCACCATCGCCGGGGTCTTGCGCCAGACGATCTGCACGCCGTACCCGAGCGCGCCCACCGTGGTCAGCAGCGCGACCGCGGTACCGGCGGAGACCATCGCGGCGGCGATCCGGGACGCGAGCACGGCCCACGCCGGCACCGGAGCGGACCGGAACCGCAGCAGCACGCCGCTCTCCCGCAGGCCGGCCATGTCGACCGCGACCAGCACGAACGAGGCCTGTGCCACCCCGAAGACGGCGAACGGGGCGACCAGGAACTGCGTCACCGGTACGTCCGCGCCGGTCGTCGCCCCGCCAACGATCGACGACACGATGACCAGGAAGGCAAGCGGGAACACGAGCGTGAAGAACGCACCGACCGGGTTTCGGGCGAACGCGCGCACGGCGTGCCCGGTCAGTGCACCGACCGCGGCCGTGCGCCGCGCCGCCCGGCCGCGTACGGCGAGGTCAGGCAGCGCGGTCATCGGACTTGTCCTCGGTGAGCGCGAGGTAGACATCCTCCAACGCCGGGGGGCTGACAGCGAGGTCCGGCAGGGTCAGCCCCCGTTCCACGGCCCAGCCGGTCAGCCGCCACACGTCGGCGACCGGCGCATGCGAGCCGACCCGGACCTCCGCACCGACAACCGTCGGCTCGGCGCTCAGCGCGGGCAGACCGGCATCGGCAGCCTCCGCGGGCAGCGCGAAACTGATCACGGTCGGCAGGCCGCTGCCGGCGCGTAACTGCTCCGGGGTTCCGAGCGCGAGCAGCCGGCCGGACCGCATCACGGCGACGCGGTCGGCGAGCCGCTGAGCCTCCTCCAGGTAGTGGGTGGTCAGCAGGATCGTGGTGCCACTCGTGCGCAGAGCGGCCACGAGATCCCATGCGCGGTGCCGGGCGGCCGGGTCGAAACCGGTCGTCGGCTCGTCGAGGAAGAGCAGCTCCGGTGCACCGGCCAGCCCCAGCGCAAGGTCGAGGCGGCGGCGCTGCCCACCGGACAGGCCTTTCACCCGGGCAGTTCGTTTCCCGGCCAGGCCGACCAGATCGATCAGCTCGTCCGGGTCGTACGCGCGCGGATAGAGCCCGGCCTGCAGGCGGACCAGTTCGCGGACGCTGAACTCCTCCTCGAAACCGGCCGACTGCAGCACCACACCGATCCGCGCGCGATGGTCCGGCCCGCCGTCCGCCGGGTCGCACCCGAGAACGCGCACCGATCCGGCATCCCGCGTGCGGTAGCCCTCCAGGATCTCGGCCGTGGTGGTCTTCCCGGCGCCGTTCGGCCCGAGCAGCGCGAAGATCTCTCCGTCGCCGACCTCGAACGTCACACCGTCCACTGCGCGTACCGGCCCGTACGCGCGAACCAGATTTCGAACCTCGATCGCAGGCATGCTGTGCCTCCTCGCGCGGACGCCACCACAACCCCAGGTTGTCCTCCCTCGGAGGCACGCGGCGAAGGGCCGAAGGTCCCGTACCGTGCGCCGTCGAGCTCCGGTCACGTGCGTATCGCGGCTCGTCGCGGCGGCCGGGACCAACGACCCTGTCTCGCGTGGACGTGCACCGGACGATGAGGGCAGCGGATCCCTCAGACCCGTGGGAGGTGCGAGATGTCCGGATCAACCATGCCGATGGTGCCGCCCGTCGAGGACGGCACTCCACCCGGCGCCCCGAATCGCCGGCGCACCGGGCGAGCGGTGCTCATCGCCGCACTCTTCGCGTGCGTCCTGCTGGCACCGGTCGCCGTGGTCATGCTGGTGCGTGATGGCGGCGCACCACCGAGCGGAGCACCGGTCGCGGTGCCGTCCGCCGTGCCGTCCGTCACGTCCCCGGTCGCCGGCGGCCCGGCCGCCGCAACGTCCGCGCCGGGCACCGGCGCACCCACCGCTGCCCGGCCGCCGGACGGCCGGATACCGGCCGGTGTGCTGAAGAACGCGCTGCTGGACGTGCCACCATGGCCGGCCGACAACGTGCAGGGCCCGTCCGGCCCGCTGCGGTTCCGGAACGGGCTGTTCACCATTCCGGACCAGACCGTCGACGAGGGGACGGCGTGGGGGAAGCAGATCGCCATCGGAACGGTGAGCTACGGCGACGTGGACCGGGACGGCGCCGACGAGACGGTCGCCGTACTCGACTGCATGATCCAGAACAGCAGTCAGCAGGTTGTCGCGTTCGACCGGGACCGCGCCGGGGACATCATCACGCTCGGGCCGGTCGTGGCGACCACCGGCCAGGTCCGGGTCGTCGCCCCGGCAGCGTCCGGGTCACCCCGGACGGCGCGGTCGCCGCGCGGGTCGGCGACATCCAGAACTGCTGCGGTGGCACGGTACCGGTGACGTGGCAGGACCGTGCCTACCGGTGGGACGGGCACCGGTTCCGGCGGATCGACGGGACGGTGCCCATCCCGCTCAACCCGCACGTCACGGAGACCACCGTCACCGCCGGTGAGTTGACGCTCGGCCCGGTCGCCGACGGTTACCGCACCGGGACGGTGACCGTCACGGTCACCCACCGGTGGGGCACACCACCGGCCACGGTACGGCTGCGGTTCACCACCTCCGGAGGACTCGAGCCCACCGGCCCGGCCTGGCCGTCGATCACGACCGAACCGGTCGGGGGTTACCTGATCAGTGTGCCGGGACCGGCGCCGCTGACGGCGCAGACCCGGCGGTACGCGTTCCGGCAGCCCGCTGCCGCAGCCGGCGGGGAGATGACCGTCGCGATGATGGCCTCGTGGTCCGCCGCGGGCCGGTCGCTCGCGGAGGCGGTGCCGGGCAGCGGCGTGCCGGTTCCGGTCCGTACCGCCGGGTGAACCGACCCGGCCGGACCCGCACGTGGTCGGGCCCTTCGGCCCTGACCGCGCCGGTCCGGCCGGGCGACGGTCGACATGCGCGGCTCTTCCGCGCAGAACACCGCTGGAAGGAGCAGATCATGGATCTCTGGACCGTGATCGGTGTGACCGCCGCCGCCGCGCTGGTGCTGCTGGGACTCAGCCTCAGGCTGGTGCAGCAGTACCAGCGGGGCATCGTCTTCCGGTTCGGGCGGGTAGACGACCGCGTCCGGCAGCCCGGGCTTCGCGTGATCATCCCGGTCGTGGACCGGATGGTGAAGGTGACCATGCAGACCGTGGTCATGCCGGTCCCGGCGCAGGGCGCGATCACCCGCGACAACGTCACGCTCACCGTCGACGCGGTCGTCTACTACCGGGTCGTCGACCCGGTCCGGGCGCTGGTGAACGTGCGGGACTACCCACGGGCCGTGCTGCAGGTCGCGCAGACGTCGCTGCGTGCCGTCATTGGCCGCGCCGACCTCGACACGTTGCTCAGCGACCGGGGAAAGGTCAACGCGGAACTGAAGGAGGTCATCGACGCACCGACCGAGAAACCGTGGGGTGTGCTGGTCGAGCGGGTCGAGATCAAGGACGTCACGCTGCCGGACTCGATGAAACGGTCGATGTCCCGGCAGGCCGAGGCGGAGCGGGAACGCCGCGCGCGGGTGATCGCCGCGGACGGCGAGTACCAGGCGTCCCGCCGACTCGCCGATGCGGCACGGGCCATGGCGGACACGCCAGGCGCGTTCCAGCTACGGCTGCTGCAGACCGTGGTGGACGTCGCCGCGGAGAAGAACAGCACGCTGGTGATGCCGTTCCCGGTGGAACTGCTGCGGTTCGTCGACCAGGCGACCGCGACCGGCCGGCCCGGCTCCGGCAGTGGCACGCCGCAGGTGGAGGCGGTGCTGGCCACTCTCGGCCTCAGCGAGCCGCGGCTGCTCGGCAAGGAGACACACCCCAGCTGACCGGCCCACACCTGACTCCCTCCGCGGCGCACCCCCGGAGGGAGTCAGGCACCGGTCAGGTCCGCCAGCTCACGCAGCAGCAGCCGGGTGGCGCCCCGCCGTGCGGCCTCGCGGGCCAGCGCATCCGGCGGCACCACCAGCAGCGGGCAGCGCGCGTGCGCCACGCACCGGTCGGCCACGGACCGGTGGAACAGCCGCCACCACCACGGACGGTCCGGCCGGCCGACGACCAGCACGTCCTCGTCCCGGGTGTAACCGGTCAGCGCGCGGGCCGGGCGGTCCACGACGGTCAGCACCTCCACCGTCACGCCGTCGGGCAACCCGCCCATCGTGGCCTCGAAGCAGTCCGTGACGACCCGGCGGGCCTCCCGCCGGCCGACCAGGTACGCGCTGCCGTAGCTGCCCGACTCCCAGGCGTGCACCGCGTGCAACGGCATCCCGCGCCGGCGGGCCTCAGCCGTCGCGACCCGCAGCGCGCGCAGCCCGGCGGGCGACGGTGACACCCCGACGATGACTCGTGGTTCCGATGTCTCCACCATGCGCCCGATGGTCGGCGGCCACGGCCGGCGCGGACAGGGCCGGACGTGCCGCGGCAACACGACGAAGGGCCTGCACCACCGAACTCGTCAGCCGGCGACCGACACGGTCACGCGGCCGGCCGCCGGCCGTACCGACCGCACGTCCACCGGACCCGGCCCTCCACCGACGCAGCCGGAGACCAGGTGCGGCATCAACGGTGGAACGCATCGGCCGTTGCCCGGCGCCGAGGCCGTGGTGTGGGACCCTGCCGACATGGACGTGAACGGCCTGCTGCCCGGCGCCCGGACTCCGGCGGACTATCTGCGGATCGTGGACGATCCGCGGCTGGACGACGGCGGGCTCCTCGAGCTGGCGCGCAGTCCCTACTCCTTCGTGCGGCTCGCCGTCGCCCGGCAGCGGCGCGCCGGGACCGCGCATCTGCTGGCCCTCCTGGACGGCGAGTTGACCGGCTGGGACGACAACAAGCTTCTGTTCCTGATCGCCGGCCACCCGCGGGCCGACCGTCACGTGCTGCTCGCGGTCCTGCATCGAGTGGCCGGCCTGCTCAACCGCCCGGGACGGCGTCCCTACGCGGCCGCCTGCACGCTCGCCGGCCGCTCCGCGCTGACCCCCGACGAAATCCGTACGCTCGCGCACCTGCCGGGCGCCTCCAGGCGCATGCGCCGCGGCCTGAACACCGCCCTGGCCGCCCGCACAACAGCGGCATGACCGGCCGTGCGATACGCGGGCCGGCGCGCGTCCTTGGGGGAGTGGGTCTCCCACAGGTCTTCCCGCCACACGACGTGCTGTCGGCGACCGTTGCGACTACCGCGGGGTGTCCAGCCAGGCGGTGAGCAGCGGCACCACCGCGCGCAGGTCGCCTCCCTCGGCTGCCGCGTGGGCGGCGGAACGAGCCGCTCGGGTGGCGTTGAAGGCGACGGCCAGACCGACCGCGGCGAAGAGCGGAAGGTCGGACCGGCTGTCACCGACGGCGGCGCAGCGGGCCGGGCTCACACCGAGCTCGGCAGCCACGGCGAGCGCGAAGTCACGCTTGCCCAGCTCGTCGAAGTGCTCGGCGACCGCACCGCTGTAGCGGCCCTCGATCACCTCAAGCCGGGGACCACTGGCGTACGTGAAGCCGAAGCGCCCACACAGGTACTCTCCGACCGGCTTCCACGCCAGGGTGGTCAGTACGGGCGCCAGGTCCTGCGCTCGGCACCAGGAGACGGTCTCGGTGATGCCCTCGACCAGCGGCAGGGACTCCAGGAAGCCGCGTACCTCCGCCGGGGTGCGTCCGGTCCAGCCTCGCGCGTCGAGAACGGAAACCTCCTGGTTGGTCAGAGTCCCCGCGTCGTAGCCGGCCTCCGCCTCGCGCACCACATCCGCATGACCCAACAGGTCTGCCAGGTGCTGTCCACTGCTGGTCTGTGGGACCAGCGTCCCGTCCACGTCGAAGAACACCACTCCGCGCACCACACCCGAAGGCTACTGACCGCCCCGTCAGCGGATGCGCTGCCGGCCGAAGGTGTCCGGGCCCACCCGACGCCGCCATCGATTGACCGCGGCACGGCCACGCAATGGAGGCTCGTCACGCCCCGGGTTCAGGGACGACCGCACCGGCGCGCTCCCCGGCGCCCGGGTCCGGCGAGGCGGCCGGTCCGCACGACATGGCCGCATCGCGGTCGGCTCGGTGACCGAGGCGGTGCCTTCGGCCCGATCCCGCCGACGAGCGAACGCCGTGGGTACGCGGCCCGGCTGGCTAGTGTGAGCGTCGTGTACCGGGATCCGACGTCGGCGCTCGCCGCCACCGCCGTCCTGCCGGTGGCGAACTGTCCCGAAGGAGGCCCGACGCTCGGGCCGCCGGAGGCGTACCTTCGCGGCCGCTGGGAGGACCGCGACTGGCGTAACGTGCCGGGTCCGTTCTACGGCGCCCGGACCGATTCGTGCTGGGTGGGCCGGGAGGTCGCACCCCGTCATGTCGTCTACGAGGACGAGTTCGGCAGCGAGATCGTGTACCGGCAGCCCACGGACGCCGGCGAGGTGCATCTTGTGCTCTCGGCCGCGTGGAACGATCCGTTCCGCTCCTACGCCGCCGACGGTGACGAACACTGGACGCTCGACCTCGTGTCCGGGTGGTGGGCCGACCGCGGCCGGCTGACCGCCTGGATCGACGACGTGCAACGCTGCTGGTCCGTCAGCGACCGGGCCGACGAGCGCGACAACGCGGCCGGACTGCAGGATTTCGCCCGGTACGTGGACGACGGACTCGAGACAGACCTCCGCGTGTACGGATTCTGGCTCGACAACCGGCGGCCACCCCGGTCGAACGAGACGCTTCCTCGTCTGCGCACCCGGTAGCGGCCACCCGGCCCTTCACCGACGGCCGGCTCGGCCGAGCAGGGTGGTGGCGGCCGCCCGCCCAGGCGGCCGGCCAGCTCGGTGAGGACGGCGACCGCGAGGGCCGGATCGGCGGTGACGCGGTAGTGGGCGTACGCGGCCTCGTTCCGTACCCAATCGTTGTGTGATCGGGAGAGCCCGCGCAGTCGGTCGGCCTCGCCGGCCGCGAGCGGGCCGAGGTCACCCAGTCTGCGCAGGTCGTGAGGGTGAGTGACGCCGGTCAGGGCGTCCAACGCGAGCGCCGGGTCGGCGGTGACCCGCCAGTGCGCCCACGCCGCGGCGGGCGTCGACGCGTGCCGTCGCAGGTCGGCGGCGGCGTCGGCGGCGGCCGGTCCGATGCCGCCGAGCGTCTCCGCCGCGGTCACCTGGAGGTCGCGCCGATCGAGCAGGGGTACGAGCTGTGGCACCGCGGGCGCGGCGACGGCACCCCAGGCGCCCAGCAGCCGGCACAGGGCGTGTGAGGAGCCGACCCGAACGGCCGGAACCAGGCTTGCCGCGTGCGCGGCCAACGGGGTCAGTGCCTCGTCGACGGCGGGCAGCCAGAATCCGCCGCACGATCCCACCGGTGTTGTGTAGAAGAGGCCGTTCGGGGCGAAACCGAGCCGGGATCCGGCGAGCCGCTGCCTGATCAGGGGCACGCAGCGGGCGTCGCCGAGGCGGGCCAGCGCCCACACGGCCGCGTCGCCGACCGTGACGCCCTCGGGGGAGTCACGGACAGCGGTGTCGGCGGACAGGGCGGCGAGGGCATCGGCCGCCGCGGGCGACGGCACGCAGGCCAGCAGGAACGCGGCCCGGAACCGGACCTCGGCATCGTCGTCGGCGAGCCGCTCGACGAGGAAGTCGTGCAGTGCCGGCGGGAGCGTCCGCCACTGTGCGAGCAGGGCTGCGGCCCGCTGCAGGCCGGCGAGCCGCTCGGCACGGTCCGGTCCACGGCCGATCGCCAGGGCGAAGCCGGTCGCTACGACCGGATCGTGCTGCAGCAGGCGGCCGGTGCCGTCGACGACGGATGCACCGCGCCACGCGGAGCTCCGCCAGGCTTCGACGCCGGGGTCCCGGATCGCGGCCAGCAGTTGCGGCGTACGGGTGAGCGGCACGTCCGGGTCGGTGCCGGCCAGCGCGTGCACGGCGGCGAGCCCGGTCTGCACGTCGGCGTCGTCGAGGAGCGCGTGCAACAGCGCGCGGATGTCGCCGGCGCCACGGTCCCGTTCGAGCAACGCACCGAACGCTGCGATGAGATCCCAGCAGGTGACCCGGTCGTCCTCCACCTGCCAGCGCCGCCGGATCGCCGCGGTGACCGCCTGCTGCGGCAGCCCGTCCCGGCTCAGCAGCCAGGTCGTCTCGCGCCGGACGGCCGGCTCGGGGTCGTCCAGAAGCACCGTCAGCCGCGGGACCTCCCGCTCCACGGCGGCCGGCCAGGCCGGGTCGACGTTCTTTCGATCGACCAGTGCGGCCTCGTCGATGAACCGGGCGATCAATCTGACGATCACCGGTCGATGGTGGACGGCTCGGCCGGCGGCGAGGTCGACAAGGTACGGCAGGGCAGCCGGCGCAGCCGGGCAGATCCAGCCACCCTGGTGGTAGACGGCCGTGTCGAAGTCGTCGAGCGCCGCCGCGGCCCGTTCGGCGTCGTCACCCGCACAGTCACGAAGCCATCCGGGCACGTCGGACGCCGTGCCGTAATTGTGCTCCAGCCGGTGCCAGGCGATCTGCTCAAGGTCATCCCACACCGTTCAGTTGTACGGCCACGGAGGCGGGGCCCCCACGCCGGGCCCACCTGACGGCTCCGCGAGCACACCGCCCGCAGCGGGTCGTACCTGCCTCGACGACGGCAACCCGGTGTGCGGGTCGCCGTTCTGGATGGGGTGTCCGCGAGAGGACTCAGCCGGATCGCTCGTCTCGAGCGGAACGATCTCGGCCCCGGAGCCGCGGCGGCGGCGCTGAAGGCATGGCACGAATTCGCTCACGCCCCGGACGGCGAACGCGCGGACAGGCGCTACTACGGCCATGCCGGATGCTGCCCCGATCCATCGGCTGATCGTGAGATCTTGGAGCGCGTGGTGCGGGTACTGCCGCCCAGGGACGCGAGAGCGGTCCGGCGTCGCATCGAGGCGCTGGACGACCGGATCGGATGCGGCGAAGACTGAGGTGCCGCGGCGCCGCGACCGTGAGCGCGGTCGGCATCGGGGGTGTCCGGCAGGCTTCCGCAACCGGCGTACCGGTGTTCGGCACGACGTCTAGGCTTGCGGGGGTTCGGATCGCTGGCAGCGGGAGACTGGGCATGGGTGCGTGGGATGTCGGGCCGTTCGACAACGACAGTGCGGCGGACTGGTGCGGTGAGCTGAACGACGCCGCGCCGGAGCAGCGAGTGGCGTTCGTCCGGGCGGCGCTGAGCCGGGTCGCCGAGCACGGCGACGCGTTTCTCGACAGCCGCTACGCGGAGCAGGCGATCGCCGCCGCGGCCGTCGTCGCGTCGCAGCTGCCGGGCGGGACGACGGTCGACACCCCGTACGCACCCGACTTTCTGTTGAATGGTGGCCGGGTCGAGATGGCCGGTGACGTTCCCGCGATCGCGGTCCGGGCCCTGGACCGGGTCGTCGGCGACGACTCGGAGTGGCGTGAGTTGTGGGCGGAGGCCGAGACGTCGTATCCGCAGGCGCTGGCCTCGGTGCGGGCCATCCGCGACACGCTCGCACAAGCGGTCGGCCGCTGAGCCGACCACCGCGGTAGTTTGTGGCGGTGACGTCGCTGCTGTCGTTGGCTGTCGACCGCCTCCGGGTGATCGTGTGTATCGACGGCGTCGACATCAGCCGCGCGGACGGCAACGACGGTGCCGATCCGTGGCACGTTCTGGTGCCGGTCAACCGTTTCGTGGCCACCGGCGAGTTCACGACCGCGGTCATCGCCTGCTGTCCGGGCTGCGGACCGGACTGTCACGCCGTCGAGGCGCGCATCCGCCGCGAGGGTGATGTCGTGCGCTGGGAGTGGGGCCGGCGCGGCGCACGGTGGGAAGGCGAGCGCGGCACGGCACTGTTCGGCGCCGCGGCCTATGACGCCGAGGTGTCCCGCCTCGGCGCCGACCACGGCTGGGAGACCGCGACACACCGGGCCGGGCGGCTCATCCTCACAGATCTTGAGCTGCCGGCGGCGGTCAAGGGCGTCCGGGTGCGTACGGACGACGCCGGCACGCTCGAGGTGTGGCTGGAGGAGCCGGACGAGTACCAGATCTTCGTGCGCGTGCCCTGGGACGAGCGGCGGCCGGACGAAAGCGCCGCCGCGGTGCGGGACGTACTCGCGGGACCGCCCCGGCGATGGCACGCGGAGTGGCACAGCACAACGGGCAGGCAGACCCCACCGGCGTACGCCGGTCCGTCCTGGCAGCAGGTCGGCTGGGCCTGATCGGGGCGGTTAGGTTCTCACCATGAGCACCGACGAGCCGAACGGCGGGCCACGCCGATACAAGGTCGATCCGGATCCGGCCTGGGACGGGTACGACGTGGAGGACGGCGTACTCGTCGTCGAGTTGTCATGGATGCCCGACCCGCTGGCCGGCCGCCCCCCGGAGCTCGTTGCCGGCCCCGAGCTCGTCGCGGCGATGTCGGCCGAGGGGTTCACCGGCTACGTCACCGGCGCCGCCCGGGCCCACTTCGGCGACGGCGCCTTCGGTGTCGACGACGATACGGCCGCGCCCGAGCTGGTTCGCCTCGTCGTCGGCGAGGAGCCGGCGGCTGACTTCTCTTACGAGCGCGGCCAGGGATTGATCGTCTCGGAGCGGGCCCTCGCCCTGCTGCAATCCCACTGCCAGAACCTCCGGGCGAACCCACTCGGCTGAGGCCACCGCGGTCACGCGGCCACGCCATGTTCCCGCCCGTCCGGCGGCCAGGTACTCCGCGGCGAAGATCCGCGACAACCTCCTCGCCCGTATCGCCGGAGCCGAACGCGTTCCAACCCCGCGAACCCTGAGATTCGGGCCGGGTCGGCGGCGACCAACCAGGACACCGTTCGCCTGTCACGCGTGCGGCCGCCCCGTGAGCCGCCTCTTACTGCCGCCGGTTCGGTCTCAAGACCTCGGGCACCCCGGCCGAGCACCTGGCTCCTGCTCGACCGCCGGTTCCTGCCGGGTGACGGCCGCGGGCATGGTCTGGTTCTCGCGGACATGAGCACGCTGCGCCTGCGGCGGCACTTCGGCGGGTTCTCCGCCGGACGCCCGGGCGTGCAGCACGCTGAGTTGCAGGTAGTCGACGCATGAGACGTCGGCCGTGCAGAGTCGCTGGCTCGCGGTCCTGTAACGCTGGGGCGATGGAGCGGACGGCGTGCCTCGTGGCCGGAGCCGCTGCGAGAGTATGTCGCTGTGGAAGCGGCAGAATTCCGTCCCGTTCTGGCGATCAACGATCAGGGCTTGGTGCTGGGTGTCCGCGCCGACGGCAGCTGGGCGGTCGGCGGTCTGAGCGGTGTTCTTGACGAAGCGGGGCAGATGCCCGCCCGGTCGCAGCAGTTCCGGCATCGCGTCCTGCGGTTGCGTCGACACCGGACTTGGTAGAGCCGGCGCGCATGCCCGGATCTGGCCGATGAGAGATTCTCGGTCGTGGCCGTCAATAGCTGTCGGCTATTGAGAGCGCAAGGGCGGCGGTCGCAAGGATGAGGTATGCGGCCGGGAAGGCTATGTTGTGGTATACGCCCGCGCGGATATGGGCAACGATCGCCCCGATGAAGAACAATACGAGTCCCGTGGCCGCGGCTAGCCCGATCGGTTCCCATCCGAGCATGCCCATGAGCAAGCCGGCCGCTCCGGCCAACTTCAGGGCCGCCAGGAAGGGCAGCCAGGCCGAGGGCACCTTGACCTCGGCCGAGTTGGCGACGACGAAGTTCGCCTTTACGAGGTCGGCAACAGCAATACCCGCGTTGGCGGCGACAGTGATGACGCCGATTGCGCAATAGTAGACATTCATCGCATGCTTTTCCTTTCGCATGTCAGGTGGCCGGTTCCAGGCTCGGCGAATTATCGATGGCCGTCCAATGCCTTCTTCGATAACCTGCCGGTATGGATGTTGAGACTCGGCTGCTTCGCTACTTCGCCGCGGTGGCCGAGGAGGGGAACCTGACCCGGGCCGCGCAGCGGCTGTTCATCTCGCAGCCGGCGCTCACGAAGCAGGTCAGGCAGCTGGAGGACCGGCTCGGCGTTCAGCTGTTCGTCCGGTCGCGAGCCGGAATGACCCTGACCCCGCCCGGGCGGGTGCTGGCTGAGCACATCCCGAAACTGCTGAGCGACTGGGATACGGCGGTGAAAGACGTCGAGTGTGCGGCACGGCGGAGTTCCCAGGTGCTGCGCGTCGGGTTTCTCGCCAGCGCCGCCAACGAGGCCACGCCTCGCATCATCGCGGCGTTCACTCGTACCCGGCCCGGCTGGCACATCGAGATGCGGCAGGCGGCCTGGTCCAATCCGACCGCCGGGCTGCTCACCGGCGAAGCGGACGTGGCCTTTCTTCGGCTGCCCTGCCCCGACCAGCATCGTCTGCGGGTCTGGGAACTGTTCGCTGAACCTCGTGGGGTCGCTCTTCCCACCGGGCACCGGCTGGCGGCCCGGAAGCGGATCGAGTTCCATGAGCTGTGGGACGAACCGTTCGTTGCCTCGCGCGCAGACCCTCACGGGTGGCGCGACTATTGGCTGGCAACAGCGGAGCGCGGACACCGCGCCGTTCGCGTCGGAGCCGTCGCCGACCACCCTGACGAATGGCTCAACGCCATTGCCAACGGGGACGGCATCGCACTTGCCCCGGCGTCGGCGGCCCGCTACTACGCACGTCCCGGTGTCGTGTTCATTCCGGTCGCCGGAATAACCGAAAGCCGGGTAGCCGTCGCCTGGATGCCCGCCGCGGACAACGATTCCGCGGTTCAGGCGTTCGTCCGTAGCTGTGCCGTGGCGGTGACCTAGCGTAACGCGCCTCAGTGAGCAAGGTTCACCCCTCGTGGGATTGCTGGCAGAGGCGTACGAGGCGCTCCGCACGGGTCTTGGCAGGGGCAATCCGGATCTCAGAACACCGACGGGAACAGCCAGGCGAGGCTGCGTTCGGCGGCCCGGGTGTACTCGCTGCGCCTGTGCTCACGGCCGTAGGCGAGGTCCTCCAAGGCAGCGCAGCGGGCGAAGAACGTGATCCGCTCGCGGACGTCATCGGTTTCGGGCAGACCGCCGTACGCGTTCACCACCTGCGTGCGGAAATCGGGTCCGAAGTCCCGGTACAGCCGGGCGAAGTCCAGGGCCGGGTCGGTGACGGCGGCGTCGGACCAGTCGATCACACCCGTGATGGCGCCGCCGGATTCCAGGATGTGTTCGGCGCCCAGATCGGCATGGGCGAGCACGCGTCGCCGGGCAGGCCGCGGCACGTTGTCGCGGAGGATCCGGAGCATCTCAGGCGGTCCGTCGAGGTTCTCCAGCCACTCACCGGGGTGGGTGTCCTCCAGCGGCGCCAGACCGTCAACAGTCGCGGTGTCGATGGCGTGCAGCTCGCTCAGGAGGCGCCCCAGCGGGCGGGCGAGGCGGGAGACCGCACCGCGGCGGCCCAGCAGGGGCCGGCCCGGCAGCAGTGGATAGGCCAGGACGCCGGCGTCCTGGTCGACGAACCGGACAGCGGGTACGGGCACCGACACATGCGGTGCGATCGCTGTCAGGAGACCGGCTTCCCGGAGCACGCTGTGCCCCTGCGCGACGCGCAGGACCAGGCCGCCGGCGAGGAAGGCGGTATTGTCCAGCCCTTGCCCCAGCTCACCGACCGCGACAGCGGCCAGCTCGGGAACGTGTGTGCGAAGCGATCGCGTGGCGCGCCGGCGAGGTGTCGAATCCATGCGCGCTCCTCAACACCACCGATTCCCACCGCAGGCGGACGGGAGCATCCCTATCACGGCGGCGGGCAGTTCGAAGCATTCGCTCGTCGGCGATTCGAAGGGCGCGCTCTCGATCGGACCTCGGGATGAGGGTGATGATCGGTGGCTAGTCCGGAAGCGCGGCGGTGAGGTCGATCTCGACGAGTTGTCCCTGATAGCCGAGTGAGGCGACGCCCAGCAGCGTGCTGGCGCTCGTGAACGCCTCGGCCAGCGGGGACGCGTGGAGTTGTTGCCACACCGCGGACAGGACCGCGCTGTCCGGGCTCACCACGTAGACGACCGACCGGACGACGTCAGCCGGGCCGGCGCCGGAGGCCTGGAGCGCCGCGAGGCAGTTCGTGATCACCTGCTCGGTTTGCGCGGCGTGGTCGCCGGGCTCGCCGACGACGGTTCCGGAGAGGTCGACCGGGCACTGGCCGGCGAGATGCGCGAGCCGGCCGGCGCTGGAGATCGTCACGTGGCTGTAGCGGTCCGGCTCATGAATGGTGGACGGGCTGAATTTCTCGATCATAACGGTCCATTATCGACGCATCGTGGACGGCGACCACCGAATAATCGAACGGCGCCGTCCGCAGGGAGGGCCGGGCCGGTATGTCGCGGCCACAGCCGCTATCGCGTCGCCTCGGCGCCGCGAGGAAAGAGCCGCAGGAGATAGGCCTCCACGCCGACGTGGTTGACGTCCAGGTAGGCGACCTGCTCGAGAACCGGAAGGCCGTCGATGTACGCGATGTGTTCGCGGTAGGCGCGTACCGCGTCGGCGCGTCCCCGGTGGAGCACCTCCACCCGGTAGTGACCCGGCCCGGCCGGTGCGGCGATTCCGGTCAACGGCACGCTTGAGGCGTCGGAGACGAGCAGTTCGCCGGTCGGGCACTCCAGCCGGAACGACAGGGGAGCCGACCAGGCGGACTCGTCCGCGACTCCGGTCGAGCCCGGCCCGGGCCGGCTGGTCCAGGTCTGCACCTCCACCGCGACCTTGAACATGTCCTGGGCGCGAGCTATCCATACCTCGAGGCCCGTGCCGGCGGCGACGTCGCGATGCGCTTTCTCGATGGCCCGTGACGCTCCGACGCCGGCGTCGCAGTCGACGTCCCTCAGCGAGAACACACCATGACCGGGCCGCCACTCGACGCGATACCTGTCCACCGGAGCCATGGTCCATTCTGGCGTGTCCCGGGTGCTGTGCTGCACGGGTCCGCCGCCCCGTGGGAGACCTCGGTGCCGGGCCGGTTCACGGGCGTTCCGGTGCCGGGCCGGTTCACGGGCGTGCCGGTGTCGTGGTGGGGGAGGCGGGCGTGTGGGCGTGCCGGACCAGCTCCGCCCGGTTCGCGATCTTGGTGCGGTGGCGGTGCCGGGCCGCTCCGAGTGCGCGTTCGGCGGCGTCGATGCGCAGCCAGCCGTTCCAGTCGATCGGGGTCAGACCTCGTTGCCGGAGGAGGTGATCTGCCCCGTCGCGGTCCTGTCCGTGGTGCCGCGCGCCGAGCAGTGTTTCGACGGTCTGCCGTGCGTCGGACCGGGTGGAGCCGATCAGGCCGACGCAGCCGCGTTTGATCCATCCCGTGACGTAGAGCCCCGGTATGACTCGCCCGTGGTCGTCGAGCACCGCTCCGGCGCGATGCGGAACGGTGTGGGTGGCGGGGTCGAACGGCACTCCGTCCAGTGGGGTGGCGGCGTATCCGACCGCGCGGTAGACCGCCCGGACCGGCTGGTCCCGGTATTCACCGGACCCGGTGACGTGCCCGTAGCCGTCGGGCACCGCGCGTTCGGTGCGCAGTCCCTCGACCCGGGTGGTGCCGAGAACCGCCGACGGGATCCGGTGGAAGTGCAGGTGGACGCGCCGGGACGCGGTCCGGTCGGCGGGTGGGATCCGGGACCAGTGGCGCAGCGTCTCGACGACCTGCCGGGTGGGGGCGAACTGCCTCGTCATGCGTTCGACGTGCCGGTCGGTGACCAGGTCGGCCGGGTCGACGATCACGTCGACGTCGGTCTGCTGACCGAGTTCGCGCAGCTCGGTGGGGGAGAAGCGGGTGTCGGCGGGGCCGCGTCGCGCGTACAGGTGGATGTCGCTTATGGGGTTGGTGGCGAGCGCGGCCATGACGTTCGGCGCGATGTCGGTGTCGGCGAGGGTGCGCGCGTGCCTGATGAGCATTCTGGTGACGTCGAGCGCGACGTTGCCGGCACCGATCACGGCGACGGATGCGGCTTCCAGCGGCCACGTCGGTGCGGCGTCCGGGTGACTGTCGTACCAGGCGACGAAGTCCGCCGCGCCGAAGGAGCCGGGCAGACCGATCCCGGGCAGATCGAAGGGTACGTCGCGGAGCGCGCCGGTGGCGACGATCACGGCGTCGTAGTGGCCGCGCAGCTCGTCCACGGTGAGGTCGCCGCCGATCTCGACGTCGCAGAACAGCCGCACGTCGCTGCCGTCGAGCATGTCGTGCAACGAGTCCACGATGCGCCTGATCCGGGGATGGTCCGGCGAGACGCCGTAACGGACGAGGCCGTACGGGGTGGGTAGCCGTTCGAAGATGTCGACGCGGGTGCCGGGCGCGAGGTCGCCGAGATGTCGGCGGCGTGGATCCCGGCCGGGCCGGCGCCGACGACCGCGACCGTCAGGGCGGAGGATGCGGTGGTCATGGCGCGAACGCTAGAACCTCCACCACGCTTCACCTCAAGCCGGCGAACCCGGCCCGGGGCCCGAGCCGGCGGCCCGTCCCGGCCCGGCCCGGCCCGGCCCGGCCCAGGATCGTGTGCCGGGCCGGGCCGGGACGCACCTGACGCGGGTACGGAACCGTCACGGCTCCAGCGCGGAGCGGTTCCAGCCGGCCAGGTCGGCGGCCGCCTCGTAGGTCGTGCGGAGGAACTCGTCGAGCACCGCGTCCGGGTCGGCCGCGTCGGCGACCCGTTCGTAGGGCAGGACGCATTCGCGCAGCGACGTGTCGTAGAACGCGGCCGTGCGCTCGGCGTACCCGGGCGGCTCGGGGTAGGCGTACGCGTAGAACGCGCCCTCCGCGCCGCCACCCGGCCAGAACCCGAAGCTGGCCAGCTCGTGCGAGTAGCCCTCGTGCATCACCGACGGCGGGCAGTTCGGCGCGCCGCCCGGGTGCGGCGGTGCGGCGTCGCCGGAGAACCGGGTGTAGGCCAGGTCCATCGCGCCCCAGAAGAAGTGCACGGGGCTCGCCTTGCCCACGAACCCGCCGCGGAAGCGGGCCAGCGCCCGCTCGGCCCGCAGCAGCTGCCGCCAGAACAGGTGCGCGGCCGCGCCGTCGTACGTGTCGTTGCGGTGATCCTCGGCGAACGGCACCGCGGACTCGACCTCGTTGGGCGCGGCGTGGATCCGCGGTTCGATGCCCAGCGAGCCCAGCGCCTCCATCGTCTCGGCGTAGAACGTCGCCACCGACTTGGGTTCCAGAGCCACCTCACGCGTACGGCCGTCGCTCGTGCGCACGTGCAGGCGGTGTGCGACGAAGTCGAACTCGATGTCGAAGACCCCGTGCTCGTACGGCACCGCCCCGGTGGTCAGGCCGCGCGCGGTGGGATAGAGCGTCACATGCCACCAGTGGTTGGCCACCGGCGCGTACGCCATGCGTACCTTCCCGACGATCTGGGTCCACATGTGCAGGGTGTCGCGGGTGCCGGTCCAGTCGGCCACGCGCAGCCGGGGCCAGTCGTGGGTGGTCGTCTTCTCCATCGTGCTGCCTTTCCGGGCCGTAGTGGACGGCGCCCCGGTCCGGCCGATCGCCGGTGCCGGGCCCCACCGGAGCCGTCACGCGGACCAGTGGAAACCGTGTTCCGGCCACACGGTCAACTCTAGGTCGCATGCCCGGCAGCGCCGTCCACGGCCGTGGCGGGGAACGTCACCCCCCGGCGCGGCGGGCCGAGGTGCGGAAGCCGGGTGTCATCACACCACCCGGCCGTCGCGTTGCCGTGCGCCGCGCCACCTGTTACACAGGGCCGATGCGTCACCACGCCGTCAGCACCCGGCCGGGCCGGGCCGCACCCGCGCCGACCGGGACCCGTCCATCCAGCGGAAGAAGTACGTCATGAAGCGCGATCGTTCTGCCGCTGACACGCACGACACGGTACGGATCCCGCCGGTCTACCGCGCGGTCATGGCGGCGGCCGGGCCGATCGTGCGCTGGTGGGGCCGCCTCGAGGTGGTCGGCCTGCACCTCCTTCCGGCGCACGGCGCGACGCTGGTCGCGGCCAACCACGACAGCGCCTGGGACCCCGTCGTCATCGCCTACGCCGCCCGCCGGCGCCGGCACATCCAGGCCCTCGCCAAGGCGTCGCTGTGGAAGAACCCGGTGCTGCGTCGCGTGCTCGACGGGATGGGACAGATCCCCGTCCGCCGCGGCCAGGCGGACACGGACGCGCTCGACGCCGCGGTGCAGTGCCTGTCCGCCGGCGGCTGCCTCGGCATCTTCCCCGAGGGCACCCGCTCACAGGGCAAGCAACTACGCGCCCGCAGCGGAGCCGGCCGGCTCGCCCACGCCGTCCCGCAGGCCCGCATCGTCTGCGCCGCCGTCTCGGGGACCGTGGACATCGCCCGCTTCCCCCGGCGCCCCCGACTCAAGGTCACGTTCTTCGAGCCGACACCGTCGCCACCGTCGGAGTCCGCGCTCGCACTGGCCACCAGGCTCACCGCCGAACTCCGTGCCGTCGCACCGGTGCCGGCCGCGGGACGGGACCCGCGGGACGGGTAGCGACGTGCGCTCGGTCACCCGCGAGCCGTCCGGACATCGCCGAGACCCGCGCGGGCGGACAGCCGCCCGCGCGGCGGCTGTCCAGCTCACCTGACTGCACCGGCGACGCACCGCCGGCCCGCGCGCCCGGACCGGTGGATCAGCCCGGCCGGGTCGCTCGGTGTGCGCGGGGCGTGCCGGCCGGCCCCGAGCGTCTCGGTGTGCCGCCGGCGCACCGCACCCGTGGTGCCGCGCCGCGGCCGGTGGCGAGAATCCGTCGGGTATTGGCCGTGGACGCTCTCGTGCCGCCCGGTGGCCGGCGCTAGCGTCCTGGGCAGATGCGGGTCGGAGCGTCGGGAGGATGCCGGTGAGCGACGGCGAGACGTACGTGCTGGGCTACTCGGACGCGGAGCACCGACGCCTTCGGGCCCAGGCACGACTGCTGCAACCGTGGACGGAGCACTTCCTCACCGCCGGCGGCCTGCGCGAGAACATGGTGGTGCTCGACCTCGGTTCCGGGGCCGGTGACGTGACGATGGCGGCCGCGGACGTCGTGGGCCCGGGCGGACGGGTGATCGGTATCGACCGGGACGCCGGCTCCGTCGCACGGGCCACCCGGCGCGCGGCGGAGGCGGGTTACGCCGGGCGGGTCGAGTTCCGGGTGGGCACGCTGGAGGACGTCGAGACCGACATCGTGTTCGACGCGGTCATCGGCCGTTACATCCTGCTGTACCTGCGGACCCCCGCGAGTGCGCTGCGCCGTGTCGCGGGCCTGCTGCGTACCGGCGGAGTGACGATCTTCCACGAGATCGACCTGACCGAACCGCAGCCGACCTGGCCGGCGTGTGACGTCTGGGACGACAGCTACCGGCTGCTGGCGACGGTCTACCGAGCCGCCGGCGCGGTACCGGACTTCGGACGACGGTTCCACCGGACGTTCCTCGACGCCGGCCTACCCGCGCCGGAGATCGAATCGGTCACCCCGGTGGGCGGTCCGGCGTCGACGGTCGTCGACTGGCTGGCCATGTCGCTGATGAGCCTGCAACCCGCACTGACCGCGGCCGGTCTGCCGCTGCCCCGCGGGCTGTCCTTCGACGACTCGCTGGCCGACCGGCTCCGGGCCGCCCTGGCCGAGCGGAACAGCCAGATCATCGGACCGGCACAGTACGGCGCGTGGGCGCGCAAGCGATGATGCGTTCGGCCCCGGTGCGCGGCGGCCCCGTCGCCCACGCCCGCCGCGCACCGGGTCCGGAGCGCTCCGGTCCGGTGCCGGCGGGTGGGCCGTACCGTGACGGCAGAATGCGGGCGTGGACAGGGACAGTTTCTGGCAGATCGTCGACGCCGCGCGCGCCCGGTCGGGCGATGTCGAGGAGGTGCCGGCGGCGCTCGTGGAGCTGTTGCGTGGCCGTCCGCTCGCCGAGGTGGTGGCCTTTCGCGAGGTGCAGGACGAGCTGTTCGAGCGGGACGCCCACCGCTGGGATCTGTGGGCGGCGGCGTACGTCATCAACGGTGGCGCTTCCCGGGACGGCTTCGAGTACTTCCTCGGCTGGCTGATGGCGCAGGGGCGGACGCGGTGGGAGGCGACGCTCGCCGACCCGGACTCGCTCGCTGACGTCGTCGACGTGGACACCGACGACCTCGACTGCGAGGAGATGCTGTACGTGGCGCCCGGTGCCGCCGCGGACGAGGAGGCGTTCTGGGCGGCGCTGCCGGACCGGGGTGAGCATCTGCCGCCCGGACCGGCGGGGAAGCGCTTCGACTTCGAGGACGAGACCCGGATGCGCCGGCTCCTGCCTCGCCTGACCGCGGTCTTCTACGACCAACAGCCCTGACGCGCCGCTGTATCGGCCGATCGGGTGGGGTGCGGCGATGATCGGCTGTTTCCATGTGCGAGGGGCCGTCCGTGGCGCCTAGGAAGGAGCCATGACCAACGAGGTGACCGTTCCCCTGCTGCCCTGCGCGTCGATCGACGACGTCGCCGCCTTCTACACGGCTCTCGGCTTCAGCACCACGTACCGGCAGCGCAAACCCAGCCCCTACGTGACGCTGCAGCGGGAGGATCTGCACCTGCACTTCTTCGAGATGGCCGGGTTCGACCCGGAGCAGTCCTACGGATCCTGTCTCGTGCTCACTCCGGACGTCGCGGAGCTGCACCGGGCGTTCGCCGCCGGGATGCGGGCCGCGTACGGCAAGGTCCTGGTCTCCGGGCTGCCGCGGATGACCCGGCCCAGGGCGCGAAAGAACGCGGACGGGCTGGGCGGGTTCAGCGTCATCGACCCGGGCGGCAACTGGATCCGCGTCGTCCAGAACGCCGCCACGGCACCCACCCCGCCACCCGCACCCACCGGACGGCTCGCCACCGCACTGGCGAACGCGGTCGTGCTGGCCGACTCCAAGGGCGACGCCGTCCAGGCGGTCCGCGTCCTCGACGGCGCGCTGGCCCGCGCGGAGGCCGGCGACGACCCGGTCACGTACGTGGAGGTCCTGGTGTACCGCGCGGAACTGGCGTTGACGCTGCACGACCGGGAAACCGCGACGGAGATGCTCGCCCGCGCCGCGCGCACAGCGCTGAACGCGGACGAGACCGAACGGGCGGCGCCGACCTTCGAGATCGCCGCCGACCTGACGGCGGCGCTGCGATAGGGCCGGGGCGCGGCGGGAACGTCGCGCCCCACCGGGCGCGGGACGGGACCGGTCACCAGGTTCTTCGAGACGACCGGTCCCGACCGGCATGCGCGAGGCGCGGGACCTCGCCACCGAGCCCGCGCCTATCTCCTCAGCAGCGCCCGCGCGACCACCTCGGGGTGGGTCACCATCGACTGGTGGCCGCGGCCGACGATCTCCGGGACGAGCCCGAGGCGAGCCGCGAACTCCGCTCCCGGGCGTACCAGCACCAGGTCGTTGTCGCTGAGCAGGTAGCGCAGCGGGAGACCGAGCCCGGTGACGTCCGCCGCGTCGAGCGCCTCGGTGAAGTAGGCGCCGGGCATCGGTACCGCCAGGTCGAGGAAGAGCCCGCGCAGTTCCTCGCCCGAATCCGGCAGCAGCAGCGGCAGGAACTCGGGCAGCAGCGGGATGGTCCCGTCCGGGGCGGCGGCGATCGCAGCGTGGATCATCGCCGCCTGTTCGTCGTTCTCGCCGGTCACCGGGATGCCCCGGCGCGGGACCATGGCGTTGACGAAGACGAGTTCCGCGATCCGGCCCGGCAGCCGATTCGCGGCGCCGGTCACCGGGTATCCGCCCCAGCTGTGCGCGACCAGCACCACGTCGTGCAGGTCGCGCTTCTCGATCTCGAGCACCAGCGCGTCGACCGCGCCGGAGAGGTGCAGGTCACCGCGGTCGTCGCCGTCGGCCAGCCCGGGCAGGGTGACGGTGACGGCGTCGTGGCCGGCCGCGCGCAGCCGCCGGGCGACCCCCTGCCAGGCCCAGCCGCCCTGCCAGGCGCCGGGAACGAGGACATACGTGGACATGATGTGCCTTCCGCGTCGGGTGTAAAACCACAGGACGCGCCGGCACCGCGAAATGCTCGGTCTAACCGCGCTGAAAAATCCGCAGTTCGCTCACTCTGCCGTCGTGCATGCTCAGCAGCCAGTACGCGTCGGCGGCGCAGACACGCTCGGGGCCGGTCTGCACCACGTCGATCTGCCACAGGGCCAGGTCACGGCTCGCCGACACGTCCCGCACCCGGGGCAGCATGCCCGCCGCCACGTTGCTGTCCATGATCCGGATCAGCGGTGCGAAGCCGTGCTCGCGTCGCCCACCGGCCCACGCCGACCGTACGTGTGGGTCCCAGCCGTCCCGGAGGTAGGCGCCGAACGTACCGCCGATGCCCGCCTCCGCCGCCGCCTCGGCCGCCGCGCGGGACCGCCGCCAATCCCCCGCACCGTCGAAGGGACGCGAGCGCGCCGCGGCCAGCTTCGCCGACAGGGCGCGACGGGCCTCGTGCAGGCGGCGTCGCACGGTGCCGGCGGGTATGCCGCAGAGCGCGGCCATGTCGTGCGTCGACGACACCGCGGTGAAATAGCGCAACATGGTCACGGTACGTAGCGATGGTGGGAGGTCGGCGACGGCCTGGGCCACCCAGTCCCGCAGCGCGTGCCGCTCCAGCAGGTCGTCGGGGTTGCCGAGGCCGGCGACGGCCCGCAGCTCGTCGACCGGGGTGGGCGCGGGGGAGCGCAGCGCCGTGCGGCAGCGGTTGCGGACGATCATCTTCAGCCAGGGGCCGGCCGCGGCGGGATCGCGCAGGTCGCCGATGCGGACCAGGGCGGTCAACGCGGCGTCCTGCACCGCGTCCTCGGCGTCGGCGGGCTGGGACAGCAGGCTCAGCGCGACCGCCATCATCGCCGGGCGATGGTGGGCGATCAGAGCACCGAGGGCCCCGGCGTCCCCGTCCTGCGCGGCCCGGACGAGATCAGCGGTGTCCACCCGGTCCACTCTAGTGACCCCGCCGGGAGACGTTCGACTCGCGCGGCGGAGGGAGCACCCCGACGCCGCCGCGGGTACGGCGACGCGTGACCCGTCGAGGTGCGCCGGCGGGCGCTACCGGAACGCCGCGATGACCGGCCGCCAGTCGAGGGACGGGTTCGCGGCGGCGAGGACGGCCAGGTCCGGGTCGTCGAGCAGGGCGGTGATCCGGTCGGCGGGCAGGCGGGGGGAGCGGGCCGCGTCCACGCGCACGCACCGGTGCGGGTCGGTGAGCAGCGACGTGAGCAGCTCCGGGTCGGCGTCGACGTCGCGGGCCGCGAGCCGCCGCACGTGCGGGTCCGGGTGGGTGGCGAACCGGGACAGCCCGGAGCGCGGGAACCGGGGCCGGGCGAGCAGACCGCTGTGGCGCGAATCCTCCACATAGCAGCGCAGCAGCAGCGCTCCGGGTGCTTCGGGGTGGTGGAGGGCCAGCGCCCTCCGTACCGTGGCGTCGGGGTCGGCGGTGAGCACCGCGACCGTCCCGGACGGTAGGCCCGGGTGTTGCGCCGCGCGACACCGCAGCCGGGGGTTCGGCGCGCCCGCCCATCGCAGGGCCCGCTCCCGGCTCAGCTCCGCGGCGCCGGCGAGGATCGCGCGTTCCTCGCCGGAGAGGTACGCGTGACCGGCGACGGCGTCGCGGACGGCCTCGTCCGGGTCGGCGGCCAGCGCGGCGATCTGCTCCGGGGTGAGATCGGCGCGGGTGGCGGCGACCGCGCGGACCGCCGGGCTCGGGTCGGCGACGACCGCGGTCACCTGGGCGGCGGTGAGGTCCGCACGGGCGGCGACGCCGGACCGGACCTCGGGATCGGCATGCCGGGACAGGGCGTCGACGATGCCGGGCGTGACCGTCGGGTTGGCGGCGATCGTTCGGACGGCCTCGACGTCGTCCCCGGCGGCCACCCGCGCGGCGAGTGCCGGGGACAGCGGCCGGTGCAGCACGTCCCAGAACGCGTGACAGTGGTGGTCCGGCAGGTCGGCCGGTTCCATGACCCGCTCGTGCTCGGCGATCGACGCGGTCGCCGCCGCGGCGACGCCCGGATCCGGATCGGAGGACAGGAAGCGCAGGTCGTCGCGCCAGGCGTACGGGGCGGCGAATCGGCGGATCCGCGGGTCGGGATGCCGGGCGGTGACCGGGACCCGGCTCCAGTCCGCGGTGAACAGCTCCTCGAACAGCTCGCCGTCGGTGATGAAGCGGTCGGCGGGCAGGTCGTCGAGCAGCACCGGCAGCAGGCGGGTCAACGCCTCCGCGGAGAGCGCCGGGTGCTGCTCCCGCCGGCACAGGACGGCCAGCCGGACCCGCCAGTCGGGATCGCGGGCCAGCCGGTCCCGGATCTCCGCGTCCAGCCCGACCCGGTTGCCGACGGCCTGCCGGACCCGGTACGACTCGTGGCCCGCCAGCCACCGCTGCACCGCGACGGGCAGCTCGGTACGGCCGGCGAGTCCCGCGGCGACCGGCTCGGGCCGGTCGCGCATCAGGCCGGCCAGCACCTCGACCGGCACCGAAGGGTTCTCCGCCAGCCCGCGTAGGACGCTGTCACTCCGCACGGGAGCGAGCGTAGATCGTTCGCTCGGGTCCGAGCACCGGGGCGTGCGGCGCGAGGACCGCGTACGCCCCGGTGCTCGGGGGATGTCAGTGTGTCCGGTCGTCAGCGCAGGAACTCGAGGAGCATCGTGGTGAGCGCCCGCGGTCGTTCCTCGGTGAGCCAGTGACCGGTGTCCGCCATGACCTGAGTCTCGACATCGGCGGCGTAGCCCTGCCACTGTGTTCCCACGGCGCTGCCGAGGGCTTCCTCGCCGCCGACGGCCAGGACGGGCATCCGCAGCAGACCCGCCTCGCGGAACTTCTCGTTCTGGGCGATGTCCGTGTGCAGGGCCTGGTACATGTCCATCCACGCCCTGTAGCGGCCGGGCTCGCGGAGGTACCGGGCGTAGAACTCGTAGTCGCGGTCGTCGAAGGCGCCGTCCACCGCCAGGTACTGCTCGATGAATCCCTTGACCAGTTCGCGCTCGTGTCCACGGACCAGGTCCTGCGCGAAGTCCTTCTGGAAGAACCCGAGGTGCCACGTCGACAGCTCCCCCTCCGCGGGGAAGGCCGGGAACGTGTAGAGGGACCGGTCGGGGATGGGACCTTCCATCACGACCATCCGGCTGACCTCGTCGGGCCACATGGCGGCGTACGGGTAGGCGATCCACGCGCCGATGTCGTGGGCGACGATCTGGACGCCCTTGTGCAGCTTGAGCTGGGTGAGCAGCTCGTGTACGTCGTCGGCCAGCTGCGCCGTGTCGTAGCCCTCCTTCGGGACGGCGGAGTTACCGGTCCCGCGCAGGTCGACCGCGATCACGGTGTGGTCCTCGGCGAGTGCCTCGAGCTGCGGCTCCCACTCCGCGGAGGTCTGCGGGAAGCCGTGCAACAGCACCACCGGTGAGCCGCTGCCGCCGCGCATATAATGCATCCGGAACTCGTTGACCTGCGCGTACTTCGACGTGAAGCCGTCCGGCAGCCGGTAGGGCAGCCCGTTGGTGGTGCCCTGCGCGGTGGCCTGCTCCGGCCGGGGGTTCATGCCGGCGTTCGCCGGTACCAGGCCGGTCCCGGTCAGCACGGCGGCTGCGGTGACCGCGGCGACGGCGGTCCCGATCCGGACGGCCATTCTTCTTCTCATGGTTCTCTCCTGCAACGATCGGCCTCGAGTGGCCTGGTGAGATGAGCGGGGGCCGCCGGCGACGACCGCGACGGCATCCGCGATCGAGGGAGCGTCCCGGGTCGATGCCGGGATCGGCTCCGGGGACGGTCCACTCAGTGGTCGAGGGCGGCCATGTTGGCCTCGTCGTAGCGGTCGCCGGTGGCCGGCGTCAGGTTGTCCAGCCGGGCGATCTGGCCGGCGGTGAGGCTGATGCCGTCGGCGGCGGCGTTCTCCTCCAGCCGCTCGATGCGCGTGGTGCCGGGGATGGGGACGATGTCGTCGCCCTGGGCGAGCAGCCAGGCGAGGGCGACCTGCGCCGGCGTGGCCCCGGCCTCGGCGGCGACCGCGCGGACCTCGTCGACGATGCTCATGTTGCGTTCGAGGTTGCCGCCGGCGAAGCGTGGGTTGGTGCGGCGCCAGTCGTCGGCGTCGAGGTCGTCCAGCGTGCGGATGCCGCCGGTGAGGAAGCCCCGGCCGAGCGGGGAGTACGGGACGAGGCCCACACCGAGTTCGCGCAGGACCGGCAGCACCTCGGCCTCGGGGTCGCGGACCCACAGCGAGTACTCGGACTGCACCGCCGTGATCGGATGAACGGCATGCGCCCGCCGGATCGTCGCCGCCCCGGCCTCCGACAGTCCGATGTGGCGGATCTTGCCCTCGGCCACCAGCTCCGCCAGCGCGGCGACGGTCTCCTCGATCGGCGTGTCCCCGTCGCCCCAGTGCTGGTAGCAGAGATCCAGGTGGTCGGTGCCGAGGCGGCGCAGCGATCCCTCCACCGCGAGCCGGACGTTGGCCGGGGTGCTGTCGTTGCCCGTGCGGCCGGTGTGCGAGACGTGGCCGAACTTGGTCGCGAGCACGACCTCGTCCCGGCGTCCCCGAATGGCGCGGCCGACCAGTTCCTCGTTGACGAAGGGGCCGTACGCCTCGGCGGTGTCGAGGTGGGTGACGCCGAGGTCCAGGGCCCGCCGGATGGTGCGGATCGACTGTTCGTCACGCCGGCCGGCGCCGGTGTAGAAGGACGACATGCCCATGGCGCCCAGACCGATGCGGGAGGTCCGCAGCCCGCCGAGCGAGGTGGTTCTCATCGTGGTGATCCTCTTCCTGATGGGGGGCGCGACCCTTTAAGTTCCGGTCGGTCCAGAAAGACGCTAGCACATCCGGACCGATCGGGAGTAAAGTCGGCTGTGAGGAGCGAGACAGTTGGCCGCACCGGCCCGCCGACCCCGGATCGAGGAGGATGCCGTCATGAGTGGATCCCAGAGCACAGTGTTCGGTCGCCCGCGGGAGTTCGACGTCGACGAGGCACTGGAACGCGCCATGCAGGTGTTCTGGGCGCGGGGTTACGACGGCACCAGCCTCACGGACCTGACCGGCGCGATGGGGATCACCAAGTCGAGCATGTACGCCGCCTTCGGCAACAAGGAGCAGCTCTTCCGCAAGGCCGTGCAGCGCTACGCCGAGGGTCCGGCCTCCTACGCGACACGCGCGCTGCGGGAGCCCACCGCGCGCGCGGTGGCCGAGACCTTCCTCCGGGGAGCCGTCCGGACGACGACGTCGCCCGGCCGCCCCACGGGATGTCTGTCCGTCCAGGGTGCGCTGGCGTTGAGTGAGCAGAGCCGGCCGGCGCACGACGTGCTGGTCGGCTGGCGCGTCGATGCCGGTGACCAGCTCGAGGCGCGCTTCCGGCGCGCCGTCGAGGAGGGTGACCTCCCGGGCGACGCCGACCCGGGACGCCTCGCCCGATTCGTCATGACGACGGGATTCGGCATCGCCGTGCAGGCCGCGAACGGCTTCGGGCCCGACGTGCTCGACGAGATCGTCGACACGGCACTGCTCGCCTGGCCGGCGTGACCACGCCGCGCCCCTCTCGTCAGCCGCGATGCGAGGCGACGTTCTCATCCTCGCTTCAGGTTCACCGGGGAGGATGAGCGGCAAAGCATCGACTGGGAGGGGGCGGGCCGGCGTGCGGATTCTGATCGCGGATGACGACGGGGCCATCCGTGAGTCGCTGGAGCGGGTGCTCCTGGTCGAGGGGTACGACGTCAGCACCGTCGCCAACGGTCTCGCCGTGCTCGACGTGGTCGGTGGGCCGGACGGTGACGAGCTGGACCTGCTGATCCTCGACGTGATGATGCCTCGCCTCGGCGGGTTGGAGACCTGCCGGCGGTTGCGGGCGGCGGGCCGGGATCTGCCGGTGCTGATGCTGACCGCCCGGGACCAGGTCTCCGATCGGGTCGCGGGGCTGGACGCGGGCGCCGACGACTACCTGCCCAAGCCGTTCGCCACCGAGGAGTTGCTGGCCCGGGTCCGGGCCCTGCTGCGCCGCCGCGCGCCGGGCGACGATGACGCGCATCTCCTGACGTTCGCCGACGTCCGGCTCGATCCCGACAGGTTCGAGGCGTGGCGGGGCGGGCGGCCGCTCCACCTGACCCGGACCGAGTTCTCCCTGCTGGAGGTCCTCATGCGCAACGCGACCCGGGTGTTGACGCGCGACGCGCTGTTCGAGGCGATCTGGGGCTTCGACATGAGCACCACCGCCAACAATCTCCAGGTGTACGTGAGTTACCTGCGCCGCAAGACGGAGGCCGAGGGTGAGCCGCGACTGATCTACACGCTGCGCGGCTTCGGGTACACGTTGCGGGAGACCCCTCCGTGAGCGGTCCCGGCCGGGAACCGCGCCGGCCGGCCCGATGGTGGCGCCGGCTGTCCCTGCGGACCAGGCTGACGGTGATCGCGGCGACGGCCATCGCGGTCAGCGTGTTCCTGGCCTTCCAGGTGGCCAGCGAGCTGATGGACCGGGAGCTGCGGGACACCGCCGAGAACGAGCTGCGCGCCGACTCCCGCGTCCTGGCGGCGGCCGCGGAGCGCGCCGGTCCGGCGCGGGTCGAGCTGGCGCCGTATCCCGGAGCGGGCCGGCTGTCACGGGTCATCCTGGCCGACGGCTCGACCCGGACGCCGGCCGGCCAGCCCGCACTGCCCCCGGTCAGCGAGCACGCGCTGCGTGTGGCGCGGGGCGAGTCGGCCGACCTGATGGAGTCGGAGGACACCGACGACGACGGCTACCACGTCTACACGCTGCGGGCGGGCGACGGCGCGGTCCAGGTGGCCCGCGCCACCGACGACAGCCCGCTCAACCAGTTCGGGTTCGGCATGCTGCTGATCGGGCTGCTCTGCGTGGCCGGGGGCGCGCTCGTCGGGCGGACCGTGGCGCGGACCGGGCTGGCACCGATCGACCGGCTGACCGCCGCGGCGGTCCGTGTCGCGTACACCCGGGACATCGACGCGGACATCCCGGACGAGGGCGGTGGGGAGATCCGGCGGCTGATCCAGTCGATCAACGACATGCTCGCCGCGCTCCGCGACTCCCGGCGGGCTCAGCGGCTGCTCGCCGAGGACGCCGCGCACGAGCTCAAGACCCCGCTCACCAGCCTGCGCCTCAACGTCGAGCTGCTGATCCGGCTCGATCGGCGGGGCACCCTCGACACCGCCCTCTCGGCACGGAGCCGGACCCGGCTGCTCGACGATCTCGGCGCGCAGGTGGCCGAGTTGAGCACCCTCGTCGCCGAGCTGACCGATCTGGCGCGCGGTGACGTCAACGACGAGAGCACCGAGGCGCTCGACCTCGCGGACGTCGTGGTCGCGGCCGCGACCCGGGCGCGTTCCCGGGTGCCCGACATCGAGATCGCGCTCGACGTCACGCCCGTGTGGGTGAGCGGGCGTCCCGCCGCGCTCCAGCGGGCGGTGCTCAACCTCATCGACAACGCCGGCAAGTGGTCTCCCGCGGACCGCCCGGTCCAGGTCCGGCTCCGCGCCGAGGGCGCGTCGGCCGTGCTCGAGGTCGACGACGCCGGGCCCGGCATCGACGCCGCCGACGTGCCGAGGGTGTTCGACCGGTTCTACCGTGCCGACAGCGCCCGGGCGCTGCCCGGATCCGGCCTGGGGCTGTCGATCGTGCAGCGGGTCGTCGACGCCCACGGCGGCCGGGTCGCCGTCGCCCGGTCCGCCCGCGGCGGCGCGCTCCTGCGGGTCAGCCTTCCCGCCGCTACCTGACCAGCCCGCCCGGATCAGGCGGCCCACCGCCCGGGAGGGCACGGTGGCGCACTGACCCGCCGCGTCCATGCCGAGGTCCCGGCGTGCGGCACAACGGGCGCGCCGGCCGCGGTCGTGACGAAGATCCGGGACGGGCCTGAGCCCGTCCCGGATCTCGACGGTGCCGCCGCGCCTACCGTTGCAGCGCGGGCTCCTCGTCGTCCACGAGTGGCCGTTGATCGCCCGGCAGCTCCACCGGCCGGGACAGCCGGCTCGGCCACCACATCCGCCGGCCGAGCAGCAGCGTGAGGGCGGGCACCAGGACCGACCGCACCAGCAGGGCGTCGAGCAGCACGCCGAAGGCGACCAGGAAACCGACCTCGATCAGCAACACCAGCGGAAGTGTCGCGAGGACCGCGAGTTCTGCTCGTTGACCACGATGCCGAAGCCCTCGACGAGCAGGTGGACGGTCGCCATCGCGGTCAGGGCCGCCGCGCTCACGACCACCAGCGGGATCAACCACAACACCGGGCTGCGGTACGTGAGGATGAGCAGCAGCGTGACGACGACGACCGTGGTGAGGAAGACCTGCAGGTCGATGCCGTCGAAGACGGCGTCCATGTCGCCGTCGACCGCGGCCGGGCCGGTCACCTCGAGTTCCAGCCCGGCGGGGCGGTCCGTCGCGGCGTCACGCCGGCCGGAAGGGTGTCCACGGCTCGGTCGGTGGTGACCGAGCTCAACCTCCCGCTCAACGGCACCATGACCGCGGACAGCACCCACAACCCGATCACCGACCAGGGCACCCACCGGCCCGCCAACCGGCCGGCGCTTCCCTGGGCGGCGCTGCGTTGACCTTCATCAACAGCCTCCTGACGGCGTGCATCGATTGTCCGAGGCCAACTTCGTACCGAGCGAATCTGAGACGACCGTGAGAGACGGCGCTCGGCCGGACCCGCCCGGCGGGCGGTTGTCGGACGCCGGGAATCGAGGTATGCGTGGCAGTTGCCGTTCCTCGCGCGCGTGCAATGTGGTGGCACGGTGTCAGTCGCGGGGAAGGCGTCCGAGGAGGAGTGACATGCGTGCACTGATCGTCGATCACGGTCGTCCGTCCGGTGTCCGGCTGGCCGACGTGCCGACGCCGACGCCCGCCGCCGGTGAGGTGCTGGTCAGGGTGGGAGCGTTCGCGTTGAACAACGGCGATCTCGCCACCGCGGCCGGTCTGGCCGACGGGCGCGTACCCGGGTGGGAGGCGGCCGGTCACGTCGTGGCGGCGGCGGCCGACGGGTCCGGTCCGGCCGTCGGCACCCCGGTCACCACCTTCGGCCCGGACGGGGGCTGGGCCGAGTTCCGGGCGGTCGGGGTGGACATGCTCGGCACCGCCCCCGAGGGCGCGGATCTCGCGTCGCTCAGCACCGTTCCGGTGGCGGCCAACAGCGCGCTGCGCGCCCTGCGTACCGGGGGCGCGACGCTCGGGCGGCGGATCATGGTGACCGGAGCCACCGGTGGCGTCGGCCGGTACGCGGTCCAGCTCGCGCGGATGGGCGGCGCGCTGCCGATCGCGGTGACCAGGTCCGTGGAACGGTACGGCGACGAGCTGCGCGGCCTCGGAGCCGGTGTCGTGGTCGCCGACCCGGCCGACTACGACGGCACCGTCCACACCGTCGTCGACACCGTCGGTGGCGCACTGCTCGTCCGCGCGTTCGACCGGCTCGGCAACGGCGGCGTGCTCGTCGCGCTCGGGCATCTGGCCGTGGAGGAGGAGGCGTTCCCGCGCGGTGCGCTGATGGCCGACCCGGGGCGCAACAACCGGACCGTCGTCAGCTTCCACCAGTTCGACGGCACACCGTTGCCGCCGGACTTCACCTGGCTCGGCGAGCAGCTGGCGCGCGGCGCCCTGCGGCCGTCCATCTCCTGGCGCGGCTCATGGCAGCAGGCGGACGACGCGATCGAGGCCCTGCGTACCGGTGCCCTGCACGGTAAGGCCGTGGTCGTCACCGGCTGACGTGGCGCGGTCCTGAGCCCGTGCCCGGCACGCGGGTCAGGACCGCACCGTGCGTCACCGGCGGGGTTCCCAGCGGAACAGCCGCAGGGCGAGTACGGCGGCCAGCACGACCCAGCCGAGCGCCGGGACCAGCAGCGGCAGTGACCCGGTCAGCGGCACACCGCCGTTCCAGGCGTTGATGATCAGTTCGGCGGCGGCTCCGCCGGGCAGCGCCCGCTTCAGCGCGGCCAGGTCCTCCGTGCCGGTGATGCCCACCCAGGACGCGACGCCGATCGTGGTGAGGCTGATCGGCAGCGTGGTCACCTGGGCCTGCTCGGGTGAGCCGGTCAGGCCGGCGGTGGCCATCGCGAGCGCGAGCATCGTCAGGAACGCCAGCAGGATGGCCCCGGTCAGCAGCACCGGGTCGGCCGGGCCGCCGGTCACCGCGGCGAACACGCCGAGCACCGCGCCGACCTGGACCAGCGCGGTCACCGCGACCGGCAGCGTCAGGCCGGACAGGATCGCCGCGTCACCGGCCGTGGTGGAGCGCAGCCGCTTGAGGAACAGGTCCTGCCGGCGGGCGGCCAGCGTGGTCACCGCCGTGGTGTAGAGGCTGAACGCGGCGATCGTGAAGGCGAGCGTCGCCGCGACGTAGCCGGTGCCGCCGAGCGCGGTGAACGTGTCGCGGCGGTAGATGAAGAACGCGCTGACGGCCAGCGGCATGAGGGTGGAGATCAGCACGGCGCGGTTGCGGAAGATCTGCGTGAATTCGCTGTACGCGATGGGGTACATGACGACGCCTCTATCGGGTCGGTGCGGGGGTGGGGACCGGTTCGGTCTCGATGGACCGGAAGACGTCGTCGAGCCGGGTCGGTGCGGCGGACAGGTCCCGCAGGTCGACGTCGTGCGCGGCCGCCCAGTCGAGCAACAGCTTGAGATCGGCCTGCAACCGGAACGTCTCGGCCGCGTACGCCGTGCCGTCCGCCGCCCGGGCGCCGATCGGCGGGGGCGGGGTGCCGGGGGACAGCGAGAACCGGATCGACGCGGGCAGCTGCCGGGTCAGTTCGGACACCGTACCCTCGCGCCGGAGGGTTCCCCGGTGCATCAGCCCGATCCGGTCGGCGTACTGCTGGGCCTCCTCCAGGTAGTGCGTGGTCAGCACGACGGTGGAGCCGTGGCCGCGCAACTCGGACACGGCGGCCCAGAGCGCGTCCCGGGACTGGATGTCCAGCCCGGTGGTCGGCTCGTCGAGGAAGATCAGCTCCGGCCGGCCGTAGACGGCGGTGGCGAAGTCGAGCCGTCGCTTCTCACCGCCGGACAGCTGCCCCACCCGCACGTCGGCCTTGCGGGTGAGGTCGACGGTGCCGAGGACCCGGTCGACCGAGTCGGTGCGGCCGGAGAGCCGGCCGATGAGCCGGACGGACTCCGCGACGGTGAGATCGGCGGAGAATCCGCTCTCCTGCAGCATGATGCCCATCCGGGCGCGCACCGCCCGCCGGTCCGCCGGCGTCGTGCCGAAGACCCGCACGGTGCCCGACGACGGCTTCCGGTGCCCCTCGACGGTCTCCAGCGCGGAGGTCTTGCCGGCCCCGTTCGTGCCGAGCAACGCGTACAGCTCGCCCTGCTCGACCCGGAAGGACAGATCCTTGACCGCGTGGAAGTCGCCGTACGAGATGTTCAGCCGGTCGACGTCGATGACCGTACGCGATGATGTGTGTGCCATGTCGGACCTGCCTCTACGACCGGTCGCGGTCCCGATCCTCGTCATGGTTCTCGTCCTTCTCGATGCGCCGTCGG
Organism: Catenuloplanes niger; assembly: GCF_031458255.1. Classification (NCBI taxonomy): domain Bacteria; kingdom Bacillati; phylum Actinomycetota; class Actinomycetes; order Micromonosporales; family Micromonosporaceae; genus Catenuloplanes; species Catenuloplanes niger. The sequence continues at coordinate 9,022,100 of NZ_JAVDYC010000001.1, forward strand.
ACGGCTGCGCTGGTGAACTCGTGCCGGTCGGTGCGGTCCGTCGTCGTTCGGCGACGGCGCCCGCCGGCACGGGCCGAGGAATCCCTCAACCGGTCCGCCGGCTCGTGGCCGGCGGGTGAGGTGAGTCGACACCGTGTGCCCGGCACACGGTCAACAACCGCGCGCCGCCGTGGCGGATCGCGCCGCGGGCGGTCAGCCGCGGCAGGTGTTGCCGCAGAACGGCCGCCGCACCGACCGGCCGCACGCGCACAGCGCCATCCGGGACTCCGGGCGCCCACCCCGGTCGACGAGCTGCGGACCGACCGTGATGCCGGCCCGGTGGTACGACGTCGGCACCGGGTCAGTCATCGGTCTCGCCCAGCACGGCCCGCCGCCGCTCGACGGCCCGGGTCAGGTCCTGGTACTCCGCGTGCGTGCGGATGAACTTCGCGAAGAACGGGCAGGCCGGCACCACCCGCAGCGCCCGGCCACGGACGTCGTCGAGCGCACCGCGGGCAAGGCGGCTGCCCAGACCGCGTCCCTCGTACTCGACCGCGACCTCGGTGTGGATGAAGACGATGCGCTGCCCTTCCCGGTAGTACACGGCGAAACCGGCGAGGTCACCGTCCACTGTGATCTCGTACCGGTGCTGGGCGGGGTTGTCGTACACGCTGATGGTGTCGCTCATCGGGTTTCCTCTCCTGGGGCTTCCCACCGCCGCGGGCGGGAAGCCTCGACGTGACCGGGCACTACCTCGATCCCGACGCAGTCTGCCCGCCGCACCCGTTTGCGGAACTCCCGGGCGGTGGGCCGCGAGCGGCCCGTCGCCCGAACGGGGCGCCGGGATTCCACCGTGTGTTCCCACCACCGGGTCAAGCGACGTGACGGCGGCGTACCCCGCGCGCCGGATCGTCGTCGGACCCCGGTCCGTCAGTCGCGCTCGACGCCGTCCGCGGGGGTCCCGGTGGTGGCCAGGCGCCGGCGGGTCGTCGCCCAGAGGAGCAGCGCGGTGAGCGTGACGCCGATCGCGGCTGACATGATCGCCGCCCAGCCGCCGGCGGCCCAGAGCGGGCCGGCGACGGCCGAGCCGACGGCGCCACCGAGGAAGTTGCTGACCACGACCGCGGTGTTCACCCGGCTGCGGGCCGGGCCGGCGAGCGCGAACAGCCGGGTCTGGCCGAGCAGCAGGACGGCCTGCACGGCGACGTCGAGCAGGACGACGGCGACGATCAGCACGATGATCGAATCCTGGCCGGCCCACGCGATCGTCAGGGACAGCGCGAGCAGGGCGAGCGCGGCACCGGTGGCGGCCACCGACCGGCCGCGGTCGTGCAGCGCGCCGGCCTGCCGCGCGGCGAGCGCGCCGGCGAGGCCGGCCAGCCCGACGAGTCCGATCCGGGTCACCGAGTAACCGAACGGCGGCGCGGTGAGCAGGAACGTCAGCGACGTCCAGAACAGCGAGAACACCGCGAAGCCGGCCGCGGAGATGAGCAGGGTCGGCGGCGCGGCGCGAAGCTGCCCGACGGTGGTGAAGACCGAGCGGAGCAGGCGCGGGTACGGGATGGGCTCGCGCGGTGCGAGCGCCGGGATGATGCCGTGGAGCACGGCGGCGGCGACCACGGTCGCACCGGCGGCGAGGAGGAAGATCGCCCGCCAGCCGAACAGGTCCGCGACGACGCCGCTGACGGTGCGGGACAGCAGGATGCCGACCAGTACCCCGGACGCGACGGTGCCGACGACGCTGCCCCGGCGGTCCGGTGCGGCCAGTTCGCTGGCCAGCGGGGTGAGCAGCTGCGCCCCGACGGTCGTCATCCCGAGCCCGCCGAGCGCGGCGAACAGCACCGGATATCCCGGTGACGCGGCCGCGGCCAGCAGCATCCCGGCCGACAGCAGCAGCATCAGCGGGACGAGGCGCCGCCGGTTGAGCACGTCGCCGAGCGGGACCAGCAGGAAGATGCCGGCGGCGTAGCCGACCTGGGTGACGGTCACGAGCGCGGCGGCCGCGGGGGAGGAGACGCCGAACGTGCCGGCGATCACCTCGATCAGCGGCTGTGCCCAGTAGAGGTTCCCGACCGCGAGCCCGGCGGCGACGGCGAAGACCGTCGTACGTACCGGCGTCATGTGGGGTGTTGCACTGAGCGTCATCACGCGTTTCTCTCGCCGGTGGGAGTGGTGCTGGGCAGGCGGGACCCACCCACCTTTCCCCGGCCGGTGGCCGATCATCCGGCGTTCCACGATCGTATCGGTGCCGGCCCGGTGCGCATGATCGCTACCATGGGCGCCGTCAGCCACGACGGGACAGGAGTTCCGGTATGAGCCTGAGCATCTCGGTGTGGGTGCCGGACGAGGACGCCTACGCCGGCCGGAGAGGCGTCGAGAACCCGCCGGGCGTCAACACCGGGGTGGGGGCCGAGAACTTCCGTTACACGCTCTGGGGGTCCGAGGCTGCGCGAAGCCTCGGTGCGACCCTTCTACCGCAACTCGCTGACATCACGGTGGAGAACCGCGGCAACCTGCAGGTCTCGCCCGAGCAACTCGACGCCTTCGCGCGGGAATGCCGGTTGCTGGAGGACAACGTCGATTATCTCTCCGAGCGGACGATCGGCGACAGCGACCGCATCCTCCACTACCTCGCCACCATGAAAGAGGCGGTACGTCGCGCCGAGGCGGTGGGCGGCGGCATCATCGTGTGGTAGGGATCTCGCTGTGCGCCCTCGGCCGGCCGGCCGCCGCGGATCACGAGGATCGGCGTCACCGGTCGCGGTGGGCGGCCATCTCCCGCAGCCACAGGCGCTCGGCGACCCGGTCCACCGCCCGGTTCAGGTGCCGCCGGTACGTGGTCATGGGCATCGTCAGCCGCGCCGCCGCGGCCTCCTGCGACGGCAGGCCCTCGAAGTAGGTGACCCGGAGCGTCTCGTACAGCCGCTGATGCGGTGACGACTCCGGGCCGATCTCCTCGACCGCCTCGGTGAGCAGCCGGTCCAGCGCGGTCGCCGGGTCGGGTGCCGGGTACTCACGGATCAGCCGGGTGCCGAGGAGGGGGTTCGCCGCCCCGCGGTCCGGATCGTGCCGCCGGCGCAGGGCGTCGCGGACCGCGGCGTCGAAACCGGACCGGGACAGCACGGTGTAGCCGTCGGGCGCCGTACCGTCCGGTTCCGGCCGGCTGCCGAACAGATCCTCGGCGCCGACGCCGTCCAGCCAGCCGGCCAGCGGCCGGGCCCGCCAGTCGTGGCCGTAGAGCGCGCCCTGCGGCAGCTTCGTCACCAGATCGTGCTGCGAGTACCGCATCAGCTCGTCCCAGGACGGGTCCGACCAGAGCGTGTAGCTCCAGGCCGGCCGGGCCGCGGTGAGGTACGTGCCGACGAGCCGCTGAAGCACCAGATCCATGATCTCCGACGGCCGCTGGTACGTGACCGGGTCGACGATGAACCGGGCGATCCCGATGTGCTCCTCCTCGCGCAACGGCGCGGTGGCGTCGGTGTGCGCCCAGGCCGCGGCGGTGACCGGGTCGGTGGAGGCGAGCCGTTCGTCCGCGGTCCCCAGCCGCAGCAGGGTGAGGAACCCGACCGGCTCGTCCGTGCCGGCCCGGCGGTGCACGTGGAAGGCGTCCGGTTGATGCCGCAGCCAGTGCGCGACCAGCTCGGCGGACTCCGGGCCGTCCACCCGGCCGGTCATGTCGATCAGCGCCGCGTGGTCCCCCGCACGCAGCCGGGTCTCGGCGACCCCACCGCGTCCGGTGAAACGGTAGTAGCGCCGCTTGATCCGGCCGTTGCGGTGCAGGTAGTTGACCGCGTCGACCCGGTGCAGCAGCGATCCCGGCGCGGCCGCCTGCACCTCGCGGACCAGGTGCGCCAGCATGCCGCGGTGCATCGCCTGATACGTCACCGGATCGCGCCACCGCAGGTCGGTGTCGAGGACGTCGCGGACCATGTCGTGCGGCCGCAGACCGTCGCGCCCCTCCTCGATGTACGGCTGATCGCGGAGCCATTCGAAGATCGGTGCGGTGTCCTGGCCGGGCAGGGCCGCGCGCAGCAGCGCCTCGGTGGTTCCACGCGCGTGCGCGCAGATGTGCAACGCCTGGCGGTGCGCCGGTGACGGCACCTCCTCGACCAGCCGGCGCAGCAGCGCGGACGTGAGGTCCTGCGACGGCTGCCAGGCGCCCTCACGGACGGCCACCTCGGCGGCGAGCGACAGCGCGAGCGGGTGGCCGTTGGCGTAGGCCACCAGGTCCGGCTGCTGTTCCGCGGCGACGCCCCGGGCGCGGAGCAGCTCGGCCGACTCCGCCGCGGTGAGCGCGCCGACCGGCAGCACCCGGACCAACGGGCCCCAGCCGGGGTCGGTGCGCCAGCCGAGATCCAACGGCCGCCGGCCGGCCACCGCGATGACCGTCCGGTCGGGCAGCCGGGGCAGGAAGCGGTCCCGGAGCCAGCCTTCGAGCCCCTGGCAGTGCTCGAAGGCGTCGATCAGCAGGACCGGCAGCTCGGCGGCGAACACGCCGGCGGCCTCGGACTCGAACGCGGCGGTGCCGCCGATGACGGCCTTGCCGTCGACCTCGACCGCGGTGCGTCCCCGGGTGACCGCCAGGTCCGCGAAGCGGCGCAGCAACGCGGACTTGCCGATTCCCGCGGGCCCGTGGAGATACAGCAGCACGGGCGCGTCGGGCAGCCCGTCGAGGGCGTCACCGAACGCGCGCAGGTGGTCGTGCCGGCCGATGAACGTCGTGCGCCGGGTCTCTCTGAGCCGGTCCGCGAGACGGCGGTTCGGCGCTTCGGCGGGGACTGGCACGCCGGCCATCGTATGCCGGTTCCGGGACGACCCGGTCGCCGGTGGCGGTGGGTGGACGGGATCCGGCGGTGGATCGGAGGTGGAACGGCCCGGATCGGTGGTGTTCCGGACTGGGCCGCGGCCGCCCGGTCCCGAAGTCTTGATGTCGCACGGCCGTGATCGGTGCGTGCGACACGAGCACAGGGAGTGACATGAGCAGGGCCTACGTCAGCACCGTCGTCCCCGGGGAGGCCGGGCGGGTCTGGGCGGTGATCCGCGACTTCGGCGGGCTCGCCGGCTGGCACCCGGGGATCGCCCGCAGCGACATCGCCACCGGCGACCCGGCCGCGGTCGGCGCGGTCCGTGTGGTGCGGTTCGCCGCCGCGGACATCGGCACCGAGGAAAGGCTGGTGACGCTCGACGACGCCGGGCGGACCATGGGCTACGAGGTCGCCGAGCACCCGTTCCCGGCGCGCCGGATCACCGCGGTGATCCGGGTCAGCCCGGTGACCGACAGCGGTGCGGCGTTCGTCGAGTGGTGGGCCGACGTCGACGTCGACGCCGCCGACGAATCGGACAGCGTCGGCTTCGTGACCGACCTCTACGGCGCCGGCCTGGCCGCGCTGCGGGAGCGGTTCGCGGCATGAGCACCCCACACGGCAACGACATCGACGGCACGGTGCCCGCGAACGGCCCGCTGACCGGCCGGACCGCCCTGGTGACCGGCGGCGGCCGCGGTATCGGGGCGGAGATCAGCCGCGGACTGGCCCGGGCCGGCGCCCGGGTCGCGCTGCTCGGCAACGGCCTGGAGCATCTCACCCGGCTCGCCGGTGAGCTCCCGCACGACCCGATCGTGGTGCGGGCCGACCTGTCCCGGCCCGAGGCGCCCGAGGCGGCGCTGCGGGAGGTGACGGACCGGTTCGGGCGGCTCGACATCCTGGTCAACAACGCCGGCTTCGGTACCTTCGGGCCGAGCGACGAGGTGACCCCGGAGATGTACGACGACTTCATGGCCGTCAACCTGCGGGCGCCCCTGCTGCTGGCCGGGCAGGCCGCGCGGCACATGGCCGACCACGGCGGCGGAAGCATCGTCCACATCTCGTCCGGCATCGGGGCGTCCGGCAACACCGGATGGGTCCTCTACTCCGCCGCCAAGGGTGGCATGGAGGCCGCCGCCCGCACCCTCACCGCGGAGTGGGGCCCGCACAACGTCCGCTTCAACACGGTGCGTCCCGCCGTCATCCGTACCTCGGCGGCCTGGCCACCGCCGGGCTGGGACGAGGCGGCCTATCTGCGCTCCGTGCCGCTGCGCCGGATGCAGGAGGCCACCGACGTGGCCGACGCCGTGCTGTTCCTGGCCGGCGACTCGGCACGCAACATCAGCGGCGCGTTCGTCGACGTCGACGGCGGCTGGGGCGCTGTCAAACCGTCGGTCGTCGGCGCCGACGCCTGACAACCTTCCGGGGGGTACGCACGGCAGGGTCACCCCTGCCGTGCGGAGGCGCACACCATGCCGGTCCCGTAGAGGGCCCCGAAGTCGAACACCCGGCTTGAGCGGTAACTGCGACTGCGGCACGTGCGGCCGCCGCCCGCGGTCCGGGTGAGGGCCGGGGCCCGGACGGGCGCGGGCCGTCCGGCAGGACCGCTCGCTGGCGCCTCGCCTAGCGTCCGGCCGGCGGGTTCGGGGTGGCGGTGCCGAGGGTGAGGGTGTGCGCGGCGAGGGATGCCTCGTCGTGGTCGTGGCTGGCGATGATGACGGCCGCGCCGGCCCGGACCCGGTCGCGGAGCAGGTCGTGGACGTGCCGGCGGGTGCGGGTGTCGAGCGCTGCGGTGGGCTCGTCGAGGACGTAGACGTCGGCCTGCTGGACGAACGCCTGGGCGAGCAGGGTGCGCTGGCGCTGGCCGCCGGACAGTTCCCGCAGGCGGCGCCGGGCCAGGTGGGCGATCTCCAGCCGGTCCATCACGTCGGCCGTCGCGGCCCGGTCCTGCCGGGTGCGGCGGGGCAGCAGCCGGGACGGCGTGAACGTGCCGATCCGCACGCACTCGGCGACGGTGAGCGGGAGCGCGTCGATGTCGCCGGTGCGTTGCGGCAGCAGGGCGACGCGGGTGGCCGGGGCTCGCCGGACGACGCCCTCCGACGGCCGGACGACGCCGGCGAGCAGGTGCAGCAGCGTGCTCTTGCCGGAGCCGTTCGGGCCGGTCACGGCGAGCATCGAGGCGGGCTCGACCCGCAGGTTCACGCCGTGCAGCACGGGCGTGCCGGCGTACCGGAAGCCGAGGTTCTCGGCGGTCAGTGGTGCGGTACCCAACGGAACCCCTTAACGATAACGATTTTCAATCCTAGTATACTAGGCCCGGTGATCTCGTCATTGCTCGAGCCGTTCACCGTCTCCTTCGTCCTGCGCGCCCTGGCCGGCGGCGTTCTGCTGGCCGCCGTCTGTGCCCTGGTCGGGGTGTGGGTGATCGCCCGCGGGATGACGTTCCTCGGCGAGGCGATGAGCCACGGCATGCTGCCCGGCGTCGCGGTCGCGTCGATCCTCGGCGGCAACCTCGTCGCCGGGGCCGCGGTGAGCGCGCTCGCCATGGTGGCCGGGGTCAACGCACTGCGCGACAGCCGCGAGTTCGGCCGCGACACCAGCATCGGGCTGCTGTTCGTCGGCATGCTCTCGGTCGGCGTGATCGTGGTGTCGCACTCGCGCTCGTTCGCCACCGACCTGACCGCGTTCCTCTTCGGTGACGTGCTGGCGATCCGGCAGGCCGACCTCGTGCTGCTCGCCGGGGCGGGCGTCGTGGTGGCGGTGGTGTCGCTGGTGTTCCACCGGCCGTTCCTGGCGCTGACGTTCGACCCGCGCAAGGCCCGCACGCTCGGCCTGCGGCCCGGACTGACCAACGCCGTGATGATGATCATGCTGACCGTGACGATGGCGGTCGCGTTCAGCGTGGTCGGCACGCTGCTGGCCTTCGGGATGCTCATCGCGCCGTCCGCCGCGGCGATGCTGGTCGCCCGGCGACTGCTGGCGGTGATGCTGACCAGCTTCGCGATCGGCGCGACCGCCACGGTCGCCGGCCTGTGGATCTCCTGGTTCGCCGCGACCGCCGCCAGCGCCACGATCGCGGCCGTCGCCGTCGCGATCTTCTTCCTCGTCCTCGCCGCCCGCCGCGTCGCCGACGGCGTGCTGCGGCGCCACTCCCCGAAAGGAGCTTTGTGATCACGCACAGATTCGCCGGCGTCGCCGCGCTGAGCCTGGCGCTGGCCGTCTCGGCCTGTGCCTCCGGGCAACAGACCGAGGAACCACCGCACGGGTACGTCGCCGGCGCCGAGGAACTGCCGGAGGCACAGTCCGCGATCGCCTACGCGGCCCGGGACTCGAGGCAGCTGAGCCTGCTCGACCTCGCGACCGCACAGGAGAAGCAGGTCGGGCTCTCCGTCGGCGCGCAGCAGCTCACCGAGGACGGCCGGTTCGTCTACGTCGGTGACGGCGACCGCACGCTGGAGATCGTCGATGCCGGCGTGTGGACCGTCGACCACGCCGACCACGTCCACTACTACCGGGCGCCGGCCACCGCGCTCGGCACCGTGACCGTCGACGCCCCGATCGTGTCCGTGACCGGGTTCGAGGCGCACACCACGGTCGGCACCGCGGACGGCCGGATCCGCGTCCTCGACCGGCACCGGCTGGCGGAGGGCGCGGTCGCGGAGCTGGCCACGATCGACTCCGGGAGCGCGACCGCGCTGGCCGTGCCGTACGCCGGGCAGCTGCTGGTCGCCGTCGGCGACGCCCGGGACCGGCCCGCGAACCGCATCGTGGCGATGGGCGCCGACGGCCGGGAGACCGGCGCGCTGCGGGTGCCGTGCGCGGCGCCGCGCGGTGGGGTGGTGCTGCGCGGCGGCGCGGTCATCGCCTGCGAGGACTCCCTGATCCGGGTACGGCACGACCGGGACGCGCTGACGGCCACGGTCCTCGACTCGCCCGCCGGGCCGGTCGCGCCGGGCGGCTTCGGGTTCCGCCCGCGCAGCAACGAGGCGGCCGTGGCCGACCGTGGCGGCATCTGGTCGGTCAACGCCTCCAAGGTCACCCTCAGGCACCTGCCCGCGGGCGGCCGCGAGCTCGTCGCCGCCGCCTCGCCCGCGGACGGCGACACCGTCCTCGCGCTCGATGCCGCCGGCACGCTGATCAGCTACGACCTGGAGACGGGCGAGCCGCTGGCGGAGGCCCTGCTGCGGGCCACGACGCTCACCGTCGACGTCAACCGGGCCTACCTGGCCGCGCCGCAGACACGGGTGATCCACGAGATCGACTACCGCGACGGGCTGCGTACCGCCCGTACGCTCGCCGCCTCGCAGCAGCCGGACCTGGCCGTGGAGGTGGGCCGGTGAGAAGGCTGACCGCCGCCCTGGCCGTCACGGCCGCGATCCTGACCGGCGGCACCGCGTGCGCCGTCGGCGGCGCACCGCGCATCGTGGTGACCACCAACATCCTCGGCGACGTCGTCGGGCAGATAGCCGGCGATCAGGCCGAGGTCACCGTGCTGATGAAGGCGGGCGCCGACCCGCACTCGTTCGGGATCTCGGCCCGGGAGGCGCACGCGATGCAGAGCGCCGACCTGGTCGTCTACAACGGCCTGGGGCTCGAGGAGGGCGTGCTGAAACACGTCGACTCGGCCCGGTCCGAGGGCGTCGCGGCCGTCGAGGTGGGCGCGCGGGCCGAGCCGATGGACTACCGGGACGGCGACGCGGCGGGCCTGCCCGACCCGCACTTCTGGACCGACCCGGCCCGGATGAGCGCGGCGGTGCGGCTGCTCGCCGACGAGATCATCACCCACGTGGACGGCGTGGACGCCGCGGTCGTGCGCGCGCGGGCCGAGGCGTACGCGACGCAGGTGGACGAGCTGGACGCGGAGCTCGCGGCGCGGTTCGCGCGGATCCCGGCGGAGCGCCGGGTCCTGGTCACCAACCATCACGTGTTCGGCTACCTCGCCGACCGCTACGACCTCGAGGTGGTCGGCGCGGTCCTGCCGAGCGGCACGACGCTCGCCTCGCCGAGCGCGTCCGACCTGGCGTCGCTGGTCGCCGCGATCGAGGAGCACCGGGTGCCGGCGATATTCGCCGACACCGCGCAGCCCGCCCGGCTGGCGGAGGTGCTGGCCGCGGAGGCCGGCGTGACCGTGCGGGTGGTCGGGCTGTACTCGGAGTCGCTCGGCGAGCCCGACGGCGACGCCGCGACGTACCTGGCGATGATGCGGTTCAACGCCGACGCGATCATCGGCGGCCTGTCCGGCTAGACCCCCCGGTTCCGTACCCGGGCCTCGCCTGTACCTTTAATGAAAATGATTGTCGTTTTAGCTAGAGGAGTTCGCAGTGAATCGACGTAAGGTCCGCGGTGTGGCCGTCCTGGCCGCCGGCTCGCTGGCGCTGGCCGCCTGCGCCAACCAGGCGGCGTCCACGCCGGCCGCCGCGCCGCCCTCCGCCGGCGTCACCGAGCCCGTCACCATCACCTACGACGGCGGCATCCTCGTCCTCGACGGCCGGACGCTGACGGTCGCGCACGACATCCCGCTGGACGGGTTCAACCGGGTCAACCCGGCCGGTGACGCCGGCAGCGTCTTCGTCTCCACCGCCGACGGCTTCCGGGTCCTCGACGCCGCCGCCGGCCGGCTGACCGACGTCACCTATCCCGGTGCGAAGCCCGGCCACGTCGTCCGGCACGGCGAGCGCACCATCCTGTTCACCGACGGCACCGGCGAGGTCAACAGCTTCGACCCGAAGGACCTGGCCGCCGGCAAGCCGCAGGGCCGCCGGTACACGGCCGCCGCCCCGCACCACGGCGTGGCCGTCGAGCTCGCCGACGGCACCCTGATCGTCACCCTCGGCACCGAGGAGTCCCGGACCGGCGCGATCGCGCTCGACGCCGGCGGCAAGGAGATCGCCCGCAACGAGCAGTGCCCCGGCGTGCACGGCGAGGCCGTCGCCCGGGGTGACGTCGTCGGGCTCGGCTGCGAGGACGGTGTCCTGCTGTACAAGAACGGCGCGTTCGTCAAGGTGCAGAGCGAGCTGGAGTACAGCCGGATCGGCAACCAGGCCGGCAGTGACGCCTCCCCGGTCCTGCTCGGCGACTACAAGATCGAGCCGGACGCCGAACTGGAGCGGCCGGAGAACTTCTCGCTGATCGACACCACGACGGACAAGCTCACCGTGGTGCCGATGCCGAAGGGCGTCAGCTACACCTTCCGCTCGCTGAACCGCGGCCCGGACGGCGAGGGCCTGATCCTCGGCACCGACGGCAACCTGCACGTCATCGACCCGGCCACCGGGAAGATCACGAACTCGTGGCCGGTCGTCGCGGCCTGGGAGGAGCCGCTGGAGTGGCAGCAGCCGCGCCCGGCGATATTCGTCCGCGGGGCCACCGCCTACATCACCGAGCCGGCCACCAACGAGGTGCACCAGCTGGACCTGACCACCGGCAAGGTCGTCACCTCCGCTACCCTGGAGGCGACCCCGAACGAGATCAGCGGCCCCGTCGCGGGCCACTGACCCGGTCCCGGCGGCGGGCCCGTACACCGGGCCCGCCGCCGGGTCGTGCGCCGGGGGCCGCCGCCGGGCCGGTCGTCCACCTCGGTGCCGCCGCCCTTCGAAGGCTCGTCGAGCCGGGCTGCCTCCGATCGATCTATCCGATTTTCCGCTGCTCTGCTCGTCTGTCGGGTGATTCGGTCCGATTCGTCGCGTACATCAATCGATCACCATGAGTAATTATGTCTGTGACGTGGAGCACATTAACGGACGTCGAAACAAGGTTTGAAAAATCTACTCGTGAGCACGCCTAGCGGTTGATCAAAGTGCGTCCGCCCCGACGGTCCGCAGCGTGATCACCGCTCGCATTCGGGGTCGCGGCCGGCCGTGGACGCCACCAAGAATGAGCCCGTCCACGGTGGACGAGTACGGGCTAACAGTAGGGAAGCCTGCGATGAGTCATGCCCTTTTCAGGGTGAGCAAGAGGCAGCTGAGCGTCGCTCTGGCTGCCGTGACGGTGGCCGGATCCGTTCCGGTGCTGGCCACCTCCGCAGCTGCCGCGCCGGTTCGGGCGGAGGCGGCCCGGCCGGCGGCTGCGGACTGTGGTGCACAGCCGGACGAGTGGCAGGCGATGTCCGCCGCGCTGCTGTGCGGCACGCCGGTCGAGAACCTGGCGGCCCGCAGCGAGACCGGCGAGACCGTCGCCAATCCGGACGGCACCTGGACCGCGAAGATCTACGCGGGTCAGGTGCGGATGCGGGACGACAGGGGCACGCTCGTCACGATCGACACCACGCTGCGGGCCGCCGCCGACGGCTCCGTCGCGCCGGTCGCGCACCCGGGTGGCCTGAGGCTGTCCGGCGCGGCGGGGGAGGGCCGGCACGAGTTGCTGAGCATCGACGTGGGCGGTGAACGGGTCAGCCTCGGCTGGACCGGCCGGCTGCCCGCGCCGTCGCTGGACGGCAGCCGGGCCACGTACGCGGAGATCCGTCCCGGTGTCGACCTGGTGGTCCAGGCCGACCGTACCGGCGTGGAGCAGTTCTTCGTGGTCAAGAACCGGGAGGCGGCCGCGGCCGTCACCGACATCGCGGTGCCGATCACCGCGGACGGCCTGACCATCGCCAAGGACGGCGACGGCGGCCTGCTGTTCAAGGAGAAGGACGTCGTGGTCGGCACCTCGCCGACGCCGGAGATGTGGGACTCCTCGATCGACCCGGCGACCGGCGGCCCGAAGCGGATCGCGAAGGTGCCCGCGGAACAGAGCATCCCGTCGGCCGGCCGGGCCACCGTCGCGCTGCGTCCGGACCGCTCGTTCTTCGCCGACCCGGCGACCGTCTACCCGGTCGTCGTCGACCCGCAGATCAACCCGCTGGGTGTCGCCTTCGACACCTACGTCCGGGAGGGTGAGTCGGTCGACCGGTCCGGCGCCAACGACCTGCAGTCCGGCCTGACGTCCGGCGACCGGACGCGCTCGTTCGTGCAGTGGGACACCAGCCGGCTCGTCGGCCGGCAGGTCACCTCGGCGACGATCAACCTCTACAACTGGTACTCGCAGTCCTGCACCGCCGCACAGTGGGAGGTGTGGACCACCGGCGCGGCCAGCTCGGCGACCCGCTGGAGCAACCAGCCCGCCTGGCAGACCAGGGAGGTCACCAGCACCGCGACCAAGGGCCACAGCTCCTCCTGCGCCGACGGCTGGGTGTCGGTCAACGGCACCTCGTTCATCCAGCGTGCCGTGAACGCCGGCCAGAACCGCGCGCACATGGGCATCCGCGCGACGGACGAGACCTCGATCAACAGCATCGGCTTCAAGCAGTTCCGGTCCAGCCAGCCGGCCGAGCCGGAACAGCAGGGGCAGCAGCCGTACGCGGTGGTCAACTACAACAGCTACCCGAACGCCCTGGACCCGCTGAAGTTGCAGCCCGGTGACGCCGCGGAGACCGGCACCCGTACCCCGGTGATGAAGGGTGTCTTCAGCGACGCCGACGCGGGCACCGGTCGCGTCGACTTCGAGGTCTACGACCGCACCGGCGCGACCCTGCTGACCAACGGGTCGGGCGGCACGGTCAGCAACGGCAGCGAGTCCAGCTGGACCGTGCCGAAGGACAAGCTCAACGCGAACACCACGTACCGGTGGCGGGCCCGCGGCCACGACGGGTCGCTGGCCGGGCCGTGGTCGGAGTGGCGGTTCATGACGACCTCGGACGGTTCGCCGGCCGGTGACCAGAGCCGCTTCTCCTTCCAGGAGCAGAAGCTCACCGACAGGCTGGAGCTGAAGGCCAACGTCGCCAACGGCAACCTGCTGCTCAAGGCCACCGACCTGCAGGTTCGCGGCACCGGCACCGATCTCGCGCTGGAGCGCTACTACAACTCCCGCTCCACCGCGGTCTCCGCGCTCGGCAAGGGCTGGTCGCTGGGCACCGGGCAGGACGTCTCGCTCAGCTTCTCCAAGGCCGACCACGCCACGGCCGACATCACCTACCGCGCGCCGAGCGGCTTCACCGCGACGTTCGTCAACGACGGCGCCGGTGCCTGGCGCACACCGCCGGCCATCGACGCGAAGCTGACCCGGAACACCGACACCGGCGAGCTGCGGCTGAAGTTCGACAAGAGCGAGGGCAGCTTCTACTTCGCCGACTCCACCGGCCGTCTGCTGCGCAGCGTCGACAAGAACGACAACAAGATCACCTTCGGGTACGACGCGGCCGGCAACGTCACCACGATCACCGACACCCAGGACCGGGTCGTGCGGCTCGCCTACTCCGGCAGCCGGCTCGCCACGATCACCGACTCGATCGGACGGGTGGTCCGGTTCACCTACAACTCCGCGCAGGACCTGGAGACGGTGACCGACACCGCCAACGGCGTCACCCGCTTCGACTACACCGCCGACCGGCTGTCGAAGATCACCACGGGCGAGGGCCGGGTGGTCAACCTCGGGTACGAGGCGGACACCTCCCGCATGCTCGACTTCTACGAGCAGACCAATCCCGGTGGCACGCCGGCCCAGGCGCGCCACGTCTTCACGTACTACACCGGGAAGACCGAGGTGACCGACCCCAACGGCTCGGCCACGTCGTCCACCACGGACGGGATCACGACCCACACCTACGAGACGCGGGACCGGGTGACCGAGGTCAAGGACGCGCTCGGGCACAAGCGGTCCAAGAAGTACAACGCGAACGACAACGTGGAGAGCACCACCGACGCGCTGACCAACACCACCACGTTCGGCTACGACGTCAACACGAACAACCTGACGTCGGTCGGCATCGCGACCGGTGCGAAGTCCACGATGGACTACGGCAACTCGTCCCACCCGCACTCGGTCTCCGAGCAGACCGACCCGCAGGGCAACACCCTCAGCTACTCCTACGACGCGGCGGGGAACAAGACCGGCGCGGAGAGCTCGCAGTACCCGGGCCGGAAGATCGACGAGTCGGACTACAACGACGACGGCACGGTCAACTGGCGCGAGGACGCCAAGGACGTCCGCACGCACTACACCTACGACGCCAAGGGCAACCTCACCGAGGTGGACAACCCGGCGCCGCTCGGCGACGTCACCGTCGTGCCGGACCAGGTGTCCCGGATGAGCGAGCAGACGGACGGCAAGGGGCAGAAGACCGTCTACGAGTACGACCCGCTGGACCGGATCGACAAGATCACGTTCGCCGACGGCTCGGTGGTCGACTACGCCTACGACCGGGACGGCAACCTCACCCAGATCACCGACCCGACCGGGCCGACCACGCTGACCTACGACCGGTTCGGCCGGATGACCGGCAAGACCGCGCCGAACGCGACGCCGATCGGCTACACCTACGACGCCAACGGCAACCTGAAGACGTTCACCGACGGCGGCGGCACGGTGACCTACGCGTACAACGCGGTCAACCTGGTCACCTCGGTCACCGAGCCGGGCGCGTCCGGGCCGATCACCATGTCCTACGACGACAACAACCGGCGCACGTTCCTCTACCTGCCGACCACGCCACGGATCACCGTGCAGATGACGTACGACAAGTCCGGCCGGCAGGAGTCGATCGTCGCGACGAACGACTCCACCAAGGCGAAGCTGACGTCGTTCACGTACGACTACAGCAAGTCGGGGGCGGACACCGCGGTGCGCCAGTCGATGACCGACCTGTCCGGCACGACGAACTACTCCTACGACAAGCTCAACCGGCTCACCGGGGCGTCCGGGGCGATCTCGCGCAGCTACGGCCACGACGAGAACTTCAACCGCACGTCCAAGACGGAGAGCGGCACGGACACGTCGTACAGCTACAACGACGCGCACCAGCTGACCAAGGCCGGCTCGACCACCTACTCCTACGACGCCAACGGCAACACCACCGGCTCGTCGTCCGGCTGGGCGTTCGACTACAACGCGGTCAACAACCAGACCACGTCGATCACCGCACCGGGCGGGAACCCGCTGTCGCCGCTGACCTACGGCGGTGCCGACCAGACCGAACGCCGTACCGTCGGTAACGTCGGCTACGGCACCTCGGCGCTCGGCGTGTCCTCGGCCACGTCGCAGATCGGCGCGGAGGTCCCGGTGCTGCCGAACTCGGTGCACCCCGCGCCGGGAACGTCGCACCACTACACCCGGGACAACAGCGGCGGCCTGCTCGGTTTGCGCACCGGCAACGAGCGGTACTACTACCTCCTCGACGGGCTCGGATCGGTGGTGGCCTTGGTGAACAGCAACGCCCTCAAGGTCAACAGCTACAGCTACGACCCGTACGGCATCCAGCTGTCCGCCACCCAGAAGATCGCCAACCCGTGGCGGTACGCGTCCGGCTACTTCGACGGCGGCACCGGCCTCACCAAGTTCGGCGCCCGCTACTACGACCCGGCGCTCGGCCGCTTCACCCAGCGCGACCCGAGCGGTCAGGACCTGCCGTACACGTACGGCTCCGCGGACCCGGTCAACCACACCGACCCGACCGGTCTCGTCAGCGAGGGCGAGTCGGACGACGCCATGGGCGTGCTGTTCGGCGGGCTGGCGGCGATCGGCGTCACCGCGCTCACGCTGTCCCTGGGCGGAGCGCCGATCCTCGCCGGCGCGCTGGCCGGATGTGCCGCCGGCGCGGTGGGTTCGTTCGCCTCCCAGCACGGCAACGTCAGCGCCGGCGGCCTCGCCCTCAACTGCGGCGTCGGCGCGGTCATCGGCCTCGCCGGCGGCGTGTTCCTTCCGAAGGCATTCCGGAGCTTCTGACGATGACGCAATCCGCATACCGTCCGACGACGGCGACCCGTGTGCTCCTCACGCTCGTCGTCGTGGGCTGGCTGACCTTCCTGGCGGCCCTGTTCGCGCGACCGTTCGGGCCCTGGGCGCTCGTCGTCCCGGCCGGTCTGGTCGCGGTCGCCCTGATCGGGCAGCGGCTCGCGCGACGGCCGTGGCGGATCACCGTGACCGCCGAGCTGGCCGCCGTCCACCTGGCGGTGGGCGTGGTCGGCCTGGCGGCCTCGGTGCTCTTTCTCCTCCTGCCGTACGGCCGTGAGGTCATGGGGGCGGTGCCACTCGTCGTTCTCGGGCTGACGACGGCCTGCACGATCGCCCTGGGCCTGACCGGCCGAAGGGAGGCCGCGCGCCGCTGAGTGACGGTCCGACGCGAGGCCGGGACGCCAGGACGGCGCCCGGCCTCGCGCCGTGGTCACTCCCGCGGACGGGCGGGTGCGGTCAGGAGCGCGTGCAGGAGCCGGTGGAACGGTGCCGCGAGGTCGTCCTGACCGGCGGCGGCGAGCGGTTCCAGCGGCATCGAGACGCGCAGCATCGCCAGGCCCAGCACGGTCGCGAGCGCGATCTCGGCGCCGAGCAGCAGCCGGTCGCCGTCGGGGTGGTCGGGGTGCCAGCCGGCGGCGGCCGCCACGCGTTCGACGATGACCCGGACGCGGTCGAGGCGCAGCCGGTCGGCCCGGGCGTCGCCGGAGGTGCGCAGCAGCATCAGGATCTGGTGGACCTGCCGGTCGGCCGACGGGCCGGCGAGGTGCCGGGCCATCGAGTCGGCCACCAGGTCGATGGACACGTTCTCGCCGACGGTACGGGTGAGGTCGTCCGCGGCGCCGACCAGGCAGGCCTCGAACAGCCCTTCCTTGGACGTGAAGTATCGGTTGATCAGTGCGACGTTGACGCCGGCGCGGTCGGCGATGTCCCGCACCGTGGTGGCGGCGTAGCCGTGCCGGGCGAACCGCTGCCCGGCCGCGTCGAGCAGCCGCTGCCGGGTGGCGGCGGAGTCCCGGCGGCGGGCGGCGGGGGAAGGGTCGGCGTTCATGGCCTCGTCACCCTACCCGTCACGCGGTGTGACGTAAACAGACGTTGACTCGCTTCCCGAGATGGTTGTAGCGTGCACGTAATCAATCGTTGACATCTAGGTTCGAGGATCAATGGCGCACAACAACCCCAGCCTCGCCCCGGGTACGGGACGGAGCAGCACGATGCTGGTGCTCTACCTGTCGCTCGGCGGCCTGGCGTTCGCGGTCCTCCAGTCGCTGGTCGCACCCGCGATGCCGACCATCGCCCGCGACCTCGGCGTCGGCACCGGCGACATCAGCTGGATCCTCACGGCGTACCTGCTGGCCGCGTCGGTCCTGACCCCGATCCTGGGCCGGCTCGGTGACATGGTCGGCAAACGCCGCGTCCTGATCGGCGTGCTCGCCACGCTCGCCGCCGGCACGCTGCTGGCCGCGCTCGCCCCGAACCTGACCGTGCTGATCGTCGCCCGGGTGCTGCAGGGCGCGGCCGGCGCGGTGATGCCGCTGTCGATCGGCATCGTCCGCGACGAACTGCCCCGGGACCGGGTCGGCGTCACCATCGGACTGCTGTCGGCGATCTTCGGCATCGGCGCCGGTGTCGGCATCGTGGCCGCCGGCCCGATCGTGGAGAACCTGTCCTGGCACTGGCTGTTCTGGCTGCCGCTGACGCTGGTCGTCGTGGCGCTGCTCGGCGCGATCTTCGGTATGCCGGACTCCGCGGTCCGCAAGCCCGGCCGCCTCGACGTGCTCGGCGCCGGCATCCTGTCGGTGTCGCTGGTCGCGCTGCTGCTGGCGATCAGCAAGGGCCAGTCCTGGGGCTGGGCCTCGGCGAACACGATCGGCCTGCTCGCGCTCGGCGTCGTCGCGCTGGCCGTCTTCGTCGCCGTCGAACTGCGGGTACGCGAGCCGCTGATCGACATGCGGCTGCTGGCGATCCGCGGCGTGTGGACCGCGAACCTGGTCGCGCTGATCTTCGGCTTCGCGATGTTCGGCACGTTCGTGCTGGTCCCGACGCTGCTGCAACTGCCCGCCGAGACCGGTCACGGCTTCGGCAAGTCCGTCTCCGAGGCCGGCCTCTACCTGCTGCCGACCACGCTGACCATGGTCGTGTTCGGCCCGCTCGCCGGCATGCTGGTGCGCCGCTTCGGCCCGAAGCTGCCGCTGTTCCTCGGCGCGGTCGCGGTCACCGCCGCGTTCGCGCTCCCCGCGCTCGCCCACGGCCAGATGTGGCAGATCGTCGTCTCCGGACTGCTCACCGGCGCCGGCATCGGCCTGGCGTTCGCCGCCATGTCCAACGCCGTCATCGAGGCCGTGCCGGTCGCCCAGACCGGCGAGGCCAGCGGCGTCAACGCGATCGCCCGGACCATCGGCAGCAGCGTCGGCACCGCCGTCATCGCCGCGATCATCTCCTCGCACAGCACCCCGCAGGGCCTGCCCACGGACGCCGCGTTCACCACCGGCTTCTGGGCCTGCGCCGGCGTCGCCGTGCTCGCGATCGCGGCCGCCCTCGCGGTCCCGTCCGCGCACCGCCGCCACGAGGAGGCCGTCGCGCACGGCGTCGAGGACCTCCCGCCCGAGCCGCCCGAACTGCACCTGCCGCATCCGCACCTGCCGCACTCGCACCCGCACCTGCCGGCGAAGCAGTCGCGCGGCTGACGACCGGCGCGGCCACCCGGCGCCGTCCCGTCGGCGGCCGGTGACGCGCCCCGTACCCGCGTTCCCGTCCCCACGGCGCCGCCGATCCGCACCGCGGCCGGGCGCCGTGGCCTTCCCCGCTTGCGTTCATCCCGGGAAGGCCACGGCAGCCAGCCGCAGCACGGGTTCCAGATCGAGATCGGCCCGGCAGCGTCGGCGACGGTGCGGTACCTCGCGGCTGCGCCTGCGTCACGTCACCGAGGTGAACGAGCGGCGCGCCGGCTGACCGGGTGGTTCAGCGCCGCAGGTCGACGCGGCGTCCCATGCCGAAGTCGGCGGCCCGGTCGTCGGTGACGTGGGCGAACACGCCGGCGGGCACGCCGTCGAGCGCGGCGACGCGGGCGGCGACGTCGAGCAGGCGGCCCTCGGCGGCACCGGCGATGAAGAAGATGTAGACGCCGCCCCACTCCTCGCCGTCGTCGAACACCTCGATGACGCCCTGCTCGTCCAGCCCGTACAGGAAGTCCTCGATCTCATCGATCCACGGGTGCGGCTCACCCGAGGCGGTCGGCCGCAGGGGGACGTGGATCTCGACGTGACGTGCCATGTCCACAGGATCTCAGGCGACCACGAACGACATCACCGGGGTACGCCGGCCGGCGGTTCCCCGCACCGGGACCCTCGGCAGGGCGCCGCTGGATCCCGGTGCGCGCGGACGTTTCAGAGGAGCAGGTCCCGCCGGGCGTAGCGGACCGTACCGGCGATGACCAGGCACGCCGCGACGGCCGTCATCGTGAGCGCGGCCGGCCACGCGGGTCCGGTGAGCGGAACGGGCGCGAGGTGGGCGAGCGGCGACACGTCCCGGACCCAGCCCGGTGCGCCGGTGGCGTCGGCGAGGACCTGGAGCAGGAAGCCGCCGACACCCGGCGCCACGCCGGCGAGCACCGCCAGGCGTGGCGTCACACCCACGGCCAGCACGGCGGCACCACAGCTGAGCGCGACGACCGGCAGCGTGTTGAGGGTCCCGGCCAGCGCGGCGGGCAGTGCCAGTCCGCCACCGACCGCGGTCACGCCGGCCCACGTCGCCGCCGCCGCGACGCAGAGCAGGATCAACGCGCCGCCGGCGGTGACGGCGACCTCGGCGGTGAGCAGCCGTGTCCTGGTCAGCGGCGCGGCGGCGAGCGAGGTCAGACGCCGGTCGGTCTCGGCCGCGGCGAACGCTCCCATCCGGACCGCGGTGAACGCCCCGACCGGCAGGGCCAGCAGCGCGAAGAGGCTGGCGGTGAAGCCCTCCACGGTGTGCATGCCGGCGAAACCGGCCTGGGCCGCCGCGTCGGAGAACACGGTGTTGCCGGCCAGGAACTCGGTGACGGAACGTGCGGTCAGGCCGATGAGCAGGAAGTACGCCCCGATCCCGGCCGTCCAGGCGAGCACCGGCCCGATCGCGCGGCGCACGGCGAACGCACCCGGGCCGCCGAGCAGCCACCGCCGCGGTGCACGCCCGGCCACCGGCGTGGTCAGGCCGCCGCCGACGTCACGCCGGCCGGCCGCGACGACCGCGGCCGCGCCGGTGGCCAGCGCGGCGGCGAACAGGACCACCAGCGGCACCGGATCGTCGCGGCCGTACGGGGAGCTGAGGGCGAGCAGCCCGAACGGCGACAGCCAGTGCAGCGGACCGAGCGCGGCGATCCCGTCACCGATCATGCGCAGCAGCAGGCCGGCACCGAGCACGGCGATCACCGTGCCGCTCACCGGGCTCCGGGCCGGGAGCGCCTGCGCGGCCAGCGCGGCGACCGCGATCGCGAACAACCCGGCGGAGGCGACCCCGGCGCCGTGCACGATCGCACCGGCGGGATCCGGTCCCGCGTTCCACAGCGCGGCCGTGACCGCCGCGCCGGAGGCGACCGGCACGGCCGCGAGCACGGCGAGGTGCCGGAGCAGCAGCCCGCGCCGCGTGACCCGGCCGGCCAGCAGCAGGTTCCAGCGGCCGGCGTCCTCCTCGCCGCGCAGGACGCGGGTGGTGGCCAGCGCGACCCAGACGGTGACGATGACGGTCAGCACGGTGCCGACACGCCACACGGTGAACCCGCCGGCGTGGTCCAGCGCGACCGGCTCGCCGAACAGCGTGCGGATGGCCGGGTTCGCCGCGATGTTCGCCAGCCCGGCCGCGGTGGCCGGATCGGCGGCGAGCCCGGCATAGGTGGCGGTGACCAGGGCCGGCATCCCGGCGGCCAGCAGCAGCACGATCGCACCGCCCCGGCGGATCTGACGGGTGGCCAGCCCGGCGGCGGCCCGTCCCGGGCGTGCGGGGAGGGTGAGCGCGGGCGCGGTCATCGTCCGTTCCCCGTGCCGTAGTAGTCGAGGAAGATCTCCTCGAGGCTGGGTTCGCGGACGGCGAGGGCGGTGACGTCGGCGGCGGCGAGCGCGCGCAGCGCGGGCGCGGGCGCGCCGGTCAGCGCGAACCGCAGCCGGCCGTCGCCCGCGGCCTCGACCCCGTCCACGCCGGGCACCGCGGCCAGCTCCGGCCGGGCGCCGCGGTAGGCGACGGTGACCTCGGCGCGGTGCAGCGCCCGCAGTTGCGGCACGGAGGCGACCTCGGCGAGCCGGCCGGTGCGCAGGATGCCGACCCGGTCGCAGACGGCCTCGACCTCGGCGAGCTGGTGTGAGCTGAGGAAGACGGTCTGCCCACGCTCGCGGGCCTGGCCGACGGCGGCCCGGAACTGCTGTTCCATCAGCGGATCCAGGCCACTGGTCGGCTCGTCGAGCACGAGCAGCGGCGCGCGGGTGGCGAACGCGGCGATCAGGGCGACCTTCTGCCGGTTGCCGGTGGAGTAGGTGTGCGCCGGCCGCGACACGTCCAGGTCGAACCGGTCGACGAGCTCGTCGCGGTAGGTGAGGTCGGTGCCGGGGCCGGTGCGGGCCAGCAGGTGCAGGATCTCCGCGCCGGTCAGTTGCGGCCACAGCGCGACGTCGGCCGGCACGTACGCCAGGTGCCGGTGCGCGCGGGCCACGTCGGCGGCGTCGATGCCGGCGATCCGCGCGGTGCCGGCGGTGGGACGGGCGAGGCCGAGGATCATGCGGATGGTGGTGGACTTCCCGGCACCGTTCGGGCCGAGGAAACCGAAGACCTCACCGGCGGCGACGTCGAGGGTCAGGTCGTCGACGGCGGTCAGCCGACCGTACCGTTTGGTGAGGTGGGAGGTGCGGAGCACGGGGTCGCTCATGGTCGGGAGCCCTTCCGGTCGCGGATGCGGAGCATGACCGCCGACCAGACTTCCCGGCACACCTTCGCTCACCGTACTCCCGCCGGAGCCGTCGAGGGAAGGGCCCGGCCGCGACGCCCGCCGACACCCGAAGTCACGGGCGCCACCCGCCGGTGCTCGCCGGCGCGATCCCCGCGACGGCGGACGTCACCGGGCGAGCTCCTCCAGTGCGTCCGCGGCCGCCGCGACGCCGTTCTCCGACCGGATCCGGGCACCGAGCAGCCGCGCGGCACCGGCCATGCCGGCGTCGTGCGCCGCCCGCCGGATCGCGGCGGCGAGCGCGGGCGCGTCCAGGCGGTGCTGGGCGACCGGTGGCGGGGCCACGCCGAGCCGGTGCATGCGCCGCCCCCAGAACGGCTGGTCGGCCACGAACGGGCAGATCACCTGCGGGCGGCCGGCCCGGGCCGCGGCCGCGGTGGTCCCGGCGCCGCCGTGGTGGACGATCACCGCGCACCGTCCGAACACCGCGTCGTGCGGCACGTCCCCGGAGACGAACGCGTGCCGATCCGAGGTGAACGACCGCAGCCCGCCCCAGCCACCGGCCACGATCCCGGGCAGTCCCGCCCGGTCGAGGGCGTCGAGCACGGTATCGGTGGCCGCGCCCGGGTCCGGCCCGGCCATGCTGCCGAAGCCGACGAACACCGGCGGCTGCGGGCCGTCCAGCAGCGCGCGCACCCGAGCGTCCAGCCCGCCACCGGCCCCGGCGTCCCGGTCGGTGAACCAGTAGCCGGTGACCCGAGCCGTGGCGGGCCAGTCCGCCGGACGCGGCAGGACCGCCGGGCTGATCGCGTGCAGCACCGGCGCCGGCCCGCCGTCGGGTCGCCGCGCGGGGTCGTGCCGGCCCCGGCGGCGAGGCAGGCCGAGGCTGTCGCGCCACCGGTCGACGGTGCGGGCGAACACCAGCGCGGGCGCGCGCATCCCGGCGTAACTGGCCCGGTTGAGCCGGCCCGGCAGCCGGTCCGGCAGGTCCTGCCCGGGCCACGGGAACTCGCGGGTGGGCACGTACATCGGCAGCGGCAGCGCCAGCACGGCGGGCACGCCGAGTTTCTCGGCCACGTGCTGGCCGGCGATCACCTGACCGTTGTGCACGATCACGTCCGCGCCGTCCGACGCGACCCGCCAGCAGTCGCGGAGGACCTGACCGAACATCGCGGGCATGCGCCGCATGAGCGCGGCCTTCGCCCGGATTCCACCGCCGGTGAGGAGACCGTCCGCGGAGCCGGCATCCAGCACCCGAAGCGGGCCGTCGTCGATCGGAGCGAACGTCACGGCGTGCGCGGCGGCCAGGTCGGCGAACCGCCGCGGTGCCGCGACCACCGCGTCATGGCCGCGTTGCCGCAGCTCACGGGCCAGTGCGAGGAACGGCTGCACGTCACCACGCGTGCCGAGGGTGAGGATGAGGACCCGCATGGGAAGCCTTCCGGTGGCGTGCGTGCACGGACACGCCGACCAGACTTCCCGGCTCACCATCAGCGACGATACGCCTCCGTGCCGCGTGCCGGGGCCCCGGACGGCGCTCCACATCGGCCGTCGCGGCGCGCCGATCGTCTGCCGTACCCGCGCGGTGGTGGATTCGGGTGCCTACCGGCAGTTCCAGGATCGGGAACCCGGGTGGCTCAAGGTCGCCCTGCAGGGGTGAGGAGCTCCGGCCGGGCGCGGACCGCGCCCGGCCGCTGGGACGCGGTCAGGTGGGCGCCGGTCGTGGATCGAGCAGGTCGGCGGTGTCGGTGAGCTGGAACAGCCGGGTGAGGTGCGGGCCGGCCGCCCGGACCCGTAGGGCGATGCCCCGGCCGGCCGCGTGGTGTCTGCCCTCGGCGAGCGCTCCGATCCCGGCGCAGCCGAGGTGGTCCACGCCGGCGAGGTCGACGGTGACGGCCGCGACCGCGTCCGTCACCGCGTTCAGCAGCGTTCCCCGCAGGCCGGCCGCCGTGGCCAGGTCCAGCTGCCCCGCGATCGTGACCGTGGTGCCGGTGACGTGATGCGTGACGACTGCGCGCACAACCTCTCCCTGCCTAGGAGTCCCTTCACCCGGTGACAACGCCGGCGCGCCGCCGCCCATGCCGTTTCCGCCGGCTCCGGCACCGTGCCGACGATCACCGCATTCGCACGTTTGACCGTTCTCCGGCGCGGTGCGAGTGGCCCTCGGAGACGGTCTGAACAGGGCGAACGTCACGGGCCCGGGTGGCCGCCGTCATCGTGGGCGGTCCCGCGAACCGGTGACGCATAACCGGCGGGTGTCCGGGCATCCGGACCGTGAACCACTCGACGAGAGGTGAGCGGATGTCCAGGGAAGACGTGGTGCACGATCCGGACCGGCAGGAGTTCGACGCGGGAGCGCTCGGGCCGCCTCCGGCCGCGAACCCGGATCCGGACGATCCCGCGCGGCGGCGGCACGACGCGGCGGAGGACACCGCCGTACCCGGTGATGATCTGACCGAGGCGCTCGACCCGGCGGCACACCCGCAACCACCCCGGTAGGCCGCCGGCGACTCCCGGGTGCCCGGCCGGTGGCACCCCGGGACGCCGCGGACTACGTCATCGTGCGGGGTCCGGTGCGCAGCCGAGACGGTGCGGGGCGAGCGCGACGTCGTCGATCCAGACGTCGAAGGCGGCCGGGGTGGTCCCGCCCTGGTAGAGCTGCCAGCCGACCTTGACGGTGGTGACGTCCGGCAGCAGGAACGGCACGTCGGCGCCGCCGTGAGCGCGCTCGGAGACGGTCAGTGCCGGCGTGCCCGGATCGCCGAGCCAGACCAGCACGCGGTTGCCGGCGCGGTCGAGCAGCCACTCGACGCACTGCCACCGGCCGGCGTGGGCGGGCGCGGACTCCCGCCAGTCGGTCCAGTCGCCGGTGGGGCCGCCGTCCGCACCGATGCCCCACAGTGCCCGGCCGACCGGTGGCACCCACTGCCCGCCGAGTGGCCGCACCACCTCGGCGCTGCCGGTCCCGGTCGCCTCGACGAGCGTGAAGTGCGCCCAGTCGGGTGCGGTGGGGAACGCGGCCACCCGGACCCGCATGCGGCCGTAGAGCCGGTCACCGGGCACGGCGAGGTCGTCGGCGACCAGGAACGCGCGGCCGTTGTCCCGGGTCCGCACGTGCAGGACCTGGCCACCGCCGCGCCGGCGCTCGACGGTGAGCGTGCCGTTGCGGGTGTCGATGCCCCAGTCCATGCTGCTCGCGCCGCCGGGCGGCAGCCGCTCGAAGTCCTCACAGAACAGCAGCGCCCGCCCGGGCGCGCAGGAGCCGGTGCCGTGCGTGCCGGCCGCGGGGGCCTCGGCCGCGGCGGTGCCGGCCGTGGGGGAGAGGAGGGCGAGGGCGGCGAGGAGAGCGAACGTCTTCACGTCCGGCAGTATATCGACGAAAAGCTATTTACCAAGCGCGCGACGTACGCTCCGGCCTGCGCATCTGGCTGAGCCTCCGGTCACGCGGCGGCCGGACCGAGCGGGACGGCCGGTGCCGCGGTGAGCCCCGGCGGGAGCCGGCCGCCGGCCGGGTGAACATGGCGACCGGAGCGACGACCGGCACGGGTACGAGGCACAGGCTGCAGGGCAAGCCGCCGCGCCCGGGCAACGGCTGTGGATCACCGGCGGTCAGGGTGTGCCGGGTGCCGGCCGGTCCCGCAGCACGGCGGCGGTGACCCAGCACAGCGCACACGTCATCGACGCCAGTTCCAGCAGCCCGGCCGGTCCGGAACCGATGACGCCTCGCTGCACCGCCCGGAACACGACTCCGGCCGTGACCGCCAGAACGGCCACGGCCCACGCGGTCAGCAGACACGCCGCAGCCCACCGGCTCCGGCCGTGTCGGCGGGCATCCCGGCCGGCCACGACGGCCGCGGCGACCACCCCGGCGAACAGCGTCGTGCCGCCGGCCTGGTGCAGCGCGCCCGCCACGCTCACCGCGTCCCGGGCACCGGGCGGGTATCCCAGCGCAGGATCCGTGGGAAACAGGCCGGCGATGACCAGCCCCACCGCCACCAGCCCCAGCAGCCGCCGTTGCCACCGGAGTGCGGACCTCGGTGATCGGCTCCCGATCAGCACCGCGGCCAGCAGCAGCGCGCCGCAGGAGACGAACAGCAGCCGGGCCACCACGCCACCGTCGCCGGAGGTCAACTGGCTGACGCCGTGCCGAACCTGGTCATAGCCGTCCCGCGTGGCGCCGTCCCACAGCAGGCCCACGATCAGCAGCACGGGGCTGACCGCCCCGCACAGGAGAACCAGCCGCAGCATCCGGTTCGCGCGCACGGAAGACCCCCACGCCGACCAGACTTCCCGGCACACCATGAGACACCGACGTCGATGCGTACAGTAGACCCGACGGCCAGGGATGTCACCCGTCACCCGCGTCCGCCGGACCGCCGCCGAGCCGGTCAGCGGTGACCGGTGGGTCCGGGAGCCGGCGCACCTCCCGGTGGGTCGGCGGCGTCACCCGGGTGGGCGACGAGCTGGTCCAGCAGGTGCAGCGGTGCGGGTCCGACGCCGGCGGCGACGAGGGCGTCCCAGTACGCGGTGGCCAGGCGCGCGTCGACCGGGCCGGACACCGCGGGCAGGTGAGGGCCGGCCGCGTGCAGCAGCGACTCCAGCTGACATGACGCGACGCCGATCGCGGCGGGGCGGACGTCGGCCGGCAGGCCCGGGGCCGGCTCCCGCGTCGTGGCGCCGACGTCGAGCAGCCCGCCGCCGACGATCAGCACGTCCCGCTGCCGGCGCATCCGGGTGAGTGCCCGGGCGGTGTCGAAGCAGTGCGGGAAGGAGTCGTCGACCAGGACGGTGCCCGGCCGCAGCCGGTCCACGTCGAGTGTGCGCGGCCCGCCGCTGGTCGCCGCCATGATCACGTCCGCGGCGTACACCGGATCGGGGCCGTCGGTGCGGATCTCGACGGGGCCGGGGTAGCCGTCCGCGCGCAGTGCCGCCGCCAGCGCGCCCAGCCGGCCGGCGGCGGCCGGAAGATCACACAGGACGAGTCCGGCCGGTGCCGTGCCGGCGCGGCTGAGCAGCAGCCGCAGCGAGGACTCCCCGATCGAGCCGACCCCCAGGACGGCCAGCACGCTGCCGGACAACGGCCGGCCCCGGTGCGCCACCGCGGCCAGCGTGGTGAGGACCACGGACGCGGCGGTCACGGCGTGCCCGGTGGTGATCCGGGCGGCGGAACGCACCAGCGGCGTGACGGCGGCGCCGTACCCGGTGCGGGCGGGGATCATCCCGGCCAGGGACACGCTGTGCGCCCCCAGGGAGGCGGCCAGGTCCACCGCCGCGGCGCTGTCCTCGGCCAGGCCCGGTGCGGTCAGCTCGTCGGCGAAGCGTGGCAGGCAGACGAACCCGGACCGGCCGAGCGCGGTCGTCACGGTCTCCAGCAGCCGGGGCCGGCCACCGGGGAACACGGCCGCCCGCAGCGACTCCCGGTCGAGGCCGGGCAGCGCCCGGCGTACCGCGTCCGGCGCCAGGGCCAGCAGGTCGGCCGGCGCCGGCAGGTAGCCGACCAGCGCCGCCTCGAGGTGCCGGGCCCCGGACCGCGGCCGTGGCGCGGCCGCCGGCCGCAACCGGGACTCGAGCGTGGCGGCCAGCCGGGCCAGCCGATCCGCGCCGGCCCGGCCGCGCAGGGTGCAGCGCAGCCGGCCGCCGGCCGGGCGCACCGCCAGCAGCACCTCGGTCCCGGGCGGGACGCCCAGGTCCGCGTCCTCGTCCACCCAGGACAGCCGCAGCGTCCGGCCGCTCGGCGTGCCGAGACCGTCGAAGTCCAGGTAGGTGAGGAAGAACCGCCAGCCGTGCGGGGCGGTGAACGTCCGCGTGCGCGCGTCGGCGACCTCGGCGGCGAGCCGGCCGAGGTCGTCCCCGGCGGAGTGCACGGCGACCGCGGTGGCGCACGGCCCGAAGATCCGCCCGAGATCCGGCAGGGCGTGGTCGCGCCCGGTCACCGCCACGCCGACGGTCGGGTCCGGCTCGCCCGTCTCCTCGGCCAGCGCCCGGTGGAACGCCGCCAGGACCGGCACGAACGGGGTCACCCCCGCGTGCGACGCGGCGGCCCGCAGCCGGGCCACCGCCTCCTCGTCCAGGGTGAAACCGGTGGTGACGAGCGGCCCGAAGGCCCCGTGGTCGTTGCGGACGGCGGCCGGGGTCAGCCCGTCGTGCAACGTCACGTAGTCGCGGAAGGTGGACGCCAGCGGCGGCAGCGCATGCCCGTCGTAGGCCGCCAGCAGCTCCCGGGTGAGCAGCGCCATGCTGTAGCCGTCGCCGATCAGGTGGTGGGCGTGCAGCATCAGCACGTGCTCCTCGGGACCGGTGCGCAGCAGCCGGATCCGCACCAGCGGCCAGTGCGCGGGATCGAACCGGTGCGCCCGTTCCGCGGCGACCTCGTCGTCGAGCGGGCCGGGCGTCGCGTCGTACCCGACGGTCAGGCGCGGGGTCCCGGTCAGCTCGTACTGCACCGGTGGGCGGGCATCCGGCCGGAACACCGTGCGGAGCATGGCATGCCGGGCGACCAGCTCGTCGACCGCACGCTGGAACCGGTCGCGGTCGAGCGGGCCGTGCAGACGCGGGGTCGCCAGCCAGGTAACGGCCGCACCGGCCACGTCGGCCAGCAGGAAACCGCGCTGGGCGGGGCTGAGCGGAAAGTCCCCGCCGGCCGTGGGCGCCGGTGCCGGTCCCTGCTCCGCGGCGTCGATCGCGGCGGCGAGCGCGGCCACCGTACGGTGCCGGTAGATCACGGTCGGCCGGGGCAGCACCGGCCGGTGCGGTGCCAGGTCGGCGAACAGGTCCAGGGCGCCGATCGAGTCGCCGCCGAGCGCGAAGTAGTCGTCGTCGCGCCCCACCCGGGACACGCCGAGCCGCGCCGCCCAGACGCGGGCGACCAGCCGTTCCGTGTCGGTGCGCGGCTCCTCGTGCGGCGCGGGCACGGAATCCGCGTCGCCGGTGGTGGTCAGCGCGGCCCGGTCCACCTTGCCGGTGGTGGTCAGCGGCAGCGAGCCGGTCACCTCGACGCGGGCCGGCACGAGGTACGGCGGCACCAGCCGCTCGAGGTGGGCGCGCAGCTCGGCGCCGGTCGGCGGGACCGCGCCACGCGCCCGCACCCAGGCCACCAGCCGGCCGCCGTCGAGTCGCACGACGGCACCGTCGACGCCCGGATGACCGCGCAGCACCGCCTCGACCTCGCCCGGCTCGATCCGGTGTCCGTGCAGCTTGATCTGGTCGTCGACCCGGCCGCGGAACCACAACACGCCGAACCCGTCCCGCACGCCGCGGTCGCCGCTGCGGTACCAGCGCGTCCCGTCCCGGTCGAGGAAGGCCGCCGCGGTCTGCTCAGCGTCGTCGAGGTACCCGGCCGCCACGCCGAGGCCGCCGATGTAGATCTCCCCGACCTCGCCGGGCGGGCACACCGCGCCGTCCGGGCCGAGCACCTCGACGACCGCCCCGCCGACCGGCCGCCCGATCGGCAGCTGTACGGCGTCGTCGTCCGGCCGCTCGCGTACCACGTGGCAGGTCGCGTTGATCGTCGTCTCCGTCGGGCCGTACAGGTTCGCGACCGGCCGGCCCGGCCCGGCCAGGTCGAACCAGCGCCGTACGTGCGCGGCGGACAGTTCCTCCCCGCCGACATGCACCCAGCGCAGCGACGTCAGATCGGGCCGCCGCGGCCGTTGCTCGGCCGCCCCGAGCAGCCGTTCCCACAGCGTGGGCACCGAGCTCCACACCGTGATCCGGTCCCGTTCGACACGCGACAGCAGCAGGTCCGGGTCGCGGACCGTGTCGCGGTCCCAGGCCACCACGGTCGCGCCCACGAGCAGCGGCGCGAGCAGCTGGCGGACGGACGCGTCGAAGCAGATCGAGGCGGTCTGGGCCAGGCGGTCGCCGGCCCGGTAGCCGAACGTCGCGACGGCCCAGTCCAGGTAGTTCGTCATCGCA
Organism: Catenuloplanes niger; assembly: GCF_031458255.1. Lineage (NCBI taxonomy): Bacteria > Bacillati > Actinomycetota > Actinomycetes > Micromonosporales > Micromonosporaceae > Catenuloplanes > Catenuloplanes niger. The sequence goes on from NZ_JAVDYC010000001.1 coordinate 9,052,406, forward strand.
CGATGGCTGACCACGACGCCCTTCGGCCGGCCCGTCGACCCGGACGTGAAGATGACGTACGCGTCGTCGTCCGGCCCGGTGGTCACCGCCGGTGGTGCGGCGTCCACCCCGTCCGCGGTGCCGATCAGCGTGCACCCGGTCAGCACCGCGGCGTGCGCGTCGTCGTGGACGACGAGCCGGGCCCCGGCCCGCCGCAGCTGCCCGGTGAGCCGTGCCGGCGGGTGCGAGGCGTCCAACGGCACCCACGCCGCGCCCGCCTTGAGGATCGCCAGCAGGCCCACCACGGTCTGCGCCCCGGGACCGGTCAACAGGCCGATCCGCCGGTCCCCGTACGTGGCCAGCCGCGCGGCGAGCCGGTCGGAGGCGGCGTCGAGCTCCGCATAGGACAGTGGCACGCCGTCGGTCAGCACCGCGGTCGCCGCCGGGGCGCGGCGGCACTGCTGCCGGATCCGCTCCGCCACGGCCGGCCCGGCGGCGGGCGCGGCCGGCTGGTCCTCGCCGAGCGACGCCAGGTGCTCGGCGGCGAGACGTGCGACGGTCCGCGCCTCGAACAGCGCCGCCGGATAGTTCCACGAGAAGTGCAGCGTGCCGTGCGCCTCGAAACACACCAGGCTCAGGCGCGTCGCGGCCGACGCGCTGCCGGCGACCGTGGCCACCGCGTCGCTTCCGCTCCCGCCGGCACCGGGGAAGCGGGCGAAGCTGAACGACGCCGGGCCGGCGGTCCGCGGGCCCGCGCCGCCGACGGCCAGCATCCCGGCCAGGTCCACAGTGGACACCGAGCCGTGTTGCTCGCTGCGCAGCCACGCGTCCCGCAGCCGGCCGGCGAGCTCGGCCACCGGCTCGCCGGGCCGCACCTCGGCCAGCACCGGCAGGGTGTCCGCGAACGGGCCCACGATCCGGTCCACGCCCGGCAGCCGCGCCGTGCGGCCGGCCCGGGCCACCGCCACCGGCACCCGGGTCTGGCCGCTCCACCGGGACAGGCACCGGACGTAGCCGGCCAGCAGCAGATGGAACAGCGTGACCCCGGCGGCGCGCGCCTGCGCGGAGAGCCGCGCGGTGAGCTCGGCGCTCACCGACACCTGGTGCAGCGCGTACGGCGGGACCGGCGCCGCCGCCGGATCCCCGTCGAAGGGCAGCCCCAGCCCGGGGTACGCCGCCAGCGTCGCCCGCCAGTAGGCGAGGTCGTCCGCGGACGGCTCCGCCCGGGCGGCCTCGTGCTCGGCGAACCCCGCGGCCGGTGGCGGCGGCAGCACCGCGCCCGCCGCGAGCGCGCCGAGCTCGTCGCCGAGGATCGCCAGGCTGTAACCGTCCGCGGCGGCGTGGTGCGCCACGATCAGCAGATGCGCCCGGTCCGGTCCGTCGACGGCGAGGACCGCCCGGACCGGTGCCTCCCGGGTCAGGTCGAAGGTGCGGTTGCGCAACGCGGACTCGACCGCCTCGAGCGGCGTGTCCAGTGTGGTCACGGTGAACCAGGCGGGTACGCCCTCGCCCGGAGCGGTGATGTGCTGCCCGTCCGGTCCGAGACGCATCCGCAGCATGGGATGCCGTCGCTCGAGCGCGGCCAGCGCGTGCCCGAACCGGTCCGGCTCCACCGGTCCGGTCAGCGTCCGCCGTACGTACGCGTAGGCGGGCACCCGCGGATGCAGCAGGCCGGTGGTGCGGAACGCGCGCTGCACCGGGCTGAGCGGGAACGCGGCGCCGCCGGCCAGGTGCCGGGCCAGCTCATCCAGCGTGCGGTGCTCGAATAACAGCGTGGTCGACAGCGTCCGCCCGAGCCGCGACTCCAGCTGCTTGACCAGGTCGACCGCGGTCAGCGAGTCGAGGCCGAGAGCCAGGAACGGCTCGTCCGGCCCGATCGTCTCCGGGGCCCGGCCGAGCGGCTCGGCCAGCAGCTCCCGCACGATCGCCACCACCCGGTCGTGGTCGACCGGCGGCGCGCCGGCCACGCTCGTGGGCGTGGGCGTGGGCGTGGGCGTGGGTGCGGGGGCGGGCCGGTTCGCGGGCCCGGCGGCGGCGCGGCCGGTGGGCGGGGACGTGCCCACCAGCACCTGGGCGGCGCCCACACCCGCCGCGGCCCACAGGATCTCCGGGACCGCGTCGAGCGGCAGCCCGTCCTCGGCCCGGAGACGTCCGGCCGCGAGCCCGCCGTCCAGCGCGGGCAAATTGACCGCGACGAACCGGTCGCCCGCGGCCCGTGCGGCGGCGGCGAACGCGTCGAGGTAGGCGTTGCCCGCGGCGTAGTCACCGAGCGCGCCCGCCCGGCCGGGCAGGACGGACGACACCGACGACAGGGCGACGATCAGCGGCCGCCGGTCGCGTACCGCCGCGGTGAGCACCTGAATCCCGCGCACCTTGGCCGCCAGCACGGCCGCCACGTCCGACCGCGTCTTCGCCCGCAGACTCCCCGGCCGCACGACGCCGGCCGCGTGCACCACCACGTCCAGCGCCCAGCCGTCGACCAGCGCGGCCACGTCCGCGGCGACCGACACGTCCGCGGTCCGGTACTCCACCGACGCGCCCAGGCCCCGCAGCTCGTCGAGCAGCGCGTCCGGGGCGGGGGACCGGCCGGCCAGCAGCAGACGGGGCCGGCCCCGGCGCGCCAGGTGCCGCGCGACGGCCGCCCCGGCCGCACCGGCACCGCCGACGATCAGGTAACTGCCGTCCGCGGGCGGATCCACCGGCCGTACGCCGGCGGCCGGGGTGAACGTGCGGATGAGACGCCGCCCGTCCCGCCAGGCGACGACCTCCACGGCCCCGGGCGCGGGTGGATCGCCGGCCTCCAGCTCCACGGCGGCGCGCCGCGCGTCGGCGCCGTCGGCCGAGCGGAGGTCGACGAGCCGTACGCCGAGCCGCTTCCGCTCGTCGGCCAGCGCCATGGCCAGCCCGGCCCAGACGGCCTGGGCCGGATCGGGCCGCTCGGTGCCGACGCCGGTGACGTGCACGTCCTCGGTGACGACGAGCAGGTGCCCGGCCTCCGGCGCGGCCGCCAGCGCCGGCAGCGCCTCGTCCGCGGCACCCGTGGCGCGCACGACCGTGACCACGCCGGCCGGTCGCCGGCCCGCCGGCGCGGGAGCGACCGCCCAGTGCGGCGTCGCGAGGACCGGCGCGGTGGCGTCCGACACCCAGAACCGGCGGCGCTGGAACGGGTACGTCGGCAGGTCCACGCGCGCGCTGCCCGCGTCCAGCAGCGACCGGTCCAGGGTGGCGCCGTGCTGCCACAGCTGTCCCGCGGTGGCCAGCAGCGTGGCCGCGCCGGTGCCGGCCGGACGCACGGACGCCGGGCGCAGCAGGGGCGCCAGTGCGGCGCTCGCGCCGATCTCGACGAAGGTGTCGTGGCCCGCCGCCCGGAGCCGGTCCACCGCCGTGGCGAACCGCACCGGCCGCACGGCGGCGGCGGCCAGGTAGGCGCCGTCGTAGTCCGCACCCCACTCGCCGGTGACCGTGCTGACCAGCGGGATCCGCGCCGGTGCGGCGTCCGGGTGCAGACCGGCGAGGCGGCCGGCCACCGCGCGCATGGCGGGGGAGTGGAACGCGTGCGACACCGCCAGCCGGCGCGCCGCGACGCCGCGCGCGGCGAGCAGTGCGAGCGCCCGGTCGAGGTCCGCCACCGGCCCGGCCAGCACGACGCGGCCGGCCGCGTTCTCGGCGGCGACCACGACCCGGTCGCCGAGCACGCCGGCCACCGCGTCGGCACCGGCCGCGACCGCAGCCATCGCGCCCGGCCCGGCCAGCGCGGCCGTCAGCCGGCCACGCTCGGCCGCCAGCCGTACCGCGTCGGCACCGGTGAGGATGCCGGCGGTGACCGCGGCCGCGAACTCACCGACGCTGTGGCCGGCCACCGCGTCCGGCGTGACGCCGTACGCGCGCAGCTGCGCCGCCTGCGCGACCGCGAAGGCGACCACCAGCGGCTGCGTGATCTCGGTGCGTGCCAGCTCCGCGGCGGGCACGGACGCGTCCGTGCACCACTGCACGAGGGTACGACCGGCGACCGGGCCGGCCGCGGCGGACAACTCGTCGAGCGTCTCCCGGAAGACGGGCGCCTCCGCGTAGAGCGCCGCGCCCTGACCCGGGCGCTGGGTCCCCTGGCCGCCGAACAGGAACGCCACCCTCGGCGTCCTCGTCACCGAGGTCGACGGCGGCGCCCCGGCCAGCCGGCCGGCGAGGTCACCGTCGGCCACGATCGCCACGCGGTACGGCCCGTCGTCCCGGGCGGTCGAGGCGGTCGCGCACACGTCGGCCTCGTCCAGCTCCGGGTGCGCCCGCAGATGCGCGGCCAGCTCACCGGCGGCGGCACGCAGCGCGGCCTCCGAGCGGGCCGACAGCGTGAGCAGGTGCGGGCCGGCCGGCCGGGAACGGGGCACCGGCCGGTCCGGCGGCGCGGCGGCGAGGATCACGTGCGCGTTGGTGCCGCCGAACCCGAAACCGTTGACGCCGGCCACGGCCGGTCCGGTCCACGGCCGCCGCTTCGTGACCACCTCGAACCCGGCGCCGGCCAGGTCGAACCGGGGCGACGGGCGGTCGTGGTGCAGCGACGGCGGGACCTCGCGGTGCCGCAGCGACAGGATCACCTTGACCAGGCCCGGCAGCCCGGCCGAGTTGAGCAGGTGACCGACGTTCGTCTTGACCGAGCCGACCAGCCGCGGCCGGCCGTCCGGCAGCGGCGGGAAGGCGAACGCCAGCGAACGCGCCTCCGTCGAATCGCCGATCGCGGTGCCGGTGCCGTGCGCCTCCACATAGGACACGTCGGCCGGGTCCACCCCGCTGTCCCGGTACGCCGCGGCGATCACCTCCCGTTGCCGCAGCGGATTCGGCGCCATCAGGCTCAGCGACCGGCCGTCGTTGTTGACGGCCGTGCCCCGCACCACCGCCAGCACCCGGTCGCCCGGATCGTGCCCCCAGCGGGTCAGCACCAGGGCCGCGCCGCCCTCACCCGGCACGAAGCCGTCCGCGTCCGCGGCGAACGCCCGGCACCGGCCGGACGGGGACAGCGCGTGTGCCTCGCCGAGCAGCCGCTCACCGGTTTCCGTCAGGTTCAGGTTGACGCCGCCGACCACGGCCACGTCGCAGTCGCCCGCGGCCAGCGCGCGGCGGGCCGTGTGCAGGGCCACCAGCGCCGACGAGCACGCCGTGTCGATCGCGATCGCCGGGCCGCGCAGGTCGAGCAGGTGCGCCACGCGCGCGCCGGCGAGATTGCGCAGCGTGCCGGTCAGCGCGTGCGCGCCGGTCGCCCCGGACCGCTCGATCAGCGCCGGATAGCCGCTCTCCCCGACGGCCACGAAGACGCCGACCCGGTGGGCGTGCCGGCGCGGCCCGGCGTAACCGGCCCGTTCCAGGGCCTCGTGCGCCAGTTCGAGGAAGATCCGGGCGTGCGGGTCGAGCAGCCGCGCCTCGTCGTCGCCGATGCCGAAGAACCCGGCGTCGAACAGGGCCGGGTCGGCGAGGAAGGCGCCGGACCCGCCACCCGGCCGGCGCGCGTCGTCGGTGACGCTGTCGCGGCCGGCGACCAGGTTGTCCCAGAACCGCTCCGGGGTGTCCGCGTCCGGGAACCGGCAGGCCATCCCGACGACCGCGATGTCGTCGGGCCGCGGTGCGGCGGTGTCGTAGGGCCGCGCGGCGGCGGTGCCGTTCCGTTGGTCGGCGACGGTGTCGGCCGGCCGGGTGGTGGCGGGTGGCACGTGGGGGGCCGGGCGTGGCGGCTCGGGGCGGGACAGGCGGTCGGTCAGGTCGGTGACGGTGGCGCAGTCGCGCAACAGTGCCGGGTCCAGGGTGCGGCCGAGGGCGTCCTCGAGCAGCGCCAGCACCTCCATGGCCGCCACCGAGCTTCCGCCGATGGCCAGGAACCGGTCGTCCGGGCCGATCCGCTCCTCGGGCAGGCGCAGCACGTGGGCCCAGATCGCGCGCACCGTCCTCGCCAGGTCGCCGACCACGACCGGGACCGCAGCCGGGGCCCCGGCCTGCGCGGCCGGGATTTCGGGTCGCGCGGCACGGGTTCCGGTGTGCTCCGCCGGTGTCGGCTCGGTCTCCGGCCGCAGATCGAGGCGGTCCCGCAGTGCCTGCCGGCGCAGTTTGCCGCTGGTGGTGCGGGCGAACGTCCCGGACGGCACCACCCGCACCTCGACGGCGGCGTACCCGAGCGCCTCCGCGACCCGCGCCCGGACCCGCTCGGCGACCTCCGGCCGGTCCCGGACGGCCGGCGTGCTCAGGAAGACCACGACCCGTTCCCGCGTCCCGTCGGTGGTGCCGACCACGGCCAGCGGCCCGCTGCCCAGCCCGGGCGTCGCGGCCGCCACCTCCTCGAGGTCGGCCGCGTGGAAGGTGCGGCCGTGGACGAAGACCACGTCCTTGTGCCGGCCGGTGACACACAGCCGGCCGGCCCGGAGAAACCCGATGTCGCCGGTACGCAGCCAGCCGTCGACCAGCGTGGCGGCGGTCGCCTCCGGAGCCCGGTGGTAGCCGCGCGTGACGTTCGGCCCGCGCACCTGGACGTGCCCGACGATGCTGTCGTCCACCGGCCGGTCCGCGTCGTCGACCACCCGGACCGTACAGCCGGGCACGGGATACCCGACGTCCATCAGCTCGGCCGCCGTGGCGTCGTCCGGGCCGGCCGGCAGCGCGACCCCGCGCGCGAGCGCCGCCCGGCTCAGCCGCACCGGTACGGCCAGTTCCCCGACCGGTGGGCAGGTCACCGCCACGGTCGCCTCGGCCAGGCCGTACACCGGTTGCAGGGCCTCCGGGCGCAGCCGGGCGCGGGCCGTACGCTCGGCGAACGTGCGCCACACCGCCGGGGAGATCGGCTCCGCCCCGACGATCATCAGGCGGACGCTGCTCAGGTCCAGGCCGTCGAGCACGTCCGGGCCCACCCGGCGGTTGGTGAGCGCGAGCGCGAAGTTCGCCGCGGACAGCACGGTCGCCCGGTGCCGTTCGGCGGTGCGCAGCCACACCGCCGGCCGCTTGGCGAAGGTCATCGGGTCGATCCGCACCTGCTTGCAGCGGCGGTGCAGCGGCACCAGGTGGGTGCCGATCAACCCCATGTCGTGGAAGTACGGCATCCACGTCAGCACGACGTCCTCGGCGCTCAGCGCGGCGGCCCGCGCGGCCTGCTCGAGGTTGGCCGCCACGTTGCCGTGGGTGAGCTCGACGCCCTTGGGCGTGCCGGTGCTGCCGGAGGAGAACTGCAGGAACGCCAGGTCGTCGTCGCGGACCGGGACGGGCGCGGACAGCGGCGCCGCGGCCGGCAGCGGTTCGCCACCGAGACGTGGCGGGTCGCCGAGCAGGGACGCGACCGCGGCGACGCGACGGGGTTCCGGCGGCAGCGGCACGGGCACGACGCCGGCGAACACCGCGCCCCAGAACAGCGGCAGGAACTCGGCGTTGTCCTCGACGACCAGCAGCGCCGGGTCGCCCGGCCGCAGCCCACGCGCGCGCAGGCCACCGGCGACGGCCAGCGCCTCGCGGTAGAGCCCGGCACCGGTGGTGACCCGCTCGTCCCCGGCCCCGTCGGCGTGCACGATCACCTGGTCCGGCGCCTCGGTGGCGGCCAGTACCAGCACGTCGGTCAGCGTCATGATCGAACCTTAGGCCGTGGTCGCCCGCCCGGGCATCGGCATGATTGACCGATGTGCACCCACGTGCCCGGGCGGGTCGTGCGAATCCATCCACGACGGTCCGCACCGGGCCGCCAGGGCTGAGCCCGGTCGGCGTTCCCCACGGCACGCCGAAGGATGACGTCGGGATCGACCGGGGGCGGGACGGCGACACGGTCGCACCGGCTGCCCGAACGCGGGCCGCGCAGCCGCCGCCCGGCGCACGCAGGGGCGCCGTGGACCGGCAGCGCCACGACTGCTCCGGCACCGCCCGCTGTCAGTCCTCGGCGTGCGGCCAGCCGATCACGCGCTCGGCGGTGACGCCCCGGAGCGTGGCGCCCTCCCAGTGGGCGCCGGTGACGTCGGTGCGGCCGTACTGCGGATCGTGGGTTCGCACGTAACCGAACCTGGCGTAGGACAGGTCCGTGTCCCGCAGGTCGCCGTCCCGCAGGTCGCAGCCGGCGAACCCGGCCCCGCGCAGGGACGCGCCCCGCAGATCCGCGCCGCGGAAGTCGCAGAACATGAAGTGGTGGCCGTCCAGCGTCCGGTGGCGCAGATCCTGGCCGGCACAGGAGCGCCGGGACACGAGATTCACTGCCCCACCGTACGGTCCGGGGCGGGCCGGGCGGAACGCGATTATCCCGGCCCGCCCCCGCTCAGGGTTCCAGCGGGCGCCGGGAACCGGAATCGAGCGCCTCCCGCGCCCGCGCGATGCCGGCGCGGATCATCGATCCGTAGTCGTCGTCGGGCAGTGCCGCCAGGTCGGTGGCCGCCGCCGACAGGTGGACGCGCGCCTCGGCCGGTTCGCCCGCACGCCGGTACGCGTCGGCGAGGTTCAGGTGCAGCGACGGCAGGAACGCCCGCACCCGGAGGGAGTCGTGGAAGTGGCGCGCACGCTCGTCGTCGAGGTCCGTCACCGCGGCGAGCGCCCGCCGGTCCCACGTCAGCTCGTCCGCGACGGTGTCCTGGAGGTCGGCGAGGTAGTGCGCGATGCTGCACCGGTGCAGCGCGTCACCGTGCTCGCCGACGGCGTCCCACAGCCGGGTGAGGGACTCCCTCGCCCCGGCCCGGTCGCCGGACCGGCCCCGCTCGACGGCGGCGCCGATGGCCGCCATGACGTCGTCCGACGCGATGCTCGTCGATTCTGACACCGTGGTCCTCCCCGCTGTGTGCCGGCGCGCCGTGCCGGGCCGGCCCCGCGAAACAGGCTGGTGCCTCGACCCGGTCGAGGGTCAAGACCGGCCGGTACCCCGCGTCGGCGCGGGCGGACAGCGGCGGTGCCACCGTCCGGCGGCACGACGATCGACGGTCCGGTGCGGCGGTCGCCCGTGCGAGCCGGGCGACCCGAAGTCCACCGCCCCGGCCGTCATCGCCGCCGGTGACCCGCCGTCGGCGGTCGCCGCCACCGGTTTCACCACCGCCCACGTGTCCGCGGTCTGGCGTGCGCTGCTGGCCGCGCCGCTGATCAGCGCCGCGCCGCAGACGGCCGGCGGGTCACCACGGCGACCGCCGCGGTGGCGGTCGCCGGCGGTGTGCCGGCCGGGGCGATGCTGACGCCGGTCGGCTGACGCCGGTCGGCTGACGCCGGTCGGTCAGCCGGCCGTGCGGGCGGCGATCTGCGCCAGGATCGACGGATCGGTGATGTGCTCGTCGTCGGCCAGCAGCAGGATCTTGGAGATGATCACGCCGGTCGTCGCGTCCTCGTCGGCGAACGGCAGGAACAGGCGCTCGTGCGGTGACTCGCCCCACCCGGCCGGCACCACGCACAGGTAACCGCCCGGCTCCAGGTGGATCGACCCGCTGCCCAGGTGCACGACGTAGGTCGCGCGCGAGCCGGCCACCCGCGCGTGCCGTTCCGCGACCGTGACCCGCTCCAGCCCCAGCGCCGCGACCAGCGATCGGACCAGCGCGACGCGGGACTCCACCACCGGCGCGGAATGGTACGGCGTACCGGACGCGACCGAGACGATCAGGTCGACGTCGCGCATCACCTCGGAGAACACGATCGGCGGCACGTCCTCCAGGGCCACCGCGGGCCCGCCGCCCACCGGCTGGAACGAGATGTGCCGCAGCGTCACGTCCGCCATGCCCCAGTAGCCGTGCAGCTCGGCGTGCAGCTCCGCGACGAACGGGCCGGCGGCGCGGGTGGCCTGCGCGTCCGCGTACTCGCCGTGGGTGCGCCACCCGCGCTCGGACAGCAACGCGGCGGCGCGGGCGCCCTGCACCACGTGCCCGGCGAACCGGTGCGACGCGGTCCCGGACTCCCGTTCGGCCGGCGTCAGCGGGTACAGCTCGCGGAACACCTGCTTGACCGGTTGCCGCAGCCGCCGCCGGACCAGCTCCTGCTGCCAGTGCGACAGCCGGCCGTCCGCCAGCAGATCGGCCGGGTGCACGGCGGTCAGCGGCCCGGCCGGGTCGACCTGCGGCACCAGCCCGACCGCACCGGACGCGTCCCGCCACAGCAGGCCGGGCAGCATCGCGGCCGCGGACGGCAGCCGGGACAGCAGCGCCCACTCGCCCGGCGTGAGCGTGCCGCCGGTGGCGACCAGACGCTCGATCAGCGAGACCCGCATGCGCCGGGACTGGTCGCGCAGCACGTCGACGGTGCGGCGAGCCTCCGCGTAGGACGGGTCCTTGCGCACCGCCGCCGGCACCGACCTCAGTGCCTTGCCGGCCTTCGTGACCGCGATGCCGTCCGCGGAGGCCACCAGCCGGTACGGCGGCACGTCCCACCCGGTCCGCATGCCGGTGGCGATCCGCGCCTCGCACTCCCACTCGAACCTGGCCGGGTCCGCGCCCACGACCTGCGCCAGGTGCGCGATCGCGACCCGGACCGCCGCCGCGTGACTGTGCCTCCGGTTCGGGCCGAGACCCGGCCCGCGCTTCGCCACCGCCTGCAACGCCAGGTAGCGGTCCAGCGCCGTCTCACCGTCCGCGAGCGGCAGCAGGCCGAACGCGGCGATGCCGTCCAGCGCGTTGTTGCGCACGCGCTTCTCCACGGCCGCGCGATTGAGCCCGAGCGCGGCCGAGACCGGCTCGCTCGGCGCCAGCTCCAGCAGCGGCCGCGACCACGGGCCGTCGGCGGCCAGGATCGCCGCCCGGTCGTGCGGCTCGGGATGCTCCGGCCGTGGCGCGTCGATGATCGCCAGCAGCGGCGCGGCCGGGCCCAACCCGAGCGACTCCAGCAGCACCGCCGCGTCCCCGGCCGCCCGGCGCAGCGTGAAGACCTGCCGGCGGACCGCCGGCGACTGCGCGGTGAGGAACGCGACGAGCTCGTCCGGCGGCACGGCGGCGGCGCCGAGATAGGCCGCCAACCGCGGGTCGGTGCAGGTCAGCGCCGCCTCGACGAACCGCAGCCCGCGCGGGACCAGCCCTGACGGCAGCGCGTCGAGGCGCAGCCCGTCGCGGACGCCACGCCAGGTGAGCTCGTCGTAGACGTCGTGCACCGCGGCGCGGCAGCCGGCCGGCCCCAGCGACCGGCCGAGGTGACGGTCGACGTCCAGCGCCGCCTCGATGATCGAGGGAGTCAGCTCACCGCGGTCGTGCAGCGCGTCCAGCATCGCCACCGTGCCGTCCGGTCCGAGCCGGCCGACCCGCGAGGTCGCCATCAGGCGCAGCAGCCGGGAGTCGCCGGACGCGAGCGCGTGCGGGACGAACACGTCCCGTCGCCGCCGGTCCAGGGACTGCTCCGGCGGCGACGGCATCAGCGCGACCAGGCGCTCCTCCCGTGCCGCGGTCGGCCACGGGGTGTCCAGCACGTCGGCCAGACCGGCGTCGGCGGGCAGCGGGAAGTGCCGGTCGAAGGCCGCGTCGATCGTCGCGCCCGCGATCAGGTGCAGCCGGTGCCGGTCGTGGAGCCCCAGCTCGCGACGGACCCGCTCGGCGAACGCGGCCAGCCCGTCGCGGTCCAGCCGTGCCGCCTCCTCGCCGTAGGCCTCGAAGAGGTCGAGGTCGGGCGGGCGGTGCCCGATCAGGTGCGGCGCCCAGCGCAGCTCCGCCATCGTCAGCCTCCGGCCAGCGGCACCAGCCGCAGGAACACGACCGGCTCGCCGGCCCGCACCGTGACGGTCTCGTCGAGGCTCTCCGCGGCCCGTTCGCCGCAGAACACCACGAACCCGCGCCGCTCGAACGCACGCAGCGCCCGCTCGACCTCGGTGTCCGGGTCGGCCGCGGCCGTGGCCGGCGGCCGGACCGCCCCGGCCGCGGCCATCGCCGCGATCTCGGCGGGCGTGGCGAACTGCCGGTGCACCGCGGCCCGGTCGCGCGCCACCTGCTCCCGGACCGCGTGCGCGATCAGCTCACGGACGGTCACCCGCTCCTCGGCCACCTCGATGAACACCGTCGCCAGGCCCTTGGCCCGCACCTCCACCCGCATGGCCGACACCCTAGCCACGGGGTACGACAACCCGCGGACCACCGACGCGCAGCCGGGCGGCGGCATCACCGGGTCCCGGCCGACGCGGGCAGCGCGGGCCGGCCCGGTGCCGCTGGTCCACGGGCAGCCGAGGTCGCGGCCGGTGCGGCCCGGCCGGGCCCGGCCGATCGGGCCCGGTGCTCGCCTACCGCGCTCTTCGCAGGATGCGCATCTGGTCGGCCAGCCGTTCGAGTTCGGCCGCCTCCGTCGCGGGTGACGTGCTGCTGAGCCCGCTGTGCGTGACGGTCGAGCTTCGCAGGAACCGCCGGACGACGGGCACCAGCACTCCGTCCGGCAGAGTCAGCACCGCGGCGAGACCCCGCGGGACCGGTGGCGTCGGCAGGTCGGCCAGGTCCCGTCGCACGCGGTGGAGCATGCCGCGGATCGCGTCCGGGTCGCGGGCGAGCGCCGCCGGCCCGCCCGCCGCGGCCGACGCCTGCCCGAGCGGCACCGTGACGGTGGCGTGCGTCCGCAGCCAGGCATCGATCCGCGGCTCGGCTCGGGCGCTGATCCCGGCGGTGCGGAACATCCGTACGATCCGCCCCACCCGAGCGCTGTCGTGCCCGTCGGGTTCGCCGATCTGGATCGGGACGCGGCGGGTCACGAAGCCGTGCGGGCGGTGGCGGATCACGTCCCCGTCCATCGTGCCGCCGCGGGCGGGGAAGCCGAGCAGCACCCGTTCGTGGCCGATCACCGCGCCCAGCGGCTCGGCGCCGGCCGCCCACGCGTGCAGGAACAACACGTCGCCGTCGAGGCCGGCGACCGATTGCAGGACCGGGTCCACCTGATGGGCGCGGACCATGACGATGATCAGGTCGTACCCGTCCGCCGGGTCCGCGACCACCGGCACCGGCACCCGCCGGACCACCGAGTTGTGGCCCTCGGCGAGCAGGACGCCGTGGCGGCGCAGGGCGGCCAGGCGCTCGCCCCGGGCGAGGAGCGCGACGTCGTGCCCGGCCTCGTGCAGGTCGGCCGCGAGCAGGCTGCCGAGCACGCCGGCGCCGTAGACGAGCAGCCTCATGCCCGCACCTGCCCGGGGACGCCCACGACCGGTTCGAGGGACACGTCGTCGCGCCGGTGCCGCAGTTCCGCGCCTTCCACGTCCACGGTGGGCAGCAGCCGGTCCAGCCATCGGGGCAGCCACCAGGCGGCCCTGCCGAGCAGGGTCATCACGGCCGGCACGATCGTCATCCGGACGACGAACGCGTCGAAGAGCACGGCGGCGGAGAGCCCGAAGCCGACCGACTTGATGAGCGGGTCGGGGGCGATGACGAACCCGGCGAAGACGCTGATCATGATCAGCGCGGCGGCGGTGACCACCCGGGCGCCGTGACCGAAACCGGTGATCACGGCCTCCCGGGGAGCGGCGCCGTGGACGTACTCCTCGCGCATCCGGGTGACCAGGAAGACCTGGTAGTCCATGGCCAGACCGAACACGATCCCGATCAGCACGATGGGCAGCGAGCTGACGATCATCCCGGTGCGGTCGGTGCCGAGCAGGTCGGCGCCCCAGCCCCACTGGAAGAGTGCCACGAGGGCGCCGAAGGTGGCGGCGAGGCTGAGCAGGAAGCCCAGGGTGGCCTTGATCGGTACCAGCAGCGACCGGAACACGAGCATGAGCAGTACGAACGCCAGGCCCACGACCACCGCCAGGTACGGCAGAAGCGCGTCGGTGAGTTTGGTGGAGACGTCGATGTTGATGGCGGTCAGGCCGGTGACGCCGATGCCGGCGCCGGTGACGGTGCCGTCGAGGCGGCGGATGGCGTGTACGAGATCCGTGGTGGCGGCGTCGCCGGGTCCGCCGGCGGGGATGACGGTGAGCAGGGCGGTGTCGCCGGCCGGACTGACCGCGGTGGTGGCCGCCGTCGTGACGCCGGGCAGGGCGGTGATCTTCCGTACGACGTGCTCGGCGGCGGCCGCCGCGCCGCCGGCCGCCGTGTCGACCACGACGGTGAGCGGCCCGTTGAAGCCCGCGCCGAATCCGGTGGCCAACAGGTCGTAGGCCTTGCGCTGGGTGGAGTCGGTCGCGGCGGTGCCGTCGTCCGTCATGCCCAGCCGCAGGTCCAGGGCCGGGGTCGCGACGATGCCGAGTGCGGCCACGGCGACCAGCAGTGCGGCGACCGGCCGGCGGGCGATCGCGCGGGCCCAGCGGGCGCCGGCGCCGGTGGTGCCGGCCTCGGGGTCGCGGGTGCGCCGGGTGCGGGTGCGTGCGCCGAGGACCCGGCGGCCGGCGAAGCCCAGCGCGGCGGGCAGCAGGGTCAGCGCGACGACCACGGCGACGGCCACGGTGAGCGCCGCGGCCAGGCCCATCTGGGTCAGGAACGGCACGCCGACCACGGAGAGCGCGGCCAGCGCGATAACGACGGTGAGGCCGGCGAAGACGACCGCGGAGCCGGCGGTGCCGACCGCCCGGCCGGCGGCTTCCTCGGGTTCGCGGCCGTCAGCGAGTTCGTGCCGGTAGCGGGAGACGATGAACAGGGCGTAGTCGATCGAGACGGCGAGGCCGAGCATCAGCGCGAGGATCGGTGTGGTCGACGACAGGTCGACGAAACCGGTGGCGGCGGTGATCAGGCTGATGCCGATGCCGATGCCGAACAGCGCGGTCAGCAGCGGCAGCCCGGCGGCGACCAGGGAACCGAACGTGATCACCAGGACCACGGCGGCCACCGCGACGCCGATCACCTCCCCGACGCCGGTCTCGGACCGGGCCTGCAGCGCGTCACCGCCGATCTCGACGGTCAGGCCCGTCGCGCGGGCCCGCTCCGCGATGCCGGTGAGCGTGTCGCGGTCGCCGTCCGTCAGCTCCTGCGCGGCCACGCGGTAGGTCGCCTGGGCGAAGCCGACGGTCCCGGCCCGGTTCACGGCGCCGGGCCCGAACGGGTCACTCACCGAGGCGACCCGGGGCGCCCGGCGCAACTCGACGACGACCTGCTCGACGGCGGCCTTCGTGGCCGCGCCGGTGAGCTGCTGTCCGGCCGGCGCGGCGAACACCACCCGGGCGACGGCGCCGTCCGCGGAGGCCTGCGGGAACCGCTCCCGCAGCAGGTCGATCACCTGCTGCGAGGGTGTGCCGGGAATCCGGAACGCGTCGGACGTCGCACCGGACAGGGTCGCGGCACCGGTCGCCGTGACCGCGAGGACCGCCAGCCACAGCCCGACGACCGGCCATCGCCGACGGAACGCGAACCGGCCGAGCCGGTACAGGAACGAAGCCATCTGGGATCTCCTCCAGGAGGTGGATGTGCTCCGGAAGCTAGCCGATCGTGCAGCCGGAAACTGCACGATCGTGAAGTTGTTCACTTTACGATCGTACAGTCATCGGCTGCACGATCGTGCAGTTGTCTCCTGAACGATCGGCCGGTTAGGCTTCGTGGCAGCACCGGGTTCAGCAGGGGAGGGCGCATGTCCGTGGCAGCAGTCCGGGCGCCGGACAGCCGGCACCGCTTCATCGACGCCGCGATCCGCCTGTTCGCCCGGCACAGCTTCGCCGGCACGTCGCTGCAGATGATCGCCGACGAGGTGGGCGTCACGAAGTCGGCCGTCCACCATCACTTCCGCACCCGCGAGGAACTGCTCACCGCGGTGATCGAGCCGCTCCTCGGCGCACTGCGGGCGGTGGTCGAGGCGGCCGAGGGGCAGCGTGGCCGCCGGGCACGCGCGGAGCGCATGCTCGCCGGCGTCGTCGACCTCGCGGTGCGGCATCGCATGCTGGTTCCGATGCTGATCGGCGATCCCGGCGCCACCGGGATGCTCCGTTCCCGCACGGAGGTGGGCGACCTGGTCGACCGAATGATCACGCTGCTCGCCGAGACCGACCCCGGCGTGGGCGGGTTGATCAAAGCCGACATGGTGATGGCCGGGATCGCCGGCGGGATGAGCGCACGGACGCGCGGCCTCGACGACGACGTGCTGCGCCGGCACCTGATCGACGCCAGCCGGCGCACCCTCGGCCTGCGCACCCCGCGCTGCCTCACCTGAACGCCGGCCCGGTGACCGGCGCCGCGATCACCATCGTCCGGTGCCGGTCCGTCGGCCGATGCCGGTCCGTCGGCCGATGCCGGTCCGTCGTCCGGTGTCGGTCCGTCGTCCGGTGTCGTGGGTTCCTGACGAAGCGGTGGCGCGGATCGCGGTCCGCGCCACCGGCCGGTCAGCGGGTCCGGTCGACGCGGTCGACGAAGGTGCGGACGGTGGAGGCGAAGGCCTCGGGGGCCTCCTGGGCGACGAGGTGGCCGACGCCGGGGATGTGGACCGCGGTGACGTCGCCGCGGGTGACCTGGCGCATCGTGCGTTCGGTGAACGGGGCGTTGCTGCCGTCGATCGCGAGCACGGGCACGGTCAGCGGCCGGGACTCGGCGAGCGCGCGGGTCCGGCCGTCGTCGTCGAGCGCGGAGCGGTAGAGCCCCTCGGTGCCCCGCCAGCCGCCGGGGTGGGTGTAGGTGCGGGTGAACTCGTCGATGTCGGCGTCGGTGACGGCCCCGGGCACGGTGGCCATCATCGAGACGGCCCACTCCACCATCGTCCGCTCGCGTCCGGCCAGGAGCCGGTCGGGGATGCCGGTGGTGGCCAGGAAGCCGACGTGCCAGGAGCCTCCGTTGGCCACGTCGGCGAGCATCTCCATGCCGTACCCGGGCAGGGTGGTCTCGACGGCGGTGAGGCTGCGGACGTCGCCGGGGTGGGTGGCGGCGAACTGGAAGACCGGGCCGCCGCTGATGTCCTGGCAGGTCACGTGCACCGGCCCGGCGCCGAGGTGGGCGACCAGCTGGTGGAGGTCCTCGGCCATGGTGGCCGCGTCGTGGTCGCCGTTGCCGCCGCTGGAGTCGCCGAAGCCGCGCAGGTCCACGGCGACGACCCGGTGCGTGGCGGCCAGCAGCGGGATGACGGCGCGGAACGCCCACCAGCTCTCCGGCCAGCCGTGCACCAGCAGGATCGGGGAGCCGGCGGTGCCCGCGGACACGTAGTGCAGCGTGGCGCCGTTGATGTCGGCCGTGTGGTGGGTGATGCCCTCGACGGTGGGCAGCGGGGACGGGACGGGCACGGGAACTCCCTGAATAGACAACCTGGTTGCCCCAAAGTTAGACAACCAGGTTGTCTCTGTCAACGGCGGCCCCTAGACTGCTCGTATGCCGTCCCGATCGGGTGCCGACCTCGCCCTCCTGCTGCTGGGCAGTTACCGCAACCTGGTGGACGAGGTGGTCCGCGAGCTCGCCGCGCGGGGATTTCCCGACGCCCGGCCGTCCCACGAGTACGCGCTGCGGGCGATCCGCGCGGGTGCGGACAACGCCGCGGAGCTCGGTCGTCGGCTCGCCGTCACCAAGCAGGCCGCGGCGAAGACGATCGCGGTGCTCACCGAGCGCGGGTACGTCACCAGCGGCCCGCACCCCGCCGACGCGCGCCGCAACCAGGTCCGGATCACCGACCACGGGCTCGCGCTGATGCGGGAGGGCGAGGCGATCTTCGACGAGGTGCGCGCACGCTGGGAGCGCCGCCTGGGTGCCGCGGAGCTGGTCCGGCTGGAGGGTCAGCTCGCGCAGTTCGTCGGCGACGCCCCGATCGACCTCGACGCCCCGGGCTGGGCGGCGCAGGAACTCGGCTGACCAGGGCGGCCCGCGGTCGCGGGTGTGATCAGCGCGGGTCGCGCGCGGCCGGCTCGGCGGGTGTGAGGCGTTGTTCCATGATCGCGGTCATGTCCTGCACCAGGCGGGCGAACCGGTCCAGCGTCTCGCGGTCGTAGCGGGACATGCCCGCGGCGAGTTCCGTGCCGAGGGCCGCGAAGAACTCGTCGACCTGGCGGTGCACGGCCTCGGTCGAGCGCAGCGTGACCATCCGCCGGTCGGCGCGGTCGCGATGACGCTCGATGTGCCCGGCCTCCTCCAGCCGGTTGAGCAGGGACGACGTCGCGCCGCTGGTCAGGCCGATGCGCCGGCTGAGGGCCGACTGGGTCAGCGGGGTGCCCCTGTCCTCGGCGGCGACCACCAGCACCAGTGCCTCGGCGTCGGTGACGTGCAGCCCGGCGGTCCGGCCGAACCGGCGGCCGAACTCGTTGAAGGCGACGCCCCATGCGCGCATGGCGGCCAGCACCCGCTCCGCGGACTCTTCCATCGCCCTGTTCCTCCCCCGCTCAGTGGACAAGATAGCAGTCACGAAGTAGCTTCAAAATCAAGCATTTTGAAAATCAAGCTATCTGCGACCGCTGTGACGGGAGACGTCCATGACCGCACCACGAGTACTCGTATCCGGAGCCGGCATCGCGGGACTGAGCACCGCGTTCTGGCTCGGCCGCGCCGGATGGGAGGTCACGGTCCTCGAGCGGGCCGCGGCGTTCCGGGGCGGCGGGCAGAACGTCGACGTGCGCGGCGCCGCGCGGGAGGTCCTGACCCGGATGGGCCTGGAGGGCGAGGTGCGCCGCCTCGGCACGACCGAGGAGGGCACCAGCGTCCTCGACGACCGGGGCCGGGCGATCGCGCGGTTCCCCGTCGAGGACCCGGACGGCCCGACCGCGGAACTCGAGATCCTGCGCGGTGACCTGGCCCGGGTCATCCTCGACCGGCTACCCGGGAACGTCACCGTGCGATACGGGGACCGGATCCGCGACGTGCGTCACGAGGCATCGCACGTCGAGGTGACGCCGCAGGACGGGCCGGCCCGGCGGTACGACCTGCTGGTCGTCGCGGAGGGGGTGCGCTCCCGCACCCGTGACCTCGTCTTCGGCTCCGCCGTCGAGCGGCGCGGGCTCGGTCTCACCATGGCCTACGGAACCATCCCGCGTACGCCGGACGACGACCGCTGGTGGCGCTGGTACTCGGCCCCGGGCGGCCGGCAGATCACCGTGCGCCCGGACAATGCCGGCACCACGCGAGCCACGCTGGCCTTCACCGGCCGGGACCGGAACCTCGCCGACCTGCCGCCCGACGAGGCCCGCGCCGAGCTGCGCGCGACCTTCCACGACGCCGGCTGGCAGGCCGGGCGCGTCCTGGACGGCTTCGCCGGCTCCGCGGACGTCTACCTCGACTACCTCACCCAGATCAGGATGCCGGCGTGGTCACGCGGCCGCGTCTGCGTCACCGGCGACGCCGCCTGGTGCGTCACGCCGCTCGGGGGCGGCGGCACGTCGTTGGCCATGGTCGGCGGATACGTGCTGGCCGCGTACCTCGGCCAGGCGGGACCGGGCGGCCACGCCGGCGCCCTCGCGCGGTACGAGCGGTGGATGCGGCCGCTGATCGACGACGCCCAGAAGCTGCCGCCGGGTACGCCCGGCCTGTTCTATCCCCGCTCCGCCGCCGGCGTGCGGGCGCTGCGCCTGGCGGCCCGCGTCGGCAGTGCGCCGCTGCTGCGGAGGCTGACCTCCCGGATCGGCCACGTGGCGCGCACCGGGCAGGCGCTGCCCGAGATGCCGCTGGGCGTGCGGTGACCGCCGTGCCGCGGGCCTGATCGGTGACCGGTCAGGCTCCCGCGGGCGTGACGCCGCGCAGCGTCTGGTCGATCAGGCGGGGTACGAGCGACTCGTCGACCGGCACCTTGAGCACGAGCAGCCGGTGGTAGCAGGCGCCCCAGAGGTGATCGACGATGATCTCCAGGTCGGCGTCGGCGCGGAGCTGGCCCCGTTGCTGCGCGGCGTGCAGGCGGGCGCGGGCGAGCTCGCGGCGGGGTGCCGAGTAGTTCTCCTTCCAGGCGCGGGCCAGGTCCGGGTCCATCTGGGCGGCGCCGATGATCTCGGCCACCCGGCTGCCCGTTCCCCCGTCGCTGAGCAGGCGGACGAACGCGGTGAGCTGGGTGGTCAGGTCGGCGCGCAGGTCACCGGTGTCCGGGAACTCGAGGGCCTGCTCGCTCTGCGCGAAGTACGCCTCCGCGGCCAGCATGCCGGGGGAGGGCCACCACTTGTACAGCGTCATCTTGCTCGACCCGGACTCCTTGGCGACGCGATCGAACGTCACCGCGGCCAGCCCGTCACGCATCAGGATCTGCCCCGCGGACGCGAGCACCCCGGCACGGACCTCTGCCGCGGGCCGGCGGCCACGGCCCCGGCGGACGGGCACGAACTGATCGGACATGACACCTCGCTTCCCGGCAACACGATACATGTGGACGGCTTGTACATTTCCGCGGCGGCAGCTAATGTACTTCCTGTCCATATAACGAGGAGGGGTCATCATGACCGACACCATCGACCGCGTCGCGATCGTCACCGGCGGCTCCGGCGGCATCGGCCGGGCCAGCGCGCTGCGCCTGGCCGCGGACGGCATGGCCGTCGTCGTGCACTACAACGGCAACCGGGAGCGCGCCGACGAGGCCGTCCGGGCCATCACCGACGCCGGCGGGCGCGCCGTCGCGGCCGGGGGCGACATCTCCGACGAAGCCGCGGCCACCGCGCTGTTCGACGTGGCCGAGCGGGAGTTCGGCGGCGTCGACGTGCTCGTGCACACGGCCGGGATCATGCCGTTGTCACCGCTCGCGCAGCTCGATCTGGACGTGTTCGACCGCATCCAGCGGGTGAACGTGCGCGGCACGTTCATCGTGGACAAGCTCGCGGTGCAGCGGGTACGGACCGGCGGCGCGATCATCAACTTCTCCACCTCGATCATCCGGCTGCGGCCGCCGGCCTACGCCGCCTACGCCGCGTCCAAGGCCGCGGTCGAGGTGATCTCCCTCATCCTCGCCCGTGAGCTGCGCGGCAAGGACATCACGGTGAACACGATCGCGCCCGGCCCGACCGCGACGCCGCTGTTCCTGCACGGCAAGAGCGAGGAGCTGATCGCCCAGATCGCGAACAACAACCCGTACCAGCGGCTGGGCGAGCCCGAGGACATCGTGGAGGCGGTGGCGTTCCTCGCCGGGCCCGCGCGCTGGGTGAACGGCCAGACCATCTTCGTCAACGGCGGCGCCGCCTGACCGGCGGCCGCACGGACCGGGAGTCACCATGAGCATCATCCTGATCACCGGCGCGTCCTCCGGCATCGGCCGGCTGACCGCCCGCACCCTCGCCGCGGCCGGGCACACCGTCTACGCCACGATGCGCGACCCGGTCGGCGGGAACGCCGCCGCGGCGGCCGACCTGATCGCCTACGGTGACACGCAGCCGGGCGAGCTGCGCGTCGTGGAACTGGACGTGACGTCGCAGTCCTCCGCGGACGCGGCGGTCGCGCGCGTCGTCGACGAGGCCGGCGGCCTCGACGTGGTGGTGCAGAACGCCGGCCACCTCTACATCGGGTACGTCGAGGCGTTCACCGCGGCGGATCTCACCCGGCTGCTGGACATCAACGCGGTCGGCGCGCACCGGGTCAACCGGGCCGCCCTGCCGCACCTGCGCCGGCAGCGGTCCGGCGTGCTGATCTGGGTCGGCAGCACCATCCCGGTGACCACGCCGCCGTTCCTCGGGCCGTACGTGGCGTCGAAGGCCGCGTTCGACTCCCTCGCGGTGGTGACCTCCTACGAGGTCTCCCAGTTCGGGATCGAGACGACGATCGTGATGCCCGGCGCGATCCCGCAGGGCACCGACCACTTCAGCGGTGCCAGCCACGCGAGCGACGACGGCGTGACCGCGCAGTACGGCGAGCTGGACCCGCTGGTCGCCCGCACCCACGCCGCCCACGACGACCTCTTCGCGCCCGGCACCACGGCGGACCCGCAGGACGTCGCGGACGAGATCGCCCGGGTGCTGGCACTGCCGGTGGGCGCGAAGCCGTTCCGGACGGTCGTCGACGCCGCGCACGCCGGCGTGGACCACGTGGTCGCGTTCGCCGACCTGACCCGGGAGGCGTTCGTCCGCCGCCTCGGGTTCGCCGAGACCCTGGCCCTCAAGCGATGAGGCGGACGGCGATCGGTGCCCTGTGCGCCGGACTGATCCTGGCGGGCTGCACCCAGCAGCCGTCCACGACCACGAACCGTCCACCGGGCGCCGCCGCCGGCACCGTCGCCACGCTCGGCGAACCGACCGAGCTGACCACGGGCCTGCGGTCGCCGTGGGGGCTGACGTTCCTGCCGGACGGCTCGGCCCTGGTCTCGGAACGGATCACCGGGCGGATCCTGCGCGTGCCGGCCGGCGGCGGGGACGCGCAGACCGTGGGGACCGTCCCGGACGTCAGCGTGAGCGCGGAGGGTGGGCTGCTCGGCATCGTGGCCTCACCGGGGTTCGCCCGGGACCGCACGGTCTACGCGGCCGTGTCCGGCCCGGACCAGAACCGGATCGTGGCCGTCACCATCGGCGCGGACTTCGCGTCCCTCACGGTGGACCGGGTGCTGCTCGACGGCATCCGGACCGCGGACCGTCACCACGGCGGGCGCATCGTGATCGGCCCGGACGGGCACCTGTGGATCGGCACCGGCGACGCCTTCGAGCCCGCCGACGCCGCGAACGGCGACTCCCTCAACGGCAAGATCCTCCGGATCGCCACGGACGGTACGATCCCCGACGACAACCCGGGGGACTCGCCGATCTACTCCAGCGGGCACCGCAACGTGCAGGGCATCGCGTTCGGGCCGGACGGCACCGCCTACGCCTCCGAGCTCGGGCACCGCACCTGGGACGAGGTCAACGTGCTGCGGGCGGGCGCCGACTACGGCTGGCCCGCGACCGAGGGGATCGCCGGCGACACCGGCGAACCGCCGATCGCGACCATCCATCCGGACGACGCGAGCCCGTCCGGGGTCGCCTACGCCCACGGCTCGCTGTGGATCGGGGCGCTCGGCGGGCAGCGGCTCTGGCAGCTGCCGGTCGACGGGGCCACCGCCACGGCGGACCCGATCGCCCACCTGGCCGGCGACCACGGCCGCATCCGCACCGTCGAGGTGGCCCCGGACGGCTCGCTGTGGCTGCTCACCTCCAACACCGACCTGGCCACCTGGGGCGGCACCGATCCCCGTCCGGGAGACGACCGCATCCTCCGCGTCGAGATCGGCTGAGCGGAGCCGGGTCGTCGGTGACCGGCCGCGGGACGTGCAGGGAGGCCGCCCGCGGCCGACCGGTGCCCGCGGGAGCACTGGGAACGTGCCCACGCCGGAAGCGGGAAGATCGGGTTCTTTCTAGGCGAGCAGTGCCCGCAACTGGGCGCGCAGGTCGTCGCCGTCGTCCGGCGTGGTGGCGCAGAGCGCGGCGTCGTAGGCGCGGGCGCGGGCGTGGCGGTCGGTGAGCCAGGCGTGGCCGGCCGCGGTGACGGCGAGCAGGTTCCGGCGGCGGTCGGCCGGATCCGGCGTGCGGGTGAGCAGCCCGGCGTCCTCGAGCGCGGCGAGGACCGTGACCAGGTCGCTGGGGTCGGCGTCCATCGCGCCGGCGAGCTCGCGCTGGGTGGCGCCGTCGAGGTGGGCGGCCCAGCACAGCGTCACGTAGTGCGGGAAGCGCAGCGGTTCCGCGGCGAAATGCGGTGCGGCGAGCCGGGACGCCTTACGGACGGCGCGGGTCAGCAGGTACGGCGTGCTGTCCGTGAGCTGGGGCGGCAGGGTCGATGCCATGTGCCGACGGTACCGGCCTGTCCGCACCGGCAAATTCGTGGGACACTCCCACGAATGGAGCGTAATCCGTTCGAGCGCCGGCTGGATCCGGCGGTGCCGCGAGGGTTCACCCAGCAGTTCGCCGAGGTCGGCGACGGGGTGACGCTCAGCTTCGTGCGCGGGCCGGCCGGCGGGCCGCCGCTGGTGCTGCTCCCGGCGCAGATGGGCACCTGGCGGACGTACGCGCGGGTCGCCACGGACCTGGCGGGCGAGTTCGAGGTGTTCGCGGTCGACGTGACCGGGCACGGGTCGTCGTCGTGGACCCCCGGCCGCTACACCTGGGACGCGGTCGGCGGGCACCTCCGGTCGTTCCTGGCGACCGTGGTGCGGCGGCCGGCGATCGTCAGCGGCAACTCCTCCGGCGGGATCCTCGCGCTCTGGCTCGCCGCGCACGCACCGGACCTGGTCAGTGGCGTCGTGCTGGAGGACGCACCGGTCTTCTCGGCGGAGTGGCCGCGATTCCGCGACCGCGACCGGTTCGTCCATCGTGGACCCGTGCACGCGGTCGCCGTGCTGGAGAAGCCGGACCGCCGGCTCGCCGACTACTTCCGCGGGCAGGAGCTGCCGGTCTCGCCGCGGCGGGTGAAACGGTTCCCGGACTGGGCCGTGACGCTGATCGACCGGGGCGTGCGGCGCTGGGAACGCGCGCATCCGGGTGCGCCCTCGGGATTCGCGGCATGGTGGGCGCCGGCGTCGTTCGGTGACCTGTTCCGGTCACTGTCCATGTTCGACCCGGACTTCGCGCGCGCGTTCGTCGACGGCCGGATGTACGGCACGTTCGCACACGCGGACGCGCTGCGCGCCGTGCGGGCACCGATCCTGCTGATGCACGCCCGCTGGATGCGACTCGACCGATACGGGCTCGTCGGCGCGCTCGACGACGATGACGCGCGCCGGGTGACCGAGCTGGCGCCGCGGACCACGCTGGTGCGCTCGGACGCGAACCACGTGATCCACCGCTACGACCGGTCCGGGTTCGTCCGCGCGCTGCGCGCCTGGGCACGCGCGGAACGGCTGGTGCCGGCCGGCCGCCCACCGGAGGCCGGCCCACCGGAGGCGGCGGGCCGGCCGTAGGCGGCCGGCCCGCGACGGGTGGGTGACGCGGCGGCGAGCGGATCCGGTGTGTGTGGGTTGCGGGTTCGGTACTTCGGTTGGATGGGGCCGGGCCGCCCCGATAGGCAGGCATCGCGCTGAGCGATGCCCCTGTCGCCCATCGAAGGTTGCTATTTGTCTCTGCACCCCATCGCCGGCCGGACCCGACTGGTCGCCGCCACCCGGCGTGCCACGCTCACCGCGGTCCTCGCCGTCGCCGCACTCGTGCTCCCGGAGACGCCGTCCGCCCGGACGGCTCCCGCCGTCCGGCCCGCCGCGGCCGCCGTCGCAGGCGGCGCCTCGGGCAGTGCCTCGGGCAGTGCCTCGGGTGGTGCCGAGGGCGTGCTGGACGGGACGGTCACTCGGACCGCCCACGGCTGGACCGCGAGTTCCGTCGCCGGCCCGGTGACGCTGCGCCGGGTCAGCGGGGTGAGCGGGCCGTTCAGCGCCACCACGGCCATGGAGATCTCCCGCGCCGGCGGCACCGGCGACTGGGCGATGGCCCTGGCCCCGCTGCGGAACCCGACCACCTTCTTCACCGTCGGCAGGACCTACCGGATGCAGGCCTGGGTCCGTGACCTGCGTGGCGCCCGCCGTCCGATCGGCATGCTGCTGGCCAACGGCAACTACGAGCACCGGCCCGCCGACGCCGCGGTCTACGGCGAGTACACCGACACCGGCTGGCACCTGATCACGCGTACGTTCGCCGCCACCGCGGCCGGCCGCGCCGACACCGCCGTCTACCTGAGCCTGCCGGGCTCGGGCGCCTTCCGGTTCCAGGTGACCGGCCTGACCGTCCGGGAGCACGTGGCCGCCGTGCCCGCCCGGGCCCCGGTCAAGCCCACCCGGACGATCTCGTTCGCCGGCCGGGCCGGCACCGCGCCGTCCGCCGCGACCTGGAACCACGAGACCGGCGGCAACGGCTGGGGCAACCGGGAACTGCAGACCTACACCGCCGGCACCGCCAACTCCGCGGTCGACGGCACCGGCCGGCTGGTCATCACCGCGCGCCGGCAGACCACCAAGGGCACGGACGGCATCACCCGGGACTTCACCAGCGCCCGCCTCACCACGGCCGGCAAGGTGACGATCAAGCCGCGCTCCTATGTGGAGAGTGCGATCGTCGCGCCGGTGGGTGCCGGGGTCTGGCCCGCGTTCTGGCTCGTCGGCGCGGACGTCAAGAAGGTGGGCTGGCCCGCCTCGGGTGAGCTGGACATCCTCGAGGGTGCCGGCGCCACCCCGACCATCGCCCACCACGGCATGCACATGGCCAAGATCGGCGATCCGCGGACGGACATGCCCTACGGCTGGGGCGAGGCCGGCGGCACCGTCGACCTCGGCGTGCCGCTCGACGCCCGCGCGCACCGCTACGGCGTCTACTTCGACGAGCACGTGGTGCGCTTCTACATCGACCGCAAGCCGACGATGACGTTCTGGGCATCCGACGCCGCCGCGTCCGGCCGCACCTGGCCGTTCGGCAAGAGCGCCTTCATCGTGCTCAACGTCGCGATCGCCGCCAGCGCCGACCCGGCCCGGTCCGCGGCCGTCCGCACCATGACCGTCGGCGACATCGGCGTCTACGAGGGCGGCGTCCCGTTCTGACCGGCGCGCCCGGACCGGTCCGGGCGGGTGGGCCTCGCCCCGCGGCGTGCGTGCGCGGCGAACGTGTCGGTGGTCGGCGCTAAGGTCTGCCGCACCGGTACGGACGACGGGGGTGCAACGGGATGACCGACGAGGACACGCTGGTCCTGCCGTGGGCGGGTCACCCGTGGCGCGGCTGCGGCGCGGCCTGGACGCCGACGCCGGACGCCGCGCGACGGGTGGCGTCCGTGGTCGGGCGCTGGGCAGATCCGGCGGCCACGCTCGGCGGCACGCAGACGCCGCCGGACGTGACGACGGCGGGCCTGGCCTGGCTGGCCGGGGAGCGCACGCCGTTCGGTGCGGCCGTGATCGCCACCGCGATGCCGGTCGACGACGGCTTCCGGCGGGTGCTGGCCGACTCGTGGATCGCCGAGCACGGGCTGCCGTTCGCGGCCCGCGTCTGCCTGGAGATGGCCGGCCTGCTGTTCGTCAAGCGCAGCACCAATCCTGCGGTGCTGCGCCCGGGCGCGGACGCCGCACCCCACGCCGAGTGGTACGGGAAGCGGACGGCCGGCGTGCTCGCCCGGGTGCGCGCGGCGATGTCGGCCGCGCCCGCCGGTGAGTACGAGACGGCGGTGGCGGCGCTGGCCGAGGGCCGGGCCGCCAGCACGCGCCACCGGGTGGTCGCGTCGTTCCTGGCGCCGGACGCACCGTGGCTGGCGGACACGCTGGCCGCACTGACCACGACCGGCCGGCACGACTCCAGCACCGTGCTGCTGACCGCGTGCGCGCGCGACCGGGCCGAGCTGGACGCCGTGTTCCGGGCCACCGGCTGGTCGCTGCAGTCGCTGGAGTCCTCGCCGGCGCTGCTTGCCACGGTCGTCGCCGCGCTCGGCCCGGACGAGGCGCTGGACCTGATCACCGGCGAGGAACACCGGTACCTGTGGCACGACCGGGAGGGGCTGGCCGGCACGTACCTGGCGGTGATCGGCGCGCTGCCGACCGACCGGGCGTACCGGTACCTGCTCGACCATCTCGGCGTGACGACCGTGGCGGCCGTCGCGTTCGAGGCCGCCGCCCGGTTCCCGCGCCGCGCCGCCCGGCTGCTCGCCGCCGAGCCCGCGCCGTCGCCGCGGCACCTCGACCTGCTGCGCCGCCACGTGCGCGCCCACCCGGACGTGGCCGGCCTGCTGCCGCCGGAGCTGGCCGCCCGGTTCGCACCGCGCGACGAGCCGGTGGCGGGCGTGCTGCCGCCGGTGCTGGCCACGCCGCCGTGGACGGTGAAGCGCCGGCGCACCCGGCCGCCGTCCGTCGACGGGCTGCGCGGGCCGGACCGGGACCGGTGGACCGCCTGGCTGAAGGGCCCGCGCGCGGCCGTGCTGGACCGGGCGCGCCGCGACCCGGAGCCGGCGGCCCGCGCGCTGATCCCGATCGCGTTCGGCCCGGCCGGCCCGGAGCGGCGGCAGGCCACGGCCGCGCTGCACACGCTGGCCGCCGAGGGCCACCGCGGCGTGGTGCTGGCCGCGGCCACCGGGTACGGCCCGACCGCTGCCACGAAGATCGAGCCGCTGCTGGCCGCCGACCCGCTCGACGCGCTGCCCACCAGGATCCCCGACCTGCCGGCCTGGCTGGACCCGGACGCGCTGGCACCGATCCGGACACCGCACGGCGTGCTGCCCGCGCACGCGGTCCGGCACGTGCTCACGATGCTGATGATCTCCAAGCCCGGCGAGCCGTACGCGGGCCTGGACCTGGTCCGCGACGCGTGCGACGCGGCCGATCTGGGCGCGTTCGCCCGGTCGCTGCTGCAGACCTGGCTGCTCGCGGACGCGCCGCCCAAGGAGCCGTGGCCGCTCGACGCCCAGGCGGTCCTCGGCGACGACCGCACCGCGGCCGAGCTCGCCGCGCAGATCCGCGCGTGGCCGTCCACGGGCGCGCACACCCGCGCGGTCCGGGGCGTGGACGTGCTGGCCCGGATCGGCACGGACACCGCGCTGCGGCTGCTGCACGAGATCACCACGACCGTGCGGACCCGCACGGTACGCGAACGCGCCCTGCTCCGGATGGCGGACGTGGCCGGCGCGATCGGCACGACCCCGGACGGCCTCGCGGACCGGCTCACCCCCGCGTGGGGTCTCCGCGCCGACGCCACGCTCACGCTGGACTTCGGCCCGCGCGCGTTCACGGCCGGGTTCGACGGGCAGCTGCGCCCGTGGGTCGCCGACGCGTCCGGCCGGCGGCTGCGGTCGCTGCCGAAGGCCGGCGCGGCCGACGACCCGGAGCTGGCCGCCGCCGCGCACCGCCGGCTCGCGGACGTGCGGAAGGGCGTCCGGAGGACGGCGGCCGAGGTGGTCCGCCGGCTGGAGTCCGCGCTGGCCGAGCAGCGCGCGTGGACCGGCGCGGAGCTGCGCGCGCTCACCGCCCACCCGCTGCTGTTCCCGGTCGGCTCCCGCCTGCTGTGGGTCACCGCGGCCGGGACCGCGTTCCGGATCGCGGAGGACCGCACGCTCGCGGACGCCGCCGACGACCCGGTGCCGCTCGACGACGACGCGGAGGTGCGCCTGGCCCACCCCGCGCACGGCATCGACGCCGGATGGGCGGAGATCTTCGCGGACTACGAGATCGTGCAGCCGTTCCCGCAGCTCGGCCGCGAGGTGTTCGCACTGGCCGACGGCGAGCGTACGTCCGGGGCGCTGACCCGCTTCGACGGTGTGAAGACGGAGACCGGCCGGCTGCTGGGCCTGGAACGGGCGGGCTGGCGACGGCCGGCCGGTGCCGGCGGTTGGCAGCACACGCTGGTCCGCGACCTGCCCGGCGGCCGCCGGATCGAAGTGGACCTGACCCCGGGCATACCCGCCTGGCAGCCGACGTCCGTGCCGGAGCAGGCGATCGAGTCGGTCCGCGCCCCGCTCGCCGCGTTGACCACTGTGGAGGCGTCCGAGCTGCTCCGCGACCTGACGCTGGCCACGGCGTGACCCGCGCCGGCGCTACGGCGGTGTCAGGTGATGGCGGCGGTGTCAGGTGACGGCGGAGCTGCGGCGTTCGATGGCGACCACGTCGCGCCAGACGCCGTGGTGCCGGCCGACGCGCTCCCGGGTGCCGATGACGCGGAACCCGCAGGCGGCGTGCAGGGCGAGACTGGCGGTGTTCTCCGGGAAGATCCCGGACTGGATCGTCCAGATCCCGGCCGCCTCGGTCGAGTCGATCAGCGCGCGGAGCAGTGCCTTCCCGACGCCACGCCCGCGGGCGGCGGGATGGACGTAGACGGAGTGCTCGACCACGCCGGCGTAGACGCACCGGTCCGAGACGCCGGCGCAGGCGACCCAGCCGACCACCCGGCCGGTGCCGTCGAGCGCGACGAACCGGTGCTGCGGCAGCCGGTCGGCGGTGAACCGCGGCCAGTCCGGCGCCTCGGTCTCGAAGGTCGCGTCGCCGGTGGCGATGCCCAGGGCGTAGATGCCGATCACCTGATCGGCGTGCGCGTCGGTCATGGGGGCGAGCGTGATCATCGCGCGGCGGCTCCTCTCGTGCGTGGATCGGGGCGGCACGACCCGGCCGCGGGACCGGCCCCGCGGCGAGCCGGTCCCGGCGCCCAGCCGGATCAGGCGCGCCGGAGCGTCTCGCTGGGGGACCGGCCGTACCGTTGCCGGTATTGTGCCGCGAAACGGCCCAGGTGGGTGAAGCCCCAGCGGTGCGCCGCCTCCGTGACGGTCTCCGCGAAACCGAACCGCAGGTCGCGATGGACCCGGTCGAGGCGTACGTCCCGGAGGTAGCCCGTCGGCGTGACGCCCAGATGCGTGCGGAACCCGGCCTGCAGTGTTCGCGTGCCGACCCCGGCGAGCTCGGCGAGGGTGCGCGGCGTGTACGGCTGGGCCGGGTCGGCCTGCATCGCGTCGATCGCGACCTGCACGGCGCGCGGCCGGCACGGCGCCGCCTGCTGTCGAAGGTGGGCCGTGTGCTCGTGCTCGGCGGCGAGCAGCAAGCCGTTGAGCAGGGCCTGACTGAGCGGGGCCGCGGTCAGCGGGTGCGTGGTCAGCAGGCCGCCGGCCGACAGATCGTTCATGACCAGATGTAACAGCTCGGCCCATCGGCGGCCGGGCTCGCCCGAGACGTCCAGGGCGGGCGCGATCTCCCCGGGCCCGGTGACCGTGCGCTGCAGCAGCTCCGACAGCTGCTCGCGCCACACCTCCCGGTCGATGGTGAGCCCGCGCAGCCGGGTCCCCCCGGCCGTGCGGATCCGCAGGGTCCCGCGGCCCGGGCTGGTGGTGACCCCCCGGCTGCGGCTGGTTCCGACCTGCGTGCCGGCCTGCTCGAAGGACACGACACCGTCGACGGCGACCACCACCCCGTAGAAGTCGTCACGATCGCTGCGGATCAGCGTGCCGGCGGACACCGCATGATCGGTCAGCTGCAGCGGGCCGAACTCGGCGACGTCCAGCCGGTAGGCGAAGCGCGCGCCACGAGCGTTCGCCTCCACCGCGACGAGCTTGCCGAACTCGTCGGTGTTCATGGCGGCCATCTCGTCGATGCTGTCGGTCCGGTAGCGCCGGCAGCGTCCCCGCACCACGACCGGATCTGTCACGGAGACCACACTCCACCGGACGGAGCCATTCCCTCACGGTATGGCACGGGTGGGAATCCCGGAAGGCAGCCTGGTTGCACGTCCGGGTGACGTCCGGCCGCGTCACCCGGCGACGTCCGGTCCTCATCGGACCGGTATCCGGTCGCGTGCCAGCCGGGTGTCCCGCATGCGGGACAGGGACACGCCCACGCCGTAGGTGACGAAATGCCCGATCGGACGGATCTCCAGGACCGCGCAGCTCGCCCGGCGCTCCGGCGGTGCGAGAGCGGCCAGCCGGGGGAGTCGGTCCAGGACGGTTCCGGGATGCACCGTCGCCTCCGCCGGAAAGCTGACGGTCGCCGGCGGAATCGGTGCCAGCAGCGCCAGCAGCCCGCCGCGCCGGATCGGCACGGTGACCGAGACCCGGCCGTCCCCGGCGATGTGCCGGGCCTTCCAGCCGTCCGGCGCGACGACCGCGTACAGCCGGTCGCCGTCGGTCCGGTACAGCACGCCACTCGACCGCGGCGCGCCCGTCGGCGTCACGTGGCTGACGACGGCGAAGGATGCACGCCCGATCGCCGCCCACACCGCCCGGTTGCTCGTCATGGGTTACACCTCCGAATTCTGGACGCGCCGCACGGGCGCGGTCGTCGCTCGCCTCGACAGAACCGAAGCCCGCGGCACCGCCCACGCGCGGCTCAGCGTTCGGCCACCAGGCGCCGGGCACGCAGCAGCCGCGCCCACCACGGGCGGGCCGGTGACGCCGCGCGGGGCGAGCGGGCCGGCAGGCCACGCAGGCTGATCCAGCCGCCGGGCCCCATGCTCACGGTACGGATGGCGGGACCGGGCGGCCGGCGGGTGACGGCGACCGCGGCCGCGCCGGCGACGGCCACGACGGAGGCGGCCAGCACCAGCCGGCCGGTGTCGACCACCGGCAGGAAGCGGGCACCGCCGGTAGTGATCACGAACGCACCGACCGGCCGTCCGCGGTGCGTGACCGGCACGACCGAGACACCGCCCGGTCCGGGGACGGCCGCCTGCCGCGGCGGGCTGGGCGACGGTGCCGACTGCGTCATGGCGACCTCCAGGGTCGGTGGTCCGGCGGTGCCCGGCGGTCTGCCGGGCACCGCCGGTTCACGAGCACCGTGACCGACGGGTGCGGGCACGGCCGTCACCTCAGGCGGCCGGGTCCGTGGGCACCACCACGACCGGGCACGGCGCGCGCCGGATGCAGCCGTCGCTGACCGACCCGAGGACGCGGTGTCGCAGCGCGGAGTGGCCGTGGCTGCCGAGCACCAGCAGGCTCGCCTTCTCGGCCGCGGTGGTCAGCGCGGTGACCGGGTCGTTCTCCGCGGCCTCCACGGTCACCGTGACCGGCGGGTGCGCCCGCCGCAGCACGGCGTCGGTCTCGTCGCGCAGCAGCGTCTCCGCGCGGTGTCGCTGCGCGGCCGGGGACGTCTCGGTCAGTGGCCCGGAGTCGATGCCGTCCCAGGTCCACGCGGTCACCGCCCGGACCGTACCGCCGATCCGGGCGGCCTCGGCGATCGCCCAGTCCAGCGCGCGACGCCCGCCTGGCGAGCCGTCCACGCCGACCACGATCAGGTTCTCCATCTCTCTCACCCCTTCACCGGTACGCATGACTGGTTCCGACCCCAGTAGGCGGTCGTCGGCGGCTGCCCGGCAGGGTCTTTTGACCCGGGAGACAACCCGTTGTGCCCAGCGCCGGTCCGGGTGCCGGAGGTCGGGACCAAAGTCCCTGACCCGTACCGGCGTGGCGCGTTCTGCTGGGGGTGAAAGCACCGTGAGGAGGTGGCACATGTCAACCCTGACCCCACTCGACCTGCTCAGGTGGTCCTGGTCGCCGTTCCCCGGACCGGGTATCAGGATCGAGGAGCAACTGGAGGGAGACCGGTTCGTCGTCCGTGCCGAGCTGCCCGGTGTCGACCCCGAGAAGGATGTCGAGGTCACGCTGTCCGGCGAGGTGTTGAAGATTCACGTGGAGCGCAAGGAGGCGTTCACCGGTAAGGCGCAGTCGGAGTTCCACTACGGTTCGTTCTTCCGCACCGTCCCGGTGCCGGCCGGGCTGCGGCCGGACACGGTGGAGGCGAGCTATCGGGCCGGCATCCTGACGATCAGCGCCCTGGTCGCGGAGAATCAGACCGCCGGCGAACCCATCCCGATCAAGACAGCGTCATGACGGTGAGGGCTCATTGATTCCGTGTGCGGCCGCGGAACCGGCCGGTGGGGCGCGACCCGCCGGCCGGTTCCGTCCCGGCCGGCGGCACCGGCGCAGGCATGCGGCGAAGGGCCGAACGGCCCGGGCCGCGGGTGGCCGCCGTCCCTGGGCGGGCGGCGCCCGGCGGCGCCTACTGGACAGATGGAATCGGTGTTGTTCGCCCTCGCCGGACTGCTGACGGCGGCCGGGGCCGCCGGCTGGGCGGCCGGTGCCGGCCCGCTCGCGGACGTGGCCTGGGCCGTAGCTGCGGTGCTCGGCCTGGGGTATTCGACCGTGACCCTGGCCCGGGCGGTGCGCCGCCGGGAGCCGAGCGTGGACGTGATCGCCTGGCTTGCGCTGGCCGGTGCGCTGGCCGTGGGTGAGACGTTCGCCGGTGCGGTCATCGCGATGATGCTGGCCGGCGGCGCGCTGCTGGAGGCACGGGCGGCCGCGCGCGCCCGCCGGGAGCTGAGCGCGCTCGCGGCCAGGGCACCGCGGACCGCGCGCCGCCGGACGCCGGCCGGCAGCACCGAGATCCCCGTCGGGGACGTCGCGGCCGGTGACCGTCTGGTCGTCGCTACCGGCGAGGTCGTGCCGGTCGACGGCCGGCTGTGCGGGCCGGCGTCGCTGGACGAGTCCGCGCTGACCGGCGAGCCGATGCCGGTGTCCCACCGCGCCGGGGCGGACGTGCGCAGCGGCGTGGTGAACGCGGGCCCCGCCGTGGAGCTGATCGCCACCGCGACCGCGGAGGCCTCGACGTACGCGGGGGTGGTGCGCCTGGTCGCACGCGCCCGGGCGGCGAGCGCGCCGGCCGTGCGGACCGCAGACCGGCTGGCCGTGGTGTTCGTGCCGGTGACGCTGGTGCTGGCCGGAGCCGCGTGGGCACTCAGCGGGGACCCGGCCCGGGTGGTCGCGGTGCTGGTCGTCGCCACGCCGTGTCCGCTGCTGCTGGCCGTACCCATCGCGATCATGTCGGGGTTGTCCCGCGCCGCCCGCGCCGGCGTGATCGTCAAAGGGGGAGCGGCGCTGGAACGGCTGGCCGCCGGGCGGGTGCTGCTGTTCGACAAGACCGGCACGCTGACCGCCGGCCGCCCCGTGCTGACCGGGGTGGTGACCGCGCCCGGCGGTGACGGCGACGAGGTACTGCGCCTGGCCGCGTCCGTGGACGCGGTCTCCGCGCATGTGCTGGCCGCCGCGATCGTGACCGCGGCCGCGGACCGTGGACTGAGGACCGAGGACCCCGCGGGGGTACGGGAGGAGCCCGGTCACGGCGTCGAGGGGATCGTCGCCGGGCACCGGGTCCGCCTCGGCCGGCTCGCCTGGGCCGCCCCCGGCGAGACACCGGCCTGGCTGCGGTCGGCCCGCCGCCGGGCCGCGCTGGACGGCTCCCTGGCCGTGTTCGCCGGCGTGGACGGCGTACCCGCGGGGGTGTTGCTCCTCGAGGACCGGATCCGGCCACAGGCGCCCCGCATGCTGCGCACGCTGCGGCGGGCCGGCGTCGACCGGATCGTGCTGGTCACCGGCGACCGCACGGACACCGCGGAGGCGGTCGGCCGGATCGTCGGTGTCGACGCGGTGCACGCCGACTGCGACCCGGCGGAGAAGGTGGCGGTCGTCGCCCGGGAGCGGCACGCCGGCCCGGTGGTGATGGTCGGCGACGGCATCAACGACGCACCGGCGCTCGCGGCCGCGGACCTCGGCGTCGCGCTCGCCGCCCGCGGCGTGACCGCGACGGCGGAGACCGCTGACGTGGTGCTCACCGTGGACCGGATCGACGTGCTGGCCGACGCGATCCTGATCGCCCGCCGGTGCCGGGCCGTCGCGCTCACGGCCGCGTTCGCCGGCATGGGCGCGGCCGCGGTCGCGATGCTGGCCGCCGCGGCCGGCCACCTGCCGCCGGCCGCGGGTGCGCTGCTCCAGGAAATGATCGACGTGGCCGCGATCGGCATCGCGCTGACCGCACTGCTGCCCGGCCGCGCGCGCACGGCGCGGATCGCGCCGGCCGAGACCGCGGTCGCCCGGCGCCTGCACGCGGAGCACCGCGCGGTCCGCGGCCTGATCGAGCGGGTCCGGTCGGTCGCCGACGCGCTGGCCGGCCCGCCGTACGACACCACACCGGTCCGGGACCTGTCCACACAACTCAAGGCCGAGCTGCTGCCGCACGAGCGGGCCGAGGAGGCACAGCTGCTGCCGATCGTGGCCCGGGCGCTCGGCCCCGAGGCCGTCGGCGCGCTGAGCCGTACCCACGCCGAGATCGAGCACCAGGTCAACCGCCTGGACCGCTGCCTGACCGGCCTGACCGGCGACGCCGAGCCGGAGGACGTCGTCGACCTGCGCCGCCTCCTCTACGGCCTGTACGCCATCCTGCGCCTGCACGACGCCCAGGAGGAGGAGGGCGCGTTCAGCCTCGTCCCCGCCGCCGACGGCCGGTCCGGGTAGGACCGCGGGCCGGGCGGCGGGTCGGCTCCGCGGCCCGGATCCGGCGGGTCGGGCAGGGCCGTTCGGCCCGGTGCCGGGTGCCGTCGAGCACTGTCACGGTGCGTATCGCAGTCCGACGCTGGGAGTGGAGGTGGACGTGATGACGGATATCGCCGGTACGACGGAGATCGTGGCCGCGGTGGACGGCTCCGGACCCGGGCAGGCGGCCGTACGCTGGGCGGCGCGCGCGGCACACCGGTCCGGGTCGAGGCTGCGGATCGTGCACGCCTACGACTGGAACTGGGCGGCCGCCCGATTCGGTGGCGCGGTGCAGCTCCGTGCCCCGGCGGTCGCCGAGGCGGAGCGGATCCTGGGCGCCGCGCGGCAGGCCGCGAACGAGGTGGCCCCGGGCATCCCGGTGTCGCTCGACGCGGTCGCCGGATCGGCGGTCGCCGCGCTGCTCGGCGAGGAGTCCGCCCTGCGGATCGTCGTCGGGCACCGGGGGAGCGGCGGCTTCGACCGGCTCGTGCTCGGCTCCGTGGGCCGGCAGGTGGTGATGCACTCGCACCGCCCGGTCGTGGTCGTCCGGGGTCATGCCGAGCGCGCCGACGGCCCGGTCGTCGTCGGCGCGGACGGTTCACCGGCCGGCGTGCACGCGGTCGAGGAGGCCTTCGCCGAGGCCGCCGCCCGGCACACGACGCTGGTCGCGATCCGCGCCTACCCGGTGCCGGTTCCACCCTGGGGTGCCGACGTCTCACCGCTGGTCTACGACCCGCAGCGGCTGGAGGCGGCCGAACGCGCCGCCCTGCACGAGGACCTGGCGCCCGGCCGCGACAAGTACCCGCAGGTGGCCGTGGAGGCGTTGGTCGTGCGGGACGACGCGGCGGCGGTGCTGACCGGGGTGTCCGGCGCCGCGCAGCTGCTCGTCGTGGGACATCGTGGGCACGGCACCCTGGCCGGTGCGCTGCTCGGCTCGGTGGCACTGAAACTCGTGCACCACGCCGACTGCCCGGTCCTGATCGCCCGGCCGTGATCATGATGGCCCGCGATCTCGTACCCTCGACCGGTGAACGGCTCGACCAGGTGCTGCTGCTGGCCGTCGTGGAGGCCGCGCAGGCACCGTCCGCTGGCAACACGCAGCCGTGGCGGTGGCGCATCCGCGGCCCGGAACTGGAGCTGCGGGCCGACCCCGGGCGCGCTCCGGCCATGGATCCGGACGGCCGGCTGCTGACATTCGGCTGTGGTGCCGTGTTGCACCACGCCCGGACCGCGATCGCGGCGGCCGGATGGCGGGTGCGGGTGACCCGCCTGCCCGAGCCGGACGAGCCGCTGCTGCTGGCCAGGCTGCGGCTGGCCGCGGTGCACGCGCCCGACCCGCGCGCGGCGGCGCTGCTCGAGGCGATCCGTCGGCGCCGCACCGACCGGCGGCCGTACGCGATGGGCCGGCTACCGGACCGGATCCTGCACCGGCTGGTCCGCACCGTCTGGGCCGAGGGCTGCCGGTTGCGGCCGCTGACCCCGGCGGAGGTGCCGGCCGGGGTCCGCACCGGCTACGGGCCCGGCGGCGCCCTGTTGCTCCTGCACGGCCCGGCCGACGACCGGGCGCACTGGCTGCGCGGCGGGGAGGCGCTGTCGGCGCTGCTGCTGGCGGCCACCAGCGAGGGCCTCGCGACCGCGACCCTCAGCGACCCGGTGCCCACCCTCGGGCATCTGCTGGACGCCGCGGAGTACCCGTACCTGTTGGTCCGCGTCGGTCACCCCATCGGTGACGGTGACGCGCCGGCCACCGCCCGGCGCCCCCTCGCGGAGATCTTCGACATCGCCCCGCCGTGACCGAAGGGACGGGCGGCCGCGGCCGCCCGTCCCTTCGGTCACGGCGGGCGGTCAGGCGGACGTTCCGGTCAGGCCGGACAGCTCTCGCAGCAACAGCCGGGTGGCGCGCCGCCGCCCGGCCTCGCGTCCCAGCGCGTCCGGCGGCACCACCAGCAGCGGGCAACGGGCGTGCCGCGCGCAATAGCCGGCTACCGACGGCCGCCACGGCAGGTGCCGGCCGCGGCCGACCAGCAGCAGGTCGTCGTCGCGGACGGAGTAGGCGACCAGCGCCGGTCCCGGCCGGCCGAACGGGACGACCCGTCGCACGGTCACGCCGGCCGGTTCGCCGCCGGAGATGTCCGCGAACGCGTCCGCGATGTCCCGCACGGCGCGCCGCCGGGCCCGATCGAGCTTCGGCGCCATGATCTCGCCGTAGGTCACCTCGGCCTCCCAGGCGCGGACGGCGTGCAACGGCACGCCCAGTTCGCGTGCCCACTCGACGCCGGTCCGCAGCGCGCGCAGACCGGCGATCGACCGATGGACGCCCACGATCACGCGCATGTCGCCTCCTCCGCTGCTTCGGTGCATGACGAGGGCCGGGCGGCTCAGTGCACGATGAAGACCGGGCACCGCGCCTCGTGGATCAGCGCCTGGCTGACCGAGCCGAGCAGCAGACCGGTGAGCCCGCCGACACCGCGTGATCCGACGACGATCGCGGCCGCGCGCTCCGACTCGAGGACGAAGCGGTGGCGCGGGTCCTCGGCGACCCGGGAGATCCGCGTCCGCACCCCGGCCTGGTTCGTCGCCGTGCTGAGGCGCGCCGCCCGCATCCGGGCGTCGGCCTGGCTCATCCAGGCCGGCAGCGACCACAGCACGACCAGCTCGCTGCCGCGCCACCGAGCTTCCTCGACGGCGAACCGCACCGCGCGGTCCGCCCATCGCGAACCGTCGTATCCGGCCACGACCGGGCGTTCGGCCCACGACGTGCCCCGGGGCGGTCCCGGCATGCGTACCACCAGCACCGGTCCGCGATGGCGGGCGGCCACCTGGTCGCTGGTCGCACCGGTCAGCAGACCACCGGCCCGGGTGTGGCCGGCGCCCACGACCAGCAGGTCCTCTGCGGAGGCCCGATCGAGCAGGCAGCTCACCGGCGGGCCGACGGCCAGCCGGGACGCGACGGAGAGCGCGTCCGTACCGGCGTGCGCGCGGTCGGCGAGTCGCCGCAGCAGTGCGGTGCCGTGGTCCCGGTCCGCCTCCGGCACGCCGCGGGGCTGAGCGTGCACGATCGACAGCGGCCAGCCGCGCAGTTCGGCCTCGATCGCGGCATGGTCGACGGCGATCGCGGCCGTGGGTGTGTCGTCCGCGCCCACGACGACGGTGTGCCGCACGACGGGCAGCGGGCGCGGCCGGCGCGGTGGGGCGGGACGGGTGGCCGTACCCAGGAACCGGTTGATCGTTCCGAGACGGCCTGGGTGTCGTGTCTCCTGGGTGGTCATGTCGGCCTCCTCGCCTCGTCCGGACGGGCTCACCTCCAGCGAAGCGCGGGCCGCGCGGCCGGCACAGGGCCGTTGGACCCGAGGACGTGCGGCGCGGGAGGACCTCCGGACCCCGCGCGGCACGGCCGTCCGGCCCTGTCCGGACCGCATCGACCCTCGTCCAATGGTGACAACAGTCATCCGCACCGGAAGGGACGTGAGCACCATGACAGCGATGGCAGAACGGCCGGCCGCTGGTGGACCCGAGCCCCCGGCCGAAGTCCTCGCCACCACGGCGAAGGCGGAGACCGCCGCGCAGCGAGCCGCCCGGTACGTCTTCGGTGGCATCCGGCTCGCACTGGGCTGGATCTTCCTGTGGGCGTTCCTCGACAAGACGTTCGGGCTCGGGCACGAGACCGAGCCGGCCGCCGCCTGGATCAACGGCGGCAGCCCCACGAAGGGGTTCCTGTCCTTCGGCGCCACCGGCCCGTTCCAGGGCTTCTACCAGGACATCGCGGGTGCGGCCTGGGCCGACTGGCTCTTCATGGCGGGTCTGGCCGGCATCGCGGTGGCGTTGCTGCTCGGCATCGGCCTGCGCATCGCCGCGGCCACCGGCGGGCTGCTCTACGTCCTGATGTGGACCGCCGTGCTGCCGCCGGAGAACAACATCTTCATGGACGACCACCTGATCAACGCGGCGCTGCTGGCCGGCCTCGCGCTGATCGCCGCCGGTGACACGCTCGGCCTCGGACGGTGGTGGGCCTCGCTGCCCGTCGTGCGACACCACACCTGGCTGAAGTGACCGCGCGCACCGGCTCGCTCGCGCACCGGGCGGGCGAGCCGGTGCCGTCCCGGAACGAAGGAGGACGCCATGTCCGTGACGAAGCGCTGGAGCGTGGAGATCCTGATCGGCGAGACGAACCGGAAGACCTACGCCGAGGCGCAGCTGTACGACGAGAACAGCAACCAACTCGTCGGCCACGGCTCGGCCGTGGTCCATCCCGACGAGCCCCGCGTGCCCGAGGTCGGCGACGAGATAGCCGTCGCCCGCGCCCTGGCCGACCTCGGCAACCGGCTGCTGGTCACGGCCGCCGGTGACCTCGAGGACGTGCTCGGCACCCGCGTGGACCTGGGACGGTAGCCATGAGCCCGGTGCTGACCACACTGCGCGCCCTGTCCCCGGAGTCGCTGGACGCCTGCCTGACGGCCGCGATCGCGGCGGTGTCGGTCCACAACACCCAGCCGTGGCTGTTCCGTGCGCACGGCCCGGAGATCGACGTCATGGCGGACGAGCGGCGCCGGCTGCGGGTGATCGACCCGGACGGCCGGCAGCTCGCGATGAGCGTCGGCGCCGCCGCCTTCAACCTCCGGGTGGCGATGCGTGCCCGCGGCCGGCTGCCGGTGCAGCGGATCCTGCCGGACTCCGCGCACCCGGAGACGCTCGTCACCGTCTTTCCCGGCCCGTTCTCGCCGCCCGGCGCCGGCATCCGGGAGCTGACCGCCGCGATCGGGCGGCGGCACACCAGCCGGTCACCGCTGCGTACCTCCGCGATCCCGTGGCGCGTCCAGCAGGATCTGCTGGCGGCCGCCGCCGCGGAGGGCGCCCGGCTGACCGCCTGTGCGCCGGTGTCCCGGGACGGCCTGTTGGCGCTGACCCGGGCGGCGGCGGAAACGCTGCACCACAACCCGGCCTACCGCGACGAGATCGCGGCCTGGGCCGGCGGGCCGGCCGCGCGCACCGACGGTGTGCCGGTCACCGCGTTCGCGCCGCGGGACGCCGCCGCACGACTGCCGCTGCGCGACTTCCGGTCCGGCCGGCCGGAGCTGTACCGGCCGGTCACGGCGCGGTTCGAGCGGTTCCCGGCGCTGATGGTGCTGTCCACGCCCGGCGACACCCGTTACGACTGGATCCGTGCCGGGCAGGCGCTGCAACGAGTCCTGCTCACCGCGACGGTGCACGGGCTCGCGGTCACGCCGATGAACCAGGCCCTGGACGTACCCGCGCTCCGGCACCTCGTCGGCGGTGACGGCGCCGGGCCGCACGCGCAGGCCGTCCTGCGCCTCGGCTACGGCTCGCCCGGCCCGGCCACACCGCGTCGCCGCGTCGACGAGGTCCTGGTCGGCCGGACGCCGTAACGCGACGCGACCACGTGATGCGGCCGGCACGACGTCCTGTCGTGCCGGCCGGACCACGTGCGCCATATAGACCGTGCGCCCGCCGCTCGCGTTCCACGTACTCGGGAAAACGTCGAGCGGCGTTGTCCGCACCAGCCGGTGATCGCATTCGCGGGACTGTCGATTCACCGTTTATCCGCTGTTCCGCGCGGCCGCGGAACTGTGGTGAGCGCGATCACTCGGATGAACAGATAGCGGAAAGAATCGTTTATGCGCATATGACGCTAAGAATTGGTTTCGTCGGGGTCGGGGACATCGGTGGTCCGATGGCCGCCCGCTGCATCGGGGCCGGGTTCGAGGTCTCGCTGTGGGCCCGGCGGGCGGCCAGCCTCGAGCAGTTCGCACCGGATTCGTTCCGGGTCGCGGCGTCACTCACGGATCTCGGCCGGGGCAGTGACGTCGTCGGGGTCGCCGTTTTCAGCGAGGACGACGTGCGCGAGGTCGTCGCCGGTGACGAGGGCATCGCCGCGGGCATGGCGCCCGGCGGCATCATCCTGATCCACTCGACCGTCTCCGGCCGGCTCGTGCAGGGCCTGGCCGAGGAATGCGGGTCCCGTGGTGTGACGGTGCTGGACGCCCCCGTCAGTGGCCTGCGCGCGCGGGCCGTCACCGGCGACCTGACCATCATGGTCGGCGGCCCGGAGGAGGCCTTCGAGACCGCCCGCCCCATGCTCGACGCCATGGCCTCCGCGGTGCGCCGCCACGGCCCGGTAGGCGCGGGTCTGCAGGTCAAAGTCCTCAACCAGTCCCTGCTGTACGCCAACATGGCCGCCGCCGGGCTGGCCCTCGAGGCCGCCGACCGACTCGGCCTGGACCGCGCCGTGGTCGCGGACACCATCCTGGCCTCCTCGGGAGCGAGCGTCGGCCTGCAGACCTTCGCCGGCCGGGTCACGAACGACCCGGCCTTCCGGGACCACGCCGCGAGAACCGCCACGAAGGACCTCGACGCCCTCGGCTCGGTGCTCTCCGCCGCCGGAATCGACGGAGGTGCCCTGTCGTCGATGGCCGCCGAGTTCACCGAGGTCGTCGCCCGTCTGTCGCCCGGCCGCAGCGCGCCGGTGCCGTGACGACAGGGACTCGCTGATCCGTACGCCCGTGGAACCGGCCGGCCGGCGTCGCGCCGGTCGAGGTCTCCGCGATCGCGGAGACCTCGACACCCGTCGGGGTGGTGCGCCCGGTCGAGCGTGCCCGCCGCGCGGGAACGCTCGACCGGGATCGGAGGTTACGACGCCGTCCGGGCGGTCCGTGCCTTGCGCGGGCGCGGTGCGCGGTCCTCGGCGGCCGTGGTGCGGTCGCCGTAGTAGGCGGTGCGCATCAGCTCCTGCATGTCGTCGAGCATCGGCATGCGGGGGTTGGCCGGCGCGCACTGGTCCTCGTAGGCGTTGAGTGCCTGCTGCGGCAGCGACTCCAGGAACGTCCGCTCGTCCACCCCGGCGGCCCGGAACGAGCGGGGGATGCCGACCTCGTCGCGCAGCCGTTCGATCGCGACGGCGAGGGACTCCACGCCCTCGGCCGGGGTGGCGGCGGGCAGCCCGAGCATCTGCGCGATCTGCTGGAAGCGCTCCGGTGCGCGGTAGCTCTCGTACTTCGGCCAGCCGGTCAGCTTCGTCGGCGTGCTGCCGTTGTAGCGGATCACGTGCGGGAGCAGGATCGCGTTGGTGCGGCCGTGCGCGACGTGGAACGTGGCGCCGAGCGTGTGCGACATGGCGTGCACGATGCCGAGGAACGCGCTGCCGAACGCCATGCCCGCGATCGTCCCGGCGTTGTGCATGCGCTCCCGGGCCACCGGATCCGACGCTCCGGCGTGGACCGCGCGGGACAGGTGACCGAAGATGAGCCGGATCGCGTGCAGCGCGAGACCGTCGGTGAAGTCGCTGGCGTAGACGGACACGTACGACTCGATGGCGTGGGTGAGCGCGTCGAAGCCGCTGTCCGCGGTGACCACGGCCGGCAGGTCCGCGGCCAGCACCGGGTCGACCACCGCGACGCTCGGGGTGAGCGCGTAGTCGGCGAGGGGGTACTTCTTGCCGGTCGCGGTGTCGGTGATGACAGCGAACGGGGTGACCTCCGCGCCGGTGCCGGACGTGGTCGGGATGCAGACGAGCTTCGCGAGGTCGCCGAGCGTGGGGAACTTGAAGGCGCGCTTGCGGATGTCGAAGAACTTCTCCCGCATGTCCGCGAAGACGACCTCCGGGTGCTCGTAACGCAGCCACATGACCTTGGCCGCGTCCATGGCGGAGCCGCCGCCGAGCGCGATGATCGTGTCCGGGCGGAACGAGCGCATCAGGTCCGCGCCCCGGTCGACCGTGGCCACGCTCGGCTCGGGCTCGACGTCGTCGATGATCTGCAGTGCCACCCGCTCCGGGCGGCGGTGCAGCACCGAGATGACGCGGTCGACGTACCCCAGCCTGGTCATGGTGTGGTCGGTGACGACCGTGACCCGGTGCACGTCCGGCATGTCGGCGAGGTACCGGATCGCGTTCGGCTCGAAGTAGATCTTCGGCGGGACCTTGAACCACTGCAGGTTGTTCGTACGCCGGCCGACCCGCTTGATGTTGATGAGATCCACCGCCGTGACGTTGTGCGAGACCGAGTTGCGGCCGTAGCTGCCGCAGCCGAGCGTGAGCGAGGGCAGGAACGCGTTGTACATGTCGCCGATGCCGCCCTGCGACGCCGGCGCGTTCCAGATGATCCGCACCGCCTTGACCCGGCGGCCGTACGCCTCGGCCAGCTCGTCGGACGCGGTGTGGATGACCGCGGAGTGCCCGAGGCCGTGGAACTCGACCATCCGCTCGGCGAACCGGATGCCCTCCTCGGTGTCGCGGGCGGTGAGCAGCGCCAGCACCGGGCAGAGCTTTTCCCGGGTCAGCGGCTCGGCCGGCCCCACCGTGTCGACCGGCACGATGATGATCGACGTGTCCGGCGGCACCTCGAAACCGGCCTGCTCCGCGATCCACGCCGGGCTCTTGCCGACGACCGAGGCGTTGAGCTTCGCGCCGGCGCAGTCCGTGCCGTCCGCGGCGACGCCGAACATCAGCTTCTCCAGCGCGGTCTTCTGTTCCGGCGTCGCGATGTGCGCGTGCAGCGCGCGGAACTCGTCCAGCGCGGCCGCCAGGATCGGCTCGTCGACGATGACGGCCTGCTCGGACGCGCAGATCATGCCGTTGTCGAAGCTCTTCGAGAGCACCACGTCGTTGACGGCCCGCTTGAGGTCCGCGGAACTCTCGATGTAGGCGGGCACGTTGCCGGCGCCGACGCCGAGCGCGGGCTTCCCGGCCGAGTAGGCGGCCTTGACCATCGCGTTCCCGCCGGTGGCCAGGATGACCGACACGCCGTCGTGGTTCATCAGCGCGGACGTCGCCGCGACCGACGGCTCGGAGATCCACTGTACGCAGTGCTCCGGCGCGCCCGCCGCGACCGCCGCGTCCCGCACCACCCGGGCCGCCTCGGCGCTGCACTCCTGTGCCGAGGGGTGGAACGCGAAGATGACCGGGTTGCGGGTCTTCAGCGCCAACAGCGCCTTGAAGATCGTCGTCGACGTCGGGTTCGTCACCGGCGTGACCGCCGCGACCACGCCGACCGGCTCCGCGATCTCGGTGATCCCGGCGACGTCGTCGCGGTTGATCACACCGACCGTGCGGACGCCGGCCATG
Organism: Catenuloplanes niger; assembly: GCF_031458255.1. Taxonomy (NCBI): domain Bacteria; kingdom Bacillati; phylum Actinomycetota; class Actinomycetes; order Micromonosporales; family Micromonosporaceae; genus Catenuloplanes; species Catenuloplanes niger. Next base: position 9,096,866 of record NZ_JAVDYC010000001.1, read on the forward strand.
TGGTTCGTGACGTGTTCGCACGCGAAGATGTTCTTCACGGCCTTGTCCTCGAACACGCCGCGCCCGGTCTCCTCGACCGCCCGCCGGGCCAGATCCGCGTGCCGGCTCAGCGCGGCCACGGACGCCTTCTTCACGATCTCGTCGATCTGCTCCTGCGTGAAACCGTCGTAGTCGGCCAGGGCCTTCAGCCCGTGCGCGACCAGGACGTCGATGACCGCGTCGGTCGTCATCCGGAATCACTCCACATCGTCAATCGGTGCCGGTTCCCAGCCTTGTCGCGCCGGCGCGTTCCGGTCAGCGGCGATCGGTACCCGCCGGTGGGACCTTCGGCCCTGCCCGCGGCGCGCCGGACGGCGGACGGTCGTATCGACGGACACCACTCCGGTGGCCGGGAGGGAGGCCACGATGAGTCGCACGGACCACCTCACGCTCGGCTTCGACGACTCGCCCGGCGCGCGCACCGCGCTGCACTGGGCCCTGGACGAGGCCGCCCGCACCGGTGCGGCGTTGCGCCTGGCGCTCGTGCTGGACACGCCGGCGGTGCCGGCGCCGGTGCCGTACCCGGTCGGCTGGCCGGACCAGGCCGCCATGGACGTCGCGACGGCCGTCCTGGACCGGGTCACCGAGGCGGCCGCGCACTCGCACCCCGCCGTGCCGGTCACCCGTACGGTGCGCCGGGGCGCGCCGGCACGCGTGCTGGAGGACCTGTCCCGCACGTCGCGCCTGCTGGTGCTCGGCAGCCACGGACACGGTGGCTTCACCGGCATGCTGCTCGGATCGACCGGCGTCTCGGTGTCCGCGCACGCGCACTGCCCGGTCGTCGTGGTGCGCCGGCACGCGGATCCGCACGGCCACGTCGCCGTCGGGCTGGACGGCTCGCCGGCCAGCCGGATCGCGTTGCGGTTCGCGGCGCGGGCCGCGGTGTCGCGCGGGGTGCCGCTGCACGCGGTCCGGGTCTGGACGCCTCCGTCACCGCTGTGGGAGCCGTCCGGCTTCGACGCGGCCGCGGTCCAGGCGGCCGAGACGGCCGCGCTCGACAAGGACCTCGTCGACTGCCCGAGCACGCGGATCACCGCCGAGGTGGTCGCCGGCAACCCGGCCGGCGTGCTGCTCGCCGCCGCCCGCCACGCCCAGCTGGTCGTGGTCGGCACCCGCGGCCACGGCGGCTTCACCGGCATGCTGCTCGGTTCGGTCAGCCAGCATCTGCTGCACCACGCGCCCTGCCCGGTCGCGGTGGTGCGCGAACCCGTACCGGCCACACCCGACGTCGACCACTGAGACCACGGAGGTGCGCACCATGTCCACGTACGTGCACGACTTCATCGACGGCAGCCGGGACGCCGCTGACCTGCTCGGCGGCAAGGGCGCCAACCTGGCCGAGATGACCCGCCTCGGCCTGCCCGTCCCGCCCGGCTTCACCATCACCACCGACGCCTGCCGCGCCTACCTGAAGACCGGCGCCGTGCCGGTGGAACTCATGCGCCAGGTGGAGGACCACCTCCGTGGCGTGGAGGCGCGGATGGACCGGCGGCTGGGCGACCCGGACCACCCACTGCTGCTGTCCGTGCGGTCCGGGGGCCGCTTCTCCATGCCCGGGATGATGGACACGGTGCTCGACATCGGGCTCAACGACCGTACCGTCGAGGGACTGGCGAGGGTCGCCGGCGACGCCCGGTTCGCGTGGGACTCGTACCGGCGGCTGATCCAGATGTTCGGGCACACCGTCTTCGACATCCCCGCGGCCGCGTTCGAGGAGGTCCTCTCCGCCGCCGGCCCGGAGGAGTCACTGGACGCGGACGCGCTGCGGGACGTGGTCGCCGCCTACAAGCAGATCTTCCACCGGCACACCGGGCGGGACTTCCCGCAGGCGCCGCACGAGCAGGTGCACCTGGCCGTGCTCGCGGTCTTCCGGTCGTGGAACTCGGAGCGCGCGCAGGTCTACCGCCGGCAGGAACACATCCCGGACGACCTGGGCACCGCGGTGAACGTGATGGCGATGGTCTTCGGAAACCGCGGGCCCGACTCCGGCACCGGCGTGGCGTTCACCCGCGACCCGGCCACCGGACGCCGCGGCGCCTACGGCGACTACCTGCCGAACGCGCAGGGCGAGGACGTCGTCGCCGGGGTGCGCAACACCGTACCGCTGCAGGCCCTGGCCGATCTTCAACCCGCCTGCTACGCGCAGCTGCTGGCCAACATGGACGCGCTCGAGGAGCACTACCGGGACCTGTGCGACATCGAGTTCACGATCGAGCACGGCCGGCTGTGGATGCTGCAGACCCGGGTCGGCAAGCGCACACCCGAGGCCGCGTTCGTGATCGCCGCGCAACTGGTCGACGAGGGGCTCATCGACCTCGACGAGGCACTGCGCCGCGTCTCCGGACCGCAGCTGGCGCACCTGATGTTCCCCGCGTTCGACCCGGCCGCCACGCCCCGCGCGCTGACCACCGGCGTCGCCGCGTCCCCGGGCGCGGCCGTCGGCGCGATCGTCTTCGACTCCGCGGCGGCCGCCGCCGCGCGGGAACCGGTGATCCTGGTACGCCGGGAGACCAACCCGGACGACCTGCCCGGCATGATCGCCGCCGTCGGCATCCTCACCGGCCGGGGCGGCAAGACCTCGCACGCGGCCGTGGTCGCCCGCGGCATGGGTCGGCCCTGCGTGTGCGGCGCCGAGGAACTGGACATCGACCCGGCCGCCGGCACCCTGACCGTGCACGGCACGGTCCTGCACGCCGGCGACGTCATCTCCGTCGACGGTACGACCGGGAAGATCTACCCCGGGGCGGTTCCGGTCCGGCCGTCCGCGCTGATGCGCCACCTGGGCGACGGCACCGCACGAAGCGACGACCCGGTCGTCGCCGCGGTCGACCGGCTGCTCGACCACGCCGGCCGGGTCGCCCGCCTGGGCGTGTACGCGAACGCGGACACACCCGAGGACGCGGCGCTGGCTCGCCGGCTGCGCGCCACCGGCATCGGACTGTGCCGCACCGAGCACATGTTCCTCGGCGAGCGCCGCCCGCTGATCGAGCGGTTGATCCTGGCCGGCGACGACGACACCGAACGCGAGGCCGCGCTCGCGGCGCTGCTGCCGCTGCAACGCGCCGACTTCGCCGGGATCCTCGCCGCGATGGACGGTCTCCCGGTCACCATCCGGCTGCTCGACCCGCCGCTGCACGAGTTCCTGCCCGCGCTCGACGAGCTCACCGCCCGGGTGGCGCGAGCCGAGGCGCTCGGCGCCGACCCCGGCCGGGACGCGCTGCTGCTGACCGCGGTACGCCGGCTGCACGAACAGAACCCGATGCTCGGGCTGCGCGGCGTCCGGCTCGGCCTGGTCGTGCCCGGCCTGTACGACATGCAGGTCGAGGCGATCGCGGCCGCGGCCGCGGCCTGCCGTCGCGCGGGTGGCGACCCACGCCCGGAGATCATGGTCCCGCTCGTCGGTGACGTGCGCGAACTCGCCGCCGTACGCCGTGCGGCCGAGGCCGTGATCGCCCGGGTCGAGGGCGCGCCGGCGATCCCGGTCGGCACGATGATCGAGGTGCCGCGCGCGGCGCTGCTGGCCGGTGAGATCGCGGAGGAGGCCCGGTTCTTCTCGTTCGGCACCAACGACCTCACCCAGATGGGCTGGGGCTTCTCCCGCGACGACGTGGAGGGCGCGTTCTTCGGCCGCTACCTGGAGTTGGGCATCTTCCCGGTCTCGCCGTTCGAGACGATCGACGAGCGCGGCATCGGCCGGCTGATCCGGATCGCGGCCGACGAGGGCCGCCGGACCCGGCCGGACCTGGTCGTCGGCGTGTGCGGCGAGCACGGCGGCGACCCGTCCTCGGTGCGCTTCTTCCACGACGCCGGCCTCGACTACGTGTCCTGCTCGCCGTACCGGGTGCCGATCGCACGCCTCGAGGCCGGCCGTGCCGTCGTGCTCGGTGCGGCCGGCGGCTCGGACAGCCGCTGAACACACACCGGGCGAGGGCCGCGCGCCGGCCCTCGCCCGGCCGTCCCGGTGTGATCGATCCCGGGGCGCGGAACCGTGCCGCAACCGGGACCTTGGTCCCTGTCGATGCCCTCGCCGGGCGGCGACCCTGACGGTGTGACGCCCGGCAGCCGGAGGTGACCCGGCGGACTCGTCCGGGCGCCGCCGAGCGCTCGCCGCCCGGCGAACGCCGCCCGCGGATCGTGAGGTGCTGTCATGACCATCAGGACCATCGTCGTCGGATACGACGGCTCACCAGGTGCCGACGCCGCCAGGATCTGGGCACTCGACGAGGCGGAACGGACCGGCGCGGCCGTTCGGCTCTGCTTCGCCCGCGAGTGGGCCGGGCTGATGCCCGCCGCCCCGTTCGTGCCCGGCACGGCCGTGCCACCGGAGGCGGAGATGGAACGCGCCGCGACGGTGCTGCTCGACGAGGCACTGCGGGAGGCGGCCAAGACCCACCCCACGGTCTGCGTCAGCACGGCGGTGCGCCACGCCGGCGCCGGTGCCGCGCTGGTGGACGAGTCCCGCGGGGCCGAGCTGCTGGTGCTCGGCGCGCACGGCCACAGCGCATTCACCCATCTCGTCCTGGGATCGGTGTCCATCCAGGTGTCCGCGCACGCGCACTGCCCGGTCGTCGTGGTGCGGGACGTCGTCGCGCACGCGGGCACGACCGCACCGATCGTCGCGGGCGTCGACGAGTCCACCGGCGCACCGGCCGTACTGGACTTCGCGTTCATCACGGCCGAGGCGCGACGCGTACCGCTGCGCGTCGTGCGCGCCTGCACCCCGGCACCCACCGCTTGGTTGCCCGCCGCCGACCTGGGCGAACCCACCGAGGACGACCGGCACCGGCTCGACGACGCGCTCCGCGGACACCGGCAGCGCTACCCGAAGGTGGCGGTGACCACCACGGTCCGGACCGGCAGCCCGGCGCGAGCGCTGCTGGAGGCGGGCCGCTCCGCACAACTGATCGTCGTCGGCTCCCGGGGACGCGGCGGGCTGAGCGGCGCGCTGCTGGGCTCCGTCAGCCAGCAGCTACTGCACCACGCCCCGTGCGCCGTCGCCGTGGTCAGATAACCGGGACCATCGGCCCTGTTCGATGTTCGCCGCGCCGGCGCACGCTGCGGGTGACGCATGGGACGAGGCACGGGCCGCGCGGTGCGGTCGGCGGGAGCCGTGTCCGTACCGCGGCCCGCCGCTCGTGGTCATCGGTGTGGCCACGACGGTCACGCCGCGGTGACGCGACCACGGTGGCGCCACCACGGCCGGTCCGCCGACAGCGCCACCCGTGGCCGCCCAGCGCCGACGTCCTCACCGGCGGACCGCGGTGGGTGCCGAGTCCGTGCCCGGAGCAGGAGGAGGAGCGATGGCACCAAGGGAGATCATCGTCGGGACCGACGGCTCGGCCGGCGGCGACCGGGCGGTGCGCTGGGCCGCCCGCGAGGCGCGACTGTCCGGACGCCCGCTGCGCATTCTGACCACGGTCGACTGGAACTGGACCAGCGGCCGCTTCACCGGCGGCATCAGTCAACGCCAACTCGCCGAGGAGGCCGCCGAGACCGTCCTGGCCGACGCCCGCCTGACCGCGCACGGCATCGCGCCGGGCGTCGCCACCCGCTGCGAAGCCGCGGTCGGCGGGCCGGCGGCGGCACTGATCACGGC